>NZ_JAKZEW010000086.1 GCF_022548875.1 Glycomyces sp. L485 | reverse complement strand
ACACCCCTGCGTCGTCCTCGGTGCGCGGGGGCTTGAAATCGAAATGCACCGGCCCCGAATACTGGCCCTTCGCGATGCCCTCCTCGACCGCGTCCACCGTCCAGAACGCACCGCCCACGTTCCCGGCACCGAACCGCAGATCCTGGTCATAACGCGGACCGGTCTGCCCGTTGAGGTCGATGTGGTACAGCTTCCCGTGCCACAACGCCTGCCGGATCCCCGCCGCGTAATCGAGCCCGGCCATCTCCTCATGCCCGATCTCGGGATTGATCCCCACCAGATCGGGCCGCTCGAGTTCGTTGATGAACGCCAGCGCATGCCCGATGGTCGGCAGCAGGATGTTCCCCCGCGGCTCGTTCGGCTTCGGTTCGATCGCGAACCGGATGTCGTAGCCCTGCTCGGTGACATAGGCGCCGAGCGTGTCGTAGGCCTCCTTCATCCGCGCCAGGGCCGACTGCACGTCCTTGGAGCCGCCGGACTCGGCGCCCTCACGTCCGCCCCAGCACACGTACACCTTCGCGCCCAGCTCCGCGGCCAGATCGAGGTTCCGCATCACCTTGGCCAGAGCGAACCGCCGCACGTCCCGGTCGTTGTGCGTGAACCCGCCGTCCTTGAAGATCGGGTGGGAGAACAGGTTCGTCGTCGCCGTGGTCACCTTCAGACCGGTCTCGTCCAAGGCCTTGCGGAACGCCGCCACGTTCTGCTCGCGGTCGGACTCGTCGAACGCGAACACGTCGTTGTCGTGGAAGTTCACCCCGTAGGCCCCGATCGCGGCCAGCTCCCGCACCGCCCGATCGGCCGCCATCGGCGCCCGCGTCGCCGGACCGAACACGTCCTGCGCCGCCCAACCCACAGTCCAGATACCGAACGAGAACCGGTCCTGGGGCGTCGGCGAGTACTTGTCGCTCAT
>NZ_JAKZEW010000087.1 GCF_022548875.1 Glycomyces sp. L485 | reverse complement strand
GATGTTGGTCGCGGTGATCGAGTAGACGTACCCGGTGGAGCGTTCGAACGCGGTGAGTTTCTTCGCTTGGCGGCGTGAGGGACGGCAGCGGCGCACGATCAGCCGCAGGTGCCCGGGCCAGTCGGGCCGGGTGTTCAGGCCGGTGAGCTCGGCGATCTCGTACCCGGGCGTGGCCGCACCGTCGGTGGCGACCGCGACCGACCAGACCGTCTCGGGCAGGGCCCCTATCGCGGCCTCGTCGGCGCTCGTGATGGTCCAGCCGACGGTGTAGACCAGGCGCCGGATCGCGGTGTTCAACGCTTCGAGGTGTTCGATGAGCGCGTGTGTGGCCCCGGCGCCGTCGATACGGACCATGATCTTCCGATAGCCGGCCCGCGGCGACTGCTTCAATGCGCAGGTCAGGACCGTGACGTGGTCGGCAGCGTCGTTCGAGCCCGCATTCCCTGCCCTGAGCATCATGGCCAGGGCCTCGAACGTGTTGGCGCACCACGCCGCGAGCGGGTGATGTCCATAGGATCCCTTGAACGTCCCGGCAGCGCCTTCCTTGTTCGAGGAGGCTTCGACGATCGTGGCGTCCATGTCGATGACGATCCACCCGGTCAGGGTCTTCCCGGCGAGAGCGATCCAGGGGAAACCCTGTTCACGCTCGGCCAGCAGCGCCCACACGAGGCGGCGTGCCTTCGCGCGGGCGGTCGCGATCCGCCGCGCCACGCGGTCGTCGATCCCGTCCAGCAGCCGCCAGATCGTGGAGTCCGACCCGCCCGCAAGCCCCAGCGGCCCGTGATGGTGGGCCATCCGCTCCGCGGCACTGATGCTCGTCGCGCCCAAAACGATCGCGCACGCCAGATAGATCAGCGAAGCCGCCCGGTCGATCCGGTTCACCGCTGCCGCGACCGGAAAGCACG
>NZ_JAKZEW010000088.1 GCF_022548875.1 Glycomyces sp. L485 | reverse complement strand
CTTTCCCCCGCGCAAGACCGCGAAATCCTTCAGGCCCAAGTCGATCCCGGTCTCAGCGTCCGGTTCGGTCAAAGGTTCGAGGAGGTCAGCTCCCTCACCCAGCTCGACCACGAAACTCGCGTAGTACTTCCCCGACCCGGTCTTGCCGACCGTGACCGAGCTGGCCTCGGAGGGGAGTCCACGCGACCACGCGACCTTCAGGTCACCGACTTTCGGCAGGCGAAGCCGCCCGTTCCCGAGGACGGCGAACCGTGCGTTGCGGGTGAACCGGATCGATTGAGGGTTCGAGCGACGCTTGAACCGTGGAGGCCCCATCCTGGGGCCTTGGCGCTTCCCTTTGAGCGAGGCGAAGAAGTTCCGCCACGCACGGTCCGCATCCGCGAGCGCCTGCTGCAGCACCACCGCGGAGACCTCGCCCAGCCACGCCCGCTCTGGAGTGCGTTTCGCCTCTGTGATCAGCTGCTTGGACAGCTGCGCCGTCGACGGGTATGGCAAGCCTTCCATGTGCGCGCGTTTCCTGGCGGCCACGGCGTCGTTGTAGACGACACGGGCAGAGCCGAACGACTTCGCGAGCGCGACGCGCTGCGGGACGGTCGGGTACAGCCGATACCGGTATCGCAGAAGCACATGCCTACCCTAGGCTATTGGCTTATGGGAGCAGATCTTGAGGTACGTACAGGCCGTCATTGTGTTTTCGCTCTGCACACACACTTGGTTTTCGTCACGAAGGTCCGGCACCGGGTCTTCACCGACGCCCACCTCGCCCGCATGGAAGAGGTCATGCGCGACGTATGCGCGGACTTCGAGTGCGAACTGGCCGAGTTCAACGGCGAGACCGACCACGTCCACCTGCTGGTGAACTTCCCACCG
>NZ_JAKZEW010000089.1 GCF_022548875.1 Glycomyces sp. L485 | reverse complement strand
GTGCTCCCCGCGCGAGCGGGGATGAGCCCGGTGTGTCGAATTCCACGTCATTGAGCTTGAGGTGCTCCCCGCGCGAGCGGGGATGAGCCTCGCTGTCACGTTTGAGAACGATCCAACCGGCTGTGCTCCCCGCGCGAGCGGGGATGAGCCCGGACGATCGTCGCGTAGTCGAGCATTACGGCGGTGCTCCCCGCGCGAGCGGGGATGAGCCCGACCGAGCGCGCTTCAGGATGTCCGATTTATGGTGCTCCCCGCGCGAGCGGGGATGAGCCCCCGACTACCCGTACGCGCGCTTCCTGCCCTTTGTGCTCCCCGCGCGAGCGGGGATGAGCCGTCGTCACCTTGAATGAATACGATGCCTGCGTAGTGCTCCCCGCGCGAGCGGGGATGAGCCGAGTTCTGGCTGTTCGTGCGCTAGGCGCTTGGTGTGCTCCCCGCGCGAGCGGGGATGAGCCCCGGTTACGCTCCTCTTCGGACTGTCCGAGCATGTGCTCCCCGCGCGAGCGGGGATGAGCCTTGCTCCCTGACGGGCTCCGGCGCGTGTTCCCGGTGCTCCCCGCGCGAGCGGGGATGAGCCTCCATGATTACCGCTCACGGGTTCAAAGACGGTGTGCTCCCCGCGCGAGCGGGGATGAGCCTTGCTCCCCGTGGGGCTCCGTGCCGTGGTCCCGGTGCTCCCCGCGCGAGCGGGGATGAGCCGTGTTCATCACTTGCTACGTCTACGTAGCAATAGTGCTCCCCGCGCGAGCGGGGATGAGCCCCGAAACTCATCATCGCATTGGTAAGTCGGTACGTGCTCCCCGCGCGAGCGGGGATGAGCC
>NZ_JAKZEW010000091.1 GCF_022548875.1 Glycomyces sp. L485 | reverse complement strand
TGAGGTTTTCCCGGCAACTTATGTGGCACTCTGAGTGATCGTTTTGAGGTGGCGTGGTCGTTCGATGTGGAAGAACGCCAAGGCCGCGCGGGCGATGGTGCCGATTCGCCACGGATTCAAACTGACTTTGTCAAGACACCCGAACCGGACTTTGAGGTCGGCGTTCGCCTTCTCCGCCAGGGCTCGCAGCGCGCCGATCACCTTATTGTACTGGCGTTCCACATCCGTCAGCTCGCGATACTTCGGCTTCTTATGGCCCATGCGCACAGCGGGGAAGTCGCGGAACTTCTTGTAGCCGAGATCGACCAGCACCAACAGGTGCGATTCCTTGGGCACGCCGACGTTGATCAGCGCGATCGCCCCTTCGACGCCGGTCAGGTGTGCGGCGGTCGTGTCGTGCTCGCGGCCGGGCCGGGCCTCGCCGATCCACAGTGGGAACCCGTCGGGGGCGGAGATGACCTGGAGGTTCACCCCGTGGCGGTGATGCTTGCCCGAGAAGAACAAGTCACAGCCCTCGGTCGGGCCCTCGACCGTGACGCGGTTGGTGGGAATGAGCGTACCGTCGAGGCCGATATGGCTGTCACCTGCGGATCGGGCGGCGTCGATCGCGTCGTGGAGGGTTGGTGCGCATGCGGCGAGGACTTCCAAGCCTTCCCACAGGTAGGTGTACGCGGTGGTCTTGGGCAGGGCATTGGAGGCGGCGAGTTGCTTGATGCGGGTGCCGTCGATGAGGAACCGCAGCGTGTAGATC
>NZ_JAKZEW010000093.1 GCF_022548875.1 Glycomyces sp. L485 | reverse complement strand
CCTGGATTCTTCAGCGGCTCTTGTGGCTTGAGTAGCAGCCTGGCTTGCACCGGTTTGTCCCCTGGCTGGTGAGGACTGTCCGGTCCGCGGTGTCGTCGCGGTGGCCGCCAGCGGTTCTCCGGTGCTGGTCAGGGCCGCTTCTGCTCCTTTCTGCGGCGGGTGGTCGGGGTGGGAGTGGCGGTCAGGTCGCAGGTTCGGGCAGGGCGGTGAGGCGCTGCCAGCAGCGGCGGAAGTGTTGCCTCCACGGCCAGGTGTCGGGCAGTCGGAGGGCCCGGGTCCGGGCGTGGCAGGCGAGGCGGGCGCCGACCGCGTACAGCTTGGTGCGGATCGAGTCGGGTTCGGCCGCTTCGAGTTCGCTGTCGCCGGCGCAGCCGAGGAGGCGGGTCCAGGCGTCGAGGTCGGCCGCGATGTTCGCGGCGAGCATCCAGGCTTCATTCACGCGCCAGGACTGTGAGGGGAGGTTCCGCAGGCCCATGGCCTTGTTGCAGCGCACGCGGTCTTCGACCACGGCGTGGTGACGGTGAAGGACGTCGATGAACTGGGCGGTGTGCGATCCGGGGATGTTTTTGAGTCCTTTCAGTCCGATGTTGGTCGCGGTGATCGAGT
>NZ_JAKZEW010000094.1 GCF_022548875.1 Glycomyces sp. L485 | reverse complement strand
TCATCCCACAAGATCCGCGTGCCCCAACTGTGGCTGCAACCGAAGTCAAAGCTGTCGCGGTGCCCGGAGACCAGGTTCCCGTCGGCGTCGACGACCTGCATGCGGTCCCCCTGATGGATGTCGACGCAGCCGCCGTTGGCGACGGTGATGGCCACGCCGAAGTACGCCGCATAGTTCTCGCCGTCGCTCGCGAGGCGACCGTGGTGCTGGTACCACCAGACGAACCGGGCGCCGTCGTCGTAGCCGTCCAGACCGTCGCCGAGGTTGGTGACCTGCCGCTCCCAGACCTGCTCGCCGGAGTTGTCGAAGCGGACCATGTGCATCGTGTTGCACGGGCTGGAGGAGCCGCCGCACAGCGGTCCGCTGCCGCACTCGCCGCGACGCGTCACCAGCACCACGACCCCGTCCTCATCGGCCTGCACGTCTTGCAGATCGATGCCCTCGAAGCTCGTGACCGATCCGGTCATCTGGTCGTCGCAGTCGAGTTTCACCAGGTGAACCTGGTCATCCGTGCCCATCCACGTCAGCCAGGAGCCGCCGGAGGGCCG
>NZ_JAKZEW010000095.1 GCF_022548875.1 Glycomyces sp. L485 | reverse complement strand
CATCTCAGTACCTGCTGTGGAGAAAACAAGAGTGATTCCGTGAGTAGCGGCGAGCGAAAGCGGAGGAGGCTAAACCGGGTTCGTGTGATAGCCGGCAGGCGTTGCGGGTTCGGGGTTGTGAGACGTTGTCGTTGCCTTCTGCCGAGGGCAGGTTCTTTTCCCATCGATTAGCTGAATGGCTTGGGATGGTCGACCGGAGTGGGTGAGAGTCCCGTAGGTGAAGGTCGTTGGGGAAGTTCGGATGGTGTTCTCGAGTAGCGCGGGTTTCGTGGAGGCTCGTGTGAATCTGCCAGGACCGTCTGGTAAGCCTAAAATGGTCCGGTGACCGATAGTGGATAGTACCGTGAGGGAATGGTGAAAAGTACCCCGGGAGGGGAGTGAAATAGTGCCTGAAACCATGTGCCTGTAATCCGTCAGAGCTTGGCGGGTGGCTTCGGCTGCCTGTGGGCAAGTGATGGCGTGCCTTTTGAAGAATGAGCCTGCGAGTTATGGTATGCAGCGAGGTTAACCCGTGTGGGGGAGCCGGAGCGAAAGCGAGTCTGA
>NZ_JAKZEW010000096.1 GCF_022548875.1 Glycomyces sp. L485 | reverse complement strand
ACGATGACGGTGGTCTGGGTGAACTCGCGGACGAACTGGTCGACGTCGCCGTTGAAGATCATGTGGCCGCGGCCGATGACGACCAGTTCGTCGGCCATCAGCTGCATCTCTGACAGCAGGTGGCTGGAGACGAAGATGGTGCGGCCTTCGGAGGCCAGGTTCTTGAGCAGGTCGCGCATCCAGTGGATGCCGTGCGGGTCGAGCCCGTTCGTCGGCTCGTCGAGCAGCAGAATCCTCGGGTCGCCCAGCAGCGCCTGTGCCAGGCCGAGGCGCTGCGCCATGCCCAGTGAGTAGCCCTTGGGTTTCTTGCGTTTGACCGGGCCGAGCCCGACCAGGTCCATGACCTCGTCGATTCTGGTGTTCGAGATGCCGTTGGCCGCGGCGAGCATCTTGAGGTGGTTGCGGGCTGATCGGGTGGGGTGGAACGGCTTGGCCTCCAGCAGAGCGCCGACGTGGTTCATCGGTCGGCGGATCGAGGAGAAAGGCTCGCCGTCGAACAGGGTCTCGCCCCCGCCGTGGTCGAGGCCGAGCATGAGTCGCAT
>NZ_JAKZEW010000097.1 GCF_022548875.1 Glycomyces sp. L485 | reverse complement strand
CGCAGATCGTCGAAGACATGGGCGCCGGCTGGAATCTGGGAAACAGCTTGGAGGCCAACTCCAACGGATACCCGAGTGAGACCGCGTGGAACAACCCGACCGTAACCCAGGCGCTGATCGACAGCGTGCAGGCGGCAGGGTTCGACACGATCCGGATCCCGGTGTCCTATTTGAATCACATAGGGCCCGGTCCGGACTATACGATCGACTCCGCCTGGCTGAACCGAGTCCAAGAGGTCGTCGACTACGCCTACGACCGGGGCATGTACGTGGTGATCAACATGCACGGCGACGGTTACAAGACCGTCGACGGTTCCTGGCTGATCTGTGATGCGTCCGATCAGTCGACGATCGAGGCCAAGTATCAGCGAGCGTGGCAGCAGATCGCGTCCAGGTTCCAGGACTACGACGACCACCTGATCCTTGAGTCCATGAACGAGGAGTTCGACGGGCAGTTCGGCGACCCTACGCAGCCGTGCTATTCGAACATCAACAGCTA
>NZ_JAKZEW010000098.1 GCF_022548875.1 Glycomyces sp. L485 | reverse complement strand
AAACTGAGAAGCTGTTGTTCGAGTGCGCTCTTCACGAGGCACTGTCCAACGAATCCCGCACCAGCCGGCCGCGAGGCCGCGCGGGATTCAGGCGGCTCCGCGACATCTCCGCGGGGTTCGTTCCACACCGACAACGAAAGCTAGGTAAACCTGTGCGCACGTACAGCCCTAAGCCGGAAGACATCGACCGGCAGTGGCTCGTGATCGACGCGTCCGACGTGGTGTTGGGTCGGCTCGCGACGCACGCAGCCCAACTGCTCCGAGGCAAGCACAAGCCCACGTTCGCTCCGAACACCGACGTCGGCGACTACGTCATCGTGGTCAACGCCGAGAAGGTCGTCCTGACGCGCAACAAGCTGCTGCAGAAGAAGGCCTACCGCCACTCGGGCTTCCCCGGCGGCCTCAAAGAGAAGTCCTACGCGGAGTTCATGGAGAAGGCCCCGCACAAGGCCGTCGAGAAGGCCGTCCTCGGCATGCTGCCGAAGA
>NZ_JAKZEW010000101.1 GCF_022548875.1 Glycomyces sp. L485 | reverse complement strand
TCGTCATGGTGTGCGCGACCGACAATCAGTGCCGTATCGCGCAGCCGGACCCTTACCGGACCGTCGCCGAGGGCGTCTGCGACGGGACCCTGTTCGGTGGTGACTTGGTGCGGGCCGCGGACGCCGGTTACTGGACCGCGTGGAGCCAGGGCGGTCAGGTGCGCTTGGAGCACTTCGCTGACGGGGCCTCCGACGCCACCGTCGACACTTCGGTCGGTTCGTCCCACCCGCACCTGGTGCGTTACGGGACCGGCCAGATGCTGCTGGCCTGGGAGTCGGACTCGGCGATGGCCGCGCAGGCGTACGACGCCGGCAGCGGCAAGGCGGTGGGGAGCCGGTTCACGATCGATGTGCCGGACCACGACTACCAGGCGTTCAAGGCCTACCCCGACGGCAGCGTCGCCTACCCGGCGGCCGGGACCGACAGCAACTCGATCCGGATCGCACGGGTGATGGC
>NZ_JAKZEW010000102.1 GCF_022548875.1 Glycomyces sp. L485 | reverse complement strand
CGCGGGGAACGTCTCGGTCCGCCAACGTTCGACCGCCTCAGGGCCCTGGCGGTCAGAACGGTATTTCGGGCGCTGTGGCGACAAGCCCAGATCGCGCAGGATCCGCCCGGCCCACCTGGGCGTGAATCGCACCCCGAAACGCTGCTCGATCACGTCCGCGACGATCTCTCGCGTCCACAGATGGAAGGGGAACCCATGCTCCTCAGGCGTAGTCGACTCGATCAGCGACGCCAATTCCCTCCGCTCGACATCACCCAACGCACTCGACCGTTCGGGCGCCTTGTCCGCCAGCCCCGCGCCGCGCCCTTCCCGCGCCCACCGCAGCCAGTTGAACACTGAGTTCACCGAGACCCCAAGGGCCTCCGCGATGAACCGAGCCGTATACCCGTTCGCTTTCATCTCAACAGCTTTCGCGCGGATCTCAGCGCTCGCACGAGGCT
>NZ_JAKZEW010000104.1 GCF_022548875.1 Glycomyces sp. L485 | reverse complement strand
CAACTTTCCACCACCAACCATGCGATCAGTGGTCGTATCCGGTATTAGCCGCCGTTTCCAGCGGTTATCCCGAAGTCCGGGGCAGGTTACCCACGTGTTACTCACCCGTTCGCCACTCGAGTACTCCCGAAGGAGCCTTTCCGTTCGACTTGCATGTGTGAAGCACGCCGCCAGCGTTCGTCCTGAGCCAGGATCAAACTCTCCAACAAAAACCTAGAACACACAATCCGAAAACCATGTGCCAAGCATGTGTCGAAGCAGCTCCTGACCGATTATCCGGAACCCCCGGTCTCAGCAGACCAAAGGCTCCAAGGAAAAGACAGTCAAAAACAAACCAACCATGAATCCAAAGATCCACAGCCAGCCCGCACGCTGACCATCCAAACACCCTGTTGAGTTCTCAAACAACACGCCA
>NZ_JAKZEW010000105.1 GCF_022548875.1 Glycomyces sp. L485 | reverse complement strand
CGTCGGTGTGGGTCATCGCTGTCCTTCCTGGTCGGTGGAGTGGTAGGTCCAGGGCAGGCCTTCGGCGGCCAGTCGGTCGAGCCAGCGGCGGGCCGCTTCGGTGTCGGCTGCGGCGCGGCGGAGGCCGGGTCCGGTGGACCCGTCGATGAGCGCTTCAAGGCCGCAGGCCAGTGAGGTCGAGACGCAGCGGGCCATGGCGGTGTCGGCGTCGGCGCCGGTGACGTCGAGCGCGTAGCGGCCCTGCCAGCGTTCGCCGTCGCGCTCGGCGTCGAGGGAGACTGCGAGGACGACGCGGTCCCGGTCGGCTTCGGTGGTCGGATACCGTTCGGCCAGTTCGTCGGCGAGGGCGGCGAGCTGGTCGCGGTCGCCGGAGTCGACGACGTCGAACACGTCCTTCCACG
>NZ_JAKZEW010000106.1 GCF_022548875.1 Glycomyces sp. L485 | reverse complement strand
CCCGTCGGGTTCCCTGGCCGCAGCGCCGGTCTCACCGGTCACCGGCGTCGGAACCGGTCGCGGGCAGTTGCCCTGCCGCCCAGAGCTGTTCGTATTCGAGCGGGCTGTGGTAAGCCAAGCGCTTCTGGATCCGCTTGGGGTTGTACCAGGTGTCGATGTACAAGAACAGGCGATTCTCGAGCTGTTCGATGGTGTGCCAGGTGTCGCGTTCGATCAACTCGACCTTGAGTGTGGACCAGAAGCTTTCCATCATCGCGTTATCGTAAGAATCGCCGACGCTCCCCAGCGATTGCCTGATGCCCTGGGCCTCAAGAGTTTTCGAGAAGCGCAGGGACGTGTAGTTCGAGCCTCGGTCGGAGTGATGGACCGTGACCTCGGGCCGGTGGTCGCGCG
>NZ_JAKZEW010000108.1 GCF_022548875.1 Glycomyces sp. L485 | reverse complement strand
TGGACCAGTTGCGGCCGTGGTCGGTGGAGCGCCAGAGGCCGTTGCCGGAGGGGGTGCCGAGGTAGAGGGTCGAGTTGTCGGCGGGGTCGACGACGAGGCGTTCGCCCATGCCGCGGCCGGGCATGTTGCCGCCCTGTTTGAAGGGGAGTTCGGCGACGCCCCAGGTGTCGCCGTAGTCGTCGGAGTAGAGGACGGCGCCGTTCTCGGGGTCCCAGTCGTTGGTGTAGGTGCCGACGGCGGCGTAGACCCGGTTGGGTTCGACCGGGTCGGTGGCGACCGAGACGACGCCGGTGTGGCCCCAGTCGTCCCAGCCGATCCAGTCGAGCAGGGGCTTCCAGGTCTGGGAGGACTCCTGCCAGCGGTAGAGCCCGCCGATGTCGGTCCGGGCGTAG
>NZ_JAKZEW010000109.1 GCF_022548875.1 Glycomyces sp. L485 | reverse complement strand
CCCCGGTTAAGCCGGAGCCTTTCACGGCGGACGCAATCAACCGCCTACGAGCCCTTTACGCCCAATAAATCCGGACAACGCTCGCGCCCTACGTCTTACCGCGGCTGCTGGCACGTAGTTAGCCGGCGCTTATTCAACCACTACCGTCAACGAACCAAATAGCCCGCCTTCGTCATGGATAAAAGAGGTTTACAACCCGAAAGCCGTCATCCCTCACGCGGCGTCGCTGCATCAGGCTTTCGCCCATTGTGCAAAATTCCCCACTGCTGCCTCCCGTAGGAGTCTGGGCCGTATCTCAGTCCCAATGTGACCGACCGCCCTCTCAGGCCGGTTACCCGTCACCGCCTTGGTAGGCCATCACCCCACCA
>NZ_JAKZEW010000118.1 GCF_022548875.1 Glycomyces sp. L485 | reverse complement strand
TCGAGGGCGCGTTCGATCAGGTCGGTATCGCAGGATCGGCCGGTCGACCAGCCGACGATGGTGCCGGCGAAGACGTCCTTGATCGCCGCGATCCAGACCCCGCCGTCGCGGGTGGCGATCCAGGAGGCGTCGGCCAGCCAGAGCCGGTCGGGGGCTTCGGCATTGAACGCCCGGTTCACCAGATCCTCCGCCTCTACCGCATCGCCGGCATACCGGGTGGCTGTCTTGGGCGGGCGCCAGGCGCCCTGGAGACCCGCATCGCGCATGAGCCGCTCGACGCGCTTGCGGCCG
>NZ_JAKZEW010000117.1 GCF_022548875.1 Glycomyces sp. L485 | reverse complement strand
CATGACCGGAGCGGACGGGAGGGACGAGGTGCATGTTCAGTGGCTCCTTCCGGTGGGCCTATAGGGTGGAAGGGACACCGCCCGGGCCGCCGACAGGACTGTCACGGGGTCGTTCGTACACAACCAGGCTCCTATGAGGTCAGGCAACACCCGGGCGGTGTCCGTGCCCGAACACCGGCCGACAAGTCGAAAGCAAGGCACTCAAGGGCCAATCGCTGCCAGAGTCAGACCGATGGATCAGGACTTCCGGCCCCTGCCAGGGCCAGCACTACCATCCTGACAGTCGCTGCC
>NZ_JAKZEW010000119.1 GCF_022548875.1 Glycomyces sp. L485 | reverse complement strand
TTCATGCGGGTGAGCACGGCCCGGTAGAGCGCGGCGTTGAGTTGTCGGTTGCCGCCCCGAAAGAGGCGGTGGCGCCCGTCGGTCTTGCCCGATCCGGCTGGGATCGGGCAGACGCCGGCGAGTTTCGCAAACGCGGCCTCGCTTCTGATCCGGTCGGGGTTGTCGCCGACGGCGATGAGGATCTGCGCGGCCGTGTCGGGCCCGATGCCGAAGGGCACCAGCAGCTGCGGTACGGCCCGCGTGACCAGGGCCTGGATCTGGGAGGCCAGGGCGGCGTGCTCGGCG
>NZ_JAKZEW010000120.1 GCF_022548875.1 Glycomyces sp. L485 | reverse complement strand
TCGGCGAAGGCCTGGCATGAGGAGGGGCGGTGGGCGGGGTCGCGTGCGAGGGCGCGGACGAGGAGGCGTTCGAGCCATTCGGGGACGTCCTCGCGCGGGAGCTTCGGCGGCGGCGCCTGCGAGGTGACCCGTTCGCGGTGGGTGTCGGGGTCGGTGCCGCCCTCGGGATCGGCGAACGGCGCGAACCCGGCCAGCAGGTGCCACATGCTCGAGGCGAGGCTGAACAGGTCCGAGGCCGGCGTCTGCGCCTGGCGCAGCAGCGCTTCGGGCGAGGCGTGCA
>NZ_JAKZEW010000121.1 GCF_022548875.1 Glycomyces sp. L485 | reverse complement strand
CCCAACGACGCGACCGTGGCCGACCTCGACGGCGACGGCACCTACGAGTTGATCCAGAAGTGGGACCCGTCCAACTCCAAGGACAACTCCCGCGACGGCAACACCGGCAACGTCTACATCGACGCCTACACCCTCTCCGGTCAGCGCCTGTGGCGCATTGACCTGGGGATCAACATCCGGGCCGGGGCGCACTACACGTCCTTGATCGCCTACGACTTCGACGGCGACGGCTCGGCCGAGATCGCGCTCAAGACCGCCGACGGCACCCGCGACGGC
>NZ_JAKZEW010000122.1 GCF_022548875.1 Glycomyces sp. L485 | reverse complement strand
AACGAGGTGCCCGTGTCCGACCGCTCAGACGTCGCCCTCTATCTCCCAAAGCAACTGAACCGCCGACTGCGGAAACTCCCACCAGAAGTCCGAGACCTCACCACCGCGTTCTTCGCGAAGTTCAGCGAAGATTTCCGTCGCAACGCCATCCATCTCGAACCCATCCGGCGGGTCAAGGACCGCAGGCTTCGGACCGCGCGACTCAACCAGTCCTGGAGGGCGATCCTCCTGCAAGCCGCCGACTCCGAATTCGTGCTGCTCGACGTCGCCCC
>NZ_JAKZEW010000123.1 GCF_022548875.1 Glycomyces sp. L485 | reverse complement strand
CTCTGCGAGGAGTCGAGCAGACCGAACCCGGGCTCGACGCCCAGCTCATTGCCGGTGCGGAGCTTGTCGCACAGTTCGGTGACGAACGTGAAGCGCGCGTCGAGTTCGTCGCGGAACGCTTCCAGGTACTCCGGATCGAGGATCCGCTGGGCCATGATGGGGACCTTCCGAGGGTTTTCACACGATTTCGCAGCGATCTACATCGTAGCGGTCAGTTACCAGTCGTGCAGGACAGGGAAAGTCGAACGAGCGAAAAG
>NZ_JAKZEW010000125.1 GCF_022548875.1 Glycomyces sp. L485 | reverse complement strand
GGCTGGAACACGAACATCGACTACACCGCGGGGGACTACGGCTTCGAGATTCCGACCGACAGCCACCGGTCGTCCGCCATTCCCAGCGATGAGCAGCGGATCATGATCTCCGTTCACTACTACGCTCCGTGGGACTTCGCCGGAGAGGAAAACGGCAACATCACCCAATGGGGGCCGGGCGCGAACGATCCGTCAAGAACGTCCACCTGGGGGCAGGAGGACTACATGGACGCGCAGTTGCAGAAGAC
>NZ_JAKZEW010000127.1 GCF_022548875.1 Glycomyces sp. L485 | reverse complement strand
GCCGATATGGTGGATGCCGACCCAGTCGACGCCGGTGCCCTGCGAGGCCTCGTCGCTCTTGAAGTGGAGGATGGCGAGGTTGACCACGCCGTCGGTCAGGAACACGCCCTCGGCCAGCGGGCCGTCGAGCTCCATGACTTCCTGCAGACCCACGGCCTGCTTGTAGAACTCCGCGGTCTCCCAAGGGTCCTTTACGCTGAGGGCGACGTGACGGATGCGGCCTCTGGTCTGCGCAGTCATCGGCT
>NZ_JAKZEW010000126.1 GCF_022548875.1 Glycomyces sp. L485 | reverse complement strand
CCTGAGTTATTCAGGGCTGCAACGTCTCTGATGGACTCCAATGAAGAAAGGTGCTCTCTCACCTGCGAAGATACGTGTGCTGACATGTAGATCCGCGGGGCGAAGGGAGCACCTTCTCGGTGCAGAGTAACGGGTGGGATCGGGGTCTTCGCGTGGAGGCCGACGGGAAGGGTCTGGTCGGTCAGGCCGGGATCGTGCTGCTGCGCAAGATGGCGGACAAGGCGGGCCTGACCACCGCGCTCGGG
>NZ_JAKZEW010000128.1 GCF_022548875.1 Glycomyces sp. L485 | reverse complement strand
ACGACCCCTGCCCGGAGTGCCACGGCTCGGGCCGCGGCCGCTCGACCCGCACGATGTCGGTGCGGATCCCGGCCGGGGTGACCGACGGGCAGCGGATCCGGCTCAAGGGCAAGGGCGGGGCCGGTGAGAACGGCGGCGCCAACGGCGACCTCTACGTCACCGTCCACGTCCGCCCGCACCCGGTCTTCGGCCGCAGCGGCAACAACCTGACGCTGCAGGTGCCGGTGACCTTCGCCGAGGCCTC
>NZ_JAKZEW010000129.1 GCF_022548875.1 Glycomyces sp. L485 | reverse complement strand
GAGGTGCTGCGCCAGCTGAACACCGTGAGCGACAACCTGCGCAACGACCTGGCCGGGCGCCAGTACACGGACGTCTCGGTCAACGTGAGCCAGGCGCCGCGCGCGCAGGCCGCGGCGCAACCGGGTGCGGGCTTCGGCGCGGATGCGCAGGGCCGCGGCCGCCAGCAGGGCCAGGACCAGGACGAGCGCGCCCCCGGCGCGGCCCTGGCCGAAGCCAACCAATCCACCACCGCGTTCTCCCTC
>NZ_JAKZEW010000131.1 GCF_022548875.1 Glycomyces sp. L485 | reverse complement strand
CGACATGTATTGTGTGCTCCCCGCGCGAGCGGGGATGAGCCTACCAATCGTCACACACGCGTCACGCGAACAGCGTGCTCCCCGCGCGAGCGGGGATGAGCCCAGCCAGCATGCCCTAGCGGGCTCGTTAGCATCGTGCTCCCCGCGCGAGCGGGGATGAGCCGGTATTTGCGCCGTATGTGGCGACACACCCATCGTGCTCCCCGCGCGAGCGGGGATGAGCCGGCTTTCATGG
>NZ_JAKZEW010000133.1 GCF_022548875.1 Glycomyces sp. L485 | reverse complement strand
GAGCCATTTGCATGTTTCACCTCTACTCAATATTTTTGATGTCCCTGTTCAACTGCCGCAAATGAATATTGGAATTTATTGGCATAAAAACTTAATGGACAATAAAAGAAACCATTTTTTAAGAAACGAAATTTATAAAATTTTTACTTAGGCTATTTTATGAAATTTAAAAAAATCGAAGTTCTAAGTTAGTTCCTGTATTGACTGTCATTTGGAACCTCTAAACAACCAAC
>NZ_JAKZEW010000132.1 GCF_022548875.1 Glycomyces sp. L485 | reverse complement strand
TGAGGTATTCCCGGCAAGGTGATCGATGCGGAGCGTGAGCGAGAGGCCTTGGGGTACAAGGAAACCCCCTGGTAGATACTGAAGGTGCTTACGTCTTCAGGTCTCGCCCAAGGGGTTCCGTGTCTGCCATTGTCACCTATACCGATATCCTGCCCGTCGACAGGGCCGCGGTAGCGTGGCTCTCCCGTAAACTCGCAGCTCACCGCCGTGCTATCGGCACCCGTAAAGGCACC
>NZ_JAKZEW010000134.1 GCF_022548875.1 Glycomyces sp. L485 | reverse complement strand
GGTCTGACGTCTCCTCCAGAGGCGTTTAGGGTGTCCGAGTGTCCCTCGGCCACCATGCGTTTGCCTTCACGGCGAATGTTTATCTCGGCGTTCTGGTCCCGGTCATGGACCGCCCCGCATCCGCACGCCCACGTGCGGACTTTCAAGCCCGCCAGGCCGCTCGGCCCGTCCAGGACCCCGCATGATGAGCACAACCGGGTGGACGGGAAGAACTGGTCGACCTTGACGAAC
>NZ_JAKZEW010000135.1 GCF_022548875.1 Glycomyces sp. L485 | reverse complement strand
GGGGATCGGGCACCGCGTCGAGGTAGGGGCGAAGGTCAGCGACCCGTTCTGGGTCGAAGGGACCCAGGTTCGCGAGCACGGCAGGGACCTGTGAGGATACATCGGCAGGCACGGGACACCTTCATGGTCATACGGCTTAGACACCACAATGATCACGAACCCCGTGCCTGCTTCACTATGCGCCCCAACCCATCCCAGCCAGACCTTCCACACCAGCGCGGAACTTGATC
>NZ_JAKZEW010000136.1 GCF_022548875.1 Glycomyces sp. L485 | reverse complement strand
TCCCCCATTCGCCGCGGATGAACGCGGCGATCTGGGCGGGTGTGGCTTGGTGGGCGTCGAGGCTGGTGACGGCGTAGTCGGTCCGGCGGGACTCCTTCTTCCCGGTTTCCTGTCGGCGGCGGTGGAGCCGGATCGCGAGTTTCGCGTGAGGGAAGACGATCCCGCCGAGCTCGTCGGCCACGGCCATGGTCTTGATCGAGCGCGACTCCCTGCGCCCGTGCCCGGTCTC
>NZ_JAKZEW010000137.1 GCF_022548875.1 Glycomyces sp. L485 | reverse complement strand
ATAATCTCTTTAGAGTCTTTGCAGCACATATTCACTTTGAGCAATAAGTACTTCACCTTCAACCGAGAGTATCAACGACGCCATCGTCAACTTACAAAAGAATTGACTAAGCTTTTCCACTCAGTAAAAAAACCACTTAACGCGAAACCGTCGCGCCGGACGCGCCTCAAACCTAAAGCGACGCCCCACTGAAGTACCTGGTCCAATCTCGTTACCCCGGCATC
>NZ_JAKZEW010000138.1 GCF_022548875.1 Glycomyces sp. L485 | reverse complement strand
GAGCCTGGTTGCACCGGTTCTGTCGTCTGTGGCGGCACATGTTGGTGTGGCTGGTGTGTTGTTTGAGATTTGTATAGTGTGCGTGAGTGTCTTTGTATCTGCCTTGACTGACAGGATCGCGTGATACTGACGAGGGTTGGGTTTCGGCCCGGTTCTCGGTAGAGTTGCGTGGTTCGTGGTGTTGGTTAAGTTGTGTAGGGCGCATGGTGGATGCCTTGGTACC
>NZ_JAKZEW010000140.1 GCF_022548875.1 Glycomyces sp. L485 | reverse complement strand
CCCGATGAGCTGGTGTGGAACACCGTGAAGCGCGGCATCGGGCGCACGGCTATCAAGGATGCGGGCGGTCTGCACCGTACTGCGCTTGGCGCGTTGCGCCGTCTCCAGAAACTGCCTGAGACTGTCAGAAGCTTCTTCGGGCACCCCGAACTCGCCTACATCGCCACGGCCGCAAGCAAATAGGACCCACAACCCAACCTGACAGTTCCGGATTAATAGC
>NZ_JAKZEW010000139.1 GCF_022548875.1 Glycomyces sp. L485 | reverse complement strand
GGCCACCGTGCCCAGCGCCGAGGCAGCGGCGGCGGCGCGGGTGGGCGGGCAACTCGATGCCCAGTTCGACGCCAGCCGGCTGCAACGGGCGCAGGACGAAACGCCGGTGGACACGGCCGGGACGGAGGGCGCCGCCACCGCGGAAAGCGCCGAGGCTGAAGCGAGCGGAACGAATGCAGCGGCCGCAGCCCCGGCAGGCGGCGGCGCACGCATGGGCGGC
>NZ_JAKZEW010000141.1 GCF_022548875.1 Glycomyces sp. L485 | reverse complement strand
CGGCTCATCCCCGCTCGCGCGGGGAGCACGACGCGCGTTACGCCGCTCAATATGACGTGTACGGCTCATCCCCGCTCGCGCGGGGAGCACGTCACGCGTACCGCGCAACGCGTTGCGCGTGGCGGCTCATCCCCGCTCGCGCGGGGAGCACCGCCTCAACGCCCACCGTACGCGCAACCTCACAGGCTCATCCCCGCTCGCGCGGGGAGCACCG
>NZ_JAKZEW010000142.1 GCF_022548875.1 Glycomyces sp. L485 | reverse complement strand
GGGGCTCATCCCCGCTCGCGCGGGGAGCACGCTGTAGACGCCCACGGCGTATCACTGCGCCAGGCTCATCCCCGCTCGCGCGGGGAGCACTAATGATCTATCCGAAGGGGGAAGACGATGTGGGGCTCATCCCCGCTCGCGCGGGGAGCACTAATCGCGGGCAACTACACATTCAAGCAGACACGGCTCATCCCCGCTCGCGCGGGGAGCACA
>NZ_JAKZEW010000145.1 GCF_022548875.1 Glycomyces sp. L485 | reverse complement strand
ACCTCCGACTGCTCGTCAGGCTGGGCCACGAAGCGCGGCTCGGTCCCGCTGAGGACTGAGCGGTAGCCGGTCAGATCGGTCGAGCCCTCGCCGTCCTCGTCGGGTCGCGCTCCGTTCATGACACGCATGGATTCGGCGAGGATCTGCCGGGTGGTGCGGTAGCTGAGGGTGAGGTTGCGGGACCGCCCCTGGATGTCGATGCCGAGCGGGG
>NZ_JAKZEW010000144.1 GCF_022548875.1 Glycomyces sp. L485 | reverse complement strand
CATGGACATCGCCGGGTCCTCGACCTCGAACGGCGCGATGCTGGAGCAGCAGGCCCGCACCGATGCCGCCGACCAGCAGTTCCGCTTCGTCGACGCGGGCGGCGGCTACTACAAGATCCAGGCCCGCCACTCGAACCTGATGCTCGACGTCTACGGCAGGAGCATGGAGAACGGCGCCGACATCGTCCAGTGGGCCGACAACGGCGGCGCC
>NZ_JAKZEW010000143.1 GCF_022548875.1 Glycomyces sp. L485 | reverse complement strand
GGGACGGCTCCCCACGGCCTCCAACGGCACCTTCCTGTCCCGGCTCTGCCGCGCCGACGGCGACCTGCTGGCGGTCTACAAGCCGATCGCCGGGGAGCGTCCGCTGTGGGACTTCCCCGACCGCACCCTCGCGCTGCGCGAGGTCGCCGCCTACGAGCTGTCGAGCCGCTGCGGCTTCGACGTGGTGCCCTGCACCGCGCTGGTCGAGGGG
>NZ_JAKZEW010000147.1 GCF_022548875.1 Glycomyces sp. L485 | reverse complement strand
CGATCACATCGCGCAGGTCCAGCGGCGCCTCCGCGACAGGCGCCTGCTGGGAGGCGGTGGCCTCGGCCGCAGGCGCGGCGTCGGTGGCCGGTGCCGCGTCGTTGTCACGCTGGCAACCGGCCAGCAACAGCACGCCCATCGCGCCGACCAGCACGCTCGCGTGCAATGGCCGGTTGTTTCCAATCTTCATCGGGATCCCCTGTTCA
>NZ_JAKZEW010000146.1 GCF_022548875.1 Glycomyces sp. L485 | reverse complement strand
CAACAGCCGTTGCACAAGCCAGTTATCAAACGGGCGCTTAAATTTTCAAGTGAATGTTCATCAAAAAAGCCAAACGAAAGTTTGGCTTTTTTGATGAAACACAATAAGTTTTATGCTAAAAGAAACTTTATTATTATTTTATAAGTTTTTCATATGAATCATTTGAGTGCTGATAATTTGATTAGGCTTTGTTGCATAAATATGTA
>NZ_JAKZEW010000148.1 GCF_022548875.1 Glycomyces sp. L485 | reverse complement strand
CTAATGAACAATTAGCAGCAGTATTTGTGTTACAACAAATTTTAAATCAGCTTGAAAATTCTGGTTTAACCATTAGTGAGGCAGTTCAAGTAGTGCAAGCAGCTGCAGAGGATACGCAGCTTCTTACTAACTCAGGTGTGGATTCTAATATGGTCACAGCTGTGTTCAACGCTGCTATAGCATCTACAACCGACACCAATGTTCA
>NZ_JAKZEW010000150.1 GCF_022548875.1 Glycomyces sp. L485 | reverse complement strand
CACATCGTCCGCATCGGAATGCAACAGAAGCTGGTGGTCGGGGAGGTCGACATTCTTTTCGTGGGGGAACACAATTCGATGTGTGCACTTCTTCAATGCTGCTTCGAACTAGACAATTGATCTTTTGTCAGCTTTGTTTGCCGTAATGACAGTTCAAGAGGCTACCCACAAGAGGAATAATTTCGGCAGGCTCCGACACCAGTC
>NZ_JAKZEW010000060.1:180-18645 GCF_022548875.1 Glycomyces sp. L485 | reverse complement strand
GGAAATCATCACCTGATAGGGGGAGAAACCCCTCATGTTCGTGCCCGGACCGCCTGCCGCGCAACACAACACGAGCAACACTCACCCGCCAAAGCCGCCCGCCCCACGCGCGCCCGGCCGCCGCAACACACCCCGAACAGCCCTCCACCCCTCCGTCGCTGCCGCCCTTGGCGCAGATCGACCACCACGTGGAAGATGTCGCCAGCGCCCGAAGGGCCATTTCCGGGCTCCCCACGCGCTGCACTCGGTGACGTGGAGCGCGTCCGGGGCGCATTCGGACCCCGACGCGTGCCGGCCTCAATTCAGCGACTGCAGGCCGCTCAATAAACAAATCTACATATATGTCAATGTATTTGAACTGCATATTTCGTCAGGACACGCAGAAGCGGGGCCGGGCTGTGCCCGACCCCGCTTCTGCGTGTCGCAGGAGACTAAGCGATCAGGTCGTTGAAGGGGTTGTCCTCGAGCCATGCCGAGACGCCGCCCTCGAGGTCGCCGTCGTGCTCGTCGAACACGACCTGCTCCAGGCCGGCGAGCTGCTCGTCGCTCAGCTTGAACGACTCCAGCGCGGCGGCGACGTCGGGGAACTCCTCGGAGAAGCCCTCGCGCGCCAGCGTGTTGATGGTCTCGACGTCGCCGAGGGTGCCCTCGGGGTCTTCGAGGTTCTTGAGGTCCCACTTGGCGTACGCCCAGTGCGGCTGCCACAGTGTGACCACGATCGGCTCCTCGGCAGCGATCGCCGAGTCCAGCTCGGCGAGCATGGTGCCCGTCGAGGAGGTCTGGAGCTCCAGGTCGTCCATGCCGTAGGCCGGGATGGTGTTGTTCAGGACCACCTCGGTCAGGCCCGCTCCCGGCTCGATGCCGGTGATGGTGCCGCCGAACAGGTCGGCATTGTCGTTCAGCTCGGTCAGCGAGTTCACGTCGACGTAGGAGGGGACGGCCACGGTCAGGGCCGCGTTCTCGTTCCACGCGCCCAGCTGCTCGAGATGCGCGCCGTGCGTGTCCAGGTAGGTCTTGTGGGTCACGGGCAGCCAGCCGTCGAGGAAGACATCGATGTCACCCGAGGCCAGGGCCTCGAACAGCACGCCGGCCTCGGTGATCTCCGTGACGTTGACGGTGTACCCGGCGCCGGTGAGGGCCTGGCGCCACAGCTCGGTGGCCACGACGCCCTCATCCCAGCCGGGGATGATGGCCGTGTTGATGGTGCCGGAGCCTTCGGGCAGGTTGCTGTCGACGTCGGTCGAGCCGTCGGAGCCGCCTTCTTCTTCGACCGAGCAGGCCGAGAGTGCCAGGGCGGCGGCCGAGCCGGCGCCGAGTCCGAAGGCGCCTTTCATGATGAGACGACGTTGCATGTGCTCCTACTTTCTTTCCTTGCGGAGGGTGGGCAGTTTTCCGGTGGGTTGTGGAGTGTTCAGAGGTTCGCGGGCCTAGCGGGCCGCGAGTTCGACGGCGCGGGCGACCGGCGTGCGCTCGGCCAGGCCCTGCATGACCCGGTCGAGGAAGATCGCCAGGATGACCACCGCCAGGCCGGCGTTGAAGCCCTGGGCCATCTCAAGGCGGCTCAGTGCGGAGACGATGATCGAGCCGAGCCCGCCGCCTCCGACGATGCCCGCGATGACGACCATCGAGAGCGCCAGCATGATGACCTGGTTGAGCCCGGCCATGATCGTCGGCAGTGCCAGCGGCAGCTTGATTCGGGCGAGGATCTTGGCGGGCGAGGCGCCGAAGGCCTGGCCGGCCTCGACGACCTCGGAGTCGACCTGCCGCAGACCCAGCTCGGTGAGCCGCACGCCCGGCGGCATGCAGAACACGATGGTGGCGATCATGCCGGGGACGACGCCGATGCCGTAGAACATGACCACCGGCAGCAGGTAGACGAAGCCGGGGAGGGTCTGCATGAAGTCCAAGACCGGCCGCATCACCGTCGAGACGGCTCGGTTCTCCGAGGCCAGAATGCCCAGCGGGATGGCCAGAGCTGTGGCGAAGAGTGCGGCGACCACGACCATCGACAGCGTGTCCATGGTCTCGTCCCAGTACGGCGTCCAGGCCGCGACGAACATGCCGATGCCGACCGTCGCGGCCAGTTTCCAACCTTTGGCGGCCCAGGCGATCGCCGCGAAGATGAGGACCATCAGCCCCGAGGGCAGGAACAGCAGTGACGCGTTCAGGCCGGTGTAGATCGAATCGAGGAACGCCTCGGTCCCGGTGAAGAACACCGACCAGGCATCGCGCGCCCAGCGGACGAAGGACTCCATCCAATCCCCGAAGGGCATGTCGGGGAGCGGCTTCCAGACGTAGGTCCAGAACCAGTTGCGGAGATACTCGATCATGCTCGCTGGGCCTCTTCCTCGGGCTCGGGGTGGCCGTGCTCGGTCTCGGGGGAAAGGGACTTGAGGATGCCCTTGGGGGTCACCACGCCGAGCGGGTCGGAGCGCTCGTCGACGACCAGCAGCGGGTCGTCGGAGGACAGCACCTGGTCGTACAGCTCTGTGACGAGCACGTCGTGGTCGACGGTCGCGAACCCGCTGGTGTCGCTGCCTCGGTAGGGCTCCATGACCGCCTCGGCAGTGAGCACGCGCGACCGGTCGACGTCGGCGATGAACTCGGCGACGTAGTCGTCGGCCGGGTTCATGAGGATCTCCTCTGCGGTGCCCAGCTGCTTCACCACGCCGTCGCAGATGGCGATCCGGTCGCCGATCTTCATCGCCTCGTTGAGGTCGTGGGTGATGAACACGATCGTCTTGCCCAGCTTCGACTGGAGTTCGAGCAGCTGGTCCTGCATCTCCTGGCGGATGAGCGGGTCGAGCGCGCTGAAGGCCTCGTCCATGAGCAGGATCTCGGTGTCGGCCGCCAGCGCCCGGGCCAGACCGACCCGCTGTCGCATGCCTCCGGACAGCTGCACCGGCAGCTTGTCCTCCTCGCCGCCCAGACCGACCAGTTCGACGGCCTCCTTGGCGCGCTCCAGGCGGTCGACCTTGTTGAGCCTGCGGATCTCGAGCCCGAACGCGACGTTCTCGAGGACGCTGCGGTGGGGGAGAAGCGCGAAGTGCTGGAAGACCATGCTGACCTTGTCGCGGCGCAGTTCACGCATGCCCCGCTTCGAGAGCGAGCCCAGGTCGACGCCGTCGATCTGGATCGTGCCGGCGGTGGGCTCGATGAGGCCGTTGAGCATGCGGATGAGCGTGGACTTGCCCGATCCGGACAGGCCCATGACGACGAAGGTCTCTCCCGCGGTGATCTCCCACGTGTGGTCGATGACCGCGGCGGTCACCTTCTTGTTGGACAGCTGGTCGCGGGGGACGCCGGCTTCGAGCTCGGCGACGGCCTGTTGGGCGCCTTTTCCGAATACCTTGTACAGGGAATCGACTGTAAGGGCAGACATCGTTTCCTTCCGGTTGACGGGCGGCAACCCCGGCAACAGTAGTCGCGAGCTGCGTCTTCGGCATCTCTGCAGGTAGTGAGAATGCAAACACGTAATGTCTCGTGGCGGTGTCGTCGCAGGTGAGAGGCTAGGAAACCGTCATCATTCGGTCCGCGGTCCAATTGTCTGCAATCGGACGTTGTCAAGACTGTTGCGGAATGGAAACCAAACTCGGCGCTCGGGAGGCCATCTAGGGAAGCCGCGCGGCCCGCGCCTGCGCGGACACCGCCGCCAGGTCGGACTCGCTCAGTCCGAGTGAGGAGGCCTTGGCGTATTCGGCGGCGATGTCGGTGCCCATCCGCATCGGAGAATCGGTGCCCAGCGCCACCGCCACGCCCGCTTCCAGGAAGTGCGGCAGCGGGTGGTCTTGGAGCGAGGCGACCATGCCCAGGACCACGGCCGAGGTCAGGCAGACCTCGACGGTCACGCCGCGCTCGGCCAGCAGCCGCAGGACTCCCGGGTCGCCCGCGGCGCCGACGGCGTGGCCGATCCTGCCGATCGCGCCGATCTCGGCGATCGCTGCCACGTTGGAGGCGTTGAACGCGCCCGCCGGGACCGTCACGCCCAGTCCGGCCTCCTCGGCCGCCTCCGCGACGATCCGACCGCGAGACCAGTCCGCTTCGGCCGCGTAGGGAACGTAGATGATCTCGACTCCGGACAGCCCCGCCGCCGCCGCGTCGCCGAAGGCGTCGCAGATCTCCTTGACCGTCGGCTCCCACAGGTTCAGGCTCAGCACCGCGCCCGCGTCGAAGCCCGGGAAGAGCTCGGCCACGCGCTGCCGCGCCGCGTCGAACCGTTCCATGAAGCCCGGGTACACCACCGACTCCTGCGGCAGGCGCAGTTCGGTGTACGCCGCCCCCGCCCCGGCCGCTGACATCAGGGCGTCCACGAGGATCCCCTCGTACACCTCGCCTTCGACCGCGTCCAGGTCGAACCGCGGCACCGCCGACATCCGCTGGAGCCGCGCAAGGCCCGGGCCGATCGCATCGACGACCGTGCGCCTGCGCTCGGCCCAGTCGACCGGCGTGGAGCTCAGCACCTGATCGAGGCGCGCGGGCCACTCGGTGTTCTGGTGCAGGTCGATGAGATGCATGTTGGGATGATCACACTGAAATCGCCGGGCCTGCCGGACTTTCGCCCGGCGTGTCCCTTTCGCTGGGTGACTGCTTTCCGACAGTTGCAGCGCGTATGCCACCCGCCTCAGCGGCACTCTCGGACTATGAGCACTCGCCTGAGCACCGATAGACTTCGTCGTTATGAGCTCACACGACGAACCCGAGATGGGCCCGCTGCTGTCATCCATCGGCAGGCTGGCCGATTTCAAGTCGCTGGACGAGGCCGACCTGCCCCGCCTTGCCGACGAGATCCGTGAGTTCCTCGTCGACGCGGTCGCCAAGACCGGCGGGCACATCGGACCCAACCTCGGCGTCGTCGAGCTCACCATGGCGATCCACCGGGTCTTCGACTCCCCGCACGACCAGATCGTCTACGACACCGGCCACCAGTCGTACGTTCACAAGGCGCTCACCGGACGGGCCGGCAGTTTCACCGCGCTGCGCCGCCGAGGCGGACTCACCGGCTACCCGAGCCAAGCCGAGTCCCCGCACGACCTGGTCGAGAACTCCCACGCCTCCACCGCGCTGTCCTACGCCGACGGCCTCGCCAAGGCCCACGCGCTCGCCGGGGCCGACCGCCACGTCGTGGCCGTCGTCGGCGACGGCGCGCTCACCGGCGGCATGTGCTGGGAGGCGCTCAACAACATCGCCGCCCGCGACGACCTCAAGCTCGTCATCGTCGTCAACGACAACGGCCGCTCCTACGCGCCCACCGTCGGCGGCCTCGCCAAGCGCCTCGCCGGGCTGCGCCTCAACCCCGGATACGAGCCCGCGCTCGAGAAGATCAAGCAGACCGTCGAGAAGCTCCCCGTGTTCGGCCGTGCCGCCTACGCGGCGCTCCACGCCGCCAAGACCGGCCTGAAGGACGCGCTCGCCCCGCAAGGCATGTTCTCCGACCTCGGCATCAAATACTTCGGGCCCGTCGACGGCCATGACCTCGACGAGCTCACCGAAGCCCTGGAACGCGCCAAGGGCTTCGGCGGCCCGGTCATCGTCCACGCCCTCACCGAGAAGGGCCACGGCTGGGCGCCCGCCCGCGCCGACGAGGCCGAGCAGATGCACGCCCCTTCGGCCGCGTTCGATCCCGTCACCGGCGAACCGGTCGCCGCCTCCAAGCGCCGCTGGACCGGCGTGTTCGCCGAGGAGCTCGTCTCCCAGGCCGAGGCGCGCCAGGACCTGGTGGCGATCACCGCCGCCATGCCCGGCCCCACCGGCGTCGACGCGCTCATGCGGCGCTTCCCCGACCGGGTCTTCGACGTCGGCATCGCCGAGCAGCATGCCGTCACCTCCGCGGCCGGGCTCGCGATGAACGGCATGCACCCGGTGGTCGCCGTCTACTCCACTTTCATGAACCGCGCCTTCGACCAGACCGTCCTGGACGTTGCCATGCACCGGCTGCCGGTGACGTTCGTGCTCGACCGCGCCGGGATCACCGGCCCGGACGGGCCGAGCCACTACGGCGTCTGGGACACCTCGATCTTCCGCGTCGTGCCGGGCCTGCGCATCGCCGCGCCCCGGGACGCGGCCACGCTCCGCCAGGAGTTCGCCGAGGCCCTCGCCGTCGACGACGGGCCCACCATGCTGCGCTTCCCGACCGGCGCGGTCCCCGCCGAGGACATCGGGGCGGTCGACACACGCGAAGGTCTGGACATCCTGGTCGAGAGCGACGGCGCCGAACTGCTCATCGTCGCCTGCGGCTCCCTGGCCGGCATCGCCGTCGAGGCCGCCGGGCGACTCGCCGAGCAGGGCGTGGGCACCGTCGTAGTGGATCCGAGGTGGATCTCTCCGGTGCCGGACGCCCTGGTGAAACTGGCAGGCCAGTACCGGCTCGTGGCCACGGTGGAGGACGGGATGCGCACCGGCGGCTTCGGCGACGCGCTCGCCCAGGCCCTGCGCGACAGCGGCGACGAGGTCCCGCTCGTCGACTTCGCGGTCGCCCGCGACTGGCACCCCCACGGCACCCGCCCCGAACTGCTCGCCGACCTCGGCCTCACCGCCGAGGCGATCGCCGAGCGCCTCGAAGCCGAGGTCGCCCGCCGCGGCGAGTCCTAATAGTCGGCGAGCCCTGTGAGACCGGCGCCCCACGGTTGCCCCTGAGATCGCTCGATCCCTGATCGAACCTCAACGCATCGAACGCACCGTGTTCGACAGGCGCCGCAAGTCCCGGCGTCGCTTCTCGAACGTCGCCCCCGCGGCGATGAGGACGGCACCGCCGACCGCCGGCGGAATCCACTTCGGAATCGCATGCCACACGAGTGCGAGCTCGTTCACGGTCAGGACCAGCAGCGCCACCGCGCCCAGCACCAGCGGTGCCTGCCAGCGCCGCGCCAGACCGGCGATGACAACCGCGAGTGCCGCAGCCCCCACCGCGACGCGTCGCACCGCGTCCCCTTCGCCGAGCGACGCCAGCAGGCTCGGGCCGATCCCCACCGCGATCGCCGTCCCCAACACCGGCCACGAGCCCGACTCCGGGCGGCGCACCAGCCGCCACAGCCCGAACCCGAACAGCACCAGCGCGGGCGGCACCGTGTGCCACTCCAACGTGTCGACCGAGTATGTCGTCAGCAGCGACCACCAGGCCACCGTGCCGGTGCACAACGCGGCGATCGCGTAGCCCCACCGTTTCACCGGCGCCATCAATGCCACCGCGACCAGCGCGAGGGTGTAGACCCCGATCGCGGCGGGCAGCACGCGGCTCGACGCTTCGCCGCCGATGATCTGGCCGAACCAGTCGGCGACGACCATGACGGCGACGGTGGTCCCGGCCAGGACGTGCGCGAGGATCGCGGCGAGCACCCGGTCCGGGCGGCTGCGCCCGGGCGCCCCGGCGGCGACGGCGAGTATCGCGGCGGCGCCGGCGACGAGCCCGAACTCGACCTGCGTCGAGTTCGCGCCGATCGCGTCACTGACGGCCGCCGCGCCGGCGGTGACGGGGAGCCACAGGGCGAGCAGCGCCCATCCGGCGCACCGGCCCGAGAGGGTCCGCGACGCCAAGGCGACGAGAAGGGCCAGGAGTGCGGCGAGGGCGAAGCCGGCGACGGTGAGACCGTCCTCGCCGTCGTGCCAGACGAGGCCGCCCGCGGCGACGGCCGCGAAGGCGAGCGCGGCGGCGGCGAGGTCGAGGCGGCGCTGCGCGGGCACCAGCGGCGCGGTGACCGCCAACAGCGCCAGGACGATCGGGATCTCCCAGGTGAGGAGCCCCGGTGGTTCGAGGTCGGCCCAGACGACCGGTAGAGCCGTCAGGGCGATCGCGGCCCCGGCGGCGCCGACGCCGATGCCGCCGATGCAGGCGGCTCGGCGCAGCGAGTGGCGCAGCGGTTCGTGCAGCGCCGGCGAGGTAAGTCCGATGAGGACGGACGAGGCGAGGTAGGCGGTGAGTTCGGGGGCGTCTGCGGCGACGACGGCGACACCGGCGAGCGAGGCGATGACCGCGAGCGCCGAGCCCTGCCGTGACGGTTCGCCGGAGCGGGACCCGACCTCGTCGACGAGGACCGCGAGGAGCGCGCCGAGCAGCGCCAGGGACGGGACGGCGAGCGCGGCCTCGCCGGAGCGGAGCGCCAGCGACCACGCGGCGACGACGAGCGCCGCGCTGGCGGCCGAGGCGACCAGCATGGTCGTGACCGTCGCGCCGGCTCGGCGGGCGTACACGGTGGCAAGGAGGTTCCCGGCGGCGAGTAGCGCGACGGCCGCGGCGACGGGCGGCACCCACGCCTCGCTGAGTCCGAAGGCGACGCGGAGCCCGGCGAGGAAGGCGAGGACGACGCCGCCGCACAGCAGCAGGCGCGAGGCCCACAGGTCGGATCGGGCGTAGCGGCTGGGCCGGTGGGCGACGACCCAGGACGCGGCGGCGAGTACGACGGCCGTGGCGCCCATGAGGAGCGCGGCGCTCGCGACCTCCCCGGCGGCGGCGAAGGCCGAGCCGACGGCCGCGAGGGGGAGCAGTGCCCACCCGGCCGCGGTGGCGGCCACGGCGCCTCGGTAGGCGGTGAGCGCGGCGAGCACGAGCATCGTCCAGGTGCCGACGGCTTCGGGGCTGAGCGAGACCCCGCTGGGCAGGATCTGGTAGTGGCCGGCGAGGGCCGAGCACCACATGGCGAGTGCGGCCAGCGAGGCGAACGTCTCGGCGGTCGCCCACAGCCGGAAACGGCCGAGGACGACGGGGACGGCCAGCATCGCGGCGGTGAAGCCGACGAGGATCGCGAGGCGTCCGGCGTCGCCGAGGTGGCGCCAGGCGACGGCCGTGAAGATGACGATCGCGGCGGCGACGAGCAGTCCGCCGAGACCGAGCAGGACGGTCTGCACGGTCTTGGAGCCGACCTCGCCGCGCACCGCCGGGGCGGGAGGCGGCGGCGCGGCCGGGATGAAGGGGCCGTGAGGCGTCGGCGGCGCGCCGGAAGGGGGCGTGGGAGCGGCGCGGTAGGAGGCGGCGAGTCGTCCGAGCCCGTCGAGCACCTCGCGGCGCTCGGATTCGACGGCGGCGCGGCTGCGGACGGCGGGGGTGAGGACCCGCAGGGCCGCGTCGAGCTCGGCGAGCCGGGACAGGAGCGGCTCGGGCCCGCGACCGCAGACGGGACAGCGCTCGGGCTCGCTGGGCTGTCCGCAGCGCGGACAGTTGAAGGTGGTCACCAGATCAGTCTCCTTGGGTTGTCAAACAGCGGACTACCGCATGGCCTTGACCGACCCGCTCAGGCGGGCCAGGTCGCGGCGGCGCTGTTCGAGCGTCGCCCCGGCGGCGATGAGGACGGCGCCGCCGACTGCCAGCGGAACCCACTTCGGCACGACGCTCCACAGGAGCACCAGCTCGTTGACGCTGAGCGCGGCGAGCACGATCGCGCCCATGACCATTGGCGCCTGCCAGCGCCGGTTCGCGGCGATGAGCAGCACGGCGACGGCTGCGGCGCCGACCAGGACGCGCCGCAGCGGTGCGCCGTCGGGACCGAAGGACAGCGCCAGCGTCGGCGCGAAGCCGATCGCGAGCGCCGGGGCGAGCGCGGTCCACGAGCCCGTCCGCGGGTCGCGACGCAGCAGCCACAGGCCGATCGCGAGCAGTGCCGCGGCGGGCGGGACCGTGTAGGCCTCCATGTCGCTCACGGAGCCGCGGTGCATGAGGAGGAGGTGGGCGACGGCGGCCGCCGCGAAGGCCCCGAAGACGTAGCCGACGCGGCGGGCGGGCTTCGCCCAGGCGGCGACGGCGAAGGCCGCCGCGTACACCAGGAAGCCGAGTGGGAAGGACACCGGCAGCGGCTCGCTGTCGGCGAGGAACGTCGGCAGCCGGGCGAGCAGGCTGACGAGGACGAAGGCGTGGCCTCCGGCCTGGGCGATCGCTCGGTCGGGGCCGCCGCGCCCGGGTGCCAGGAGTGCAGCGGCGAGCAGGACCGAGCCGGCCGCGGCCGCCAGGAGGACCACCGGATCCGGTTCGACGCCGCGTTCGTCCAGCAGGGACGGGACCGCGGCCAGGAACATCAGCGCCAGGGCCGCGTAGGCGCCGACCCAGCCGACGCAGCGCCGCGCCCCGCCGCGTGAGGCGAACGCGACGGTCAGAGCGGCCAGGGTGATCAGGCCGAGCGAGACGGTGGGCGCCCACGGGTGCTCCCACAGTCCGCCGAGGGCGAGCGCCGCGACGGCGGCGGTCGCGGCGAGGAAGTCGAGCCTCCACCCCCGCGGGACGGTCGGTAGGCCGACCGCGCAGGCGAGGGCGATCGCGGGGGTCTCCCAGCGCAGCGCCCAGGCGGGCGGGTAGCCGAATGTGATGGCCAAGGCGGGCAGCGACATCACGACGCAGGCGACCAGGATCGCGAGCCCGGCGGTCGCGGCGGCCTGCCGGAGGGCGGCGCGCAGTGGGGCCGGGAAGATCGGGGCGGCCGCCAGTGCCAGGGCCGCGGCGCCGAAGAACGAGGTCAGCTCGTACGAGTCGGTCAGGACGATGCCGAGCGTGCCGAGCGAGGCGATGCCGGTGGCGGCCGCGGCGGTGAGCGGCAGCCAGTCCGGTCCGAGCGGGTCGGTCCACGCGCCCGCCGCGACGATGGCGACTGCCAGGAGGGCGAACGCGGGCAGGGCCAGCATCGGATCGGCCGAGCGGATGGCCAGGACCCATGCGGCGATGAGCAGCGCGCCGGTGGCCGAGGCGCCGATCGCCAGCGTAGCGGCGGAGGCGCCTTCGCGGTGGGCGTGGACGGTGGCGAGCAGTCCGATCGAGGCGAGTAGGCAGGTCGAGGCCGCTACGACCGGGAGGAACGCGGCGTCGAGGCCGAACGCGACGCGCAGCCCCGCGAGGAAGACGGTGACGATGGCGGCGCACGCCAGGAGGCGGGCGGACCATTGGTCGGAGCGGGTGTGGCGGGTCGGCACGGCCTTGACCGTCCAGGCGGCCCCGGCCAGGACCGCGCCGATGACGAGCATGTTGAGCGCCGCTCCGAGGACGCCGGCGACCGCGGCGAACGAGGCGCCCGCGGCGGCGAGCGGCAGGAGCGCCCAGCCTGGGGAGGAGACGCGGGCGGCGATCCGGTAGCCGGTGGCTGCGATGAGGACCGGTGTCGTCCAGGCGGCGACCTCGGAGGCGGTCAGTCCGGTGCCGGTGGGCAGATAGAGGTAGTACCCGGCCAGGGCTGAACACCACAGGGCGAGCGTGGCGATGGCGGCGAGGGTCTCGGCGGTCGCCCACAGGCGGAACCTGGTGAGCGCG
Organism: Glycomyces sp. L485; assembly: GCF_022548875.1. Taxonomy (GTDB): domain Bacteria; phylum Actinomycetota; class Actinomycetes; order Mycobacteriales; family Micromonosporaceae; genus Glycomyces. The sequence continues at coordinate 7,427 of NZ_JAKZEW010000060.1, read as the reverse complement.
AGGGGGACGGCCAGGAGCAGGCCGGTGAACCCGGCGAGGACGGTGAGGCGTCCGCCGTCGCCCATCTGGCGCCAGGCGACGGCGGTGAAGACGATGACGGCGGCGGTCAGCAGCAGCCCGCCGAGGCACAGCAGCACGACCTGAATGGACTTCGTGGTGAGCTCGGCGCTGTTGCGGGCCTTGGGTCGAGGAGTGGTCTGCGTACTCATACGGCCAGTGTTGGGGAGCTGTCAAACCGTGAAAGCGACAAAACGGGCGGCAATTGTCGGGGCGCTACAACGGCGCGCCGCGCCCGGTATGCGACGCCTCGAATATTTCGTGGATTCCTCTAAACGGTTCACAGTTCTGATTGAGTCGAAGTGCCGTACACCGAAGGGCACCGAAATGAAAATCGCAGTGATGGGCACCGGGGTGGTCGGGCGCACTCTCGCCGGCCGCCTGGCCGAGCTGGGGCACGAGGTCACCGTCGGCACCCGCGACACCGCGGCGACGCTGGCGCGCGAGCCCGAGCAGGCCGAGTCGTTCGCCGTCTGGGCGGAGTCCAGGCCCGGGATCGCGCTGGCCTCGTTCGCCGACGCCGCCGGAGGCGCCGAGTTGATCGTCAACGCCACTTCGGGGAGGGTCTCGCTGGAGGCGCTCGGGGCCGCCGGGGAGGCCGACCTCGCCGGGAAGGTCGTCCTCGACGTCGCGAACCCGCTCGACTTCACCGGGGGCTTCCCGCCGACGCTGCGGGTCAAGGACGACGACTCGCTCGCCGAGCGGATTCAGCGGGCGTTTCCGGCCGCGCGCGTGGTCAAGTCGCTGAACACGATGACGGCGCCGCTCATGGCCGATCCGCGTCGGCTCGCCGACGGCGACCACTCGGTGTTCGTCTCGGGGGACGATGCCGGAGCGAAGCGGACGGTGACCGAGCTGCTGGAGCAGATGGGGCACGCCGACGTCATCGACCTGGGCGACATCACGACCTCGCGGGGCGCCGAGATGGTGCTGCCTTTGTGGCTGCGCCTCTACGGCAGGCTCGGCACCGCCGAGTTCAACTTCAAGATCGTGCGCTGATCACCTGACGGCGGCGTCGATGATGCGCCAGGCGAGGTCTTCCCACTGGGCGTAGTAGTCGGGGAACGCCGAGATCTGGACGGACTGGGCGGCCGCGGCGATCGACATGTCCTGCCAGCCGGAGACGCCTTCGAGCGTGCCGTAGAACTTGGCCGCCGAGGTCGCCGGGTCCATGAGTTCGGCGACCGAGCCCCAACCCATGGAGGGCCGCTGCTGGAAGATCCCGACCGAGTCGTGGTCGGAGTACTCGACTTCCCAGGCGTGTTCGTACGAGGCGGGGACGACCGGGTTGGCGGCGTTGTAGAGCTTGGCCTCCTGCATGGCGGTCGCCAGGGCCACGGCCCATGCTCGCTCGCCGAGGCCGCGGTCCATGCCGACCTCGATGATGGTGATCGCGTTGGCCATCTGGGTGGCGTCGAGGCCGCTGACCGGGGCGGCGTCGTGGTCGAGTACCGGGCCGATCTCGGTCTTGACCTTCTGGGGCTCGGGCGCCGAGGCGGCCAGGCCCTGCGGGAGGACGCTCGGCATCGGTTCGACGGAGTCCCAGTCGTAGTCGGCGGTGACCGCCTCCGCCACGATGCGCTCGGCCGCCTGTTCGCGCGGTGAGGGGACTTCGGCGCCGGGCATGAGCGCGGCTTCGGCCGTCGTGGCGGTGACGACGGCGATGAGCGCGGCGGCCACTGCCATGCCGAACCGCCTGGCGATCCGGGACTCGGTGAGGTGCCGGTCGGGCTTGACGCCGATGGCGTCGCCGCTGGTGACCGTCTCTTCGTGTTGGATTTCGGGGGAATCGGTGCGCCTTTGCATTCGGGCAAGACTAAAGGCATGAAAACGCAGCTCAGAGGTGCAGGATTGGCGAGGGTGCCGAGGTGGGCGGCGTCCGATCACTCGATGTGTCGGAGTTCCCGAATCGCCGGATACGCCCGCTATCAATGGAATTGTGCGCGCTCCCACACTCAACGCGGCGGTCGTCTCCGCCGAACGGGCGAGCTCCGGGACGCGAATCGGTGGAAAACAAATCGCCGAATGTTGAATGTGATCGCGACCATGTCGGAGAAGTTGTTGTTCGATGGCCGACCGTGTTCGTCGCGCCTGACCCGGGGGTACGGGAACGGGCCCCGCAAACCTGTTGCGAGGCCCGTTCCTTCGGGAGGTGGAATAAAGCTTTCCTGTAGTGCTAGGACTTGGCCTTCTCGTAGGACTTGACGATGTCCCAGGCGAGGCCCTCCCACTGGGCGTAGGCGTCCGGGAACGCCGAGACCTGGACGGTCTGGGCAGCCTTGGTGACAGGCATGTCCTTCCAGCCGTTGACCTTCTTGAGCGATCCGTAGAACTTGTTCGCCGAGGTCTTCGGGTCCATGAGCTCTTCGACGCTGCCCCAGCCCGAGGAAGGCCGCTGCTGGAAGAGGCCGACCGAGTCGTGGTCGGAGCCTTCGGCCTGGTATTCGAAGTTGTAGGACTCGGCGACGTTCACGTTCGCGTAGTTCCTGAACTTGGACTCCTGCATGGCAGTCGCGAGCGCGATGGCCCAGGCCTTGCGGTCGAGTCCCGCCTCATCGCCGGCCTCGACGATGGCGATGGCGTTGTCCATCTGGAGTTCGCTGAGGTCGCCGACTGGCTCGGGCTCGGCCTGCTTCGCGGCCTCGGCCGCAGCCGCCGCTTCGGCCGCCTCGGCCTCGGCCTCGGCCGCGGCAGCCGCCTCGGCCTCCTCGGCCTGCTGCGCGGCGATGATGGCCTTCGCATTCGCCGTGGCTTCATCGGAGAACAAGGCGTCTTCGGCGCTGACGGTCCAGCTCTGTTCCGAGGCCGGATCGGCCGGATCGTTCAGGGCGGTGATCGCCCAGGCCGTGCCGCTGGTCGAGCCGACGATGACCGCGGTGGCCGTACCGATGACGGTCATGCGAACGCCGAACCGCTCGGTCAGTTTCCTGATCACAGGCCTCGTCCGCTCGCTGACGGCGGTGGCGACGACGGCGGTGACGTCTGCCAGCAGAGCGGTCCACGGCTGGAGGCGCTCGGCCGTCCAGGAGGCCATCGGCTGGAGGCGCTCGGCCAACCAAGAGGTCAGCGGCGCGGTCCGGTCGGCGATGTTGGCGCCGGCGTCCGTGAGGAAGTCTGCGATGATCGCAATGACCGCTCCCACCCGTACAGCAGTCGATTTGAGTCGCTCACTCAGGCTCGCGATGTTTGATTCGAGTCGCTTGCCGGTGACAGTTGCGGCGCTCCGGACGTGGCCGGTCACGCCTTTGATGCTCTGGCGAAATTGCACTCGGCCACCGTAGATGGGAATACCCACAGGTAAAAGGCGGTTACTCGTCAGTAATGAAATGATTGGGAGCGGTTCCGCACGGCCTTTAATCGCTCGCGGCATTGATCGGATACCGGCCCTACTGGACGGTGTAGGCGTCTTCGACCCTCTCAGGTCTGTTTTCAACCCGAATGGCAGGGATATGGGTCGAGCCCGGACTCATCCGATAGGACAGTTCCGGGCTCGACTGAAAGTTAATGTGAGGGCTCCCACTCAACCCATGACACCGAACGGCTTTCCGGACACCTCGGTTGAAATCCCCACACGATCCAAGTACGGCGTGAGGCCTCCCAGCCAGAACGGGAAGCCCGCTCCCAGGATCATCGCCAGGTCGATCTGCTGCGGACCGGGCACCACGCCCTCGTCCAGCATCAGCTTGACCTCCTCGGCCAGACCCGAGAGCACCCGGTGCTTCACCTCATCTGCCGTCGAAGGCCGGTCGCCGAACTCCAACAGCGCCTTCCCGGCCCCGGTCAGCCGACCCTTGCCCTTCGCGTCCGGCTCGAACACCGGCACGTCGGCCCCGGCCAGACGCCGCAGGTTCTCCGAGACCGGGAAGCGCGGCCCCAGATCCTCGTTCAAGTGCGAGCACAGGTGCCAGGCGACCTGCAGGCCGACCAGCTCCAGCAGCGCGAACGGCCGCATCGGCAGCCCCAGCTCGTCGAGCGCGACATCGGCGACCTCCACCGGCGTGCCCTCGTCGACCGCGCCGGTGACCTCCGCCAGCATCCGCCCCAGCAGGCGATTGACGATGAACGCGGGCCGGTCGGCCGAACCGACCGCGGTCTTCTTCAGCTTCTTCGCCACCACGTACGCCGTCGCCAAGGTCGCGTCGTCGGTCTGCTCCGTCGCGATGACCTCCACCAGCGGCATCACCGCCACCGGATTGAAGAAGTGCATGCCGACCAGCCGCTCCGGACGCGACAACTTCGAGGCCATCGCCGTGACCGACAAACCCGAGGTGTTCGTGACCAGCAGGCACTCGTCGGAGACGATCTGCTCGACCTCGGCGAACACCGCCTGCTTGACCTTCAACTCCTCGAAGACCGCCTCGATCACCAGATCGCAGTCCGCGTAGACGTCCTTGTCGGCGCTGGCCGACACGAGCGCCCGCAGCTTCGCCGCCTTGAGCCTGGAGGCCCGGCCCTTCGCTTCGAGCTTGTCGATCTCGCCGCGCACGTGGGACAAGCCGCGCTCGGCCCGCTCGGCGTCCAGGTCGGTCATGACCACCGGCACCTCCAGGCGCCGGGCGAACATGAGCGCGATCTGACCGGCCATGAGCCCGGCGCCGACCACGCCGACCTTGCCGATCTCCTTGGCCAGGCCCGAGCTCGGGGCGCCCTCCGGGCGCTTGCCGAGATGGCGCACCAGGTTGAACGAGTACAGACTCGTCTTGAACTCCGGAGCCATCTCCAGATCCGCGAGCGCCTCGTCCTCGGCCAGGATGCCCTCCTCGAAGCTCGCGGTGCGCGCCAGCTCCAACAGGTCGAGCGCCCGCATGGCCGCCGGGGACGCGTTGTGGATCTTCTCGTCGACCAGCTTGCGGGCCCCGGCCATGACGGCCTGCCAGTGCTCGCCGCGGTCGACCTCGGGTCGATCCACGGTGACCTCGCCGCCCACCACGGCAGTCGCCCACGCGATCGACTCCTCCAGGAAGTCCGCGGCCTCGAACTGGGCGTCGGCGATGCCCAGCTCGGTCAAGTCCGGCCCGCGCAGCATCTTGTTCTGGTTGAGCGGGTTCGCGACGATGACCTTGACAGCGTTCTCCGGGCCGATGAGGTTCGGCAGGATCTGCGAACCGCCCCAGCCGGGAATGAGCCCGATGGAGACCTCGGGCAGGCCGAGCGCCACGGCGCTGGCCGAGACCGTCCGGTAGTGGCAGTGCAGCGCCAGCTCCATGCCGCCGCCCAGTGCCGTGCCGTTGACGAACGCGAACGTCGGGATCGGCGAGTCCTTGAGCCGTTTGTAGAGCGCGTGCCCGGCCCGGGCCATCGCCAGACCCTGCTCACGGCTCTCCAGCAGCGGCATCATCTTGATGTCGGCGCCTGCCAGAAAGATGAACGGCTTGCCGGTGACGGCGATGAACTTCGCGTCGGACGCGAGCACCTCGTCGAGCGCGTTCCACAGGTTCAGCATGCCGCCGGGGCCCATCGAGCTGGGCTTGGTGTGGTCGTAGCCGTTGTCGAGCGTGATGAGCGCGGCCCGGCCGCCCAGCCCGGGCGGCTCGATGTAGCGGACGTGCGCCTCGGTGACGACCTCGTCGGGGAATTCGGGAAGTTCGACCGGGAAGTCGTTCATTACTTGTCTCCCTCGAAGTTCGGGTTCTCCCAGATGACAGTGCCGCCCTGGCCGAGGCCGACGCACATGGTCGTGATGCCGTAGCGCACCTCGGGGTGCTCGGTGAATTCGCGGGAGAGCTGGCTCATCAGCCTCACCCCGGACGAGGCCAGCGGGTGGCCCATCGCGATCGCGCCGCCCCACGGGTTGACCCGCGGGTCGTCGTCGGCGATCTTGAAATGGTCGAGGAACGCCAGGACCTGGACGGCGAAAGCCTCGTTGATCTCGATGAGGCCGATGTCGTCGATGCTGAGTCCGGCGCGCGCGAGGGCCTTCTCCGTGGACGGGATCGGCCCGACACCCATGGTCTCGGGGTCGACGCCGGCGAAGGCGAAGCCGACCATTTTCATCGTGGCGTCGAGACCCAGCTCGGCGGCGGTCTCGGCGTCGGCGATGAGGCAGGCGGTGGCACCGTCGGTCAGCGGCGCGGCGGTGCCGGCGGTGACCTTGCCGTGCGGGCGGAACGGGGTCCGCAGATCCGCCAGAGCCTCCATGGTGGTGCCCGGGCGCGGCAGCTGGTCGGCGGTGGCCACGCTCCAGCCTTCGTCGGTGGAGCGGGCGGCCATGGTGGCGAAGTCGGCGCTGAGGCGATCGAGGGCGGCGCCATAGCGCGCCTGGCTGGCCACGGCGAAGGCGTCGGCCCGCTCCTTGGTGATGGCCGGGAACAGATCGTGCAGGTTCTCTGCGGTGTTGCCCATGACGAGCGCATCGGGGTCGACGAGCTTCTCGGCGATGATGCGCGGGTTGGGGTCGACGCCCTCGCCCATGGGGTGGTTGCTCATCGACTCGACGCCGCCTGCGATGGCCACGTCGTAGTTGCGGGCGGCGATCGCGGACGACACGGTGGTCACCGCGGTCATCGCACCGGCGCACATGCGGTCGATGGAGAAGCCCGGCACCGAGCGGGGCAGGCCCGCCAGCAGCGCCGCCGAGCGGCCCAGCGTGAGTCCCTGGTCGCCGATCTGCGTGGTGGCCGCCAGGGCCACCTCGTCGACTCGCTCAGGCGGCAGCCCCGGGTTGCGGCGCAGTAGCGTCCTGATGCAGCGGATGATCATGTCGTCTGCGCGGGTCTCTTCATAGAGCTTGCCCGCCTTGCCGAACGGTGTTCGCACTCCGTCGACGAAGACGACATCACGGATGGTGTCTCTCACGCTTGCCCTCCTTTGGGTATGCGGCGTCACAAGCGATGTTACTCGCAAGTAGGATAGTTGTCACGGCCCACCCGGGAGTGTTGCCCTGCCGTCTTGCGAACACCTTGAGTAGATGCGGTGTCATTGACTGTCAGCCATGAGCATGCCCCATAACTCCCAGGGCGCACAGCAGTACTTAAGCCGCGCCGCGCGTCTGCCGTGATGCCGCAGCGGAGGGCGCACTCTTGGGTATTTGGACTTGGACTTGGGCGGTTGGCGCGCGGGGAGCCCGGAAATGGCCCTTGGGTGGTTGGCGGCGTCGATCGTGTGCGTGGTTGTTGTGCGCCAAGGGCGGCAGCGACGGAGAGGTGGAGGGCTGTTCGGGGTGTGTTGCGGCGGCCGGGCGCGCGTGGGGC
>NZ_JAKZEW010000060.1:0-84 GCF_022548875.1 Glycomyces sp. L485 | reverse complement strand
GTTCGAGGATCTGGCGGTGACCGAGGGGGTGTGTGATGGCGAGGACGAGGGCGAACGGGTCGGTGCGGAGCGAGAAGTCGAAGG
>NZ_JAKZEW010000059.1:207-19080 GCF_022548875.1 Glycomyces sp. L485 | reverse complement strand
GCGAAGTCGATGAGGTTGGAGGCGCCGTCGGTGGTCTCGAAGCGCAGCCACGGCAGCATCGCACCCAGCAGATCGGAGTCGTGGCGGGCGAGCGCCTTGACGCCGAGCTCGTGGACGGCGAGGAACGCCTCCAGGCGCGCCGGGTCGGTCGAGGCCAGCCGGGCGAGCCAGTCGCGGATCTGCGCGCCGACCGCGTCGCGGGCGACGGCGAGGGCCTCGTCATCGTAGAGCGATTCGCGGCTCGCGGTGGGACGCAGGGCGTCGGTGTCGACGACGCAGCGGACGAAGAAGGCCCATTCGGGGACCAGGTTGTCGGCGGTGTCGGTCAGGAGCATCCGCTTGAGGTGGACGCGATGGGCCGGGCGGGCGGACGGCGAGGTGGCGTGCGGCAGGACGAACGCGGCGCCCTTGATGCCCGCGAGCGGCACGTCGAGGTCGATGACGTCGAGCGGGGAGAACCCGAGGACGTCCTCGCAGTAGGTGTTGAGGGCGAGGCGGCGGGCGGTCGGCGAGGGCCACTCCCGCTCCCACAGCGGCGGAGTGTCGGTGATGCGCGCGGGCTCGGCGCCGCCGCTCACGGTGATGTCGACCGGCAGGAGCGAGCCGTACTCGCGGGCGAGCTCGACGACCTTGTGGGGGGAGAGCCAGTCCTCGCCGGGGCGGGCGTAGAGCTCGACGACGGTCCCCGGCTCTGGCTTGTCGGTGGGCGGCAGCTCGGTGACGGTGTAGGAGCCGTCGTCACGGGCCGACCAGCGCACGGCCGCTGCGCCCGTCTCCCGGGCGGAGCGGGAGGTGACGGTGATGACCGAGGCGACGGTGAAGCAGGCGAGCAGGCCGATCCCGAACTGGCCCAAGAAGTCACGGCGGGCGCCTTCGATCTCCTCGTCGCGTTTGGACGAGCCGCCGATGGTCGCCAGCAGCTTGTGGACTTCCGCGACCGTAAGGCCCACACCGGGATCGGTGATCGTCAAGCGCTGGCCGTCGGTGACGATCCGGACGTCGCCGGGCGAGTCGGGCTCGAAGGCGCGGCGTGCGGTGACGGCGTCGACCGCGTTCTGCAGCAGTTCGCGGACGTAGACCTTCGGGGACGAGTACAGATGGTGGGACAGCAGGTCCACCAGCCCGCGCAGGTCCACTTGGAACGTGTGGGAGGTGGGCGTTGTGTCAGACACGGCGTCCTGCTTCACTCGGAGGTCTCTCGGCGTGAGTCAGACTAGCAAACGCGCGCCCCCTGAGACCTTTGTCGATGTCCGATAGTCTGACCGCCACGAGCGCCCCGCAGACATGAGGAAGATCCATGACGTTCCCGCCCCAGCCACCCCGTCCGCAGGGCTACCCGCCGGCGCCGCAGCAGCCCGGGCACCCGCCGTACCCGCCCCGGCAGCACACGATGGGGCCGAGCGGCGCCTACGGCCCGGTCGGCGCACCCGTCGCCCGGCCCGTGCCCGGACAGCCGCAGCACCCACAGCACCCACAGCACCCACAGATGACGATGACCAAACCCGGCACGGTCACCGGCATCGGGGTGATCCTGTGGATCCTCATGGCGTTCGGGCTCACCGGCGCAGTCTTCTCGGTAATCGGCCTTGTCGATTTCTTCAACCCCTTCAGCCTGATCGCGCTGGGCTTCGCGCTGCACACGACTGTCCAGTCGCTCATGGGTGCGATCCACATCGCACGCGGCAAACGCTGGGCGTGGACCTGGACGCTCGTCTCGACGATCCTCGGGCTCGCGCTGGCGGGCGTCGGCTTGGTCCTCAGCCTCTCCTACGTACAGACGGCGTATGCGACGCTCATCGTCGGCGCCGCCCTCGTGGTGCTCTACGGGACCCTGCTGGGGCTCCTCGTCTCGAAGTCGGCGCGACAGTGGATCATCATGCACCGCGCCCAGAGGGGCCAGGTGCAGGTGCCCGGGATGCCGGGCGCGCCCGGCATGGCGGGGCCCGGCATGGCGGGCCCGACGCCGGCCGCCCCGCAGCCCGAGCGGCCGGTGGCGAGGCCCGGCGCCGCCACCTTCGCGGTGATCGTGCTCGGCCTCCTCACCGCCCTGTGGGCCTGGCGGGTCTTCGGCGTGCTCGAGGTGGTGCACAATTACACGGCCGACAGCCGGTCCCCGTACAGGCTCAGCGAGCTGTTGCAGCTGACCTGGTTCTGGCAGGCCTACGGCATCCCGCTCCTCTTCGGCCCGGTGGTGGTCGTCTGCGGCGTGATCACAGCGATCCTGCTGGTGAAGGGACGAGCGGGAGGCCGGATCTTCGGCGTCATCTGGTTGAGCACGGCCATCCTGCCCATCGCTTACATGGTCTACGACTTGACCATGGGCTACCGGGCCGCCTGGGCCGAGTTCGTTGCGCCCGGAACCCTTCCGGTATGGCTGATCCTCGACTACGTGCGCTTCGGTCTGATCGTGCTCGCGCTCGTCACGATGTTCCTGCCGGGGGTGCGCCGTTGGACCCCGCGCAGGCCGTCCTCGCCGATGATCATGATGGTTCCGATGGGACCGCCCGCAGCGCAGCCACCGCACGGCCATGCGCCACAGCCACAGCAGCAGCCGTTCCCGCCCAGGTACTAGCCGATGTGCTCCCAGCCGCAGACGGTCGTGTCGATCGTCTCACCCTGCTCGACGGCGATCAGGAGCTCCACGGTGGTCCCGTCGTCGAGTTCGACTCGCACGTAGGTTCCGGACATCTCGTCGCGGATGCCGAGGACCTCCGCACCGTCGGCCTCCCAGTCCTGCCAATCGTCGAGGTAGTCCTCGACCGGGCGGTCCTGGAGGTCGGTGCACAGTCGGCCGTAGGCGTCGTCCCACTGCTCGTCGGAGAGGTCGGACATGAACGCCTCGGCGGTGTCCTCGATCTTCTCCATGTAGGACTGAGTGAGGGTCATCAGGGACAGGACCAGCGCGACGATCACGGTGCCGACGATCGCGACGCCGCCGAGGATGCTGATCACCAGCTTCGCGGCGAAGCGGCTCTGGTTGCGCTCGGTCGGCGGTGCCGCGAACGGCACCGGGGAGCCCTCGTGCGCCGGCACCCGGTCGGGCTGGGAGTTCTGGTGCGGTTCAACGCTCGTGGTCGGCGGCAGCGCGAGGGCCTCCTCGGTCTCGGCCGGCTCCGACCGTGCCGATTCGGGTTCGGTCATCCGCGGGCCCGGATGCTCAGGCTCGGCGGGCTGCTCGGGCTCGCCCAAGACCGGGGCGGCGCCGGGCTCGGGGGCGATCTGGAGTGGCGCGACCGGTCCGGCCTCGACCGGCTCCTCGGGGCGGTCCGGCTCGGGCCGGATCTCGGGGCGGTCGCTCATCGCGCGGCCTCCCGGCGGGCGGCCTCGGGGTCGTCCGAGCGGTCCGAGCCGGACCCTGTCGGTTCGCCTCCGGGCGCGCACTCGGCGAGGACCTCGAAGCCGGAGGCCTCCGGCTGTGCCCGGGACAGCAGCGGGGTGGACATCTTCACCTGGTAGTTCGACAGTGCCCGCCGGTAGGCGCCGACGCCGATCCACTCGGTGAGCAGCAGCCAGGTCTCGTCTTCGTCGACGGCGCGGCCGAGTCGGCCGCGCACGTAGCCGTCGCACGAGGCCAGCGCCGCCAGCGCGGCCTCGGCGTCGCGTGCGAAGTCTTCCGTTTCGCGTTCGGTGACGGAGAAACGATACAGAACGAGCATCGTCCCAAGCCTACTTTGAGCAGTCGGTGCAGAGTCCGTGGAGTTCGAGCGTGTGTCCGACGTCGGTGAAACCGGCTTCGGAGGCGACCTTGTTCGCCCAGCGCTCGACGGTGGGCCCGGCGACCTCGACGGTCTTGCCGCAGCTGCGGCACACCAGGTGGTGGTGGTGCTCCTCGGCGGCGCACAGCCGGTACAGGTGGTCGCCGCCCGGCAGTCGCATGACGTCGACGACGTCGGCGTCGGCGAAGGCCTGGAGGGTGCGGTAGACGGTGGTCAACCCGATCTTGGAGCCGGATTCACGCAGGATCGCGTGGAGGTCCTGGGCGCTCCGGAAGGCGTCGTCGGCTTCGAGCAGCTCGAGGATCGCGGTCCGCTGCTTGGTGGACCGCGCCATGTTCTCGGCCGGCGGCTTGGCTGCCACTTGGCGTTCCTCCTGTGCTTGGTAGGCGTCCCCGGTCCGTGGCGGACTCGGGACTCCCAAGTTACCGCTCTTCGCGCGCGTGGTTCACAGCGTCGGTGACGATGTGGGCGATGTGGTCGTCGGTGAGGCCGTAAGAGATCTCCCGACCCGATCGAGTCCCGCGCACGATACCCGCACCGCGCAGGACACGCAAATGCTGGGAGACCAGCGGCTGGGTGACACCGAGGGTCTCGACGATCTGGTGGACGTACTTCGGCCCCTCGGCCAGCTCCATCACGATCGCGATCCGCAGCGGCGCGGCGAGCGCGCGGAGCAGCTCCCCCGCCATTTCGTAGTCGGCGGGTGTGGATTCGGCAAGATCGGCTTCAGTGCGCACCTCGCAAAAATATCGCGTCCCGCGCACCGCGAGCGGCTCAGGTGCCGCCCGACGCACTTCATCGCTCATCCCTTAGCTGGAAGTTCGACTTCGAGCGGTTCGCCTTCGGGCGGCAGGTGGCGCCGCCAGGTGCGCCTGACACGGCGCGCGAAAGAGGCGGCCGCGGCGGTCGCGACGAAGCAGGCGACGCCGATGAGCACGATCGTGGCGCCGGGCGGGACGTCCTGGACGGCGGAGGCGACCACGCCCGCGCCGGCGATGAGGAACCCGGCCGCCATGCCGCCGTACATGGTGGCGCGGAAGGAGCGGGTGAACTGCTGGACGGTGACGACGGGGATGACCAGCAGGGCGCTGACCAGCAGGAGACCGACGGCCCGCATGGAGACCGAGACGACGACGGCGGTGGTCATGAGCAGCATGAGGTTGAGCCCGGCGACGGGGAGCCCTGCGACGCGGGCGTACTGCTCGTCGGAGCAGATCGCGGACATCCAGGGTCGCAGGACGAGCATGAGGGCGGCGACGGCGGCCCCGCCCCCGGCGATGGTCCACACCTCGGACCAGCCGGCGGTGAGCAGGGAACCGAACAGGTACTGCTGGAGGTTGGCGACGCCTTTGTCCGAGGCGATGCCGGTGAGGTAGACACCGCCGGCGATGCCGCCGTAGAACATCATGGCGAGCGCGACGTCGCCGGAGGTCTTGGAGTGGCTGCGGAGCAGTTCCATGACTACGGAGGCGGCGACGGTGGTGGCCAGGGTCGTCCACAGGGGCGTGGTGGAGGTGAGGAAGCCGATGGCGACGCCGGTGAGGGCGATGTGGCCGAGGCCGTCGCCGATGAGCGCGAGGCGCTTCTGGACGAGGAAGACGCCGACGGCGGGGGCGCACAGGCCGACGACGAGCGCGCTGATGAGCGCGCGCTGCATGAACTCGTAGTTCAGGATGGACAGGTCGAGGCTCATTTTCCGCCCCAGAAGTCGTCGGTGGACTCGCCATTGGCATGCGGGTGGGAGTGCTCGTGGCGAGGGTCGGCGTGTTCGCCGATGGGGCGCGGCGGCGCGCCGTCGTGGACGACGCGGCCGTCTGCGAGGACGACGGCGCGGTCGAGCCGGTCGGTGAGCGGGCCGAGTTCGTGGGTGACCAGGAGGACGGCGCAGCCGGCCTCGATGCGGTCGGCGACGACCTTGGCGAGCGCGGCCTGAGTCTCTGCGTCGACGCCGACGGTGGGCTCGTCCATGATGAGCACTTCGGGCTCGGTGGCGAGGGCGCGGGCGATGAGGACGCGCTGCTGCTGGCCGCCCGAGAGCGTGTCGACCGCGCAGTGGGCGTGGTCGCCGAGGCCGACTTCGGCGAGGCTGCGCGCCACGGCGTGGCGGTCGGTCCTGCGCTGCGGCAGGCCGAGGAATCGGTGGGCGAGGCGGCCTTGGGCGACGACTTCGGCGGCGGTGGCGGGGACGCCGGAGGCGGCGCCGGTGCGTTGGGGCACGTAGCCGACGCGCTTCCAAGCGCGGAAGCGCCGCCGCGAGGTGCCGAACAGCTCGATTTCTCCGGCGGCGAGCGGCACGAGCCCGACGATGGCCTTGACGAGCGTCGACTTGCCGGATCCGTTGGCGCCCATGAGGGCGACGGCTTCGCCGGGTGCGACTTCGAGGTCGACTTCGCGTACGACGGCGCGACCGCCGTAGGAGACGGTCGCGCCGCGGGTTGCTATGACGGGCATTTGATCATTGTCGCTCAGGCGGCGCCGAGCGCCTCCTGCAACGTGCCCAGGTTCTCGCGCATGATGCTGAAGTAGTCGGCGTCGTCGCCGTCGTCGTCGGTCAGGCCCTCGATGGGGTTGAGGACGGCGGTCCGGGCGCCGGTCTCGGCGGCGATGGTGTCGGCGATGTCGGAGGAGACGAGAGTCTCGAAGAAGATCGTGCTGACGCCGTGCTCTTCGATGAACGCGGCGATCTCGGCCATGCGCTGGGAGGACGGCTCCTGGTCGGGACTCAGGCCGGAGATGGCGACCTGGTGGAGGTCGTAGCGGTCGGCGAGGTATCCGAAGGCGGCGTGGGAGGTGACGATGTCGTCGGAGGTGCGGTTCGCAAGGCCCTCGGTGAATTCCTGGTCGAGGTTCTCGAGCTCGGCGGTGAGGTCGTCGGCGCCGGCGGCGTAGTCGTCGGCGTTCGCCTCGTCGAGCCCGGACAGGCCGTCGGCGATGGCCTCGCCGATCTGGGCGTAGCGGATCGGGTCGAGCCACAGGTGGGGGTCGTTGCCTTCGAGTCCCTCGTCGTGGTCGTGGCCCTCTTCGCCCTCGTCTTCGGCGTGCTCGTCCTCAGCGTGCTCGTCCTCAGCGTGCTCGTCTTCGGCATGCTCGTCTTCGGCATGCTCATCCTCGGCATGCTCATCCTCGAGGGCTTCGGTGTCGTCGTAACCGAGGAGGTCGACCGTGGCGCCGACTTCGAGGGCCTTGTCGGAGGCGTACTCGGCGATGGCGGCGTCGAGTTCGGGGATGAAGCCCTCCAGGTAGATGACGTAGTCCGCCTCCTCGATGGCGGCGATGTCGCTGGGGGCGAGTTCGAGGTCGTGGGGTTCCTGGCCGGCGGGGGTCAGGTTGGCGACGTCGACGTGGTCGCCTCCTACCTGCTCGGCGGCGAAGGCCAGCGGGTAGAAGCCAGCGACGATGTCGATCGAGCCATCGTCGGCGGAGGAGGAGTCGCTGCCGCAGGCGGCGAGGGCGGTCGCCGCGAACAGGCCGGCGACGGGCACAGTGAGCAATGTTCGGCGCATGAGGGAAGCCTGCCTTGTCATGACAATCATTGTCAACAGCTAATATGAATTCCGATCGCCGAGAAACCGGCCATGAGCTGTGGTTACGTCACTGGTACTCGTTGTCGGGCGAGGAGATATTGGTGACCGACTCCACCTCGATGTACGGGACGAGCTCGCCGTTGATCTCGTCGCGGCCCTGCTCGGGCGAGTAGACGCCGACGACCTCGACCCACTGGTCGGGCTCCAGGTCGGCCGGGGCTCCGCCGTCGAAGCCGATCTTGACCGGGCGGGCGTCGGCGGCGCAGCAGGCGACGATCATGCGCGCCAGCTGCGGCTCGTCGCCGTTGTAGAGGATGAAGCCGCGCAGTTGGATCCGGTGGCCTTCGAGGGTGCGGCCCTCGTCGAAGACGGCTCGAGCGGCGTAGTCGAGGAGGGTCAGCGGCACGGGGTCGACGTCGTCGGGCAGCTCGGGGTAGGTCGAGCGGTTCTCCTCGGCGCCGACGGCGGTGCCGGTGCGCTGGGCCTCGAACGAGCCCAGCGCGTCGGGGGCGACCAGCAGCATGCCGACCACCGGTGCGAGCAGCAGCCAGGCCACCTTCGGGCGGTCATGGCCGTCGGGATGGCACTCGCCGTGCGCTTCCCCGCGGCCCTTCCAGGACTCCCACGAGGTGACCGCGGCAACCGCGACGAGGATGATCCCGGCCGGGAGCACCAGCCAGAACGCGTAGGGCTTGACGTAGTTGAGGTAGTCGCCTGTGACGACGAGGCGGATGAGGCCGCCGCCGAGGAGAAGCAGGACCACCGCCTGCGCATCGCGTCTCAAAGCCAGACCACTCCCATCACAACGGCCGCGCAGAGCGCGACGGCGAACACGGCGGGCGTGAAGCGGGCTGCGAAACCGCGGCCGAAAGTGCCCGCGTGCATCGCGGCGAGCTTGATGTCGACGAAGGGTCCGACCACCATGAAC
This sequence comes from Glycomyces sp. L485, assembly GCF_022548875.1. GTDB lineage: Bacteria > Actinomycetota > Actinomycetes > Mycobacteriales > Micromonosporaceae > Glycomyces. The sequence continues at coordinate 10,912 of NZ_JAKZEW010000059.1, read as the reverse complement.
GCCAGCTTCGCGGTGGGCGAGAACTGGGTCAGCGAGGCGGCGACGAACGCGTCCGACTCGGAGCAGATCGACACCAGCACCGCCAGCACGGCCAGGGCCAGGACGCCGAGGACGGGGTCGTCGGCGACGACGGCCAGCCACGTCTCGGGCACGAGGGTGTTGAGCGTCGCGGCGATGGCCGCGCCGATGACGAGGTAGCCGCCGGCCTGGATGAAGTCGTGACGGACGCCGGACCAGAACGCCGCCCACTTGCCGTCCTCGTGGTGACGGTGCGCGGGCAGGCGCAGCCACTCGGTCCGGCCGAGCTTCGCCCAGAGCCAGCCGATGGCGATCGCGGCGCAGAGGGAGGCGGTGAAGCGGGCTGCGACCATCTCGGGCTGGCCGGGGAAGGCCACGAAGGTCGAGACGACCACGACCGGGTTGATCGCCGGGGAGGCGAGCATGAATGTGAAGGCGGCGGCCGGGGCCACGCCGCGGCGCACCAGTGCGCCCGCGACCGGCACCGAGGCGCATTCGCAGCCGGGCAGGACCGCGCCGGACAGCCCGGCGACGGGCACGGCGAGCGCGGTGCGCTTGGGGACCGCGCGGCTGAAGAAGTCGGCGGGGACGAACGCGGCTATCGCGGCGGACAGGACGGTACCGCCGACGAGGAACGGGGTGGCCTGGACCATGACGGCGACGAAGCGGGCGACCCAGGCTTGCGCGAGTTCGTTCGCAAACAGCGCGGCGAGTCCGGGGCGCGCGGTGAGCCCGAAGACGAGGAGCAGCGCGAGGGCCTCGATGGAGGTCAGTCCGCGGCTGCTCCGGCGCGCGGGCGCTCGGTCGGTGGTGTCGTCGTGCTCGGCGACGTCTTGGCTCACAGCACCATTCTGCGGTATCGCGGCCCGGGCGCGGTGCCTACCTCTCCCAATCGGGCGAGCCGGCACTGACTACCCTTATGCGGTGCAAGTTCCTCCAACCCTCACCCAGGACCCGAAGCGACTACCCGAACTGTGCCGGTCCCTGCTGGCCGACAAGCGGTTCCAGCTGCTGTCGATGTCGGTGATCGTGCTCAACGGCGCGGTGCTCGGCACTATGACGTTTCCGACGGCTCAGCGGGCGATCGGGCCGACTCTGACCTGGATCGACCACGTGTGCTTGGCGTTCTTCGCGTTCGAGGTCGTGGTCGGACTGGTCTCCTTCGGAGCGAAGCCGTGGCGCTACTTCCGACACGGCTGGAACGTGTTCGACTTCGTGATCGTGGTCGCCTCGTTCCTGCCGGGGCTTCGGGAGAACGTGACGATCCTGCGGCTGCTGCGCCTGGCGCGAGTGCTGCGGATCGTGAGGTCGATGCCCAGCCTCCAGGTGATCCTGGTGGCGATGGGCAAGGCGATCCCGAAGTCCGCGGGGGTGTTCGCGCTCACTGGCGTGGGCATGTACCTGTGGGCGATGATCGGATGGATCGCGTTCAGCGAGGACGATCCGGAACGCTTCGCGACCATGGGGACGACGCTGCTGGTGCTGTTCCAGCTGATCACCTTCGACGACCTGGGGTCGACCCTCAACGGTGCCATGGCGCAGAACCTCTGGACCTTGCCGTACTTCGTGGTCTACATCCTGTTCGGGGCGTTCCTGCTGATGAACGTCCTCATCGGAGTAGTACTCGCGTCGATGGAGGAGGCGCAGCGATTGGACGACGAGGACGGCCAGGTCTCGGCCGACACGGCGCTGCTGCTGGAACGCATCGACAAACTGCAATCCACTGTGAACCAGTTGGCGGCGGACCGGGCCGAAGCCAGGGAGTTCACGCCGTTCAGGTGACCGGATTCGGCTCGGCGCCCCCGAAGCGGCGGTCGCGGCTCGCGTAGACCTCGCAGGCGTGCCACAGGTGACGGCGGTCGAAGTCGGGCCACAGGACGTCCATGTAGACGAGCTCGGCGTAGGCCGACTGCCACGGCAGGAAGTTCGACGTCCGCTGCTCGCCGGAGGGCCGCAGGAACAGGTCCACATCGGGCAGGTCGGGGTTGTAGAGGTAACGTCCGAAGGTCTTCTCGGTGATCCGATCGGGGTTCACCTTCCCGGCCTTGACGTCGCGGGCCAGCGCCGCCGCCGCGTCGGCGATCTCGGCCCGTCCGCCGTAGTTCACGCAGAACTGGAGCGTGATCTTGTCGTTGCGACTCGACATCTCCTCGGCCACCTGGAGTTCCTGAATGACGCTCTTCCACAGCTTCGGTCGGCGCCCGGCCCAGCGGATGCGCACACCCATAGCGTGCAGCTCGTCGCGGCGGCGGTGGATGACGTCACGGTTGAATCCCATGAGCCAGCGGACCTCGTCGGGGCTGCGCCGCCAGTTCTCGGTGGAGAAGGCGTAGGCCGAGAGCGTGTCGATGCCCATCTCGATGGCGCCCTCGATCGTGTCGAACAGGGACGACTCGCCGCGTTCGTGGCCTTCGGTGCGCTTGAGGCCCCGCTGCTTGGCCCACCGCCCGTTGCCGTCCATGACCAGCGCGACGTGCTTCGGGATCAGCTCGCGCGGCAGGTCGGGCGGGGTCGCGCCCGACGGGTGCGGCTTCGGCGGGTCATAGGTGCGGCTCACGGGTCCTCCAAGTCTGCTGGCGGGACTCGATCCTAGTGCGGCACGTACTTCAGGGTTCGCAAGGGACGCTCGGAGTGCCACTGGAAGTGCGCGGCGATGAGCCCGGCTGCCTCGGCCCGCTCGCGGTTGTCGGCGGACACCGCGTGCTTCCAGTCCCCCGCCTCGAGAGCCCGCATGAGGTCCATCGACGCCGGGGCCGGGACTGAGGCGCCTCCGGGACGGCAGTCGCGGCAGACCGCGCCGCCGGCGGCGACGGCGAAGGCCCGGTGGTCGCCGTCCCTGCCGCAACTGGCGCACTCGTTCAGCGACGGGGCCCAGCCGGCGGTCTTCATGCCGCGCAGCAGGTAGGAGTCCATGATGAGCAGGGCCGGCAGGTCGGTCTCGGCGAGAGCCCGGAACGCCCCCAGCGTCAGCTGGAAGACGTCCACATCGGGCTGGTGGTCCTCGGGGACGAGCCGTTCGGCGGCCTCGGCGATGACGCACGCCGCGGTGTAGGTCGGCCAGTCGGCGCTGATGGCGCCGCCGGACAAGTGCATGCCGACGGCCTGGGAGACGGTGTGGAGCTCGCCGCGTCCCTCGATGAGCTGGAGGTCGACGTGGCCGAACGGGGCCAGGCGGGCGCCGAACTTCGAGGAGGTGCGTCGCAGGCCCTTGGCCACGGCGCGGAAGCGGCCGGTGCGGCGGCCCAGCACGGAGACGATCGAGTCGGCCTCGCCGAGTTTGTAGGTGCGCAGCACCACCGCGTCGTCGCGAAAGAGTCTCCTGGTACTGACACCCACACCGCTAGCCTAACCCGGGCCGCCGACGCTCCGACCGCCGCGAAATCGGATTGGGCCGCGCGGGCGTATCCCGCTACGCTTCGCGCATGCGCATTCTCTCCGTCAACGTCGGCAAGCCTAGACCCAACGAGTGGAAGGAGGGAGTGGAGTTCACCGGCATCGACAAGCGGCCCGTGGAAGGGCCGGTCGCGGTGACCGCGCCGGGTCCGAAGGGCGACGGCGGCGTGGGTCTGGCGGGCGACAGGGTCGGCGACAGGCGGCACCACGGCGGGACCACCCAGGCGGTGTACGCCTACAGTCGCGAGGACTACGACCATTTCGCGGCGATGCTGGGGCGCGATCTGCACGCGGGCGCGTTCGGCGAGAACCTCACCACCGTCGGCCACGATCTGGGCGGGGCCAGGATCGGCGAGCGATGGAAGGCCGCGAGCGGCCTGGTCATGGAGGTGACGTGCCCGAGGATCCCGTGCGGGACGTTCCGCGGCTGGATCGGTGAGAAGGGCTGGCTGAAGACCTTCACGAACGAGGCCCGATCGGGCGCTTACCTGAGCGTCGTCGCTCCCGGCGCGGTCGCCGAGGGCGACGAGCTCGAGGTGATCGACCGCCCGGACCACGACGTGACGGTCGAGTTGTTCTTCCGCGCCGCTATGGGCGAACGGGACCTGATCCCGAAGGTCTTGGAGGCGCAGTCCCTCGCCGAGTCCGAAGCGGCCCACCTCCGCGCCCGCTACGACGAGTGGCGATAGCGCGCGGCCCCGGGCGACCCTGCGGGGCGGAACCGTCACGCCGGTATGGCAGGCGCTACTCGGCGCCCGTGGTGGCGAGGCGCTGGCGTCCAAGGCGGTCGGCGGCGCGGATCGGCTCGGGGAGGCGGTAGTGGGGGGCGAGATCGAGTACGAGTTCGCGGGCGGTGTCGAGGGTGCTGCGGTGGCCGACCGAGACGTAGATCGGCTTGACGCCGTCCCGGGTGCGCAGCGCGCAGCCGATGACCTCCTCGCCGCCGTGGATCGGCGTCCACTCGCCGCGTCGGGCACCGGGTTCGGAGACCGGGACGTGCGGCGGGTTCTTCGCCACCCCGATCGAGGGCATGTCGAGGACGACGCCGAGGTGGCAGGCGAGGCCGAACCGCCGGGGGTGGGTGAGTCCATAGCCGTCGCAGACGAACACGTCCGGGGCGACGCTCAGCGCCTCGACCGCCCTGAGCAGCATCGGCAGTTCGCGGAAGGCCAGCAGGCCGGGAACGTAGGGGAACTCGGCGCGGCCCCGCACCACCGACTGGTCGAGCACTTTCAAGTCGCCGCGGCGCAGCACGACCGCCGTCGCGACCACGTCCTCTCCGGTCTTGTCGTAGGCGATGTCGAGGCCCGCGACCGTTTCAACGGTGCGGGCCTGGTCGGCGACGACGACGCAACTGGCCAACTCGGTCTGCATCGCCACCGCCTCGACCTCGTCGGCCGGTGGTCGGGCATACCGCTTGGCGGGGTCGCGGTGTTCGTCAGCACTCACGTCGCAAGGGTAACGAAACGCGGAAACGCGGCTCAGTGCAGCCGCGCGGAGGGTGGCTCGTCCTCGTCGTCGCGGCCGAATCGGACCTCGTCGATGTAGTCGGCTTCGGCATCGTTGTGGACGAACACCGCGTCTGGGTTCAACCCGTCGCCGTCGCGGTCGACGACCTGCGTCTCGAAGCGGCCGTCGCCGTCGGTGTCGTAGCGGAGGTACTCGGCCTCGCCGTCGCCGTCAATGTCGTAGGCCAGGGCGTCGATGTTCCCGTCGCCGCTTTGGTCCTCCTCTGCTACGAGCACGCCGTCGTCGTCGATGTCGGCGGTGTGTCCGTCGACGGTGATCTCGTTGAGGACCCCGTCGCCGGTCGTGTTCGCCATGGTCACGTCCGGCCGTCCGTCCCCGGTCGTGTCGGCCATGACCGTGTCCAGGTACCCGTCGCCGGTCGTGTCGGTCCGGACGTAGTCGATCCGTCCGTCCCCGGTGATGTCGCGCGCCGAGGTGTCGTGCGAGCCGTCGCCGCTCAGGTCGACCTGGAAGTGGTCGATCCGTCCGTCCCCGGTCGTGTCGGCCTCGTAGGTGTCGAACAGGCCGTCGCCGTTCGTGTCGATGCCGCCGACGTCGGCGCGGCCGTCGCCGGTGGTGTCCGCGTACCGGGCGCCGTCGGCATCGTTCACGTTGCGGGCGTCGTCGATCCTCTCGCCATAGTCGACATCGTCGTCGAACTCGCCGTATCCGTCGCTCATGGCGGCCTCCATCGCTGTAGACCTTCACGATATTGCGCCCCAAACCGATCCGCACCCCCGAGTCCGCGCAGAAGTGTTTGCTGTCGGTGAAACTCCTTGCCTTCCACAGCGGCCGAGCCGATCATCGGGGAATGACTCAGCGACGAAGCACGCTCGTCCTCGGCGGCACCGTGTACCTGTCCAAAGAGATCGCCAAGCAGGCCGCCGATCGCGGCCACGACGTCACCGTCGCCGCCCGCGGCGAGAGCGGCGAACCGCCGGGGGACGTCGAGTTCCTTCGCGTCGACCGGTCGAGCGCCGAAGGCGTCGAGCCGCTCCGAGGGCGGTCATTCGACGGCATCGTCGACGTGGCCCGGGTCCCCGGGCAGGTGGGTCGAGTGCTCGACGCCCTGGCCGACGGCGCGGGGCATTGGACGTTCGTCTCCTCGATCTCGGTCTACGCCGACCACTCTCGCACCGGGTCCGAGGTGCTGGAACCGACCGATCCGGACTCCGACGACTCGGCGCTGGAGCTCTACGGCAGCAGCAAGGTCGCCTGCGAGGAGCTCGTCCGCGCGCGCTTGGGCGACAAGGCGTTCATCCCGCGTCCGGGTCTCATCGTCGGCGCCGGCGACAACGTGGACCGCCTCGGCTACTGGCCACTGCGCATCGCCGAAGGCGGCGAGGTGCTCGCCCCGGGCCGCCCGGAGCGGCTCGTCCAATGGGTCGACGTGGAGAACCTCGCGTCGTGGATCCTCGACGCCGCGGAGCGGGGCGTGACCGGGACCTACGACGCGATCGCCGAGCCGTCCCCGATGGAGTCGCTCCTCCACCAGATCACCGACGCCCTCATCGACCAGGAGGTCCTCGAGGAGCGCCCCGACTTCGTATGGGTGCCGCAGGAATTCCTCACCGAGCACGGCGTCAACCCCTGGACGGGTCCGGACTCGCTGGGGCTCTGGGTGCCCGAGCCCGACTACGACGGCATGCTCTCGCGCCCGTCCGCCCCCGCCGTCGCGGCCGGGCTGCGCCCGTCCCCTCTGGCCGAGACCGTCCAGCGATGGTGGAGCGCCAACGCCGAGACGCCGAAGCTGGTCGCCGGGATGTCGCGGGAGAAGGAGGGCGCCGTGCTCGGCGCCTGGCACGACCTCGAGCGCCGATTCACGGTTCCTGGGCTGGAGAAGACCGACGGCCCCGCCTGAGGGCGGGGCCGTGGTCGGAGCCGGTTACTGGCTCGGGTAGGGAGGCTGGCCGGGGTTCGGCGGCTGCTGGCCGCCGTAGGGCGGCTGCTGGCCGTAAGGCGGTTGCTGGCCGTAGGGCGGTTGCTGGCCGTAAGGCGGCTGGCCCGGGTACTGCTGCGGAGGCTCCTCCTTGCGGAAGAACTCGTTCGAGGAGGGCACCGCGAGCAGGATGATGATGAGCAGCGACCCGACGATGAACAGCAGGAGCGAAATCCACTCCATTGTGGTGACCCATGCTGGCGTGGCTTCCTCGACCGCCTGCGTCAGTTCGTCGTTGTACTGGGTGTCGTTGACCGAGTATGTCGTCGATCCCACCTGGCCGATGAGACCGCCGAGTCCGCAGCACGCCAGCGCGATGCCGGCGAGAATCCAGCTGAGGATCCGCGCCGGGCGCTTGCCGGCGTTGTCGAGGGCGCCCAGGAGCACGTAGAAGACTGCGAAGACGATGTAGATCGCGGCGATGGCGACGAAGGTGAACGTCACGATGCCGTTGATCATGTCCATATCGGCCCCGGCGAGATCGGGATCGGACTGGAGCTCGCGGACGAGCTCGTCCTCCACGACGCCCCTCACGGAGAACAGGCCGATCGCGGTGGCGATCAGGGCCGCGGCGGTGAGGTACATCGTCCACACCACGACCGTGACGCTCACCGGGCGCTGCTTAGGACCTTGTGGCGGCATCGGTTGCTGCGGGTACTGCGGCGGCTGTGCATAGGCCATGGTTTTCTCCGTAATCGTTGTCGGGCTGGCACCATCGTACGAAGTCCTCGCCGATCCCGCCAGCGGTCAACGCTCGCTCGAGCTCACGGCTGGACGTAACCAGGCGGCGGTGACGCCGGTCATCCGGACCTCGTCGCGACAGGACAGGACTGACCGGCCGCGACGACCGTTGGAGTTCCTACGGTGCCGTCCAACGGATCAGGCGCACGGTCGTGATGCCGGGCGTCTTCCGGCCGTCCGGTGCGGTGAACTCGAGTTCGAGTTCGTCGGCGCGCGGCTCGGTCGTGAGCTGGCCGAGGAGGCTGTAGTCGTGATCGAAGCTCTCTTGGCCGTCCTCCCAGTGCTCTTCCGCGAGCAGCACACCGCCCAGCCGTACCGCGACTGCGGCGGGACCGCCCGACAGGCGGTAGCCGACGCGGAGGACGTGGCCTTGGTGCTCGGAGTCTTTGAGGGTGACGGACATTGCCGCCGTGGTCCGCCGGGCGCGGCGCCCTTCTGCGTCGACCGTGACCTCAGTGGCCTCGCCCCGATAGCCGTGGTCGCTTTCGGGCTGCTGCTCGCCGAAGGCGACCTCGTCGACCGTCATGGCGTCGAGCGAGAGGGCATCGCGGTCGGCGGCGGCGAGCGCCGCCCGGCGCTCGCCCACTTGCGACGCGGAGGCGACCGGCCAGTAGATCGTGTAGCGGCGGTCGTGTACCTCGTAGAACGGGACCAGTTCCACCTCGTCGACCGGATCGGCGGTGGCGAGCCGGAAGCGAAGCGGCGCTTCTTGGGTGAAGACCTGGTCCGGGTCGAGGTCCGCGACGACCGGCACGTCGGCGAAACCGAGCAGCGCTCCGCGGGCGACGTGGCCCATCCGGCTGTCGTCGGCTCGGAGGCCGGTCAGATTCTGGTCCCCGTCGCGTGCTGCGAGGAGCACCGGCCCGGCGAAGTACGCCTGCCACGGTGAGCCGTCGGGCAGCCGTTCGGCGGAGAGCCGCAGCGGGAGGCGGAAGCTGACCACATCGCCGGGCTGCCAGGTCCGTTCGATGAGGACCGCGCCCGGCACCGGTTCGGCGGGCGCCGCCTCGCCGTTGACCGCCAGGTCGACCAGGCCGTCGGTCCAGCCCGGGACGCGCAGGCGGAGTTCGAACGTGCGCGGTTCGTCCAACTCACAGGTGAGTCGCACATGCTCGCCGGCCGGAAACGCCGTCTCCAGCCGGAACCGGCCGCCGAACTCCGGGGCGTCGAGCAGCGCCGGGACGAACAGGTTGACGGCCAATGCGCCCTCGTGCTCGCCGAAGACCCACTCGCCGTACTTCGCCTGCGCCTCGATGCCGGTTCCGACGCAGCACCACATGCCGAGGTCCGGCTGCGAGTAGACCCGGTAGTGGCGCGGCCGCATCGGGGTGAAGTAGACGAAGCCGCCTCGCTCGGGGTGCTGGGAAGGCAGCTGGTGGTTGAGGATCGCGCGCTCGGCGAAGTCGAGGTGGGCCGGTTCGAACGAGGCCTCGGCGAGCGCCTTGGTCAGTTTGAGCATGTTGTAGGTGTTGCAGGTTTCAGGGCCTTCGCGGTCCTCGATCATCGTAGAGAAGTCGTCCACGGCGTGGAAGTGCTCGCGGACGCTGTTGCCGCCGACGGCGACCGTGCGTTTCTCGACGACCTCGCGCCAGAAGAACCGGGCCGCCTCTCGGAGCTCGGCATCGCCGCGGACGGCGGCGGTGGCGGCGTAGCCGACTGCCTTCGGGATCTGCGTGTTCGCATGGCGGCCGGTCAGGGCGTCGCGCCGCTCCAGCAGCGGCTCGAGGATCGCGCGGTGGGAGAAGCGCAACGCCATGTCCGCGTAGTCCCCTCGCCCGGTGAGCACCGCCAGGTCTGCGAACGCCTCGTTCATACCGCCGAACTCGGTGTCGAGCATCGCTTCGAACGCGTCGTCGTCGATGGTCTCGGCGATGTCCAGCCACCAGTCGGCGAGCTGGACTACCACGGCGAGGGCCTGTCGGTGGCCGAGCAGGCGGTGGGCGTCGATGAGGCCGGCGAAGGTCTTGTGCAGGTTGTACCAGGGGACCCAGTGGTCGCTCGAACCGAGCGCGCCGGCCGCCTCGATGCCGCCGACGCGCAGTCGCTCGAACAGCGCCGCGCCGCCGGGCACGCCGCCGACGTAGCCGGTGCCCAATGCCTCCTGGGCGCGTTCGAGCTCGGCGACCATGTGGTCGAGCCGCTGCCGAGGTTCGGCTTCGCCGGTCACGACCGCGAGCAGCGCCAGAGCGGAGAGGTAGTGGCCTCCGATGTGCCCGTCCAGTCCGCTGTCCTCCCAGTTGCCGTAGCTCGCGGCGCGCGGTTCGAGTCCGGCCCCGCGAAGGAACGGGGCCAGCAGCCGGTCGGGGTCCATCGCGAGTACGTAGTCGAGATCAGTGCGTGAGGCGCGGGCGAGGGGGCCGTCGAGGAGCGTGACGCGGGAGAGAGGAAAGGCTTTCATCGGGGTCCCTAAGGTGTCGTCCCACTGAGGGTTCATGTATCGATAAATCTGCGGAGTCAAACTACCCGATCGGCGCCGCCGCACTCCTCCGCGGCGACCGGTCCGCCACGTGCCAGGTGGCCTCTGCCGGAATGCCGCCCGGCGCGCTCACTACTCTGGGCGGCAACACTCCTGGAAACGGAAGCGAGTAGTGATGCACGGCCTCCTCCTTCGAGGCATCCCCTTCCCGATCCTGGCCGCCGTAGCGGTCCTGTGGATCTCAGCGGCCGTCGGCCTGGTCGAGTCCGGCGGGGACTGGATCGCCTACACCGACCGAGGCGACTCGAACCCGTTCACCGAGATCCTCCTGTTCTCGCTGATGTTCGCCGACCTGGTGAACGCCGCCCTAGGGCTTGCGATCCAGTTCCACCAACGCTGGGCGCGCTCGACCGTCATCGGCCTTTGCATCTTCCGCTCGGCGACCACTTTGATCGCCGCCATCGCCGGAGAAACCTCGCCTTACCTGCCGATCGCGATCAACCTGACCCTGATCGTCCTCATGCTCTTCCCATCCTCAGCAGCCTGGTGCGACCGGTGACGAGTCGGCATCCGGTGGTGCGCCTGGGGAGGCCGGAAATGGCCCTTGTTCGGGGGCGGCCACTCTCACGTGGGTGGTCGATCTGCGCCAAGGGCGGCAGCGACGAAGGCGTGAGTGGATAGGCGGGCCT
>NZ_JAKZEW010000059.1:0-85 GCF_022548875.1 Glycomyces sp. L485 | reverse complement strand
GTGTTGTGTTGCGCGGCAGGCGATCCGGGCCCGAACATGAGTGTTTTCCCACCGATCGGGTGATGATTTCTGCTGGTCAGGCCCG
>NZ_JAKZEW010000149.1 GCF_022548875.1 Glycomyces sp. L485 | reverse complement strand
AAAAAAAGCCTGTTGAGTGTTGAACTCAACAGGCTTTTTTATTCGGGGCCTGGCTCAGGACTTGGCCACCACATCGACGGGCTGGCGCATCAGGACGGCCAGCAAGTGAGCCAGCTCATTGCGCATCTCGCGCCGATCTACCACCATGTCGATAGCCCCCTTTTCAAGCAGGAACTCTGAGCGCTGAAACCCTTCTGGCAGCTT
>NZ_JAKZEW010000151.1 GCF_022548875.1 Glycomyces sp. L485 | reverse complement strand
AGCTTTTACTCGTCGTTTCTCCTCAGTTTAATGCCAATGCTATTCAGGATTATGCATTACGCTGGGAAATTGAAACCTTATTCAGTTGTCTCAAAGGACGCGGGTTTAATCTTGAAAATACGCGCTTGACAGACCCTAGACGAGTGAAAAAATTGATTGCGGTGTTAGCTATAAGCTTCTGTTGGTGTTACTTAACGGGTGAA
>NZ_JAKZEW010000152.1 GCF_022548875.1 Glycomyces sp. L485 | reverse complement strand
GACCCTTACCGTCCACGGCGGCGGCGAGCGCCCGGCCTTCCTGGCCGCGGCTACTACTTAAGGAGAACAAGTGAGCGGTTTGCTTGACGGCCGAGTCGTCATCATCACCGGCGCCGGCCGTGGAATCGGTCGCGCCCACGCGCTGGCCTTCGCGGCCGAGGGCGCCAAGGTCGTCGTCAACGACATCGGTGTCGGCGGCGAC
>NZ_JAKZEW010000153.1 GCF_022548875.1 Glycomyces sp. L485 | reverse complement strand
AGCCTGATCCTGCGCGCCGAGACCGGCGCCGTGGCCTCCAGGGAAAAGCTGGGCGTGCCGAGCACCTTCCTGTTCCGCGCCGGCGGCGACCAGTCGGTGCGCGGCTACGGCTACCAGGAACTCGGCGTGCAGGAGAACGGCGCCACCGTCGGCGGGCGCTACCTGGCCACCGCCAGCGCCGAATACCAGTACTGGTTCAAG
>NZ_JAKZEW010000011.1 GCF_022548875.1 Glycomyces sp. L485 | reverse complement strand
TCCGTGCCCATCCACGTCAGCCAGGAGCCGCCGGAGGGCCGAGCCGCGATCGCCATCGGCAGCCGGTCGGTGTCCCCTTCCTGCCCGTAGCCGATCACACCCGCTCCGAGTTCGACTTCAGTGACCTCCACTTCCGGCGAGGCCCCGACAGGTCGATCGCAGCCGCCGTCTTCGGCCTTCGGAGCGGGTGATGACTCGTCCTCGGTCGGCTCCTCCGTGGGGGATTCCGTCGTGGATTCCGCGGTCGACTCTTCGGAGGGTTCCTCGGCGGGTTCCTCGATCGGTGCGCCGCCGGGGGCGCAGGACTCGCCGTTGACCGTGACGTCGGTGATGTCCGCGGTGGGACCTTGGCCGATGAACCCGAAGAGCCGGGTGGTCTCGCCCGCGTTGACGACGCCGTTCCAGCCGCCGTTCGAGGCGGTGAAGTGCCTCCCGTCCAGCGACTGGTCGGTGACATTCCAGGCGCTGGTGCCGGAGACAGCGCTGGTGAAGTCCCATTCGATGGTCCAGCCATCGATCGGCTCCCCGGCGGTGACGCTCACGTCGGCGTGGAAGCCGGAGCCCCAGTCGCTGACGACGCGGTAGTCGACCTCGCATCCGGGGTCGGCGCTGGCGTTGTTCGCGACGACGGCCGTCACCGCTCCGACGCCGAGCACGGCGGCGGCTCCCGCGGCGATCGCGATCGTTCGCCGTTTCTTCCTCAGCGGGCTTCGAGCCGCCTCTGCGGGTTCGTGCATGCTTGCTCTGCTCCTTCTGACGGCCGGGCCCGAGGACTCCGGCATCGAGGCATGCAAAGTGGAGGGTTGTCGGTGATTCCGACGCCAGTTGGAAGATCGACGCCGATGCCGGGTATCAGCGGCGAACACTCCACATTGCAAATGTTGTCGGCTGAAGGCTACTCAGCCGCGAGACCACGGTCAAGTCCAGAACTGAATTGATCAATGTCAATTCAGTTGGCAGTAAAGCGTCAGTACCGCAGGGTGAGTGGCGCGCTCTGTGCGTTCTGTGAGGATGCCGTCCCAGCCATAGTCCTCAATAGACAATTCTCTTGCTGTTCGTCCGGCAACCGGAGTGCCGGACGTCGAAATTCGAAAAGAACAGGGGCGCGGACCGTAGGCCAATCCAAGCTCGGCGTGAAGTTACCCGTGCATACAGGGATGAGGCCCATCGGCACTTTAGTCGGCATTCGAATGCGCTGCGTTCATACCGCCACGCGCGGGGTACCACCGAGCCCGACTCTCCCGTCAGCGGGGCGAGCGGAGTGCGCGTTCGATGTTGGAGGCCATGACCGACAGGACCCGGATGGTCTCCGCGTACTGCTCGGCGCTCAATCCGTCAAGGATCGTCTCGCGGGCCTCCTCGATACGCGCCGCGACCTTCTGATAGGCATCGTAGCCGTCGTTGCTCAGCCCGATCAGGATTGCCGAGCGCCGGATCCAGCCGCGGGGACTCAGGCCGTCCTCGCCGTGGAGGATCGTTTCGAGGTCAGGGCCGTCCTCATCCCAGAACGGGGAGAGCGCCTGTCCGAGTTCCTCGGCCGAGCGGGCACCGCCGTACAGCACGTTGAGGACCTGCCAGTGGCGCCGGTTGAGGGCGAGATCTTCAAGCGATGCCTGGAACTGGAGTTCCAGCAGGTTGTCGAGGTGCTTGAGCCAATACCCGATCGGCTTGGGGGTATCCATAGGTCCTCACGTTAATCGAGGCTCGGCGCCGGTCGGCGCCGGGTGACTTGAGCATTCAATTGAGTTGTGGGAGACCGGCCGGCAGGTAAGATCGGGACCCATGCCGACCGCTCCCCCGGGGACACCGCTGCGCCTCATCACAGGCCCGATCCGAAGCCAGATTTTCCGAATCGCTTTGGGCGCGTTGTTCTTCGTAGGAGCGGCGGCCGCCTCGATAGCCCAGCCCTGGCTGATCGGCAAGCTCGTCGACGACGCCATCGTGCCCCGCCAGGCCGGCTCCTTCGCGCTGTGGATCGGCGTCATGCTGGTCCTCGCCGCCGTCCACCCAGCACTGTGGATCAGCGGGTACCGGCAGTTCTACCTCGCCGACGCCACGGCGCGCACGGGATTCGTCGTCACCATGGCCGAGCACCTGAACGACGCCGGGCCAGGCGTGCGAGGGAAGGTCTCGACCGGCGAGATGATCAACCTGACGACCGACGACGCCTTCCACGCCGGACGGACCTGCGGGTCGATCGGCCACATCACCAACCACTTGAGCATGTTCGGCATCGGCGCTGTTCTGGTGTGGACGGTCAGTCCGCTTCTCGGGGCGGTCGTCGTAGGCGGAGGGATCGTCACCGGCTTCATCGCCGGCCCCATGCTCGGCCGCCTCCAACAGCGCCAGCTCGACTACCGGGTCGGCCTAGGCGGCCTCACCATGCGGGCGGCCGACATCGTCGGCGGACTGCGGGTACTTCGCGGCATCGGCGGCGACGTCCTGTTCGCCGAACGCTACCGCGAGCAGTCCGCCGAGCTGCGTCGAATCGGATACCGGGTCGCCGGCTCCAACTCGTGGATCTACGGCTTGCGCCAAGCCCTGCCGGTCACGTTCCTCGCGGGCGTCACGTGGGTCGGCGCGCTCCAGGCGCTCGCGGGCGACATCAGCGTGGGCGGCCTCGCGACGGCCTTCGCCGTCTCCACCATGTTCGTCGTCGTCTCCGGCAACCTCATCAACTCCTCCATCATGCTCGTGCAGACGTGGGTGGCCGCCAAGCGCATCGTCGCGTTCCTGGCCACCCGCGACGACATCGACACCGGAGGCGACCGGCGAGGCGCCACCGGCGAGCTCCACGACCCGGACAGCGGCCTGGCAGTCGAGCCCGGCAGACTCACCGTGCTCGTCAGTGCCGAGTCCGCGCCCGCGCAGGCCGCATGCGAACGCCTCGCGCGCTACCGGGACTCCGACGCCCGCTGGGGCGAGTTCGAGCTGTCCGGGCTGGAACTCGACGAAGTCCGGCGCCGCGTCATGCTCCTCAGCGACGAGGACTACCTGTTCAGCGGGACGCTCGCCCGAACATTGCGCGTCGACGGCGACGAGGCGCTCGCGGCGATCGAGACCGCCTGCGCGGGCGACGTCTACTCAAGTCTCGGCTCCAGCCTGGACGGCGAAGTCGCCGAAGGCGGTCGCAATCTCTCCGGCGGCCAGCGCCAGCGGCTGCGCCTGGCCCGCGCCGTCGCGGCCCGGCCCGAGACCCTGCTCGCCGTCGAGCCGACCTCCGCCGTGGACGCCCACACCGAATCGCTCATCGCCGCCCGCGTCGCCGTGGCCCGCGAGGGTAGGACGACGCTCGTCGCCACCACCTCGCCGCTGTGGCTCGCCCATGCCGAGCGGGTGGCGTGGATGGTCGACGGCAAGGTGCACGCGTCGGGCGCTCACGCCGAGCTCGCCGCCGACGCCGACTACCGCCGCCTCACCTCCCATCAGGAGTTCGCATGACCGTCACCGAATCGCCCGCTCGCCTGCCGGTCGCCTCGCGTGCCGAAGTGCGGCGCGCGATCGTGGGCATCGTCGCCGCCGACAGGCGCCGGGCGCTGCTCGCCGCCGTCCTGTATGTCGTGGCGGCCGGGGCCGGCGCGGCGCTGCCGATCCTTCTCGGCGAGGTCATCGACGGGATCGGGACCGGTTGGTCGGCGACGCAGGTGAATCTGGTGTGCGCGGCGCTGGTCGGCTGCGTCGCCGTGCAATTCGCGTTCGTGCGCCTCGGCCGCGCCGCCGGGTACCGCTTCGGCGAGCGGGCGGCCGCGCGCCTGCGCGAGACCGTGGTCGGGAAGGTGCTGTCGCTGCCGCTCCACCGGATCGAGCAGGCCGGGACCGGCGACCTGGGAACCCGCACCGCCAGCGACGTCAACGCCGTGGCGCAGCTGCTGCGCGAGACCGGGCCCCACGTCGTCACCGCGCTGATCGAGCTGACCGTCCTGTACGCGGCCGCGTTCGTCGTCAACCCCGTGTTGGGTCTTTGCGCGCTGCTGACGGCGCCGTTGCTGGTGCTCAACGCCCGCAGGTACCTGCGGGGCGCACGCGACACCTTCTTGGAGCAGCGTTCGGCGCAGAGCGAGGCGGCCGAGGCGCTCGCGGCCTCTGCCGCCGGGGCGAGGACCGTGGCCTCCCTGCGGCTGCAGGACGAGCGGCTCGCTGCCGGGCGGGAACGGGCGGAGCACCTGTACGACCGGCTGCTGCGGGTGCTGCGCCTTCAGATGGGCTTCTTCCCGTTCCTCCAGGGCACCAACCGGCTTCAGGTGTGCGTGGTCGCGCTCGCGGCCGGCCTTTGGTACTTCGGAGGCGGCATCACCATCGGCACCGTCGTCGCGAGCATCATGATCACCTTGCGCTTCTCGAACCCGACCAACATGGTCATGACGCAGATCAACGAGTTCCAGCAGGGAGGGGCGGCGCTGGCCCGCATCGAGGGCATCATCCTCATCGATGGCGAGGAGCGCACCGCCCTGCCCGAGGGGGCCGACATCGTCTTGGACGAGGTGACCTTCGGCTACGGGGACGGGCCCGACGTGCTCCACGGGCTCAGCCTGCACCCGCGCGTCGGCGAGCGACTCGTGGTGGTCGGGCCTTCAGGGGCCGGAAAGTCGACGATCGCGCGGCTGCTGGCGGGGATCGACCGGCCGCGTTCCGGCTCGGCGCTGCTCGGCGGGGTCCCGGTGTGCGACATCCCGGTCGAGGAGCTGCGCAAGAGGATCGTCCTGGTGACCCAAGAGCACTACGTGTTCACAGCGTCGGTTCGTGACAACCTGGTCCTCGCCGCGCCCGACGCCGACGACCGGCTGCTATTGGACGCGCTGCGGCAGGTCGACGCGGACTGGGTCGCCTCGCTCCCGGAAGGGCTCGACACGATGCTCGGCGATGGGCACTTCGCGTTGAGCGTCGCCGAGATCCAGCAGCTGGCGCTCGCGCGGGTGGTGCTGGCCGACCCGGACATCGTCATCCTCGACGAGGCCACGGCCGGGATCGACCCGGGCAGTGCCGGGAACGTCGAGGCCGCTCTGGCGGCGGCGCTCACCGGCCGGACCGTCATCGCGGTCGCCCACCAGCTCCAGGCCGCGCGGGCCGCCGACCGGATCGCGGTCGTCGAGGCCGGGCGCATCGCCGAGCTCGGCGCCCATGACGAGCTGCTCGCCTCGGGCGGCGTCTATGCGGAGCTGTGGCGGACGTGGAGGGGCGCATGACCGATATCGTTCAAGCATGAACCCTGCTCCGGTCTCCGCCTCCGATGTCGAGCTTGCCGTCGACCTGTCCGTGTATCTGCTTCGGAAGACCGAGCTCGACGCCTGGGACTACCGGGCCGGGTCGCTCAAGTGGACCTGCTGGGAGACCGTGGAGCACATCGCGGACGATCTGTTCTTCTATGCCGCGCAGATGGGTCCGAGGCATCCGCCGATCAACGGCCCGGTGCCGTTCGTGTGCGAGGCTCGGCGCGGCGGCGGGCCCGCGAATTCGATCTACGCCGACCGGAGGGCGGGCCCCGAAGGGCTCCTGCAAGTGCTGGAGACGGCAGCGGCGCTGCTGAGCTCCATGGTGCGCACGGCGTCTCCCGAGGTGCGGGCGTATCACGTACACGGCATCGCCGACCCGGAGGGTTTCGCGGCGATGGGGGTCGCCGAGATCCTCGTCCACACGCACGACCTGGCCGAGGGCCTCGGGTTCGAATGGGATCCGCCGGCCGACCTGTGCACTCGGGTGCTCGCTCGGCTGTTCCCCGACGCGCCCGCGGACACCGAGCCGTGGCCGACCCTGTTGTGGGCCACCGGGAGGGCCTCGCTTCCCGGCCGGGCGCGATTGAAGCGGTGGCGGTGGCAGGCCGCGCCCGAGGACGAGCGTTGAGACCTCGACCGGCCGGGTCTGCGGCGCTATTCATGTCAAGGAAACCCACGTCGCGCCGCTGTCAGAGCGCTGGTTCGGGCTCCTCGACCCATCCGGCGACGAGGATCAGGCCCGAAGGCCGGTGGCGGGCGGCGTAGGCGAACGGCCGGTCGAAGACGATCGATGCCCGCTTGTGGAGGTGGCGCATCTTCGGGACGTAGGCCGCCGCACGCGTCATCGCCACGGCGGTGACCGCCGCGGCCTCGAAGCCGGTGGCGCTGAACGTGGCCACGCACCGCTGCCTGGCCTGGCTGATATAGGTCGGCTGGACGGCGAGCCGGTCGAACTCGGCCCGGTCCCCGTCGGAGGCCCGCTCCAGGCCGAGCGCCTCCGCGTCCTCGGTCAGGTCGAGGTCGGCCGAGAGCGAGAACCGCACCGTCTGCACCGCGATCTCCGGGGCGGTCTGCGGGTCTGCGGACTGGTATTCGGTCACCTTCACGCCGGGGGCCTCCTCCCCCACTGCCAAGTCGGCGGCCGACCGGCCCCAGCGGGCGTCGCCCGCGGCGTCGATGAGCGCCGACATGACCCGCTGCGGCGAAGCGTCCTCGGGGCCTACGGCCAGGAGGACGTCGATGTCGTCGCTGCCGGGGACCGTGAGGACCGACGCTTCGTCTCCGACGCGGAGCACGTCGTCGTAGATGGTGCCCGACAGGGTGCGGCAGCGCCCGAGTCTCGACCACGGCCCGCTGCTCAGTTCGATCGCTGCGTCGCGGAACGGGGTGAGCCAGGTGGTGCGCACCATGAGCGCGCTGGCGAGGACCAGGTCGATCGGCCGGGTGAGGTCGAGCGGCATCCGCTCGATGAGGCCATCGGTCCCTTCCGAGGCCCACAGATCCAATGTGGCCTTGTCCGCGTCGATCTCGCCGGTGAGCGCTCCGACGGCCTCCTGTGGAAGCTTCTCGGTCCAATCGGGATCGAGCGTGATCGAGGCACCGGCCCACACGCCCACCGCCAGCCGGATCGCCGGGGCGGGGCGCGCCGCCGCGAGCAGCGAGCCGGCGATCGAGTCTGCGCGTTCGGCTCCGATCCCGGCCGATTCGAGCAGTTCCGCCCTCGTCGCACCGCTCGCGCCCGACGCCAGCGCGGCGAGCAGCGGCCAGACGCCGAGTCCCGATGCGGCGGCCGGCGGTGTCGGCCGCGAGCCGAACCACCGCCGTGTCAGTTCGTTCGCCGCCGCCACCTCGGAGGGCGACAGTGCCTGTTCGATGCCGGTCCGCGGCTCTCCGGTTCCCATGCCTCGGAGCCTATCGTCGCGACGCCGATCCGGAAAACCGCTTGCGCCGATCGGTCGCGCCCGCATAGCCTCGGGCCGAAAGTCAACTCGGAATCAGAGGAGATCGCGATGCGCCAAGCTGCGGAGTTCTTCACGCCAGGCCTGCAGACCGCTCTTCCGAGGACTTTCATTGAACTATCTCAACCTGGGGATACTCGCGCATGTCGACGCGGGTAAGACCAGTCTTACCGAACGGCTCCTGTTCAACGCCGGCGTCATCGAAAGCGTCGGGAGCGTCGACAAGGGCAGCACCCAGACCGACTCCATGGATCTGGAGCGGCGCCGCGGGATCACGATCCAGTCGGCGGTGGTCGCGTTCGCCCTCGACGGCCTCACGGTCAACCTCATCGACACTCCGGGGCACACCGACTTCATCGCCGAGGTCGAGCGCGCCCTGCACGTCCTGGACGGCGCGGTCCTGGTGATCTCGGCGGTCGAGGGCGTGCAGGCGCAGACGCGGGTGCTGATGCGGACACTGAGGCGGCTCGGTGTGCCGACGATCCTGTTCGTCAACAAGATCGACCGGCTCGGTGCACGGCAGGACGAGTTGCTGCACGACATCGCCGGGAAGCTCACGCCGAGGATCCTGCCGATGGGCGCGGTGCGAGGCATCGGCACCGCCGGAGCCGAGGTCGAGGCGAACTCGTTCAAGCAGCCCGAGTTCTTCGAGCGCGCCGCCGAAGTGCTCACGGCGGTCGGCGACGAGTTCCTCGCGGCCTATGTGGACGAGTCGGATCCATTGGGCGCGCTCGACTGCGAGGCCGAGCTGGCCGCGCAGACGCGGCGAGGCGAGGCGCATCCGGTCTACTTCGGATCGGCGGTGACCGGCGCGGGCTTGGAGGCGCTGACCGAGGGGCTCCGGCGGTATCTGCCGGCTCCCGTGCCGGACTCGTCCGGGCGACCCCGGGGCACGGTGTTCAAGGTCGAGCACGGCGCGGGCGGTCAGAAGCTCGCCTACGTGCGGCTGCGCGGCGGCACGCTCAGGCCGCGCGAGCGGCTGACGGCGTTCCGCCGGGGCTCCGAGGGCGGCATCGAGGCTCGCGAGGGCAAAGTGACCGGCGTCAGCGTGTTCGGCGGTGGTGCTGGGGCAGGGCCCTCGTCCGCGCCGCCAGGCAGTATCGCGAAGGTCGCCGGGCTGACCGACATCCGCATCGGCGACGCGATCGGCTCGCCCGACGAGCTGCCGTCCGGCGGCCTGTTCACGCCGCCGACGCTGGAGACGGTCGTCCGGCCGGTCGACCCGGCCGAGCGGATCCGGCTGCACAAGGCCTTGGCGAGCCTGGCCGAGCGGGACCCCCTGGTCGACCCGCACCGCGACGAGCTGGCCCGCCACATCGCGGTGCGGCTGTACGGGGAGGTCCAGAAGGAGGTCGTGGCGTCGCTGCTGGACGAGGAGTTCGGGATCGCCGTCGAGTTCGAGCGGACCCGCGCGATCCACATCGAACGCGTCGACCGGGCCGTCGAGGCGCTGCATGAGATCGGCCGGTGGCAGCAGACTCCGCACATCGCGACGGTGGGGCTGCGGCTCGAACCGGGCGAGCCGGGGTCGGGCGTGCGCTATCGGCTGGAGGTCGAGCGCGGTTCACTGACGAGGGCGCTGCACAACGCCGTCGAGGAGACGGTCTTCGAGGTGCTGCTGCGCGGTCCCCACGGTTGGGCCGTGGCCGACTGCGGGGTGGCGCTCACCGCCACCGGGTACATCGGCAGGGTGAGCACCGCCAGGGACTTCCGGGAGGTGACGCGGTCCCTGCTCGACCGGATGATCGCCGAGGGCGGGACGACGGTGTTCGAGCCGGTACACCGGTTCGACCTGGAGTTCCCGAGCGGATCGTCGAGCGCCGTGCTGCAGCTGCTGCGGGACGCCGCGGCCGCGATCACCGGCCAGTTCTCGGCGGGCGGGACCGGCCACCTGTCCGGGACCATGGCGACCGAGGCGGTCCTCGGCTTCGAGTCCCGGTTGCCGTCCGTTACCGGGGGCCAGGCGGTGTTCGTCGCCGAGCACGACCACTACCGTCCGGTGAGGGGTCGGCCGCCGCGTCGCGGCTGACCGCCCGAGCCGCGCACACTGTGCGCTACGGTGGTGGGACCGGGAGGTCAGCATGGTGGCAGCGGATTCGTCGATCCCTTCGGTGTGGGCGCGCCAGGAGCAGCGCCGGGAGCAGCCGGCGCTGAGCCGGGAGCGCATCGTGGCCGAGGCGGTGCGGCTGCTCGACGAGCAGGGCCTGGAATCGCTGAGTATGCGGATGCTCGGTCGGCGCCTTGACGCGGGCGCCACCTCGATGTATCGGCACATCGCGAGCAAGGACGAGCTGATCGAGCTGGTCGTCGACGAGGTGTACGCCGAGGTCGAGGTCCCCGGTCCGGCCGGGCCCGGCCAATGGCGGACCGGAGTCGCCGCGGCCGCGCGCAGCCTGCGCGAGATGGCACTGCGCCACCCGTGGGTGACGGGGATGCTCGGCCAGGCCGGACCGGCCTACCTGGGGCCCAATCTGTCGCGCACCTCCGAGGGGTTGCTCGACATCCTGAAGTCGGGCGGCTTCGACCGTGCTGAATGCGATCGGGCCATGAGCGCTGTGGTGGCCTATGTGGTCGGCACAGTCATGAGCGAGGCGGCCCGGCTGTCCCTGGTGGCCAGGAGCCGCAAGGCCGAGCGGGAGACGCAGGAGCACGACGATCCGGCCGGGTACCGAGAGGAGACCTTCCAGTACGGACTCGACCGGCTCCTCGACGGGCTCGCGTCCCGGTTGGCCGACGAGATTTCATAGCGCGCATATGCGCCCATCGCGTCTTTGCAGTCCCGCATCGGGGTAACCTCGCAGCATTCACTCCTTGAACGGAGGTGGGTGGGATCGAGTCGGCCGACGTCGTGGTGATCGGTGCCGGGATCATCGGCGCCGCCTGCGCCGAGGCGCTCAGCGCCGCCGGCGTGCGGGTCCTCGTCCTCGATCGCGCCGCTCCCGCCGGGGCGACCACCGCCTCCGGCGAGGGCAACGTCCTCCTCTCCGACAAGCAGCCCGGTCCCGAACTGGAGCTCGCCAAAGCATCCCGCCGCCGCTGGCCGCAGCTGCTCGACGAGGTGCGCGAACTCATCGGACCCGACCTGGCCGAGGTCGAATGGGATCCCAAGGGCGGCCTCGTCGTCGCCACCGGCGCCGACGAGATGGGGCCGCTCGCGGCTCTCACCGCCGCCCAGCGCGCCGCCGGAGTGGAGGTCGAGGATCTCGACGCCGGTCAGGCCCGCGAGATGGAACCGCATCTGACCGATCAACTCGCCGCCGTCGCGCACTACCCCGACGACGCGCAGGTTCAGCCCGTGCTGGCCACCGCAGCCCTGCTCGCGGCCGTGCGCGCCCGCGGAGGCGAGGTCCACGGCGGAGTCCGAGCCGACGGTCTCGTCACCGGCCGGTCGGGCGAGGTCGTCGGCGTGCGCACCGGCTCGGACGCGATCCCATGCGGCGCGGTCGTGAACGCCTGCGGCCCCTGGGCGGGGCACTTCAGCGAGACGATCGGCGCGCCGATCGACGTCCTCCCGAGGCGCGGCGTGGTCCTGGTGACCGCGCCGATGCCGCCGTTCGTGCGCCGCAAGGTCTACGCGGCCGACTACGTCGACGCCGTCGCCAGCGCGGAGGCCGACCTCCAAAGCTCCGCCGTGGTCGAGTCGACCAGGTCGGGCACGGTGCTCATCGGGTCGAGCCGCCAGCGCGTCGCCTTCGACGACGATCTCGACGTCGAGGTCCTGCGCGGCCTCGCGCGCGGCGCGATCCGCCTGTTCCCGGGGCTGGCCGCGGTGCCGGTGATGCGCGCCTACGGCGGATTCCGGCCGTACACGCCCGACCGTCTGCCGGTGATCGGAGCGGACGCGCGGGTGCCGGGGCTGTGGCACGCCACCGGGCACGAGGGCGCCGGGGTCGGGCTGGCCGCGGCGACAGGGCTGCTGCTCGCCGACCTGTACACCGGGAGGGAGCCGGTCGTCGACCCCGGACCGTTCCGGGTCGACCGTCCGGAAGTGGCGTTGGAGGCGGGATCATGAGAGTGCGGGTGGACGGCGAGGAGTTCGTCGCGGAGCCGGGCGAGACCGTGGCGGCGGTCCTGCGGGGTTCTGGCCGTGACGCGTGGCGCACCACCAGGATCGAGGGCCGCCCTCGCGGCCTGTTCTGCGGGATCGGGGTCTGCTTCGACTGCCTCGTGGTGGTCAACGGCGTCCGAGACGTGCGGGCCTGCCTCCGGCTGGTCGCCGATGGCGACGACATCCGGTCGCAGGGCTGGGAGGAGGTGCCGTCATGAGGCGTGTGGTCGTGGTGGGTGCGGGTCCGGCCGGGAGGGCCGCGGCCGCGGCTACGGCCGCTCACGGCGTGGAGGTCGTGCTCGTCGACTCGGCCCCGAAGCTCGGCGGCCAGTACGACCGGCAGGACACCCGCGAGAGCGGCGACCGGTTCGCATTGCCTTCGGGGGTCGAATACCTCCCCGATTCGGTGGTGTGGGCGGTCGAGCCGGCCCCGGGCGGGCACCGCGTGCACGTGCGGACCGGACCGGCAGACAGTCCTGAAAGGGCCGGGAGGGCTCTCGAGACGCGGGCGCTGGTGCTCGCCACGGGCGCGTACGACCGGTCACTGCCGTTCCCCGGCTGGGACCTGCCGGGCGTGTACACCGCCGGTGCAGCTCAGGCGCTTGCGAAGAGCCAGGGCATTGCGGTGGGTGACCGGGTGATCGTGGCCGGGACCGGCCCGTTCCTGCTGCCGGTGGCCACAGTGCTGTGCTCGGTCGGGGCGCGGGTGGTGGCGATCCTGGAGGCGAACGACCCGGTGACCGGGTGGATGAAGCGCCCCGGAGGGGCCGTTGCCGGGTGGGGCAAGTTCGGTGAGCTGGCGCGGTACTCGGTGCTGCTCGGGCACCATCACGTGCCGATGGTCCGGCGCAGCGCCGTCATCGCCGCGAACGGCACCGACCGCCTCGAAGCGGTGATCGCCTCGCGCCTCGACCACGACTGGAACCCGGTGGCGCACACCGAGCGGCGCTTCGAGGTCGACGCTGTCGCGATCGGTTTCGGATTCACTCCGCAGCTCGAACTGGCGGTGGCGGCCCGCTGCGACATCGAAGGCGGCTTCGTGGCCGTCAACGCCGCGCAGGCGACTTCGGTGCCCGGCGTGTTCGCCGCCGGGGAGATCACCGGGATAGGCGGCGCCGAACTGGCCACGCACGAGGGAACGATCGCGGGCACCGCCGCCGCGAAGCTGCTCGGGGCGCGGGTCAGAGTGCCGTTTCGGGCGATGCGGCACGTCAGGTCCGGGCGCCGATTCGCCGCCGCTCTGCAGTCCGCTTATCCGGTCCGACCGGGATGGAAGGGCTGGCTTCGCGACGACACGCTGGTGTGCCGGTGCGAGGAGGTGCCCTACGGCGAGTTGCGCCGCGCAGTGGGCGGGCTCGACATCGGCGGGGTCCGTTCGCTCAAGCTGGCGACACGGGCCGGGCTCGGGCTGTGCCAGGGCCGTGTCTGCGGCCGCAACGTCGCCGAACTGGCGGGTCTGGCCGACGCCGCAGACGGCTTCTCCCGCCGTCCCGTGGCCGCGCCGGTGCGGCTCGGCGAGCTCGCCGAGGACACACCCGTGGAGTCGGAGCGATAGCGATGCTCAGCCGCGGTGACGATCCCAATGAGACTGTTCGGGATTCCGCGCGGCAGCCAGCGTGGAAGGGACATGGACATGCCCTACGAGAATCATGGACGGGGCCGCATCGTAGTCGGTGTCGACGGCTCCACATCGTCCGTTCGAGCACTCCGGTGGGCCTTGAGGCAGGCCGAATTGACCGGGGCGGTGGTAGAGGCGGTCTACGTCTGGGACTTGACGACCAGTTTCGGGATGTCGATGACGGTATCTCCTACGGAGAACCTCGCTCTCGCGGCTGAGGAGGTGCTCGCCCAAGCCATCGTCCGCGCGGCCGATGGCGGGCCCATCGTCCCGATGGAGCACAGAGTGGAACAGGGCAAACCTGCCGCTGTGCTGATCGAAGAGGCGAAACGGGCCGATCTGCTGGTCCTCGGGGGCCGAGGACTCGGAGGCTTCGCCGGGGCGTTGTTGGGTTCGGTCAGCCAGCACTGCGTCCAACATGCAGCCTGCCCTGTGGTGGTGGTCCGTACCGACGTCTGAGCACCTCGATCCGACCGCGAGCCACGAGCAGGAACCTGAGGGACGAAGGCGAGGCGTCGGCAGTGCATCAAGAGACTGCTTTGCTCGGCGGCCATCGCGAGAACCAAGGCCGACCTTTCACCTCGATTCGACGATTATGCGGTTGCGGAGCCGCGGCGAGTGCCAGCCTGAGAATCAAGCGCTCAACTGAAAGGCGGCACATGGACGACAACAGGCTTGAAGGCAGGGTCGCGCTGGTGACCGGCGCGGCCAGCGGCATAGGCAGAGCCGTCGGGGCGCGCCTGGCCGCGGAAGGCGCGGCGGTCGTGCTGACGGATGTACAGGACGGTCCCGGCGAAGCGGCCGCCGATGAGCTGCGGAGTCAAGGAGCCCGTGTGGCGTTCCAGCACCTCGACGTGACCGACGAAACCGCATGGCAGGCCGCGGTCGATCGCGCCACGGGCGAATTCGGGCGCCTCGACATCCTGGTGAACAACGCCGGCATTGGCGACCTCCTCACGATCGAGGACACGACCAGGGAGGATTACGAGCGCACGATCGCGGTCGACCAGACCGGCGTCTTCCTGGGGATGAAGTTCGCCGCCCCGGCCCTCAAGGGCTCGGGGCACGGGTCGGTGGTCAACATCAGCTCGATCTTCGGCGCCTCGGGCGGGTTCGGGACCTCGCCGGCGTATCACTCCGCCAAAGGCGCGGTGCGGATTCTGACAAAGAACGCGGCGCTCCACTGGGCGCAGAAGGGTGTTCGGGTCAACTCGGTGCATCCCGGTTTCATCGACACGCCGATGCTGGAGGCTGCGAAAGGAACCGAGTTCGAGTCGGGAATGGTCGCGCTCACTCCCATGGGGCGCCTCGGTCGCCCCGAAGAGGTCGCGGCCTGCGTCGCCTTTCTGTCCAGCGACGACGCGTCGTTCATGACCGGTTCGGAGTTGTACGTCGACGGCGGATTCCTGGCCCGATAGGCCCGCTCGGCAGTCCGAACGCTATTCCCCGGCCTTGACCACCACGACGGGGCAACGGGAATGGTGGACGCAGTGCTGGGCGACCGATCCGAGCAGGGCGCCCACGAAGCCTCCGTGGCCGCGACTGCCCAGCACCAGCAGGTCCGCACCCTCGGCCTGGTCGATGAGGACCTTGGCGGGGTGCCCTTCGGTGATGCTGAACGTCACCTCCGGCAGCCCTCGGCCGGCCTCGACCTCTTCGACGATCCCGGCGAGCTTCTCATGGGCCTCGTCGGCGAGCTCCCTGCCGGGGTACAGCGGCACCTTCGTCCCCCAGTTGGTCGGCGACGACCAGGCGTGGAGCGCGTGCACCTTCGCGCCTGTGAGCTCGGCCTGGTCCAGGGCCCACCGCAAGGCCCGGACCGACGACGGTGAGCCGTCGACGCCCACCAGAATGCGCTCTCGGCGGCTATCTTCGCGTGGCATACAGGCGCTCCTTCGCGGCGTGTTCGGTCTCAGTCGTATCGTGCATGGTCCGGGTGGACGAAAGGTCTCGAAACCGCGATCTCGGTCCGAGCAGGGCTTGGGAGGCGATCTTCCCGCCGGAGTCACCGACGACGCTTCGTCCCGAGCCGACGGCAGACCACGGCACGCCCTTCGGAGCCGATCTGGTGCCCCGGCTCCGCCCGCGTCCTGTCGAGTACCTCCAATCCGCACGGACTCAGGAGATCGGGATGCCTCGGAGGCAATGCGGCGACCGATCACTCACCACGGAACACCACAACAGGGCACGCGGCGTGGGTTACGCAGTGGAGGCTGACCGAGCCGAGCAAGGTGCCCACCAGACCACCGTGTCCGCGACTGCCGACCACAAGCAGATCAGCACCGTCGGAATGCTCGACCAGTACTTTCGGGGGGTAGCCCATCTCCGAGACCCGTTCCACCGTGATGTCCGTTCGATTGCCGAGTACCCGGTCGACCGATTCGTTCAGCGCACGTTCCGCCCCGGCCTCGAAGTCCTCACCTGGAAGGGCCGCGATCGACGCCCCGTACGAGGTGGGTAGCTGCCAAGCGTGGACCGCCTCGATCTTCGCCACGGTCCTACCGGCGTATCGCAACGCCCATCGCAACGCGTTCTTCGACGAGTCCGAGCCGTCGATGCCGACCACGACACGTTCTTGCTTCTCCATAGTCGGACCTCACCTTCCATTCTCGTTGGGCTGCTCCCAGTCTCCCGTGATTCGATCAGTGAAGGCGTCGAACGCGAAATCTCCGCCGGTCTCGGAAGGCCGCGCGTTGCGAAGCGGGTACTTCAGGACGAACGCCGGTCACTCCCTGCGTCGGGGCGGGGATGAAGCCCTATGATTGAGCATTTCCAATCAATTGAGTAATATCAATCACTCAAATCGCTACCATGAGGTCGTGGCAGAGAAGAGCGACGACCGGCGGCCGGCCACCGATGCTGAGGCGAAGGCGCTGGCCTCGGCCGTGAGGCTGCGGATCCTGCGACTGTGCCTCGACGAGCCGCTCACGAACAAGGAGATCGCCGAGCGGCTCGGGGCGAACCCGGCCACGGTGCTCCATCACGTGCGCAAGCTGGTGGCGACGGGATTTCTGGAGGCCCAGGAGGAGCGCCTCGGAGCGCGGGGGTCCCGAGAGATCCCCTACCTCGCCACCCGAAAGTCCTGGAAGCTGCGGATGGGCGACGAGCACAGGTCGGGGGTGGCGAGCGCGAAGCTGGAGGTCCTCCTGGACGAGGTCGGGCAGGTTCGCGACCCCGGAGCGGTGGTCAGCGCCCGGCTGGGCCTGCGCCTCAACGACGAGCAGCTGCGGGAACTCGACCGGCGATTCAAGGAGTTCCTCAACGACCTGGAACGGCAGGAGCCGGGCCCGGGAGCGAAGCCGTACTCGCTTTTCCTCGCCATCCACCCGGACAGCTGACGTGAATGAGCGAGGGTTCAACTCGCACCGGTGCCGCTGTGGATCCGGCCCTCGGAACCGAGTAGCCGGTTGCGTACCGTCCGGCGAGGTCGGGGCCGACGCTCGGTGCCGGGTGGCCGCGCGGCGTCGTCCCCGCCCGACGGAATCGGACAGTTGTGTCTCGCGGCTTCGCCTCGGAGCTCTGTGAGGGCGATCGCTGGTTGGCGCTGCCGGTGTAGGTCCATTGGGAGATGCGGGCGCTGATTCGCAGTCGAGTATCACTAGAGTTATAAATTTATATTAATGTCCATTTATAACGTTCGATTCCTCGCCGCAACCCCTTGCCTCAGGTCGCGCCCACGAATACGCTTTGAGCCAAATCAATACACTTACAACCTTCGATTCTATGGGTGGCGCTGTGACTGTGATTCATACGAAATGCGAAGGCCCTCGCACCACTGCCCGCGGAGACATGCCGGCGCGCCCCGCCGACGGGCATCGGCCCGCCCGCACCGCGCTGCGTGTCCGATCGCGAGCCCTTCGCGGCTCCATGCGGAAGCGCTCTACCTGGCTGTAGCGCCACTGTGCGACGAGATCGATCCGATTCGGCCGCACACAGCAAGTTCAATGCAAAAGTCCACACACGTCACGGCGGCGAAGATTTCGCTCCCATGGCGGACACCCACGTACCGTCCTCGGAAACAGAGAGGCATGACTCCATGAGACATCAGTCCATAGGGCGCACGGGGTCGGCGGACGCCGATCTCGGCCGGTCCGCTCCCGGCATGCGGCGCCGGCTGGCGCGATTGGGCGCAGCCGTGCTCGCACCCGTCGTCGCGGCGGTAGCGGCGATGATCGCGATCCAACCGGCCTCGGCCCAGGAGAACCCGTACGAGAAGGGTCCGGACCCGACGGTCGACAGCGTTGCGGCCCAACGGGGCACGTTCGAGACCGCGCAGGTGGTCGTGCCGTCCGGAAACGGCTTCAACGGCGGGGTGATCTACTACCCGACCGACACGAGCCAGGGCGCCTTCGCCGCCGTCGCGGCCGTGCCCGGCTACACCGCCAGCTGGGCCGACGAGGGGGCCTGGATGGGGCCCTGGCTCGCCTCGTTCGGGTTCGTGGTGATCGGCATCGACACCAACAGCCCCGACGACTGGGACGACGCCCGCGGCCGGCAGCTGCTGGCGGCCCTGGACTACCTGACGCAGCAGAGCCAGGTGCGCGACCGGGTCGACCCGGACCGCCTCGGCGTGATCGGCCACTCCATGGGCGGTGGCGGGGCCATCTGGGCCGCCGAGCACCGGCCCTCGCTCAAAGCCGCCGTGCCCTATGCGCCGGCCTCGTTCTCCCAGGACTTGTCGAACGTGACCGTCCCGACCATGATCATCGGCGCGATGAACGACGGCACCATCACCCCCTCGGACCTGGACCAGCTGTACGCCTCCAAGCCCGCCGACACCGAGGGCGCCTACCTTCAGCTCTCCGACGGCGGCCACGGTTTCCCGACTTGGGGCAACTCGCAGGTCACGCGGCGCACGATCCCCTGGCTGAAGACCTGGCTGGACAACGACACCCGGTACACGCAGTTCTTGTGCGACTCGCTCGCCGACTGGTCCGGCGTCGCGAGCTACACCGCCACCTGCCCGTTCGAGCCCGGCGGCCCGGGCGACCCGAGCGACCCGCCGACGGATCCGACCGATCCGCCGTCCGGCGACGAAGTCGCGATCGTGGGAGCGGCCTCCGGCCGGTGCCTCGACGTGCCGACGCAGGCCAACGGCACCCAGCCGCAGCTGTGGGACTGCTCGGGCGGGGCGAACCAGTCGTGGACCCACACCGACGCCAGTGAGTTGCGAATCCACGGTGACAAATGCCTCGACGCCGAGGGGTACGGCTCCACTGACGGCACCAACGTCATCATCTGGGACTGCCACGGCGGGGACAACCAGCGCTGGAACGTCAACGCCGACGGCACGATCACCAGCGCCATGTCAGGCATATGCCTCGACGCCGACTCCCGCGGCACCGCCAACGGCACTCCGATCATCCTCTGGTCCTGCAACGGCGGATCCAACCAACGCTGGAACCTCGAATAGGGCCCGTTGCTCCGACACAATCGTCAGGTCCGGCCGAGACGTCGCCTCTTCCGACGCCTCGGCCGGTCACTCGGTGGCGTTGAAGAGGGCCGTCATCAGGAAACGCCTCGCCGAAGCCGTCATCGTGGTGCCGTCAAGGGCTGGAACAGCCGGCGAGGCCGAGAAGGGATACCCGAGGGGCCGGACCTTGCGGCCCGGCCCCTCAATCGAAGTCGGCGATCCCCCGGCGGAAGTCACGCCGACGGGCGTTGTCAGATCAGGCGCCGAGCCAGGACTGCGGTCCGGCGTACTCGCCCAGGAGCGAGGGCACCTCGGATGCCGGGTGCAGCGTGTAGTCGTAGAAGTCGCTCGGGTCGAAGGCCGACCCGTTGGTCTCCTGACGCCCGGAGCACGAGACGCAGATGCTTCCGCTCTCGCGCAGCTGAGCAGCCGAGGACTCCACGTAGTAAGGGTTTCTCACGTTCTCGAAGTACGAGTTCTCCAAGACCATGCGGGTAGCGCCGCGCGAGTAGTTCCCGTAGCCGCTGACATCCTGCAGATGGTTGTTGTACAGGTGGGCGTAGGCGACGTTGTCGGTGCTCGGGTTGCGAGAGTTCGTGTCGCGGATCCAATTGTGGTGGATGGTCATCCGCGTGATGACGTTGTCGGTCCAGCCGATGCCGAAGGCCTTGTTGCCCTCCTCGATGACATTCCACGAGACGGTCAGATTCGTGGTGTCCTTGCGGGAGTCGATGAGGCCGTCGTTCATGCGCGTGATCCGGTTGTGGTCGATCCACACGTTGCTAGCGCCGTCCATTTGGATGCCGTCGTAGTCGAACTCCTTGTCGTCCGGATCGTCTTCGGTCATCTGCGTGTCGCGGATGGTCAGGTTGCGGATGATGACGTTGCCGGTTCCCTCCCGCAGAATGAACCCGCCGCCGACGATCTCGCCGCCGGTCCCCACGCCGATGACGGTCTTGTCCGAGGAGACGGTCATTTCGGTCCCCTTGGGGCTGACGTTGATCGCGCCGTCGACCCGGATCACGTACGGCTCGGAGTCGGAGAGGTACCGTTCCAGATCGGCCTGGTTGGAGACGGTGACCGTCTGGCCGCCTTGGCCTCCGGTGGTCCCGGCGGCGAAGCCCTCGAGGCCGTCGACGCCGTCCGGCAACCCGTCGCCGCCATCGACGGGTACGAGCCGCCACTGTTGGTTGACGCCGCCGTTGGGGGTGTACTGGGAGATGCGGGCGCCGTGGTCGGTGGACTTGCCCCACAGGTCGAGGGCTTTGCCGGAGAATCGGTTGACGAACGTGTAGAAGTCCCCGCTCTGTTCCACCTCCCATTGCTGGTTGGTGCCGTTGCGGTCGTCGTACTGGGCGATGATGGCCCCGTTGTCAGGATTCCACCCCCACACGTCCAGGACCTGATCGGAGTGGCGCGCCTGGATCCGGTAATAGCCGCCGCCGGCGTCGATGAACCGGAACTGCTGGTGTTCACCGCCGGTGAGGCCCCATTGGGTGAGTTCGGTGCCGCGCTCGGTCGATCCGCCGGGGATGTCCCAGACCAGGCCGGAGTAGCGTGATTCGACGAAGTACCAGGTATCGGTCTGGACCGCGGCGTTGGCGCCGGGGATGGCGAAGAGGGCGACCGTGGCGGCCAGCGCCGCGCCAATCGCGGCGGCCAGGGCCGCGAACAGCTTGCGGCGCGGGCTGCGCCGGAGGTTTGTCGGTGATGTCATATGTGCTCCACGTCGGGCTGCGCGGGACACGACGCGTCGTATGAGGACGGCCGTGCCCGCTGAATGCGGAGTCCGCGAGATGCCGGGGAAGACCGTGATGGCCTGTTCACAGACTCCTATATATGTATAGGTATCGATCAGTCGCGAATTCTACTAGACGGGGTCCTTCGAGGCCTGATCCCCCGGCGCGATGCCCTCGCGAAGGAGCACGGAGTACGCATTCCCTGCCTTCCGCCTGGCCGAGTGAACCGAAGCCGCCTGCTCAGCAATGAGAAGTAGGCCCTGGGGCACCGGAGCCCTTGTTCTGTGCGCCTAGCCGTTCCCTACCAGAACCCCTCGCCCCGGACCCAAGGCGCCGAGGGCGCCTGGCGCCTGGCGCCTGGCGCCTGGAACAGGAAAAACTCGCGCACCGCCGAAAGGGCCCCGATGAACCGTCGAGTCATGTGGACCGCCCGACAATGGC
Organism: Glycomyces sp. L485; assembly: GCF_022548875.1. GTDB lineage: Bacteria > Actinomycetota > Actinomycetes > Mycobacteriales > Micromonosporaceae > Glycomyces. The sequence goes on along the minus strand of NZ_JAKZEW010000011.1, from coordinate 80,278 downwards.
CGGGCTGCGAGCACCTGGACCTCCACGTCGTCCTCATCTGCCGTCGAGCAGTCTCTGGACCCTGGCTCGGACGTCGGGCGTGTCAAGGCCGCGGATGGTGAGCGTGGTGCGGCGGCGCAGGACGTCGTCGGCGGTCTCGGCCCACTCGTGGTCGCGAGCGTAAGCGACCTGCGCCCAGATCTCGGGGGCGTCCGGGTGGATCCGCTCGGCCAGCTCGGGGTGCTCCCCCGCCAGCCGCGCGATGTCGAACGAGAGCGAGCCGTAGTGCGTCGCCAGGTGCTTCGCGGTGTCCTCTCCGAGGTGTGGGTCGGGCCCGCCGCCGTCGCCGAGCAGCCGGTGCTCGACGGCGTGCGGGTTCGCGACGCCCGGCAGCGGCAGCCTCTTCGGCAGCTCGGACAGCGGTTCCATGCGGCGGGCCAGCGAGTGGCCGGGCACTGCTGCGAGCTTGCTCATCACGGTCCGTCCGATGTGGCGGAAGGTGGTCCATTTGCCGCCGGCCACCGACAGCATCCCGCCCTTGCCCTCGGTCACGACGGTCTCGCGTTTGGCCTTCGATGTGGCGCCGGGACCGCCGGGCAGGACCCGGAGCCCGGCGAACGAGTAGGCGATCAGCTCGCGCTTCAGCTGCTCGCCTCGCACAGACAGGCTCGCCTCGTCGAGGATCTGCGCGGTGTCGGCCTCGGTCACCGCGACGTCGCCCGGGTCGCCGGTGTACTCCTCGTCGGTGGTGCCGAGCAGCAGCATGTCCTCCCACGGCAGGGCGAAAGTGATGCGGTACTTGTCGATCGGCGTCGCCAGCGCGGCGCGCCAGTGCGCGGTGCGCTTGAGGACCAGGTGCGCGCCCTTCGAGAGGCGGATCGACGGGGTGGCGCCGGGTTCCTCCATGCGCCGCAGGTGGTCGACCCACGGACCGGTCGCGTTGAGCACCACGCGCGCGTCGACGCCGAACTCGGTGCCGTCGACGCGGTCGCGCAGGTCGGCGCCGGACACGCGGCCTTCGGTGAACCGCAGGCCGGTGACCTCGGCGTGGTTGAGGACGGTCGCCCCGGACTGGGCGGCTGCGCGGACGGTCATGAGGGCCATGCGGGCGTCGTTCATCTGGCTGTCGCCGTAGACGGCGACGGCTTTGAGTCCCTCGGTGCGCAGTTCGGGCACGTCGGCTTGAGCTTTGGTGGGGCCGAGCAGGTGCCCGACGCCGTCGCCGAAGCCTGACAGCGCCGAGTAGGCGAAGACGCCGGCGCCGAGCTTGACGGCCCCGTGCGGGCCTCCCTTGTAGACGGGAAGGTAGAAGGTGAGCGGATTGGCAAGGTGCGGTGCGACCGCACGGGTGACCGCGCGGCGCTCGAAGTGGTTCTCGGCCACGAGTTTGACCGCGCCGGTCTGGAGGTAGCGCAGGCCGCCGTGGAGGAGCTTGGAGGAGGCCGAGGAGGTGGCGCCGGCGAAGTCGCCGGCGTCGACCAGGGCCACCCGCAGCCCCGACTGTGCGGCGTGCCAGGCGGTGGAGATGCCCAGGATGCCGCCGCCGATCACGAGCAGGTCGTAGGTCGCATTCGACAACTGCTCGCGGATTTCGGCACGACTCGGGTTCAGGTAGGTGAACGCGGGTGAGCCGTCGGTCGGGTGCGTCCCGAGACCGGGGACGCGCTGCAGGGTGGTCATGGTCGTGGCTCCTCTATTCTTCGATCCAGCCCATGGTCCGCTCGACGGCCTTGAGCCAGTGGTGGTATTCGCTCTCGCGCAGCTCCGGGTCCATGGCCGGCGTCCACTCGGCGGCGCGCCTCCAGTTGGCGCGCAGGTCCTCGGTGCTGTCCCAGAAGCCGACGGCGAGGCCGGCGGCGTAGGCGGCGCCGAGGCAGGTGGTCTCGGCGACCATCGGGCGCACGACCGGGGCGTCGAGGACGTCGGCGAGGAACTGCATGAGGAGGTTGTTCGAGGTCATGCCTCCGTCGACCTTGAGCGCGGAGAGCTCGACGCCGGAGTCCTTGGTCATCGCGTCGGTGATCTCCCGGGTCTGCCAGGCGGTGGCCTCCAGGACGGCGCGGGCGATGTGCGCCTTGGTGACGTACCGAGTCAGGCCGGCGATGACGCCGCGCGCGTCGCTTCGCCAGTAGGGGGCGAACAGGCCGGAGAACGCCGGCACGAAGTAGGCGCCGCCGTTGTCCTCCACGCTGGAGGCCAGCGTCTCGATCTCGGCGGCGGTGCTGATGAGCCCCATCTGGTCGCGCATCCACTGCACGAGCGAGCCGGTGACGGCGATCGAGCCTTCGAGCGCGTAGATCGGCTCGTCCTCGCCGATGCGGTAGCCGACGGTGGTGACCAGGCCCGATTCGGAGTGGATCGGCTCGGCGCCGGTGTTCATGAGCATGAACGTGCCGGTGCCGTACGTGGACTTGGCCTCGCCGACCCCGAAGCAGGTCTGTCCGAACAGGGCGGCCTGCTGGTCGCCGAGGGCCGACGCGACCGGGACGCCGCCGAGCAGGCCGCCGAGGGCTCCGCCCTTGACCTCGCCGTAGACCTCGGAGGAGGAGCGGATCTCGGGGAGCACCTGCATCGGCACGCCGATCGCGGCGGCGATCTCCTCGTTCCACTTCAGGTCGGAAAGGTTCATCATCAGGGTGCGGGAGGCGTTGGTGACGTCGGTGACGTGGACGCCGTCCCCGACACCGCCGGTGAGGTTCCAGATGACCCAGGAGTCCATGGTGCCGAACAGGAGCTCGCCGGCCTCGGCCCGCTCGCGCAGGCCCTCGACGTTGTCGAGCAGCCAGGCGATCTTGGGCCCGGCGAAGTAGGCGGCCAGCGGCAGGCCGGTCTCGCGGCGGAACCGGTCCTGGCCGACGTCGCCGCCGAGTTCCTTGCACAGGGTGTCGGTTCGGGTGTCCTGCCAGACGATGGCGTTGTGGACCGGCTCGCCGGTGCGTTTGTCCCACAGCATGGTGGTCTCGCGCTGGTTGGTGATGCCGATGGAGAGGATGTCTTCTTTGGAGACCTTGGCCTTGACCATCGCCCCGGCCACGACCTCCTGGACGTTGGCCCAGATCTCCGCGGCGTCGTGCTCGACCCAGCCGGGCTTGGGGAAGATCTGCGCGTGCTCCTTCTGGTCGACGGCGACGATGCGTCCGTCGCGGTCGAAGATGATGCAGCGGCTAGAGGTGGTGCCCTGGTCGATGGCCGCGATGAACGGGCCTGCGGTGTGTGCGTCGGTCATGTTGCGCTCCTGAACGTCGTTGTCGAGGCGGTCGGTTTCGATCTTGGTCTCATGGCTCATCCGAAAGCAACGTTATAGAGGCCGCCGGCGATGGCGGCGCCGATGAGCGGACCGACGATGGGGACCCAGGCGTAGCCCCAGTCCGAGCCGCCCTTGCCTTTGAGCGGCAGGAGTGCGTGGACGATGCGGGGGCCGAGGTCGCGGGCGGGGTTGATGGCGTATCCGGTGGGGCCGCCGAGGGAGAGCCCGATGCCGACGACGACGAGGGCGGTGATGAGGACGCCGAGAGTGCCCAGCCCGTTGCCGTTGTCGTTGAGGCCCTGGGTGAGGATGGCGATGACCAGGACGAACGTCGCGATGATCTCGGTGGCCAGGTTCTGCAGCGACGCCCGGATCTCGGGGCCGGTGGAGAAGATGCCGAGGACCGGGCCCGCCTTCTGGGCCGCTGCCTCAGCGGTGGCCTGCGCGCCGGGACCGGAGTGGAGTTCGAGTTCGGCCATGTGCGCCTGGAACTGGCCGTAGTAGACGAGGTAGACGAGGAAGGCGCCGAGCATCGCGCCGATGAGTTCGGAGGCGAGGTAGACCGGGACATCGGACCAGGGGACACCGCCTTCGACGGCGAGGCCGACGGTCACCGCGGGGTTGAGGTGGGCGCCGGAGACGCCTGCGGCGATGTAGGCGCCGGTGAGGACGCCAAGGCCCCACCCGAAGGTGATGGCGACCCACCCGGCGTTCTGCGCCTTGGATTTCTTGAGGGTGACGGCGGCGCAGACGCCGCCGCCGAGCAAGATCAGCACGGCGGTGCCGAGGACCTCGCCGATGATGATGTCGGAAGTGGACACCCGTGACTCCTTTGTCAGTGGTCGAGGTGAGGTTCGGGGGGATACGTCCCGGGCCCTCGCCCTCTGTGGAAGGGCTTTTGTCGGCCCACAGGCCAGTCGAACGCTCTAATCCGATTAGCGTTCGGCAATGTCGACCAACGTACGAGAGTAGCTACTGCGACGTCAAGCAGAATGTGACTAACAGCACATGACAAATCGGACTGCATTGAACTCGCCTGCAACACAAGCATGTTCAGCAACAAGGGAAACTAGAAGGGGCCCGATCCCAGGTCCCTGGAGACCGACCGAGCGCAGTCCCGCACGGCCGCGACGAGCTCGGCTCGCAGCTCGCCGTCGCGGCACACCCGCTCAACCGCGCCGGTGATGCCGACCGCGCCGACGGCCAGCCGGTGTCGGTCGAAGACGGGCGCCGACACCGCGGCCACGCCTTCCCACGTCTCCTCGACGTCTGTCGCGTAGCCGCGCTCGCGGGTCCGGTCGATCGCGACCTCGACGTCGTCGAGCTCGGTCGCCGTCCTGGCGGTGAACGGCTCGCGCTTGGCCTCGACGAGCTCGCTGTGCGCCACCGGGTCGTAGGCCGCGAGGACCTTGCCCAGCGCGGTCGAGTGCAGCGGCTGCATGGCCCCGACCTCCAGGACCTGGCGGCTGTCGTCGGGCCGGAAGACATGGTGGACGATGAGGACGCCCTGCTGGTGGAGCACGCCGAGGTAGACCGCCTCGCCGCTGGAGCGGGCCAGGTCGTCGGTCCAGACCAGGGCGCGGGCCCGCAGCTCGTGGACGTCGAGGTAGGTGGTGCCCAGGCGCAGCAGTTCGGCGCCGAGCTGGTAGCGGCCCGAGGCGGCGTCCTGTTCGACGAAGCCCTCGTGCTGGAGGGTGCGCAGGATGCCGTGGGCGGTGGCCTTTGCGAGGCCGAGCGCGGAGGCGATGTCGGAGAGGCCGAGCCGTCGCTCGCCCCCGGCGAGCAGCCGCAGCATCGCGGCCGCGCGCTCCAGCGACTGGATGTGCTTCGGCATCGCAGCCCCTCCGTTTCAAGAATCATCCGCGTTCGACAATGCTAAACACTATCGGCTGTTACCGACCAGGGTTCCACGGGACTGAGTCCGTCCGGGCCGACGGCAGCGGATCGCCGCCCGGGCAGGCGGCACCGCTACAGGAGATCATCCGCCGCCACCCGGTCCCGCACGGCCCCTCCACTCTGGTGGCGAGCGACAGGGCCCCGACCGAAGTCGAGGCCCTGGAGACGGGTGCGGCGGATCAGAGTTCGTAGCGGCTCTTCAGATGGCGCCACCAGTCGCGGAGCATCCAGTAGTCGAACTCGGTGATCGTGCTCGACGAGCCGGCGTTCATGATGAAGCAGCACTGGCCGGTCGGCGTCCAGTCGTAGAAGTCATCGAGCCCGAAGGTGTGCCCCAGCTCGTGCAGGTAGATGGTGACCTGGGCGGAGTGCAGCGAGTCCACGAAGTACTCCTGGCCCATGCGCTGGCCCCAGTCACCGCCGGCGCCGCCGCCCATGCCCTCGGTCAGCCACAGGCTCTGGTCGTAGTGGTGGTCGTAGCCGCCAGGGCAGTTCGGGTAGTTCCCGTCCTGGTGGAAGAAGCGGCCGCAGTCCTCAGCGCATTGCGGAGCGTCCTCGCGGATGTCGCCGATGTATACGTCGAGCGAGTCGTCGCTCCACTGGAGGAGGTTCCGGTCGTAGGCGGCCCAGCCCACGACGTCGACCTCGATCCGGTCGAACGGCCAATCGTTCCAGCCGGCCATCTGGTCGAACCACAGGTCGTACTGCTCTTGGAGCTTGGCCTCGATATCGTCGCGCAGAGAGGCCGAGGCAGTGTTCCGCGAGTCCCACCGCACGCAGTAGTTGATCGTGCCGCCTGTGGCCATGACCTGGTCCCAGCCGAAGTTGCGGAAGTCCGACGGGTAGGTGTCCTCGACGTGGGCCCAGACCTCGTCCAGCGGCTGTTCGAGGTGCGAGGGCGGGTTCCACTCGTTCTGGCCGCCGCCCCCTTCATCGGGATCGGTGGGCTCCTCGGAGGGGACGTCGGTCGGCGGGTCGGTCGGGACGGGTTCGGTCTCGCCTGTGCATTCGGCGCCGTTGAGCGCGAACGAGCCCGGAGCGGTGTTACCGGAGGACTCGTCGAAGGTGCCGGTGAAGCCGAAGCTGGTCGCTCCGTTGCTCGCGAGCCGGCCGTTGTAGCCGGCGTCGACGGCGCTGACGCGCACCCCGGACTGCTCTGCGGTGGCGTTCCAGGCGTTCGTGACGCGCTGACCGCCCGGGAAGTCCCACTCGAGCTCCCAGCCATCGAGCGGATCGCCGAGGTTGGTGATGGCGACGTCGGCGTTGAAGCCGCCGGACCACTCGGCCGTCACCTGGTAGTCGACTTCGCATCCGGCCTCGTCGGCCGATGCGGCGGTCATGCCGACCGCGACCCCGCCGACGGCGATGGCCGCCGCCGACGCGGCCGCGATCAGGCCGCGACGCCTCGTTCGTCTCATGGGGAGTGCCGGTCCCATTGTCCGTCCTCTCGAAAGTGAGCGGCCACATTAATATTGGCCACTATCGATAATTGGGATCAGGGTAAACCGCTCGAACCTCAGACACAATACCCAGAACGTGACGGGACAGACACGCGAGTCACGGCTGCGGCGGCCCCGTCGGCGGGAATGGGATCTCGGCCAGAATCGGTATGAGCGACTCCTCCTCGTATTCGAGGTGCACGGTGAGTTCGGCGCTCAACCTGTCGAGTTCGGAGGCGAAGACGGCGGGATCGGCCGAGCCGATGTCGGCGAGGAGCACGGCCAGCTCGCCCTGGATGCGGGCCACCACGCGGTGCTCCTCGCGGAGCCGGTCGACGGTCTCGCCCAGATGCGGGTGCTGCGATTCGAGCGCGGGGAACATATGGTCCTCGCTGGTGTGGTGGAACTCCAAGAACTGGCAGAACGCCAGGCAGTGCTGCCGCAGTTGCAGGCCGAGTCCGGGCTTCGGGGCCGCGCCGATCCCGTCATGCGCGGCGGCGAGGTGGGCGTCGGCCTCCGCTCGCACGTGCCGCAGCTGCGAGCGCAGCCAGGCGTGGATCTCCATGAGCTTGTCGGCGAAGTTCTCGACCTCGGCCGGAACCTCCCCCGCTTCGGGTTCGGATCGGTCGAGGGCCACCGTGGTGCCGTCGGGGACGGCGACGGCGCTGAAGGCGTCGTCGCCGATCACGACGCTCACCATCGGGCGAGCGAGGATGTCGTGGTACCAGTCCGGTTCGGCCGCAGCGTCGATGACGGTTCGACCGCCCGCGGTGATGAAGGCGAGAGCGACGGTGCGCTCCTCACCGGTGTCGGGATCGGTGGTGGTCAGTTGCAGGATGTCGGAAGTTTGCATGTGGTGCTGTGGTTCTCCGTGACGTAAGGGAATCCGCCGGTTCGGCGGCGTTCGACAGGTGCGCGCCGGGCGCGCGAGCGGCCGTCCCGGACGAGCGAATCGTCCGTTGAGGAGGGCGGGTGTGGAGCCGTCGCCGGGCAGCGCGGAGCGGTGCCGAGAACGGGAGACGGTGCGCGAACGCGCTTACGTCAAGCGGAGAGTGTGGAGTGGAACCTCATGACACGACCCTTCGATGAATGGTGCTCGCCCGGCTGCCGACCTGTCTCGAGTCTCTTGGTCGGCGCCACGTGGCACGGTGTTCATTGAAGCATCCGAAGCCGAACGCCCGCAACCGCGGTCCCGGATCGGCCGCTCAGAATACGAGCACGAGCGGCGCTGAGATAGATCTCGGGCTGGCTCGCCGCCGCGCTCATCGCGGTATCACGATGCCCGACAGGGACGTGGCCGGCCCGAAGAACTCCGCGCCCGTGAGTTTCGAAGTCCACGACGAACGCCTCGGTGTCGGGGCCGCACTCAGCGGAAGTCGCGGGAGCCGACCGTCGGGGTCTCCAGGTCAAGGGTGGTGAGCTTGTCTGCGATGAGGTTCGGCATGGTGGCCCCTTGTGCGTCGGCGGCGTGCTCGACCGTGCCCCTGACGCGCATGGCCTTCGCACCGGCGGCGACCGACCGCCAACGGGCCCAGAGCCCTTGCGAGCAGATCACGTTGCCGATCCCGGTCTCGTCCTCCAGACTCAGGAAGGTCACCCCTCGCGCGGTCGGGGGCCGCTGGCGGTGGGTCACGACCCCGGCGATCTCGACGCGGGTGCCGTTCTCGATGCCTGGGAGCCGGTCGACGGGGACGACGCCTTCGGCGGTGAGGACCTCGCGCACCAGCTCGATCGGGTGGGTCTCGGTGGACAGGCCCAACCCCGCGTAGTCGGCGCGGGCCAGCTCGGTCCTACTCATGCCCGGCAGGACCGGCGCCTCGGCGGCCGGACCGGTGCCGGGGATCATGTCGGGGTGCTCGCGCACCATCCCGGCCCTCCACAGCGCCCTGCGGCGGTCCGGTTCGAGGCCGTCGAGGACGCCGGCCAGCGCGAGCGTCTCCAACTGGCCCTTGCCGAGCCTGGCCCGCCGGGCCAGGTCGGGCAGGTCGCGGTAGGGCCCGTCCTCGCGCGCGGCGACGATGCGTTCGACGGCGTCGCCGCCGAGGCCCTTGACGTTGTCGAAGCCAAGCCGGATCGTCGCGGTCCCGCGGACCGGGAACGGTGGCGCCGGGTCGGGCTCGATCAGGGACGCCACCGGCGCGCTGGCGTTGACTTCGGGCGCCAGGACGGTGATGCCGTGGCGTTTCGCGTCGGCGATGAGGCTGGCCGGCGAGTAGAAGCCCATCGGCTGGCTGGCCAGCAGAGCGGCGTAGAACGCGGCCGGGTAGTGGCATTTGAGCCAGGCCGAGGAGTACACCAGGTGGGCGAAGCTGGCGGCGTGGGACTCGGGGAATCCGAAATCGGCGAAGCTCTTGAGCTGCTCATAGATCTTGTCGGCGTCGTCGCCGGTGACCTCCCTCTCCGCCATGCCCTTGTAGAGGCGTTCGCGCAGCCGCTCCATGCGCTCGGCCGACCGCTTGGCGCCCATGGCACGGCGCAGCTGGTCGGCCTCGCCGCCGTCGAATCCGGCGGCGTCGATGGCGATGCGCATCAACTGCTCCTGGAACAGCGGCACGCCGTAGGTGTGCCCCAGCGCGCGGTGGAGGATCTCGGGGACCTCGTGCTTCCAGGGCTCGCCGTGGCGGCGACGCAGGTAGGGGTGGACGGCGCCGCCTTGGATCGGGCCGGGCCGGATGAGGGCGACCTCGGCGACCAGGTCCTTGAACTCCCTGGGGTGCAGCCGGGGCAGGGTCGACATCTGGGCGCGCGACTCGACTTGGAACACGCCGACGGTGTCGGCGCGGCACAGCATGTCGTAGACCTCCTTGTCGTCGGGCGGCAGTTCCGCGATGTCGACTTCGGTGCCGTGGACGTCGGCGACGAGGTCGACCATCCGGTGGAGGGCTTCGAGCATGCCGAGGCCGAGCAGGTCGAACTTCACCAGGCCGGCGTCGGCGCAGGCCTCCTTGTCCCATTGGACGACGGTGCGGTCGGCCATGCGCGCCGGTTCGACGGGGACGATCTCCGAGACCGGCTGGTCGGTGAGCACCATTCCGCCGGGGTGGATGCCCAGGTGCTGGGGCAGGTCGGCGAGTTCTCCGGCGAGGTCCTGGACCTCGGCGGGGATGTCCTCGGTCTCGTCGGGGTCGAGCCCGCGCCAGTGGTGCAGCCGCTTCGACCAGGCGGTGGCCTGGTCGTGGCCGTGTCCGAGGGCTTTCGCGGCGTCGCGCACCGCGCTGCGGGGCCGGTAGGTGACGACGTTGGCCACCAGCGCGGCCCTCTGGCGGGTGTACTTCTCGTAGACGTACTGGATGACCTCTTCGCGGCGGCCGGATTCGATGTCGATGTCGATGTCGGGCGGCCCGTCGCGCTCGGCTGAGAGGAACCGCTCGAACAGCAGGCCGAAGTCGACCGGATCCACATTGGTGATGCCGAGGGCGTAGCAGACGGCGCTGTTGGCGGCCGATCCCCTGCCTTGGCAGAGGATGTCGTGGTCTCTGCAGAAGTGGACGATGTCGGCGACGATGAGGAAGTACCCGGCGAAGCCCAGGTCGCGGATGACGCGCAGCTCCTTCTCCAGTTGCCGCCAGGCGCCGGGCACCCGCTCCGCGCCCCTGGGGCCGTAGCGGACCTGTGCGCCTTCGATGATCTGCTTCGCCAGGTACGAGAAGTCGTCGTAGCCGCGGGGGTTGGGGAAGCGGGGCAGGCGCGGGTCGAGCAGTTTGAGGTCGAAGGCGATCTCCTCGGCGATCAGGCCGGCGTTCTCGACCGCCTCGGGGTGGTCCTCGAAGCGCAGCCTCATCTCTTCGAAGCCGCGCAGGTGCGCGGATGCGGCGGCGGGCAGCCAGGAGTCGATCTGGTCGAGCGGGCGCCCCGAGCGGGTGGCGGCCAGCGCGGCGGCGACCTTGGCTCGCCGCGGGGACGCGTAGTGGACGTTGTTGGTGGCGACGATCGGGACGCGGCAGCGCCCGGCGACCGCGGCGAGGGCGTCGATCCTTTCGGTGTCGCCGGGCAGGTCGTGGCAGGTGAGTTCGACGGCGACGTTGTCGCGGCCGAACCATTCGGTCATTTCACGCAGTCTCCGTTCGGCGGCTTCGACGCCGCCGGTGTCGAGTGCGGTGTTGAGGGCGCCTTTGCGGCAGCCGGTGAGGACCATCCAATGCCCTCCGGCGTGGTCGGCGAGCTTCTTGATCTCGTAGCGGGGCAGGTCCTTCTCGTTCGTCTCGAGTTTCGCCTCGGTGATGGCCCGCGACAGCCGCCGGTATCCGACCGGGTTGCGGGCCAGCACCACCAGGTGCTCTCCGGCGGGGTCGGGTTGGCCGCGCCGGGGTTTGGCCATGCCGAGGTTCAGTTCGGCGCCGAAGACGGTCGGGAGGGCGAATTCGGCTGCGGCGGTGGCGAGTTCGGAGACGCCGTAGAGGCCGTCGTGGTCGGTGACGGCCAGGCCGGTCAGGCCGAGTCGGGCGGCTTCGGCGGCCAGGGCGGCCGGGGAGTCGGCGCCGTCGGCGAAGGAGTAGTGGGAGTGGCAGTGCAGCTCGGCGTACTCAGTCATACCAGCCGGCCACCTTCCATCGCCGGTCTTCGAGGTAGAGGAGGGCGGCGCGGCCGTCGGCGAGTTCGACCTGGAGTCTGGCGTAGCGGCGGGCGGCGTCGTCGTTCCACCAGCGTTCGGTCACGGGCCAGGGCCCGGCCCAGGCGATGACGGGGATTCGCTCGCCGCCCAGCGAGACCAGGGCCGGGGTGTGGGACATGGTGCCTCGCGCGGCGACCGAGACGGGCGTGCCGTCGACGGCGAGCACTTCGGCGTCTTCGCCGGTGCCTGTGACGGCGGGCGGCGGGTCGGGCAGGGTGCCGGGCCAGGGGCCGGTTCGGCGAGCCGCGGCCTCGCCGCCCCAGGTGTCGAGGTCGCAGCGTTCGGGCAGGTCGCGTCCGTCGGTCTCGACGGCGATGCGGACGTTGTCGGGTCCGAGCAGGCCTCCGGCGTGGCGGAGCGCGGCTTCGGCGCGGACGGTGGCGGCGTCCTTGAAGTCCCACAGGCCGCGGCCGGCTTCGAGGAGGCCGAGGAGGCCGCCGGGGGTGAGTTCGATGGCGGCGATGGCGTCGGTGCCGCCCCCTGTGAGCCAGCCTTCGAGCTGCCAGCGGACGCGGCGGGCGAGTTCGGTTGAGGGGGCGGCGGGGTCGAGCTGCCAGGTGCGCTCGCGGGCGAGGCCGCGGACGGTGTGGGCGGTGACGGTGACGCGGGTGCAGGTGAGGTTGCGTCCGCCGAGGGTCTCCAGGAGCCGTTCGGCGAGGGGGCGGGCGGCGAAGGCGGCCTGCTCGACGGTCTCGTAGGGGTCGTCGGCGTCGACGCGGACGGTCAGTTCGGGTTCGGCCTGTCGGATGGCGAGCGGGCGGGTGAGTTCCCCGGAGGCGAGCGCCTGAGCTTGGCGTGCCCGGGCTCCGAAGCGTTCGGCCACGGCCGCGCCGGGGAGGTCGCAGAAGGCACCGAGGGTGCCGATGCCCAGGTGGCGCAGGGTCTCACAGGTTTCGGTGTCGACCAGGCCGGTCGTCTGGAGGCCGGCGATGTCGAAGGGGGCGAGGAAGGCGGCGTCGCCGCCGGGCGGGACGATGCGGCCCGTGCGGGCGGCGAGGAGGGCGGCGAAGAGTCCGTCGGCGACACCGGTGAGGCAGTCGTGGTCGACCAGGCCGGCGACGGTGTCGATGAGCCGTTCGCAGAAGTCGGCCTCGTCGCCGATGCGCCTTCGCAGCGGCATGGCGACGCAGCCGGGTTCGAGGACCTCGATGTGGGGCGTGACGAGGTCGAGGGCGTCCAGGACGGGCTCGAAGGCGGCGGCGTCCTCGGCCTCCCAGTCCGGCAGCCATGCCACGGCGGTGCGCGTCATGGCCGGCCTCCGCGCAGGTCGATGACGTTGTCGGGCGTCTGGCCGCCGTAGGGCCAGATGCGGGCGCGGTGGTCGCCGCCGGTGCGCCAGCGGGCGGCCACGTCGAGTTCGCAGGCGTCGAGGCGGCCTGCGCCGTAGCGGCGTCCGGCGTTCTCCCGCAGGCCCTTCCAGCGGGCGCGGGCGACTTCGAGGCGGGCGTCGGCTCCTGGGACGGGCCGGGTCTCCCACCAGACGAGCGAGGTGCCGCCTTTGCGGGCGCGGGCGGTCAGGCGCCGGGTCTGCTGCATACCGAATGCCTCGCTGGGGACGACGAGGACGGCGACGCCGCCGACGAGGGCGCCCGCGGCGTCGGCGATGCGCGGCCCGTCGGCCTCGATGAGGGCGAGTCGTTCGAGGTCGACGCCGGCGGCGCGGGCGGCCAGGGGGTAGCGGTGGGGCAGTCCGACGACGGCGCACCAGACCCCGGCCTGGGTGGGTCCGGCGAGGAGGCGCCACAGCAGCGAGGTGGCCCCCACCCGCGAAGCCATGAGCGTGGTCACGGTGGCGAGGCCGCCGTAGGGCAGGAGCGCGGAAATGTCGGGGGTGACGGGAAGGATGTGGCGCGAGGCCTTCAAGGGCACGCGGACAGCGGGCTTGAGCTCGCCGGCGAGCCGCAGTCCGAGCTCTGCGGCCAGCTCGGCCGGGACACCGTTCACCACCACTACCCCCGTAATATGTCGAACGCGTGTATGGGTTCAACATACCGAACTGGGGCGACAGTACAAGATCAAACAAGTGTTTGATATATCTCGCAGAGTCTCCCCCGCGATTCACAGGCGGTGATGTTCGCGCTCAATCCGGGATGCACCGGCACTGACGCCGATGAAAGCGACTATGAGGTTGAATGTGACGATAATCCGGCGCACGAATGCCCGCGCCAAATCACGTCCCGCAGGCATAAGATTGAAAACTTTCACTGCAATATTGACAATTCGAGAAGATTTCCGTCATCCTGTTTCCTACATCGTGCGGCCCGAGTCCTCTCCCGCCGAAGAACGACAGCCGGAGGCCGATCCTTGCTCGGCACCGAATGCGAGTCAGCCGGTGCCGAACCCGAGCTTCATCGTCGCCGATGAGCCGGTGGCCGGTCTGGACGCGTCGGTACGCGGGGAGATCCTCGCGCTGCGGCTGCGGGACGAAATGAATCCGGAGGCGTCGGTCATCGATATGGCTCTGCGTGGACCATCGCCGACCGGATCGCGATCATCTACCTCGGCCGAATCGTCGCGCGGGGCCCGGTCGAGCAGGTCCTGACCGATCCCCGACACCCGAGCGGGTTCCGGCGGAGGCCCCGCGCATCGGGGGTGCGGGTGCTCGACGACTTCTTGAGGAGGACATGACCGTGCAGCGTTCACCTTACGGCGCTTGGGAATCACCGATCACCGTCGAGCACGTCGCGGGCGGTGACGGGCGAGTCGCCGATCTCGGGGCGGTCGGCGGGGAACTGTGGTGGACCGAGCCGCGCCCGGCCGAGGGCGGGCGACGCGCGCTGATGCGCCAGGGCGCTTCGGCGCTGCCCGCACCGTGGAACGTCCGCAACCGGGTCCACGAGTACGGCGGACGGCCGTGGGCCGGCGTCGACACCGGCAACGGTCCGCTGATCGTCTTCTCCGAATTCGCCGACCAGCGCCTCTACGCGTTCGAGCCGGACAGGGGTCTCGACCCGTGGCCGCTGACGCCGGTCCCGGCGATCAAGGCGGGGCTGCGGTGGTGCGACATGGTCGTGGACACCTCCCGCGGCGAGGTCTGGGCGGTCCTGGAGGAGTTCACGGGACCCCGGACCACCGAGGTGCGGCGGGTGATCGCCGCGGTGCCGCTCGACGGCTCGGCCGCCGAGGACCGCTCGGCGGTCAGGGAGCTCACCGACGACTCGTACCGTTTCACGACCGGACCGCGAATGAGTCCGCAAGGGACGATGGCGGCCTGGATCGCGTGGAACCACCCGAACATGCCCTGGGACGAGACTGAACTGCGCGTCGCGGCCGTCACCGCCGAGGGCGACTTCGCGGACGCGCGGACCGTCGCCGGGGGCGGCGGGGAATCGATTGCACAGGTCGAATGGGACGCCGACGGCACGCTCGTGGCCGTCGGGGACCGCACCGGCTGGTGGAACCTGCACCGCATCGACCCGGCCTCCGGGGCTTCGGCCAACCTTCATCCGGCCCAGCAGGAGTTCGGCGGGCCGCTCTGGGCCATCGGACAGCGGTGGTTCCAGATCCTCGACAACGGGCGCATCGCCGCCGTCCACGGCGAGGGCGAGGCCCGACTCGGCATTCTCGACCCCGAACTCGACACCTTGAGAGAGGTGGACGGACCGTGGACTGAATGGGCGCCTTCGCTCCTCGCCGACGGCGACCGGGTCGTCGGCCTCGCTGCCGGGCCCGACCGCTCCTTCGAGATCGTCGAACACGACACTGCCACCGGAGTGACCCGCACCGTCGCCGCGCCGCACGTCGACAAGGTCGATCCGGCCTACTACCCCGTGCCCGGGCACCGGACCTTCACAGCGCCCGGCGGCCGGGAGGTCCACGCGCGCCTCTACCCGCCTCGCAATCCCGAATACGAAGCGCCCGAAGGGGAACTGCCGCCGTACGTGGTGTGGGTCCACGGCGGACCGACGAGCAATGTCCGGGCCGTCCTCGATCTCGAACTCGCGTACTTCACGTCGAGGGGCATCGGCGTCGTCCAGGTCGACTACGGCGGCTCGACCGGCTACGGACGCGAATACCGCGAACGACTGCGCGGGCAATGGGGCGTCGTGGACGTCGAGGACTGCGCGGCCGCGGCCAAGGCCCTCGCCGACGAGGGCGTCGCAGACCCGTCACGCCTGGCGATCCGGGGCGGCAGCGCCGGCGGCTGGACTTCGGCCGCGTCGCTCACTTCGCCCGCGGCCGAAGGGCTGTACGCCTGCGCGACGATCAAATACCCGATCCTCGACCTGTCGATCTGGCTCGGCGACGAGACGCACGACTTCGAATCGCAGTATCTGCACACCCTGATCGGCCCAGTCGACGAGGTCTCCGAGCGGTACCGCGAGCGCTCCCCGATCAACCACGCCGACCGCATCTCGGTCCCGTTCCTGCTCCTGCAGGGCCTGGAGGACGCCATCTGCCTTCCGGCTCAGAGCGAGAAACTGCTGCGGGCCATCGCGGGCAAAGGCGTCCCGCACGCTTACCGCACGTACGAAGGAGAACAGCACGGATTCAGGAAGGCTTCGACGATCGCCGACGCCGTCTCGGCCGAGCACGCGCTGTACGCGCAGACCTTCGGCTTCGCAGCGCCCGAGGGCGCGGACCTGGAGCTGCGGTCGTGAGCGCTCGGGCCCTGCGCAGGCCGCGGCGCCTGAAGGCGGGCGACCGGGTCGCTCTCATCGCCCCGAGCGGTCCCCTTCCTGGCGACCGGCTCGAAGCGGGGCTGGCCTTCCTGCGCGAATGGGGCCTGAAGCCGGTGGTCATGCCGCACGCGCTGGAGACCGACGCGGCGCTGCCCTATCTGGCGGGGAGCGACGCGGACCGCGCCGCCGACTTCGCGGCGGCGTGGAGCGACCCCTCCATCGCCGGGATCATCTCGGCGCGCGGCGGCTACGGCGTCCAGCGGATGCTCGACCTGGTGGACTGGCCCGCGCTCGCTGCGACCGAGCCGAAGGTGTACGTGGGCTTCAGCGACGCCACGGCCCTGCACGAGGCGATCGCGCTCCGGCTGGAGGTGGCGACGCTGCACGGGCCGATGCCCGCCTGGTCGACGTTCGTCGGCGATACCGCGAGCCGAGAGCACCTGCGCAGGACGCTGTTCGAACCCGAGCTGGTCCAGAAACTCGCGCCGCCGACGGCCGGGCCGCTCGTGCCCGGGCAGGCCGCGGGGGTCACGTTCGGCGGGTGCGCCAGCCTGCTCGCCGCCGGCATCGGCACCGCCGAAGACCACCGGCGTGCCGAGGGCGGCATCCTGCTGCTCGAAGAGATCGAGGAAGCCGGCTACCGGCTCGACCGGTACCTGACGCAGATGCGGCGCGCGGGCAGGTTCGACGGCGTCGCCGGGATCGCGCTGGGATCGTGGACCGACTGCGGCCCGGTCGACGAGGTCCGGGCCGTCCTCGTCGACCGCTTGGGCGACTTGGGAGTCCCGGTGGTCGAGGACTTCGGCTTCGGGCACTGCTCACCGTCGTGGACGGTTCCGCTGGGCGTCCCGGCGGTCTTGGACGCCGATGCCGGGACGCTCGCCTTCGACGTCCCGGCACTGCGTTAGGCCGTGTGTGATGACTCCGGGCGAGGTCGAATCCGAGGCCGTTTGTTCGCTCGCAGTCCGGCTACCGGGGTTGTGACCGGGCTGCCTGACAACGCAGCGAGCGGGCGAATGGTCCGGATACGGCCAGGTCGGGGTCATCAGACACGGCCTAGAGCGCCCTCGGTGCGTAGGCCGCGGCCAGGCGGTCCATGAGAGCGTCGACCTCCGGGACCACGACCTTATGCTCGGGGTGGGCGTCGTACCAGGCGACGACCTCGCGAGCGCCTTCCTTGAACGGCGTGGTCGACCGGCCGAACTCGGGGACGAGCGTCTTGATCTTGGTGTTGTCGAAGATCATCGTGTGCGCCTTGTCGCCGAGGAGACCGGCGCCCCAGTCGGGGTCCGCGGCGGCGATCGCGTCGGAGGCGACGTGGACGAGCTCGGGATCGGGGACGCCGGCGGCTTCGGCCAGCCGGCGGTAGATCTGGTTCCACGTCGGGGCCTCATCGCCGGTGATGTGGAAGGGCTCTCCGATCGCGGCCTCCTTGCCGAGCAGTCCGGTGAAGCCGACGGCGAAGTCGCGGCTGTGCGTGATGGTCCACAGTGTGGTGCCGTCGCCGGGGACGACGACAGGCCTGCCCGCGCGCATGCGCTCGATGACGGTCCAGCCGCCGTCGAACGGAAGCATCGTCTCGTCGTAGGTGTGCGAGGGGCGCACGATCGTCATTGGGAAGTCGTCGTTGCGGTACGCCTCGACCAGCAGTTCCTCGCAGGCGATCTTGTCGCGTGAGTACTGCCAGTAGGGGTTCTTCAGCGGCGTCGACTCGACGACCGGCATGCGGGCCGGCGGGGTCTGGTAGGCGGAGGCGGAGCTGATGAAGACGTACTGGCCGCAGCGTCCGGTGAACACTTCGATATCCCGCTGCACCTGCTCGGGCACGAAGTTGACCCAGTTGACGACGGCGTCGTAGTGCTCGTCGCCGATCGCGGCGAGGACCGACTCCGGGTCGTTCGAGTCGCCGGTGAGGCGGGTGACGCCTTCGGGGAGCACACGGGTCTTGTCGGCCCCGCGGTTCAGCACGGTCACCTCGATGCCCTGGCGCACCGCCTCGCGGACGCAGGACGTGCTGATTCTGCCGCTGCCGCCGATGAACAGGGCCTTCAGGTTCGACATGACCGCTCCTTCTGTTTAGCTCGGCGGCCAGCTTACCCGTCGGCTCGGCGCCGGACGGTGACCTCCAGGCGACGGGCGGTGCCGAGGTCGATCGCGGAACGGGGCTCGGACCGAACGAGTGAGGGCCGGCAGGCGAACCTGCCGGCCCCCGCGTCGATCACCGCTTAACCGGCGGAGCCGGTCACGGAGCTTCCGGACTTGGTGACGGTGTAGGCGACGGTCTCACCGCTCCAGAAGTGGAAGGTGAGCGTCACCTCCTGGCCGTCGTCGACCGCGTCGAAGAAGTCGGAGGTCAGCTCGATCTCGCCGACGTCGTAGTCCGGCTGGAACGCCCTGGCGAACTCCTTGTAGGAGGTCCAGTCGTGCGGTCCGGCGTTGCCGCCGCTGACGTACGTCGCCTCCATCGTTGCCAGCTGGTCGCCACGGAACTGCGTCGGGATCGCGAACGAGTCCGTCGAGCCCGAGACGCTCTGGAGGATCGGCGTGTCGTAGGAGACGATGCTGATCCGCCACGGGGCACCCTGTGAGAACTCCACGTACAGGTCGGCGTTGTTGCCGTACTCCTGGGAGCCGACGAGACCGGTCAGCGCCGAAGCCGTGATCGTCAGCTGATCGCCCGACACGGTGTAGTCGCTGCCCTGTTCCAACTCGGTGCCGCCCTGGAGCAGGCGCTGGAAGGTGCCGCCGTTCAGGTTCAGCGTGACCGTCTCATCGGTGATCAAGGCGGCCTTCTCGACGAACACCTGGTCGGTCGAGGCGGTGCCCGAACGCGACGTCCAGCTCGCCTCCATCATGGCGAACAGCTCCGGGTCGCTCCACTGGAACGAGGTCCGGTCGAAGTGCTGCCCGTTGTCCCACACTTGGAGGGTGAGGTCCTTCTGCTGGGCGTAGTAGCCGACGAACTCGAAGAACTTGAGCTTCTCGCCCTGCTCGATCGTGCCGGTGTGGGCGTCGAATCCGAGCAGGCCCCATTCGCCGATGATGACCGGGACACCGTTGGCGGTGAACTCGTTGTGGACCCGGTCGAAGTTGTCGACGATGTCCTGGCGAGACTCCTCGTCGAAGGTGGTGTAGCCGGCGACGTTGACGCTGAACGGCCAGAACCCGTAGTAGTGGACGGTCGCGGCGATGTTCGGGTCGTTCAGCGCGTCGATCGTCTCGGTCAGCGCGTCGAGTCGCTCCTGCTCTGCGTTGGTGTGCAGCGTCGGCAGGACCAGCACGCGGTCGGCGTTGTTGCCGCCGGAGTCGCGCACGATCTGGTGGAACACGATGTTGAGCTCGTCGAGCAGGTCGTAGGCGGTCGCGTCGTCCACGTTGTTGAACTGCGGCTCGTTGATGCTCTCGAACAGCAGCTTCGACGAGGAGTCGCGGAAACGGTCGGCCATCGCGGTCCAGATCGTCTCGTAACGGTCGAGGACCTCCGTGCGGTTGCTCTGCATGTCCGCGGCCCAGATCCACGAGTCGTGGTGAATGTTGATGAGCACGTAAAGGTCTGCGTCGAGCGCCCAGTTGACCACCTCCTCGACACGGTCGAGGTATGCCGGGTCGATGGTGTAGTCCGGTGCGCCGCCCTGGTGGTCGTCCCACGTGACCGGGATACGGATGCTGTTGTAGCCCTGATCCTTGACGTTCTGGATGAGCTGCTGGGTGATGCGCGGGTTGCCCCACGCGGTCTCGTCGTCGCCGACGGCGTCGAGCGAGTTGCCGAGGTTCCAGCCGGGCTCCATCGCGGCGACCGTCTCGACCGCGTCCACGTCGCCGGTCGGCGGCGGGGTCGTGGTGGGCGGGGCGGTCGTGGGCTGGCCGATGTCGCCGGTGCATTCGACGCCGTTGAGCGTGAACGCGGTCGGATCGGTGTTGGTGCCGGACCAGGAGCCGTTGAAGCCGAACGAGGTCGAGCCGTTCGAGGCGATCTGGGCGTTGTATCCGACGTTCGTGGCGGTGGTCTGGGAACCCGAGGTGTCGACGTCGGCGCTCCAGGCCTGGGTGACCTGCTGGTCGGACGGGAAAATCCAGGCCAGTTCCCATCCGTCGATCGGGTCGCCGAGGTTGGTGATGTTGACGTTTGCGGAGAAGCCTCCCGGCCACTCATTCTGGACCTGGTAGTCCACTTCGCAGCCCTCGGCGGCCTGGGCGGCCATGGGGGCAATGATCCCGAGGCCTGCCAGGACGGCGACCGCGGGCGCCAGAATGAGCAGTAGTCGTCTTCGGGATCGTCGCATCGCTCTGAGCATGGAGCTCCTCCACTTGTTGTGCGTTGCTTCAGGGGGGGGGGTGGCACCCAGGGAGGGCACCATTGAACAATGTCGATACAAGACTAAGTTGGCAAGCCAAACTTTGTCAATCGGGTCCCGGTCGAGCCGCGGACTGGGAGGCGCGAGACAGCCCTGCGGCCGCCGATCATGCGAGTCAGCCGGGTGACAGTGGCTCTGCGCCGATGGCGTCCCACAACCTCCGGCATATTTGTTTCATGGATTGACATGGCTTCGGCCACGGCCGTAACCTAGGCCGCGATCATCGACTCACGTCGATGCCCACACGAGCGCTCCGCGGTGACGTCAACCCGAAACGGCGCGCCTGCCGTGCGAAGAGACCGGCGGCGTCGAGCCGGCCCCGATCATGCGGTTCTTCATCGCCCGACAGAAGTACCTGGTCAAGAGCATCGCCGCCACTGGTTTCGAATAGGCGCAAGGGAAGTCGAGGAGCGCAGTGAACCGACCGCACCACGCCGACGACGGCACCTACCGCAACCCGGTCCTGCACGCGGACTGGTCCGACCCCGATGCCGTCCGCGTCGGCGACGACTTCTACCTCGTCGCCTCCAGCTTCCACCGGGTGCCAGGACTCCCGGTTCTCCACAGCCGGAACCTGGTCAACTGGTCGATCATCGGCCACGCGCTGCCACGCCTGGAACCGGAGGACGAGTTCCGGACCCCGCAGCGCGGCTGCGGGGTGTGGGCGCCGGCCGTCCGCCACCACGCGGGCCGGTTCCGGATCTTCTACCCCGACCCGGACCGCGGCCTCTTCGTCGTCACCGCCGAGGACCCCGCCGGGCCGTGGTCACGCCCGCAACTGCTCAAGGCCGGACGCGGTCTCATCGACCCGTGTCCGCTGTGGGACGACGACGGGACGGCGTATCTCGTGCACGCCTGGGCCAAGAGCCGCGCCGGGTTCAACAACAAGCTCACCGTCCACCGGATGAGCCCCGACGCGTCCGCGCTGCTGGACGAGGGACGCCATGCCGTCGACGGCGACGCCCTGCCCGGGTACCGGACGCTCGAAGGGCCCAAGTTCTACCGGCGGGGCGGCTGGTACTGGATCTTCGCCCCGGCCGGCGGGGTGAGCGACGGCTGGCAGTCGGCGTTCCGGTCCCGGCACCCGTTCGGGCCGTATGAGGGCCGCATCGTCCTGGAGCAGGGCGACACCGACGTCAACGGGCCGCACCAGGGAGCCTGGGTGGCCACTTCGGATGGAGAAGACTGGTTCCTGCACTTCCAGGACAAGGGGCCGTTCGGGCGCGTCGTGCACCTCCAGCACATGCGCTGGAACGCCGACGACTGGCCCGAGATCGGCGCTCCCGCCGGCCGGCCGGTCGCCTCGCACCCCAAGCCGGGCATCGCGACCTCCGAGAAGCCGGCCGCCCCCGCGGTGAGCGACGACTTCACCGGTCCCGACCTCGGTCCGCAGTGGACGTGGCAGGCCAACCCGAACCCGGACTGGCACGAACTCGACCCGGAGCGGGGACTGCGGCTGCGCTGCACGCCGACCGCCTCCGGAGACCTGCGACAGATCCCGAACCTGCTGGGCCAGCGGCTCCCCTCCGACCGCTTCCGCGCCGTCACGACGGTGCGCCTGATCGGAGCCGAAGCCCGCGCGCGGGCGGGACTGGCAGTCGTCGGCGACAGCTACGCCTGGATCGGCCTGGAGAACCTGGCGGACGGCGCCGTCCTGGTGTGCCGGACGGCAGAGGTCGACGAGCCCGAACGAGACACCGCACCCACGACATGGGTCCCGTTGCGCGCGAATGGCACGACCATGCCGGTCACCATCGGCGTGGACGTCGACCCGAGCGGCCGGTGCCGGTTCCTCGCCGCGCTCGCCGGCGAGGAACTGCGCCCCGTCGGCAAGCCGTTCGGGGCCACCGCCGGCAGATGGGTCGGCGCGACTCTCGGTCTGTTCGCCGCAATCGCCGCGCCGGGCAGCGGCACGGCCGAGTTCGACTCCATGCGCGTCACCGACGGACGCGAATCTGATCATCGATGACTTGGTCGCAGCCCCGGAGGCTCCACTTGCGCCTGGACGGCCGCCCGGTCGCCGAGGCGGCATGAACGCCACCGGCGGACCCGGACGACCCGCCCGGCAAGAACGCCTGCGCGAGCTGAACGTCGAGCCGGCCTTTCGGCACGTCCTCGCTGCCGGCGAGCCGATCTCCCGCACCGAGCTCGCCTCGGCGACCGGTCTGACGCGCCCGGAACTTCGAGGAGCTCATCGCCGGCCGGCTCGTCGCCGAGACCGGTGCGGCCCGCGACGGCCGGGCCGGGCGCCCCCCGCGTGGGCCTGACGTCTTCCAAGCGCGGGCGCCCGCTGGGCTGGGCCTGGACATCAGGACCGACGGCCTGGCCTGGGCGCCCTTCATCGACACCGCCGCCGCCCGGCCGCCCGGCTCGCTTCCCCAGCAGCGGAGCTGAGGACTTCCGAAGCCGACGTGTCCGACGCCGCGGGGCGGGTACGCCTCTGGAGTACGAAGGCGTCTCGATTGCGAGGAACAGCATGACCGTCGAGTTGAACCACACCATCGTCCTCGCCGAGGACAAGCAGGACTCGGCCGAGTTCCTGGCCGACATGCTCGGGCTCGCCACCACGAGGCTCGGGCCGTTCGTCCAGGTCACCACCGCCAACGGGGTCGGCCTCGACTTCGCGAACGCGCTGAGGGACGACATCAAGCCGCAGCACTACGCCTTCCTCGTCGCGGAGGAGGAGTTCGACGCGGCCTTCGCCAAGATCCAGGCCAGGGGCCTGACCTACTGGGCCGACCCCGGTCACGACAGGGAAGGCGAGATCAACCGCAACGACGGCGGCCGCGGGGTGTACTTCCTCGACCCCAGCGGACACAATCTCGAACTGATCACCGTCCCATACGGCGGCTGGCCCACCTAGTGGTCAAGAGGCCGCCAGGACGGCCAGAGCCGTCGTCTCTGCAAGCACGCCTCCGGCTCCTATCGTGTCGCCGCCCGTGCCCAGACGGCGGCGCCAGCGGCGAGAGGCCGTCAGCGCGACGGCGAGGCCCGCCGCCGCGGCGGCGAGGCCGACCACCCAGCCCCGATCGCCGACGAAGCCGATCACGGCGGCCAGAGCAGCGGTCCACAGCGCCGCGACGATGAGCGCGCCGCGAGTCGCGGCCGCGGCCGGGCCCGCGGCCAAGGAACCCTCCCGAGGCCGGTTCGCCCGCAGCTGCCAGACCAGGGACAGGCGACCGACGACCGGGGCGAGGGCCAATAGTGGCCAGGCGCCGACGGAACCGGCGATCGAGCCCAGCAATGCGAAGCGGAGCAGGAGGGTGACCACCAGGGCGGCAGCCCCCACAGCGCCGACACGCGGGTCCTTCATGACCTCGGCCACCCGGTCGGGAGGGCGGTGGCTCGCCAGCCCGTCGGCGGTGTCGGCCACGCCGTCCAGGTGGAGGCCGCCGGTCAGCGCGAAGTCGACCGCGAGCACCAGGGCCGCCGCCACTAGTGGTCCTCCGATGTGGAAGCCCGCCCAGGCCGCCCCGGCCCAGGCGAGACCGACGACCAGGCCGGCCAGTGGAAAGGCCGCGACGGCTGTACCGGTGAGCGGCCACCGGCCCCGGACCGGCAGGACGGTCAGGAAGCCCAGCGCGTCGCACACCGCCCGCATCAGGTCCCGAGCTCGTCGAGCCCGGCGACACTCCGCAGCACCGCGGCCGCGCTGCGGACCAGCGGGACCGCGAGGAGCGCGCCCGTACCTTCGCCCAGTCGCAGTTCGAGATCGAGCAGCGGTTCGAGCCCGAGATGGGCGAGTCCGGCGGACGCGCCGGGCTCGACCGAGCGGTGGCCGGCGATGAGGTAACCGGTCGCTTCGGGGCGCAAGGCGGCGGCCGCCAGCGCGGCGGCGACGGTGTTGACCCCGTCGACCAGGACCGGTGTGCGCCGCGCGGCGGCGGCGAGCGCCACGCCGGCTAGGGCGGCGTGTTCGAGCCCTCCGAGGGAGGCGAGGGTGCGCAGCGGGTCGCGGTCGGCTCCGTGGCGGGCGAGGGCGGCGGCGACCACGGCGATCTTGACCTCCAGGGTCCGGTCGTCGATGCCGGTGCCGCGCCCGGTGACCCGGTCGGCGGGTTCGCCGGTGAACGCGGCTATCAGCGCCGCCGAGGGGGTCGTGTTGGCGATGCCCATGTCGCCCAAGATGATCAGGTCAGCGCCGGTGTCGATCATGCGGCCCGCGAGCTCGGCTCCGGCGAGCAGCGCGGCGGTGCATTCCGCTTCGGTCATGGCCGGTTCGACACTGAGGTCGCGGGTGCCGCCCCGGATCCCGGCGGCGCTGAGCGCGGGGTGGTCGGCGGGCGGCTTGGCGACGCCGGCGTCGAGGACGGCGACGCGCGCGCCGCAGGCTGCGGCGATGGCGTTGGCGCTGGCTCGTCCGGCGCAGAAGTTCTCGACCATCATGGTGGTGATCTCCTGCGGCCACGGGCTGACGCCTTGGGCGTGGACGCCGTGGTCGCCGGCGGCGATGACCAGGGCGGGGTCCTCGACGGCGGGCGGCGGGCAGGCGCGGGCGACGGCGGCCAGACGCGCTCCGAGGGCTTCGAGGCGGCCGAGGCTCCCCTGGGGTTTGGCGAGTCCGTTGTGGCGTTCGGCGGCCAGGAGGGCGAAGCGGTCGTCGACGGGTTCGACATCGGCGAGGAGGGTGGCGAGTTCGTTCATGTCGCGCCTTTCAAATGACGGGTGAGTGCGGTTCGGAGTCGGTCGGTGGTCGAACCGTCGCGGACGGCGATGCGCAGGTGGTGGCGGTCGAGTCCGGGGAACGTGTCGCCGCGGCGCAGGGCCAGGCCGTCGGCGAGCAGGCGTTCGCGCAGGTCTGCCTCGTCGGTGCGGATGAGCACGAAGTTGGCCGCGGCGGGCCAGGTCCGCAGGCCTGGGATGTCGGCGAGGGCCTCCAGGAGCGCTTCGCGATCGCGGGCGACGCCTCGGACGCGTTCGGCGCGCTCGTCCTCGGCCGAGGCGCAGGTCTGGATCGCCTCCAGGGCGAGTGAGCTGACCGGCCAGGGTTGGCGGGCGGCGTCGAGGCGGGCGACGGTGGCGGCGTCGGCGAGGAGGTAGCCGACGCGCAGGCCTGCGATGCCCCACAGTTTGGTGAGGCTGCGGACCGCGACGAGGCCGGGCAGGTCGACGCGGGCGGCCATGCCCGTGCCGTCGGGCAGGAAGTCCGCGAAGGCCTCGTCCACGACGACGGTCCGCCCGGGGCGGCACAGGCGCTCGACGGTCGCCACCGGGTCGAGGGCGCCGGTGGGGTTGTCGGGGCGGGTGAGGAGGACGAAGTCGGCTTCGTCGGGGACGTCGGCGGGGTCGAAGGTCCATTGCCCGCTTTCGCGGAAGATCCTGGTGACCGGCACTCCGGCGGCACGGAGCGCCGCCTCGCCTTCGGTGAAGGTGGGGTGGACGCAGACGGCGTGCTTCGGGCGGAGCTCTTGGGCCAGCAGCCAGAACCCTTCGGCCGCTCCGTTGAGGAGCAGGCATTCGGACGGTTGGCGTCCGTGCCGGGCCGCCGCGGCGGCTCTGGCGGTCCTCTGGTCGGGGTAGGCGGCCAGGTCCTTCGCGGCCTCGGAGAGCCGGTCGGCCAGCCACTGCGGCGGCCCTTCGAGGACGTTCACTGCGAGGTCGACCGCGCCCTCGGGCACTTGGGTGTCGCCGTGTTCGCGGAGCCGGTGCTCGGGGAACCGCTCCGGCGCCTCGGTCCGCTCCATCGCGGGCAGGGGCAGCGCTCGCCCGGCCACCACCAGTTCGCACTCGTCGGCGCTCTCGCTGAGCACCTGCACGACCTCGCCGTGCAGGTCGAGCCAGCGGCGGGAGGCGGCGGCGGTCGGGATGAGTCCGCCGCCCGGTTGCCCGGCGGCGACGATGACCGGCCCCGGGCGGGACTTGGCGATGTCGCGCCACGCCTCGGCGGCCGCGAGGATCCGTTTCCAGGCCGCGCGTTGGTTCTCGTCGAGCCGGGCCAGGATGGCGTCGGTCCACAGCCAGCCCTGGCCCATCTGGTCGGTGATCCAGCTGTCCAGGTCGTCGATGAGGACGCAGGTGTCGCCCGGCAGGTCGCGGAGCGCGGCGTCTATGTCGGTCGTCTCGACCGTGCGCCACGAGTCGGGGCGTCGTTCGCGATGGGCGGCGATCCGTTCGGACATCTCCTCGTCGAAGGCCGATCCGGTGGCGACGTAGGCGACGGGGAAGCCGCTGCGGGCGGCGAGCTGTTCGGCGCGGGCGCTCTTGCCCGAGCGGGTGCCGCCGAGGACGAGGTGGAGGGTCATTGCGCTGCCTCCGCGTGGTGGTGCTCGTGGTGGTTACCGTGGGTGCCCGGGTCGTCGGGGTGGAAGTGCAGGGTCTGCGGGGTGCCCACCCGGTGTTCGAAGCCCGGCAGCGCGACCCGGTACTGGCAGGTGTCGCAGTTGACGGACGTGCGCCCGGCCTCGGCCTCGTCGGCGCGGGCCAGGAGTGCCTCGGCGACGGCCCGGTCCGGGCCGAGGTAGGGTGCGTCGACCACTTCGATCCCGGGGTGCTCGGCGGCCCATTCGCGGGTCTGGGCCCGGATGCGGCGCTCGAGCACGCCGGTGAACAGGAAGTACGGCAGCAGTGCGATCCGCTTCGCGCCCAAGGCGCGGCAGCGGTCGAGGGCCTCGGGCACCGACGGATGCGCGAGGCTGACGAACCCGGTCTCCACCAGCGGCCACGGACGGCCCTCCCAGACCATGCGCGCGATCTTGAACAGGTCGGCGTTGGCGTCCGGATCGGAGGTGCCGCGTCCTATGAGGACCACGGCGGTCTCCTCCCGGTGCTCAGCTGGAACCGCTTCGCACAGTCGACGGTCGACCAGTTCGAGCAATTCGGGGCGGACGCCCAGTGGCGCGCCGTAGGTGAACCGCACGCTCGGATGGCGCTCCCGCTCGGCGGCGATCGACGCGGGGACGTCTCCTTTGGCGTGACCGGCGCCCAGCAGCACCAGGGGCACGACGGTCATGCGGTCGACCCCGTCTGCCACCGAGGCTGCCACGCTCTCGCTGATCGGCGGCGGACACAGCTCCAGAAAGGATAGATCGGCGCGAAGGTCAGGGCGCAGTGCCCGCACCTCCTCCAGCAGCCGGAACGACTCGGCCTGCCCGGCCTCGTCCACCGTGCCGTGCGCGACGATCATCAGTTGGTGGCTCATCTCGGGTTCTCCTCGAA
The DNA here is from genome assembly GCF_022548875.1 of Glycomyces sp. L485. Classification (GTDB taxonomy): domain Bacteria; phylum Actinomycetota; class Actinomycetes; order Mycobacteriales; family Micromonosporaceae; genus Glycomyces. The sequence continues at coordinate 52,973 of NZ_JAKZEW010000011.1, read as the reverse complement.
TGCGGTAGGTGCGGAGTACAGGAGGGCGTTGACGGCGGCCGCGGCGACGGCGGAGCCGCCCAGTTCCGACCGGTTCGACACGGCCGGCAGGCCCGAATCGCGCAGCGCCGCCTTCGATTCGACCGCGCCGACGAAACCGACCGGCAGACCCACGACCAGCGCCGGGTCCGGAGCGAGGGCGATGACCGCCTCCAATGCGGTCGGCGCGTTGCCGACGACCCATACCGCGCCCGGACCGAAGCGTTCGCAGGCGAGCCCGATCGCCGCGGCGCTGCGGGTCGTGCCGCGCTCACGGGCCAGGTCGGCCACCCCGTCCCAGGTGAGGGGCACCGCCGCGTCGGCGCCGGTGATCCCGGCGGCGACCATGCGGCTGTCGGCGACGATCGGCGCCCCGTCGCGCAACGCCTCCCAGCCGAGACGCAGCGAGTCCTCGTCGAGCACGAGGTCATCGACGTAGCGGACGTCGGCGGCCGAGTGGACGACCCGCTCGGTCACCGCGCGGCTCAATGGCCTCAGATGCGACAGGTCGACTCTGGAGGCGAGGATGCGCATGCTCTCGACCTCGATGGGGTGCACCCGGTCGCGTCCCATGCGTCTCACCGGCCCACCTCCGCCGGCGGCCGGATCGCCTCGGCCGGGCAGACCTCGGCGCACTCGCCGCAGCCGGTGCACCGCTCCTCCAGAACGATCAGCGGCACCGGTCCGCCGGGCGACGGACGCAGGCACCGCTCCGGACAGGTCCGAAGGCACGCCCCGCAGGCGGTGCAGTCGGCCGTGACGGTGAACGGGGCTTCCATCAGGGCGCCTCCGACCTGTAGCCGCGCGGGGTGACCATGCGGCCCGCGACCATGCGGGTCCGGCTGGAGCCCACCAGGACCAAGGTGGTCATCTGGACCGCGTCCACATCGAGCCCGCCGAGGGTGGTCACGGTGACGGCCTGGTCGGGCCGCTCGGCGTCGCGGACGACGCCCACCGGCGTGCCCGGATCCCGGTGGCGCATGAGGATCTCCAGCGCCCGGGACAGCTGCCAGTCGCGTCCGGCGCTGCGCGGGTTGTAGAAGGCGATCGCGAGGTCGCCGCGGGCGGCGGCTTCGACGCGCTCCTCGATCAGCTCCCACGGGGTCATCAAGTCCGACAGGGAGATCGAGCAGTGGTCGTGGCCGAACGGCGCGCCCAGCAGCGCGCTGGCGGCCAGCGCGGCGGTCACGCCTGGCACGACGACGACGTCGATGTCGTCGCCGGCTCGTTCGAGGGTCGGCGAGGCCATGGCGTAGACGCCGACGTCGCCCGAGCCGACGAGGGCGACGGCGTGGCCGGCCCGCGCCAGCGCGACGGCCCTGTCGGCCCGTTCGACCTCCTGGCCGAGACCGAAGCGCTCCATGACGGCGCCGCGCGAGGTCCAGCGGGCGGCCTGGTCCACATAGGGGCCGAAGCCGACCACGACTTCGGCGGCGGCCAGTTCGGCGGCGGCGCGCGGGGCGGTGAGGTCGTCGGCGCCCGGTCCCAGCGAGACGAGTGCGAGGCGGCCGCGGGCCGGTCTCCGGGCGACGGCGACGGTGGCCATGGGGCTGCGGCGCTTGGGGACGAGGAGTTCGCCGCCGAGGTGGAGGGCGGCTGCCTCGGCCACCGAGGGGGTGCCGACGGCGGCGCGGACGGTCTCGGAGGGGTTGGGGACGTCGACGGCGGCGAGAGTGTCGGAGGTGAGGTGCACGATGGACCAGCCGCGGGCGGCGACGGCTTGGTTGATCCCGGGCTCGTCGGCCTTGAGGTCGACTGTCACGGCGGTGTGGACGGCGAGCGGGGAGAGCCCGGCGTCGGCGAGGGCCCGGTCGATGAGGTCGCCCACCTCGGCGGCGGGGGCGCCGCGGGAGGAGCCGATGCCGATCACCAGCGAAGGGGGGCGGTAGGAGACGTTGGGAGTGGTCTCGGGGGCGAGGCGGTCGCCCACGCGCAGCAGCGGTGCTGCGGGGTCGTCGGTCACGGGCGCGGGGATCGGCCCGAGAGGCCAGGCGAGGTCGCGTTCGACGCGGACGGAGCCGCCGGCAAGCACGTGTCCGCCGACTGCGGCGAGGTCGCCTTCGGCTCGGACGCCGAAGTGCTCACCGAGCGAGCCGAGGCTGGGCAGCCCGGCTGCCTCGGAAGCGGTGGTGACGACCGGGGCGGCACGGAGGTGGGCTGCGATGCGGTCGGCGAGGTCGTTCGCGCCGCCTTCGTGGCCCCCGCAGAGGCTGACTGCGAAGCGTCCGGCGTCGTCGACGCACACGACCGCGGGGTCGGTCCGCTTGTCGGACAGGTGGGGTGCGACGAGTCGCACGGCCGCGCCTGTGGCCATGACGAGGACGAGCGCGTCGGCGCGGGACCAGGCCGCGGCGAGCGCGTCGCGGGGGCGCCCGGTGCGGTGCTCGCCATCGAGATGAACGGCGAGGTCGACGGCGAGGCGGCGGCCGGTCTCGGTGGCGGCGAGGACGACGGTGCGGGGCGCGGTCACGGGCGTACTCCTTGTACGAGCAGGACGGGATTTCGCGGGTCGAGGCGGTGGCCGCCGCCTAGAGGCACCAAGTCGGCGACCTCGATGAGTTGACCGGTTGCGGTCCACCCCGCTGCTTCGAGTCGATTCATGACCGGCCCGACGCGCTCGATGGTGGCCAGCGCGACGACGATCCGGTCGCGGCAGCGAACCGTCGCGGCGTCGATGATCGCTTCGAGGTCGGGCCCTCCGCCGCCGATGAACACGGCGTCGGGATCGGGCAGCGGCGCGAGGGCCGCCGGGGCACGGCCGTGGACGAGGCCGAAGCGGACGCCGTGGGATTCGGCGTTGGCGCGGGACCGTTCGATCTGGGCCGCGTCCGCGTCGACGGCGATGACGCCCGCGCCGAGGCCTGCCGCTTCGGCTGCGACGCTGCCCGATCCGCAGCCGACGTCCCAGATGAGGCGGCCCGGTCCCGGGCCGAGTGCGGCGAGTGCCGCCGCGCGAACGGCGGGCTTGGTGATCTGTCCGTCGCGGTGCTCGAAGTCTTCGACCGGTCGGCCCCAGACGGCGGCGGGTCGGTTGTGGGCCAGGATCGTCGGTCCGGCCCCGGCGGCGGTCGGGTCGAGGATCAGCATGACGTTAGGGTCGGGGAATTCGCGGCCCGCGGCTTCGGGCAGGTCGCAGTGGACGACGGTCTCGTCGTCGTGGCCCAGGCGGGCCGCGACCGTGACCGCTCTCGGGCCGCAGCCTGAGTCCAGCAGGGCCTGGGCGATGGCGCTCGGGGTGTCGGCGGCGTCGGTCAGGACGGCGACCTTGGCTCCGGCGAGCGCGGTGGCGAGGGCCGGGCGTGGGTCGCGGCCGTGCGCGGAGACGACTTGGGCGTCTTCCCAGGTGGTGCCGATCCGGGCGAAGGCTCCGGAGACCGAGGAGGCGGCCGGGTGGACTTCGAGCGGGCGGTCGAGTTCGGCGAGTCGGCGGAGGATGCCGAACCATCCTGGGTCGCCCGAGGCGAGGACGGCGACCGGTCCGGTGACGGCGGCGATGCGTTCGAGCACCGAGTCGAGATCGCCCGCGATCGGGATGGCCTGCGCGGTGGCGGGAGCGTGGGCGGCCAGGTGCCGCTTTCCGCCCGCGACGGCTTCGGCGTCTCGGGGAATCGGTCGGGACGGGCGGCCGTCGGGGCCGATGCCGATCACGATCACCGGCGCGGTCATCCTCGCCTCCACAGTTCCGGGTCGGTTCCCGCTGCGGCGAGTCGTTCGGGGGCGCGGGTGCTCCAGGCGACCGGGTCCAGGTCGTCGAAGTCGACCAGGACGGCGTCGACCTCCAGTGCTCCCCCGCAGTGCTCGGCCCAGGCGGCCAGGTTGATCGCCACGTCGTCGCAAAGGGCGTCTCCCGCGGCCGCGAGCAGTCCGTGCCGCACCCACAGTTCGTAGGCGTGCCTGCCGGTGTTGGCTTCGCCGACCGCTTCCACGAGTGCGGCGTCGCCGCCCGCCCTCGCGGTCACCTCCGCCAGGTAGCCGGTGTCCACTCGGGACTTCGTGTAGTGGGTCATCATCACCCCGGCGCCCAGTTTGGCCAGCTTCCCGGCCATGCCCACGAACACCAGTCGCCGCAGCCGGGCCTCCACGCAGCGCTCGACCGCCGCGCCCGTGAAGTCGCCGACCTCGGTGAAGCAGACCTCGTCGAGTCCGGGCATCAGCGCGATCGCCGCCCGCTCGGTCCTGCCGCCGGTCGTGAGCACGCACGTGTCCAGGCCCGAGGCGGCCATCACGTCGACCGCCTGCAGTACCGACGCCCGCCATGCCGCCGTCGAGAAGGGCCGGACGATCCCGGTGGTGCCCAGGATCGAGATGCCGCCGAGGATGCCCAGGCGCGCGTTCGTGGTCCGCTTGGCCATCCGCTCGCCCTCGGGGACCGACACCACCACGTCGACACCGCGGTCCCGGTAGGGGTCGCAGACCTCCTCGACGGTGATGCGGATCGTCTGCCGGGGCGTGCCGTTGATCGCCGGGCCGCCGACCTCCAGGCCCAGGCCCGGGCGGGTCACCACGCCGACGCCTTCACCACCGTACAGATGCACGCCCGCGTCGGCGCTCCAGGCGACCGTGGCGGTCAGGTGTGCGCCGTTCGTGGCGTCGGGGTCGTCGCCGGCGTCCTTGACGACCACCGCCTCGGCCGCTTCCCCGATCGTCTCGCAGCGGTCCACGGCGAACTCGACGCGGCGTCCGATCGGCAGCCAGACGTCGACCTTCTCGCTGCGCTTGCCCGTGGCCAGCAGCAGGATCGCGGCCTTCGTGGCGGCGGTCGCGCACGCGCCGGTCGTGAAGCCGGTGCGCAGGGCCTTGCCGTCGCGGACCTTGGCGGTGCGCGGCAGGTCGGGCTCGACCAGGTCCCGGGGCGCGGGCGGCGGCGGTGAGGCGCGATCGACGTGTACCGGACCGGCCTTGGCACGTTTGGGAAGCCGGGACGGGAACGAACGCGCGGGCCCCTCGCTCACGCCGTCCTCACCGGACGATAGGTGTGGGCGAAGCCCGGCGAGTACAGGTGGCTGCGGGTCCCTCGCGCCCCGAGAGCGGGTCCGACGAGCACCAGGGTGTGCATGGTGACCTTCATGGACCGGACCGTCGCCGCCAGTTCGTCGAGCCGGCAGGTCTCGATGCGCTCCTCGGGCCAGGTCACCCGGTAGCCGATCACGCAGGGCGTCTCGGGAGCGTAACCGCCGGCGAGCAGCTCGGCCTGAAGCCGCTTGGGGCGCGAGGCCGACAGGAACAGCGCGAGCGTGGTTCCGTGGCGGGCGAAGGAGGCCAGGTCCTCCCCCTCGGGCATGGGCGTGCGGGTGGCCATGCGGGTCATCACGACCGATTGGGCCACTTCGGGAATGGTCAGTTCGCGTCCGACCGCGGCGGCGGTGGCGGCCACCGAGGTCACCCCCGGGACCACTTCGACGTCCGCGTCGAGTGCGGCGACCGCCTCCAGCTGTTCCTGCACGGCGCCGTAAATGGACGGGTCGCCGGAGTGCAGCCGGGCCACGGTCAGGCCCTCGGCGGCCGCGCGGCGGTAGACGTCCAGGACCTCTTCGAGGGTCATGGTCTTCGAGTCCAGGATCTGGGCGCCGGGTCGGGCGTGTTCGAGCACGTCCTCGTGGACGAGGCTGGACGCCCACACGACGACGTCGGCCTCGCCGATGACCTTCGCCGCACGCACGGTCAGCAGGTCGGCCGCGCCGGGGCCGGCCCCCACGAACCAGATCTTCGCTCTGCTCACTGCGGTTCCTCGCGTTCGGGGGTGACGATGACGGTCGAGAGGTAGGGAGCGGGCCGGTCGGGGACGGCCGCGCGGACGTCTTCGTCCGGGTGGCCCAGGTGCGCACCGAACACCGCGCGGTCCAGCGCGCCGCCCGCTTCCAGGACGGCCCTGACCTCGGGGAGTCTTCTGCCGCCCTTGTAGAGGACGACGGTCCCGCCGTCCTCGAGTGCGCCGCGCACCCGGTCGGTTCCGGCGGTCATCGGCATGAGGGTCAACGGCTCGTCGTGCTCGACCAGGACCGTGCCGGTCCGCGAGGCGAGGTCCTGCATGGCGGTGACGCCGGGGACGGTCGCGATCGTCGCGGAGGGGACGCGCGCGCGGACGGCGCGGGCGAGATAGGAGAACGTGGAGTAGACGTTCGGATCGCCGATGGTCGCGAACACGGCGGTCTTGCCCGCGCGCACCACCTCGGCCACGGTCTCGGCCGCTCGGGCCCAGGCCGAGTCCCGCCGATCGGCGTCGAGCTCGAAGACCAGCCGGGTGATCGGCTTGTCATGGGGCACATGGTGAGCCACGACCCGCTCGGCGTAACCGGGCTCGTCGTTCGGCGAGGACACCGCGACCGGCACGAACACCGTGTCGGCGGACAACAGGGCGTCGCGGCCCTTGACGGTGATCAGGTCGGGGTCACCGGGCCCGGTCCCGACGCCGATGAGAGTGCCGCTCATACCGTTGCCTCCCTTGCGTGTGCGGATGCCACCAGACACCGTGCCATCTCGGGGGCACCGGTCCAGGCGGTATGGAGAAAACTGGCGTGGACGCCGCGGGAGTTGAAGCCTTCGGGCCGGCCGTCCTCGAAGGTCCAGGCCGAAGGCGTGCCGGACCCGGGAAGGACGGCGGTGCGGTGGAACTCGTGTCCGCGCACGGCCATGCCCTCGGGTCCGAGGGGGCCGGAGGACGCGGCGCGGGCGGTGCGGTAGCCGAGCGTCAGCCGCTCGGTGAACTCGGCCTCGGCGTCGATCAAACCGACCAGCCGGTGGCCGTCCAGGCGGCGGCACAGGTAGAGCAGGCCACCGCATTCGGCCACGATCGGACCTCCCGCCTCGGCGAGCACTCGCAGGTCGGCGGCGAGCCCGGTGTTGGCGGCCAGTTCCGAGGCGTGTACCTCCGGGAAGCCTCCGCCCAGATAGGCCGCTCCGGTCCCCTCCGGGAGGGCTTCATCGCGCAGGGGGTCCACGTCGGCGACCTCGGCTCCGGCCGCTTCGAGGAGTTCGCGGTGCTCGGTGTAGACGAAGGTGAACGCCGGGCCTCCCGCGACGGCCACCACCGGGCGGCCGGGGACGGTTCCCGGTTCGGGCCGCCACGGCTCGGCCTCCAGGGCGGGCGCGGAGCGGGCGATGCGCAGCACCGCCTCCAGGTCCATGCTTTGGGACACGGTGCGCCCCAGGGTCTCCACGAGCGCCAGGGCCTCGGGCCGGCGTTCGGCGGCCGGGACCAGGCCCAGGTGCCGCGAAGGCGTCGCGATCTGCTCGCCGCGCCGCAGCACCCCGACGACGGGGACGCCCGAGTCGGCGAGGGCTTCGCGAAGGATCTGCTCGTGCCGGTCGGAGGCAACCCGGTTGAGTACGACCCCGGCGATTTCTATCGATCGATCGAAACTGGCGAAGCCGTGGACTTCGGCGGCGACCGAACGCGACTGCGAGGCGGCGTCGACCACGAGCACCACCGGGGCGTCGAGCAGGTGGGCGATGTGGGCCGTGGAGGCCTCGCCGGTCCCGGCCCGGCCGTCGAACAGGCCCATGACGCCCTCCACGACGGCGATGTCGGCTCCCGCCGCACCGTGGGCGAGCAGCGGCGCGACGAGGTCGGGGCCGTGCATGAACGCGTCCAGGTTGCGCGGGGGCCGTCCGCAGGCCAGCGCGTGGTAGCTCGGATCGATGAAGTCGGGCCCGACCTTGTGGCCCGAGACGCGCAGGCCGAGGCCGCGCAGGGCGGCCATGAGACCGGTCGCCACGGTGGTCTTGCCGACCCCGGAGCGGGTCCCGGCGACCACGACGCGCGGCACGTTCACCATTCGATGCCCTTCTGGCCGCGCCAGCCCTGGTCGAGCGGGTGCTTGACCTTCGTCATCTCGGTGACCAGATCGGCCGCGTCCACCAGTTCGGCAGGGGCGTCGCGGCCGGTGATCATGACGTACTGCCAGCCGGGACGGTGCTTCAGCGTCTCGACGACGTCGGCGGTGTCGACCCAGCCCCACTTCATGGGGTAGGTGAACTCGTCGAGCAGGTAGAAGCGGTAGCGCTCCTCGGCCAGGCAGCGCTTGACCTCCTCCCAGCCCTCACGGGCGAGGTCGGCCGACTCGGCGAGGTCGCGGCTGGTCCACGACCAGCCGTCGCCCATCTTGAACCAGTCGATGCCGCCGAGCTTCTCGGCGGCGGCCTGCTCGCCGACCCGCCACTTGCCGGACTTGACGAACTGGAAGACCGCGATGGGCCACTCCTGGCTCCAGGCGCGCATCATCATTCCGAACGCGGCCGTGGACTTGCCCTTGCCGGTTCCGGTGTGGACCATGAGCAGCGGCGTCTCGCGTTTGCGCCTCTTCGGCTGGGTGTCGGCGGTGGCGCCTTCGGTGGCGCCGTCGTACTGGCTGCGTTCGGTGGTCATGTCTTCCCCTGTCAACGGCCGGTGGCGAGGCGGATGGTGCGGGCGAGATCGCCGGAGGCGAACCGGTCGAGTTCGACGCAGGGCGCGGCGAGGTGGCGGGCCAGCTCGGCGGCCAGGCCGGTGCGGACGAACCCGGATTCGGTGTCGACGACCAGGCCGGGTACGTCCTTGGCGGCCAGGAGGTTCGCGGCCCGGTGGGCCTCGTCGACCGCGTCGGGCCCGGCGTTGGCGCGGCCGTCGGTGACGGCGACGAGGAGCGGGCGTCGGTCGGGGTCGCGTCGGGCATGGCGTTCGACGAGGTCGGCGGCTCGCAGAAGCCCGGCGGCGAGCGGGGTGCGGCCGCCGGTGGGCAGGACGGCGAGGCGGCGTTCGGCCAGTTCGACGCCCGCGGTCGGCGGCAGCACGGTCTCGGCGTCCCTGCCGCGGAAGGTGACCAGGGAGACCAGGTCGCGGCGCTGGTAGGCGTCGAACAGCAGGGCGCGGACGGCGCCTTTGACCGCGCCCATGCGGCGGCGGGCGCCCATCGACCCGGAGGCGTCGACGCACAGGACGATGAGGTGGCCCTGCTTCCCCGAGCGTTCGTAGTGGCGCAGGTCGGCCCGGCCGACCTGGATCGGGCCGGAGCGCGCGGCGGCGGCTGTGAGCGTCGGCGAGGCGGCGAGGTCGGCGGCGCGGGGCGTCTCTCCGGCGCGGAGCGGCCTGGCCCGGACGGCGGCTCCCCGGCGGGACCGGCCCCGGCTGCGGCGGCCGGCGGCGCCGAGGCGGCGCTGCGGGGCGGTGATGAGGTTCGCCGACCTCGGGGTCTCGGTCGGGGCTTCGACGCGGCCCGAGGGCGCCGGGGCGAGGTCGTCCCGGCGCTCGCCGGGGGCGTCCGCTTCGGACGGCTGCGGGGCGGGTCCGTGCCGCGGCGTGCCCTGCGGTTCGGACGGTCGGCCTTGGTCTCCCGGTCCGGACGGGGTCGGCCCGGTCTCGTCGGGGTCGTCGCCGTCGTCGGGGTCGTCGTCGGGGCCTTCTCGGGGCGGTTCGGGTTCGTCGTCGCCGAGGAGGCGGTCGAGTTCGTCCTCGTCTATGCCGGGGTCGTCGAACGGTCCCCGGCGGCGGCGGTGCGGGAGCGCGAGCAGGCAGGCCTCGCGGACGTCGGCACGGGTGACATCGGTGCGCCCGTCCCAGGCCGCCAGCGCGGTGGCGGTCCGGGCGGTGACGATGTCGGCACGCATCCCGTCGACGCCGAACGCCGCGCAGACCTCGGCGATCTTCACCAGCCACGCGTCGGTGAGCGCGACCTGGTCGAGGAGGCGCCGGGCCGCGACCAGGCGCTCGGCCAGGAGTCGCTCGTCGTCCGCGAACCGGTCGGCGAATCGCTCGGGGTCGCCGTCGTGGGCGAGGCGTCGGCGCACCACCTCGGCGCGGTCGGATGCGTCGGCGGGAGCGGCGGTCTCGACGGTGAGGCCGAACCGGTCGAGCAGCTGCGGTCGCAGTTCGCCTTCCTCGGGGTTCATGGTGCCGACGAGTTGGAATCTCGCTGGATGGCGAGCCGAGACGCCTTCGCGTTCGATGTGGTTGACGCCCATGGCGGCGGCGTCGAGGAGCGCGTCGACGAGGTGGTCGTCGAGCAGGTTGACCTCGTCCACGTAGAGCAGTCCTCGGTGGGCGCGGGCGAGCAGTCCGGGTTGGAAGGTGCGAACCCGGTCGGTGAGGGCGCGTTCGAGATCGATCGAGCCGATGAGCCGGTCTTCGGAGGCGCCGACGGGGAGTTCGACCAGCGGGGTCGGGCGGTGCTGGACCGGTGCGTCCTCGCAGGTGGGGCACAGCTCGGCGGGATGGTCGGGCGGGCAGTTGTACCCGCAGCCGGCGCGGGTGGCGATGTCGGGCAGGAGCGCGGCGAGGCCGCGCACGGCCGTCGATTTGGCCGAGCCCTTGGAGCCGCGCACGAGGACCCCGCCGATGCGCGGGTCGACAGCGCCGAGCAGGAGCGCGGCGGTGAGCCGTTCCTGGCCGACGAGGGCGCTGAACGGGTAGGTCATGCTCGTTCCTCTCCTCGGTCCTCGACCGCGCCTTCGGCGTCGAGGTGGGCCTGGCGCAACTTGTCGAGCAGCTCTGGATCGGGTTCGGCCCACAGTCCCCGCTCGACGGCTTCGAGGAGCCGCTCGGTGATGCCGTGCAGCGCCCACGGGTTGGAGTCCTCCATGAAGTCCCGCACGTCCTCGTCGAGGACGTAGGACTCGGTGACCTTGGCGTACTGCCAGTCCTTCACGACGTTCGCGGTGGCGTCGTATCCGAACATGTAGTCCACTGTGGCGGCGAGTTCGAAGGCTCCCTTGTAGCCGTGGCGCCGCATGCTGGCGATCCAGCGCGGGTTGACCACGCGGGAGCGGAAGACCCGGTCGACCTCCTGGCCGAGCGTGCGGGCGGCCGGGCGGGACGGGTCGGAGGAGTCGCCGATGAAGGCTTCGGGGGCGGCCCCGGTGAGGTGGCGGATCGCGGCGATCATCCCGCCGTGCTCCTGGAAGTAGTCGTCGGAGTCGAGGATGTCGTGCTCGCGGGTGTCGGTGTTCTTCACGGCGACCTGGACGCGCCGCAGGTTGGCGTGCAGGTCGTCGTGCGCCTCGACGCCGTCGAGGCCGCGGCCGTAGGCGTGGCCGGACCAGACGGTGAAGACCTCGGCGAGGTCGGCGGTGTCGCGCCAGTTGCGGGCGTCGATGAGCGGCAGAAGTCCGGCCCCGTAGGCGCCGGGCCTGGCACCGAAGATCCGCGCGGTCGATCGCCGCCGGGCCGCGGCGCCGGTGATGCCTTCGGCTTGCAGCCGTTCGAGGTCGGCGAGGGCGTGGGCTCGCACGAAGTTCGCTTCGAGCGGCTCGTCCAGTGCCGCGACCGTCTCCACGGCGCGGTCGACGAGGGCCACGAGGTGCGGGAAGGCGTCGCGGAAGAAGCCGGAGATGCGGACGGTGACGTCGATGCGGGGGCGGCCGAGCTCGGCGAGGTCGACGACCTCAAGGTCGACGACGCGGCGGGTCTCCTCGTGCCAGACCGGGCGGACGCCGAGCAGGGCGAGGATCTCGGCGATGTCGTCGCCGTGCGTGCGCATGTTGGCGGTGCCCCACACGACGATGCCGACGGTCTCGGGCAGGCTCCCGCGCCGCTCCTCGTGGGTGGCGAGGAGCGCGTCGGCGAGCTTGACGCCGACGTCCCAGGACAGGCGGCTCGGCAGGCTCTTGGGGTCGACGGAGTAGAAGTTCTTGCCGGTGGGGAGCACGTCGAGGCGTCCGCGGGTGGGCGAACCGGAGGGTCCGGCCGGCAGGTACCGACCGTCGAGGGCCGATAGGAGCCGGTCGATCTCGGCGGCGGAGGCGCGGACGCGGGGCACGACCTCGGTGCAGGCGAAGCGGAGCACGTCGGCGACGGCCGGCGCGGAACGCCTCAGTCTATTGTCGACAATCTGATTGTCGGCTTCGGGATCCCAGCCGGACTCGGCCAGGTCCTCCACCATGGCGCCGGTAAGGTGGTCGAGCCGGTCGAGGACGTCGCCGCGGGTGGCGGCCGGGCCGGGGGCGAGGCGGGTCAGCGCGGTGGTGTCGGCCTCGACGCGGACGCCGCCGTCACGAGTCAGTTCGGCCTCGTCGAATCCGAACTCGGCGGCGACGACGGAGCGCAGGCCCGGGGTGTCGCCTTGGGGCAGGCGCAGGATCGCCCTGACCAGGCCGCGCAACTGCTCGCCGTCCGGCGGCGCGCCGAGGATGTGGAGGCCGTCGCGGATCTGGAGGTCCTTGATCTCGCACAGGTGCCCGTCGACGTGGGTGATGAGGTCGCCGAAGTCGTCTTCGCCGGGCATGGCCTCGACGTCGAGTTCGCGGGCGATGTTCGCCTCGACCAGCAGCGCCCAGATCTGCTCGCGGATGGCCGCGAGCTTGGTCGGGTCGAGCAGTTCGAGTTCGGCGTGCTCGTCGAGCAGCTGCTCCAGTCTCGTGAGCTCGTCGTAGGTCTCGGCGCGCATCATCGGGGGCACCAGGTGGTCGACGATGACCGCGTGGGCGCGGCGCTTGGCCTGCGTGCCCTCGCCGGGGTCGTTGACGACGAACGGGTAGAACAGCGGCACGTCGGTCAGGGCGGCGTCGGTCGCGCAGGTGGCCGAGAGGCCGACGCCCTTGCCCGGCAGCCATTCGAGGGTGCCGTGCTTGCCGACGTGGACGATCGCGTCGGCGCCGAAGACGCGGGTGATCCACCAGTACGCTCCCAGGTACTGATGGGTGGGCGGCAGTTCGGGGTCGTGGTAGATCGCCACGGGGTCGTCGCCGAAGCCTCGCGGCGGCTGGATCGCGAGGACCACGTTGCCCATGCGGAGGGTGGCGGTGACCAGGTTGCGTCCGTCGGGGGTGAGCAGGACCTCGCCGGGCGGCGGGCCCCATTGGGCTTCAACGGATTCGCGCAGGTCGTCGGGCAGGAGCTTGAACCAGGCGGCGTAGTCCTCGACGGGCAGTTTGGCGTCGGCGGCGGCGAGTTGGGCGTCGGTGAGCAGGTCGGCGTCGAAGCCGCCCCGGTCGATCAGGGCGTGGATGAGCGCGTCCGAGTCCTCCAGCAGGCGGGGGTCGACGTCGCCGAGGTCGTAGCCGGTCTCGCGCATGCGCCGCAGCAGCGCCGCGCACGAGGCGGGGGTGTCGAGACCGACGCCGTTGCCGATGCGGCTGTGCTTGGTCGGGTAGTTCGACAAGACCAGAGCGATCCGCTTGTCCGAGTGTGGGACCCGGCGCAGGCGGGCGTGGCCGGCAGCGATGCCCGCGACGCGCTCGGTGCGTTCGGCGTCGGCGACGTAGCGGATCACCGGGCCACCGATGCGCTCGTCGTCCTCGGTGAGTTCCTTGAAGGAGAAGGGGACGCCGATGACGCGGCCGTCGAACTCGGGGAGCGCGATCTGCATCGCCGTGTCCATCGGGGACAGACCCGCGACGCTGTCGACCCAGGTCTGGCGAGATCCGGTGGAGGCCAGCGCCTGGATGACCGGGACGCCGAGTCGCTGGAGCGCCTCGGCCTTCCAGGTGGGCGTGTCGGCGGCGGTGGCGCCTCCCATGGCCAGGACGGTGACGAGCAGCGCGTCGGGCTTCACCCCGGCTTCATCGAGCATGGACAGCAGGCCGACGCTCCCGTCGGCGTCGGGCCGCAGCGAGTAGCAGTGCAGTCCGACGGCCTGGGCCCCTTGGGCTTCGATCGCGTCGATGAGGGCGTCGACGAACGCGGTGTTGCCGCTGACCAGGTGCGAGCGGTAGAAGACGACGCCGATGAGCGGCCGTTCGGGATCGACGGCGGCGAGCGGGTCGGCCTCACGGGGATGGTAGACGCCGTGGTCGGGCAGCTCGATGGGCGGCTCGAAGCCGAGCCCGGTGAGCAGCAGCGTGTCCGACAGGAATCGCAGAAGCTGCTCGGTGTTGTCGATCCCGCCGAGGCGCAGGTATTCGAAGGCTTGGGCGAGTGCGGCGGTCGGGGCGGTGGACAGGGCGGTGAGCTCGGCGTCCGGGGATCCCTCGCCGGAGAGCGCCAGGAGCGGAATGCCTGCTTTGACGCAGCGTTCGCGCAGCTGGTCGAAGAGTTCGGGGAAGGCCGCGCGGCCGCCGAGTAGTCGGGCGACGACGACCTGGACGTCGGCCAGGGCCGTGTCGATCCAGTCCTCGTCGCCTCCCGCGCGGGCCGGGTTGAGCGCCCGCAGCTTCGGGGCATCCTGGGGAAGCCGGTCGACCGCGCCGGCCGCGGCCAGGATCTCGGTGTCGGCGGTGGTGAGGAACAGGATGGTCGCGTCGGCGACGCTTGCGGAGCCGTCAATTGGCATGGTGTTCGTCTTCTCCCCCAGTCCAGACGCGCGGCGCGGGTGCGCCGCCCGGCGGTGCGATCGGCAGGTCGGCCGGTGGGCCGTCCGCCAGCAGCGTTTCGAGCGCGTTCACGTCGAGGTGGTCGGCGACCAGGTCGCCGAGGCGGTCGAGGCGGCGTTCCCGGACGGCCGCGAACGGCTCGTCTCCGGGCTTCCACTCGCGTCCGGCGGTCTCGGCCACGATGGACAGGAAGGCGCGACGGGCCTCGTCGTGTTCGAGGACACCGTGCCAGCTGGTCCCCCACACCGATCCGACCACGCAGCCCTCGTCGCGGCCGTGGGCGTCGCGCAGCCAGGTCCGGCCGTCGTGGACGGTGGGGCGGCCGTGGCGGATGGAATAGCCTCCGGCGGGCGCGCCGCCGAGTCCCGGGGCGGTGCCGGTGTGCATCGCGAGGGTCTTGGACTCGGCGAACTGGCAGGTCACCGGGAGCAGGCTCAGACCCGGCACGGTGCCGGAGCGCGACTCGACGTCGTCGGTGATCGCTCGGCCGAGCATCTGGTAGCCGCCGCAGATCCCCATGACGGGGCCGCCGTCCGCGGCGCGGTCGGCGATCGCCTCGGCCAGGCCGTTGTCGCGCAGCCAGGCGAGGTCGCCGACGGTGTTCTTGGTGCCGGGCAGGACCACCAGGTCGGCGCGGCGGACCTCGGCGGCGGAGTCGGTGAATCGCACGGACACGCCGGGTTCGGCGGCCAGCGCGTCCACATCGGTGAAGTTGGCGATGCGCGGCAGCCGTACCACCGACACCGCCAGACTGTCGGACCCCAGTGGCGCAATGGCTGCAAGGGGCCGGTCGAGGGCGAGGGAGTCCTCGGCGTCGAAGTCGAGGCCGTTCAGGTGCGGAAGGACACCGAGGCACGGGCGGCCCGTGAGTTCGCGCAGCTGTTCCAGTCCCGGTTCGAGGACGGCCGGGTCGCCTCGGAAGCGGTTGATGACGAAGCCGGCGATGAGCGCCTGGTCGTCGGGTTCGAGCAGCGCGAGCGTGCCGTAGAGCGCGGCGAGGGCGCCGCCGCGGTCGATGTCGGCGATGAGCAGCACGGGCATGTTCGCCGCGCGGGCGAGTCCCATGTTGGCGAGGTCGTGCGGGCGCAGGTTGATCTCGGCGGCGCTGCCGGCGCCTTCGCAGACGACGGCGTCGAATCGTCCTTTGAGGTCGTTGAGGGCGTCGAGCACAGCGGGAAGGAGGGCGGTGCGGCGCCGGTGGTAGTCGCGCGCGCCGGCGTCGAACGCGGGCCTGCCCATGACGACGACCTGGCTGTGGCGCTCGCCGGTGGGCTTGATGAGTATCGGGTTCATGGCGGTCTCGGGCGGGATGCCGCAGGCGGCGGCCTGGGCGGCCTGGGCGCGGCCGATCTCGCCGCCGTCGACGGTGACGGCCGCATTGAGCGCCATGTTCTGGGCCTTGAACGGGGCCACCGAGACCCCTCGGCGTTTGAGGTGGCGGCAGACGCCCGCCGTGATGACGCTCTTGCCGACGTCGGAGCCCGTGCCCGCCAGTAGGATCGCGCCGCTCATCGCAGCCTCCCGGCACGTTTGCCCCTCTGCGGGCGTCGCCTTGACGCCGTTGCGGCCGCGCAGACGGCGGCGGCGGCGGACACGGCCGCGGAGAGGCGGACGGCTCGGCGCAGGTCGGCCGCGTTCGGGGCGGGCCCCCCGCCCATCGCGGGCCGGGTGTCGGTGTGGCCGGGGTAGCGGTTCTCGCCGCCGCCGAGCGTGCGGTCGAGGGCCCCGGCGAAAGCGGCCTCGACCTGCCCGGCGTTGGGGCTGGGATGCGCGCCGCCGTCTCGGTGCCAGATCCGCGCGGCGCTGCCCGGGGAGCCGCCGACGACCGGCGCGAGGACGACCGCCAGAGCGGCCGCGCAGCGCGCCGGGATCCAGTTGGCGGCGTCGTCGAGTCGGGCGGCCGCCCAACCGAACCGGCGATACCGCGGCGACTTGTGTCCGATCATCGCGTCGAGGGTGTTCACGGCGCGGTAGGCCGCGAGCCCGGCGGGCCCGGCCATCGCGCCCCACCACAGCGGGGCGACGACGGCGTCGGAGGTGTTCTCGGCTACCGATTCGACCGCGGCGCGCACCACCTCGGTCTCGCTCAGGTGCGCGGGGTCGCGTCCGCACAGTGCGGGCAGGCGCCTCCGGGCCTCGTCGAGGTCGCCGTGCTCGATCGCCGCCGCGATTCCGGCGGCCTCGCGGCGTAGAGAGTGTCCGCCGACGACGGTCCAGGTCAGGGCCGCCGCCATGGCGGCGCGGGCACAGGGGCGGCGCTTCGCGGCGCGGTCCGCGGCCACGGCGAGCAGCGCCGTGGCCGCCACCAGGGTTCCGGTGTGGACGGACCCGGCCAGCCGGGAATCTCGCCAGGTGCGCCGTTCGACGTCGGCTGCGAGCCGCCCGAATCCGGCGACGGGGTGGCCGCGCCGGGGGTCGCCGACCATCATGTCGGCCGCGCAACCGGCGAGGATGCCGATGCCCCAGGCCTTCATCTCCCCTCCCCGCCGGCGTCGGCGTTGACGGATCGGACCGTCCAGACCCCGGAGCGGCAGTGCAGGACGGTGACCGAGCAGGGGGCCACATCGAGCCGCCAGAATGCCGCGTCGGGGGCGTCGAGGACGGCCGCGACGGCGGCCTTGACAGGGCCGCCGCTGGTGAACACCACGGTGTCCTCAACGGTCTCGGCGAGGTCTGAGAGCGCCGCGCGGACGCGTTCGCGCAGCGACAGAAGGGACTCGCCGCCAGGCGGCGCCGATCGCGGGTCGTCGAGCCAGGCGGAGAGCCGTCGGGGGTCGCGGTCGCCGATCTCGCTCAAAGTCGAACCGGCCCAGTCCCCGAAGTCCAGTTCGGACCAGCGGGGATCGGACGCGACCGGCTCGAATCCGGCGAGGAGGGCCGTGCGGAGGCACCGCGCGGCCGGGGCCGCGACCGCCGCGGAGCCACGGAGCCTGCCGCGCAGCCCGCTCGCCTCGGTCTCACCGGCCTCGTCGAGCGGCTCGTCGAGCGGGAACGCGTGGCGGCGGGTCGCGGCGGTCGGCGCGTGGCGCACCAGGGTCAGCCGCGAGAACGACTTCACGTCGCCGCCTTCAACGCGGCACGGTGCCACAGCCAGGCGAAGCCGACGGCAAGGCCGAGCCACAGAATCGCCTGCGTACCCATGGACGCCAGGCGGAAGTCCCACAACAGTGCGGCGGGCACTTCGATCGCGACGCCGCTGGACGGCATTGCGACGAACAGCACGCCGTACAGGACCACGGCAGCGGCGCCGATCGCGAGCTGGCGCGTGACGTCGTCCATGCCGCGGGCGCGCAGTCGTCTGGACGCCATGCACAGCAGCACGGCCAGGGCGACCGAGGCGACGATCGATATGAGGAACCAGGTGGTCCGCGAGCCGACCGTATCCGGGTCGCCGACGCCGGGCGGGTTGGACGGGTACTTCAGCGCCGGAAACAGGGCGACGGCGGCCCAGGCTGCGACTCCGAAGGCCAGACCGGACTTCCACCGATCGCGGGATCCCTTGGCGAGCAGCGCGAAGGCGAGCCCGAACAGTCCGCCGTACGCCGCACCGACCAGCGCGGTACCGACCGGCAGGAGGCCCTGCTGCAGGGTGCGGTCGACCGCGAACCCTTCGTCGTGATCGTGGGCCGCTTGGGCCGATTCGTGGGCAGCGACGTCCGCTTGCTCCTCGAGCGCGATGGCCTCCCCGAGGGGGACCTCGCCGACGAGCAGCGCGAACGCTCCGGCCACGAGACCGGCCAGCAGCCCCGCCGCGAGTCCGCGGCGAACACTGTCGGTGAGCATCAGTGGCAGGGGAATCCGAGCAGATGGCGGGCGTCGTGGAAGGCCTCGTGCAAGACCGGCAGGCCGCCGGTGATCGTGCCCTGCTCGAAGGCGACCAGGAACAACGTCGCTGTGAAAGCGAAGAGCGACAGCGCGATGCGGCCCCACTTCGGCGTGGTTACGGGTATGGCGGTAATGGCAGTCATGTCGACCTCCTCGGGGATCCTCGTCCCCTCAGTCGTGACGGAAGGCCTCAGTCTTCTGGCTCTCGGATCATCACTGTCCGCCCGGCCTTCCCGGGTCACAGGACCCAGTGGCCGCGCTCGGTCCGGCCAGGGCTCCGCGCCGCGCTCGACGGCCGCTGAAGGCGTCCGTCGGGCTCCGGCGGCAACCCCGGGGCGGGCAGCTCTCCGAATACAGTGGCGGGACCGCCGCAGAATCACACTGCGTTCCTGACCGCCTCCGTCGAATGGAACCTGAACGTACTACACGCCGTAGCCGCTGTCCACCCCAGTGTCCGCCCAGACCCTGCGCGGCCACCTCACCGAGTTCACGACCGCGCGACCCGATGGTTCGCAGCCCCTCGCCGAACGCGCCGGGATTGAACCGGAGGTCACTTCGGCCGTCAGCGGCGCTCGATCACTCGGTCCTCGAGTTGCGCTGCTCCGTCGAGGAGGGCGGCGCCGGTCCCTTGTGGGTCCGGCGCCGCTTCGCACGTGGGACGAACGGCGTCAGGAATCGGAAGCCGACGCAAGGACACCGTCGAGCGCGGCGAACCAGTTCGCGGCGATCTTGACGTAGCCGTCCTCGTCGGGGTGGACCCCGTCGTAGGTGTCGACCTCCGGGTCGAACCCGGTGTACTGGTCGACCACGACGATCGGCGACCGCTCGGTCGTCAGTTCCGCGGCCCATCCGGGGATCGTGGCGTTCAGGTCGACGGCCCGCTGCGGGCACTCCGCGCAATTGTCCGGGTGCAGCGGGATAATCTGCGCTACCAGGACGACCGCGTCCGGGTTGAGCTCGCGCAAGTCCTCGACGATCGAGGTGTAGGCGTCGAGGATCTGCGCGGGGGGAATCGCCGACCACACGTCGTTGGTGCCGAAGTGCATCAGCAGCACGTCGGGGGTGTTGGCCTCCAGCCACATCCGCGTGTCGCCGTTCGCCACCGCCTGTGTGACCTGGACGCCGCCGTGCCCCTCGTGGTGCGGGTCGGCTTGGCTTGGCGGGCAGCCCTGGGACAGCGATCCGACGTAGGAGATCTCATGACCGGCGTCGACGAGGAGGTCCCACAAGTTGCCCCGCCAGCAGCCGGGACTGCCGGTGATCGAATCGCCGAGAGGCATGATCGACACCGGTCCCGTCGGCGGGTCGGTCGTGGGATCGTCGGTGGGGGTCACAGTGGGATCGGTCGGCGGCTCACTCGGATCCGCCTGCCCGTCGCACACGTCGCCGTTGACGGAGATCGTCCCCGGCGCGTCGGCGCTGCCGGATCCTATGAATCCGAAGACCTCACTGGTCTCCCCTGAGGCAATGGCGGCATTCCATCCGACGTCGGAACCGCTGAAGGTGGTGCCGCTCTGGCTCCAATCGACGTTCCAGGCGCTGCTGACGGTCGTGCCGGAGGGGAATTCCCAGCTCATCTCCCAGCCGTCGATGGGCTCGTCCGCAGTGATCGCGACATTCGCCTGGAAGCCGCCTCCCCAGTCGCTGACGATACGATAGTCGACATCGCAGCCTTCCTCGGCGAGTGCCGGGTTCGCCGAGGCGATCGTCAGCGCGGCGGAACTGAGGGCCACGACCGCGATCGCGGCGGCCGCCATCCTCCTATGATTTCGAGCTCTTTGCATATTTCAATATCCTCTGATCTGGTGGAGTCGGCGCCGCGGCTCTTCGAGCGGACCGCAGTGGCGGGTCCTGCTGGAGATGGAGCCGGGATCGAGTCGAAAGTCATTAGGGAGCGCTCCCAATAGGAACTTCCGTATGAACCCGACCATCTCGGTGACACCCCATCCGGAGTGAAACGGAAAGCCACCCTTACGGATCGTATCAGTAAATAATCAAGTATGTAAATGTCCTGCGATCTCCCCGAGGCCTTCTCCAAGCCCTGGCATTCCCGTTCTACGCGGTCGTCCCGACCTGGTGGTTGCTGCTGGCCGTCGCCTTCGCCGAATCGGTGGTCAGCCCCGTCTACAACGTGGCGCTCGACAACTACCGCCTCGCACGGACGCCCGACCACATGCGGGGCCGGGTGACCGCCGGCATCGCCACCCTGGTCACCGGCGCCTCCGCACTCGGTGCCATGGCCTGCGGCGCACTCATCGCCGCATTCGGTCCGGTGTGGCTCACCTGGGCGCTGGCGGGCTGGCTCGCATTGTTGGCGATCGCCGCCACCTGGAGTGGCACGGTACGACGCGCCGAGCAGCAGGCGGTCGAGAAGTACACTCACGCTCACCGGTCCCGCGACATGAAAGTATCCCTCGTACTACTGCGGCACTTGGCGTGACTGCGGATAGAGCTCGTCGGGAACCTTGCGGGCCACTGGACTGCTCGCCGACGCATCGGATCGCTCACGCCTCGCACGTCCGCTTCGCGGCGAACACCTACGCGCAAGGCGCGGCCCGACATACGATCCGGGCATGAGTCGTCGACTCGATGACGTGAGCACGCCTGCTCGGCTGGCCGAGGCCGAGGAGGGTATCGGCCGCGACGAGCTGGCGCTCGCGACCCGCAACCACGGCCTGCCCCTGGAGGCGCTGCGCTACGACGTGACCCCGCCTGGCCTGCACTACGTCCTCACCCACTACGACATCCCCTACCTCCCTGAGGACGCCGCTTGGGAGTTGACGATCGACGGTCTCGTCCGCCATCCGCTGCGGCTGGGCATGGATGATCTGCGGTCCTATCCGGCAGTCACAGCCCGCGTCACCATGGAGTGCGCCGGCAACGGTCGGGCCCGGCTCGTCCCCCGGCCGGTGAGTCAACCGTGGCTGGTGGAAGCGGTCGGCACCGCCGACTGGACGGGTGTGCCCCTGCGCCTCCTACTCGCCGACGCCCAAGTGAGGGACGGTGCGGTCGATGTCGTCTTCACCGGTGCCGACCACGGTGTGGAGCGAGGCGTCGAACAGGACTACCAACGAGCCCTCCCTCTGGAGGTGGCGACGGTCGATGAACCCGAAGTGCTGGTCGCCTACGCCATGAACGGCGCCCCGCTGCCGCCGCAGCACGGACAACCGCTGCGCTTGGTGGTCCCCGGCTGGTACGGCATGGCGCAAGTCAAGTGGCTGCGCGACATCACCGTCTCCGACGCTCCGTTCACCGGATTCCAGCAGACCTCGGCCTACCGGCTCAGGCAGGAACCGCACGAGCTCGGCGAGCCGGTCACTCGGATCGCACCACGTGCGCTGATGGTCCCTCCCGGGTTTCCGGACTTCATGTCTCGGTCACGTGTGACTCGACCGGGCCCAGTGTCCCTCGAAGGCCGCGCCTGGTCCGGCCGGGCGCCGATCGCGACGGTGGAGGTCACCACCGATGATGGGCGTACCTGGAGCGAGGCGGACCTGGACGAGGCGACCGCCCACCCCTGGGCCTGGCGCCGGTGGCGGTTCGAGTGGACGGCCGAGCCCGGCGAACACCTCCTGAGCGCACGGGCCACCGACGCCGAGGGCAACACGCAACCGCTGAACCAGCCTTGGAACAGAGGCGGCTTCGCCAACAACCTGGTCCAACGGATCCCGGTCCTCTGCCTGGACACGGAAGGCTCACGAAGCGGATAGACCTCATCCGGCGGTGATTCCGAAACCCGAGCTCGACCGGCTCAGATGAACCGCCCGTTTTCATCTCGATCAGGCGCTTCACACCATATAGTCGCGGTCAGGCCTACCTGAACGAACCAGCGGGA
Organism: Glycomyces sp. L485; assembly: GCF_022548875.1. Classification (GTDB taxonomy): domain Bacteria; phylum Actinomycetota; class Actinomycetes; order Mycobacteriales; family Micromonosporaceae; genus Glycomyces. The sequence goes on along the minus strand of NZ_JAKZEW010000011.1, from coordinate 31,075 downwards.
GCATTCTTGAGCGTACTGATCCCCGCCACCCAGCGCCGGAGCCTTGACACCCTCCGCGACAGCCTCGAACTGGACTACGGCGAGAGCGGTGCGAAACGGTCCGCCTATTGGTCCATGCTCACCCTGTCCGGCTTCATCGCGGTCGCCGGAGTCCTGGCCGACTCGACCGCCGCGGTCATCGGCGCCATGATCATCGCACCGCTGTCCACCCCGATCCTGGCCGTCGGCCTGGGCATCGTCGTCGGTGACGCCGCGATGGTCGGTCGTTCCCTGCTGTACGTGGCCGCCAGCGTCGTCGCGGTGGTCGCGATCGGGTTCGGCATCTCCTCGATGCTGCCCGATCCGACCGACGCGCTCGCCAATTCGCAGATCGAGGGCCGCACTTCCCCGACGATCATGGATCTGATCGCGGCGATCGCCACCGGCTTCGCCGGGGCCATCGCGGCCACTCGCAGAGACGTAGGCACCGTGCTGCCCGGAGTCGCCATCGCGATCTCGCTCGTGCCGCCTCTGGGCGTGATGGGGGTGTGCTTCGGAGACGGCAATCCGTTCCTGGCGCTCGGCGCATTCGTGCTGTTCTTGTCGAACGTCGTGGTCCTGGTGGTCGCATCGATCCTGGTCTTCAAGATCGGCGGCTACTTCCAAGAGGCTGAGGTGGCCGCGGAGCCGAGCTGGAGGCGCCGCGCCTACCCGGTCCTCGCGGCCGTGTTCGTGGCCGTCGCGATCCCCATCGGACTCAATTCCATGACAGCGTTGTGGAGCAGCCAGATCGAGGCCGCCGCAGAGAACTGGTCGGACGCCTACGTCGACGAGGTGAGCTGGCAGGCCCACAAGGTGGTGATCGAGGTGCGCAGCCCCGACGATCTGCCACCGGTCGAGGAGCTCCAGGAGGCGGTCGACAAACTGGTCTTCCTCCATCCGGAGGTTGTACTGGTGCATACCGTGGGCGAGCGCGTCACCGTAGAAACCGCAGGCCGCTGACCGTCCTAGTCCGTCAACGATGAAGGCTCCCGGCGACCAGGTCCTGAAGCCGGTTCTTCGCCTGGTTGACCGGTCTTCGCAGCCGGTGTTCACGGCGACGGGCCCGGTTGAGCTTGCGCACCCCGCGAGGCCTGTCGGAGCGATACCGCCACCGCGACCAAGGCGACTGCGGACGAGCCAGCCGGATCGCCCCGAACAGCAGCGGCAGGAGAATGAACATGCCGAACACCGCGGTCCAGACCTTGCCCTTGAGCACGGTGACGACCGCCAGACCGAGCCCGATCAGGAGGGGCCACACCTGCCAGACTCCCGAGGCCTCGGAATCGGGTTCGAACCCGAAGAACGGATGCATTCCCAGCAGCAGCATCGCGGTGACCGCGATGAGCCCGAACATCGCGTCCACCGAGATCCGGCCCTCCTCGGACCAGTAGACGTCGTCGAGGTGAAGGATCAGCGCGAACTCGTCGATCACCAGCGCGGTGCCGACGCCGAACAGGGCCGCCGCAGCGGACGTCCAGCCGACGAGCTCGTCCGGAACCGCCAGTCCGGACACTCCACCGACCACCATGAAGCCGAGACCGAACACCATGTGGTGCACATGTCTGCCTCCGGGCGTGACATTGCCGGGCCACCAACGCACGTTCGCCCGGATCAACCGCACCGAGACGCGAATGAACAGGAACCCGACCACCATGCCGGCGAAGAAGCACAACAGCGGCATGCGTCCGGGGTCGATGATCCGATCGTCGAACCAGTCCGCCATGGCCGCTAACCGCCGGCCACGAGCGGGAGCGGCAGACCATGGCGGATGCAACGACCGATGACGGCCACGACCGGCGAGTTCATCTGGTCATGTTCACACACGCCTCCCGAGTTGGGTGCCGTTTCGCCCCAGCCGGCGATCGGCCGACCGTTCATCCCTCGCAAGAAGCTCGGATGGCCGGCGGCGGATTCGTGATCCCATGATGATCGACAGGACTCGAAGTCCATTTAAAATCATCAATGTCAATTGCAACAGCAGTCTGTTTCAGCGCCCCTGGATCACCCTTTCCTCCATGATGTTCAGCCACTTATCGGCAGCCATCAACGTGCCGCGTTCTCCTTCCATTCCTTCAAGAATGGCAGCCTCGAAGGCTTCACATTACCGCCGAGTAACGGTAGTGTCCCTATTACAACTCGTCGACAGCGATGTTTCCGAATAGGAGACTGCCATGTCCACTCCCCGGATACGTTCGGCTGCGGCGCTGGCCACCGCAGCTCTCACCACCATGACTCTGTCCATAGCGGTGGCACCGGCTCAAGCGGCGGAACACCCTGACATCGTTCCCCTGCCCGACCACCTCGAATCCATCCGCGCCGCCGAGGCCACCGATCTGTACGGCAGCCCCGACATCCTCCCCCTCGAGGATCGCAAGACCTCTCTGATCTCCATGGGAGACAGTCAGATCTCGGGCGAAGGCGTCGGCAACTACGAACCCGACACCCACACGGACGGCAACTGGTGCGACCGCTCCTACGACCAGGCGCTGTTCCGCACCGGTATCGAAAGCGACGCCCAATACAACATCTCGTGCTCCGGCGCCACCTCCCAGCACCTGATCGAAGGCAACGGTCAGCAGCAGTGGGACGAGCTCAACCAGGGCGACCACCTCGCCGTCAAGGCCCGCAACACCAACGTCAAGTTGGTATGGATCATCGTGGGCGCCAATGACGAAGGCGGCATCGAGTTCGGCCCGACCGCCACCGAGTGCGTCGCCGACCGGATCCTGTTCCTGGGGCCGTGCTGGCCGGACCACACCGAGGACTGGGAGGCCCGCGTCCAGGTGAGCCGGCAAGGCGTGGAGACCGCGATCGACGCGGTCCGGCAGACCATGACCGACGCCGGCTACCTGCCGGCGGACTACGACATGGTCGTCATGTCCTACTCCAGCCCCGGCGGCCCCGACGTCGAGGACAACCCGGACTTCCCCGGGTGGTACCAAGGCGGCTGCCTGCTCTATCTCGCCGACGCCGCCTTCGCCCGCAACAAGGCCGTGCCCCTGTTCGAGCAGGGCATCCGCCAGGCTGCGCTCGGCAAGGACGTCCGCTATCTCAACGCCCAGCGTCTGTTCGACGGTCACGGCGTATGCGACGACGACCCTTGGGCCCGCGGAGTCTACGCCGAAGTGGGACTGCTGCCTTCAGAACACGCCTTCCGGCAGTCGCTGCATCCCAACTACCTCGGTCACGGAGCATTCGCCCAATGCATCACCCGGTTCCACGAGCGTCCCGAGTGGGACACCTCGACCTGTGTGGACCCGGCCAGTACCGGCAGCGCCACACTCTACGAAGGGCTGTTCGAGTTCAAGGATCTCAAGAACACCGGCAGCGGACTGTGCGCGGACGCCGAGGGCTACGACTCAAGAAACGGCACCCACCTGATCTCGTGGGACTGCCACGGCGGCCGCAACCAGGGCTTCTGGCATGACGAGGGTCGGCGGTCACTGCACGTGGAGCTCAGTCACGACCGCTGCGTCGATGTCGACGGCGGCAGGATGGAGGCCGGGACCGCGCTCGTGCTGTGGGACTGCCACGGCGGCCTCAACCAGGAGTTCGTCCTGACCGACACCGGCATCCATCCGGCAGGCCACTCGGACCTGTGCATCGGTTTCGACGGGACCGGGACCGCGGCACCGCTGGTGCTGACCGAGTGCGGCACCGCCGCCAGCGGCTTCGAGCTCGCCGACCGCTCCTACGACGATCCGGTCGGCTACGGCTATGACGATTGGATCGGCGCGAGCGTCTACTGATCGCCCCGAAACGGCGTCGGATCTCGATATTCGGTAGGCCGTCTGTGTAAGGGTTGAGCATGCCTCTGCACACGTCCTATGACGCCGTCATCGTCGGCGGCGGCCACAACGGCCTGGTCTCGGCGGCCTATCTCGCCCGCGCCGGCAAGAGCGTCCTGGTCTTGGAGCGACTGGGACACACCGGCGGAGCGGCGATCTCCGCTCCGGCGTTCCCGGGCGTGGACGCGCGGCTGTCGCGGTACTCGTACCTGGTCAGCCTGCTGCCGCGCAAGATCGTCGACGACCTCGGCCTGAAGTTTCAGATGCGCAAGAGAAGCGTCTCCTCCTACACCCCGGCCCAACGCGGTGGGCGGGCGACGGGGCTGCTCGTCAAGCACGACCAGAACCAGACTCGGGAATCCTTCGCACGCCTCACCGGTTCTGACGCCGAGTTCGAAGCGTGGCAGAAGTTCTACGGCTCGGCGGCCTACCTGGCCGGGAAGGTCTTCCCGACGCTCACCGACCCCTTGCCCTCGGAGTCAGAGCTGCGTCGACGCGTCGCCGACGACGGCGTCTGGAACATGTTCTTCGAGCAGCCCCTCGGGGAGACGATTCAGCGCGTCTTCGCCGACGACCTCGTTCGCGGGGTCGTGCTCACCGATGGCCTCATCGGCACGTTCACCTCGGCGTGGGCCGAGGACCTGCGGCAGAATCGCACCTTCCTCTACCACGTCATCGGCAGAGGCACCGGGGACTGGGACGTGCCGGTCGGAGGGATGGGCGCCCTGACCGACGCCCTGGCCGCCGCGGCACGGTCAGCGGGCGCGGAGATCCTCACCGGGCACGAGGTCTCGGCCATCGCCACGGACGGTTCTCGAGCCGAGGTGACCTATGCGAACGAGCAGCGCACCGGGACCGTCGGGTCCCGGCACGTGCTGGTCAACGCCGCTCCTGAAGCTCTGGCGGGTTTCCTCGGTCAGGAGAGCCCGGAGTCGGCCGAGGGAGCCCAGCTGAAGGTCAACATGCTCCTCAAGCGACTTCCTCGGCTTCGTGACGCGGACGTCGATCCCCGCGAGGCGTTCTCCGGAACGTTCCATGTCTCCGAGACGTTCGAGCAGCTCGAGGCCGCCTACGCCGAGGCGGCGTCCGGACGGCTTCCGTCAAAGCCTCCGTCCGAGCTCTACTGCCACTCGTTGTCCGACCCGTCCATTCTGGGTTATGACCTGGTACGCCGGGGATACCAGACCCTGACCCTGTTCGGCCTGCACGCGCCCGCGCGGCTCTTCGAAGGAGAGGAGACCGCGAATCGGGAGACGAGAGTGAGACTCCTCGATGCGACGATCGAGCAGCTTGAGGTGCATCTCGACGAGCCGTTGGCCGACTGCCTGGCGACGGACGCGAACGGAGACCCGTGCATCGAGGCCAAGACTCCCGTCGACCTCGAACGCGACCTCGGGCTTCCGGGTGGGAACATCTTCCATCGGGACCTGTCGTGGCCGTTCCGGACCGACGAGACGCCCGGCCGGTGGGGCGTGGAGACCGACCATGCCAACGTCTTCCTCTGCGGAGCCGGCGCGGCGCGCGGCGGCGGAGTGAGCGGCATTCCCGGTCGCAATGCGGCAATGGCCGTTCTGGAGGCCCGGTCCTGAGGCACAGGGGGCCTCCGGCCGCGGTCGTCACCGTCGGCCAAGGTGAATCCCCGGCCTCGACGAGCGGGTCTTCCGGCGATAGTCGTCCCGCCTTCGGCCGGCGGGCGGCGACTGCCGCATTCGTTTCTCCACGGCCACCACGAGACTCGCCCCGATACCTATTGCCATGATGCGCAGCCAAACGTCCCCACCGATGGGGGCGGTGCCGAACACGGTGTTCATGGCAGGAAGGTAGGTGATGGCGAGTTGGCCGACGGCTTGCACGGTGAGGCCGACGATGACCCACGGGTTGGAGAACAGTCCGATCCGCCAGACCGAGCTGGTCAGTGAGCGGCAGCTGAAAAGATAGAACGCTTCGACCGTCACGAATACGTTCATCGCCGCGGTCCGAGCTTCGGCGGGGTCGGCGCCGTGCGCGAGCTCCCAGTCGAATATCCACCACGAACCGGCGACCAGTATGGTGGAGACCAGAAGGATTCGGAACATGAGCGCTCGTGTGAGCAGCGGCTGATCGGGGTCGCGCGGCGGCCGGGTCATGATCCCGGACTCTTTGGGTTCGAAGGCGAGCATCAGGCCCAGCGCGACGGCGGTCGTCATATTGATCCACAGGATCTGGGTGGGCAGGATCGGGAGCGCTGCGCCGAACAGGATCGCGGCGAGGATCACCAGGCCTTCTCCGATGTTCGTCGGAAGCGTCCACGTGATGAATTTGGTGAGGTTGTCGAAGACACCTCGGCCCTCTTCGACGGCGGCTTCGATGGTGGCGAAGTCGTCATCGGTGAGCACCATGTCGGCGGCGTCCTTCGCGACCTCGGTACCGCTTTCGCCCATCGCGACCCCGATGCCCGCCTGCCGGAGGGCGGGTGCGTCGTTGACTCCGTCACCGGTCATAGCGACCACATGCCCGCGGGCCTGCATTGCAGCGACCAATCGCAGCTTCTGCTCGGGTGAGACTCGAGCGAATACATTGGCGCGATCGACCGCCTCGGGGACTTCCTCGTCGGGAAGCGCGGCCAATTCCGCGCCCGTCAGCACGACGGCCGAGTCACGGTGCTCGAACAGACCTACCTGACCTGCGATCGCGACGGCGGTGGCGGCGTGGTCACCGGTGATCATCTTCACCGAGATGCCTGCACTGTGGCAGGCCGTGACCGCGCGCGCGGCGGCGGCGCGGGGCGGGTCGAGCATCGCCTGCAGCCCGGTCAATACCAGCGTGCCGGGCAGCGCATCCTCACCGAAGCGGTCCGGTTCGAGGCTCCTTGCCGTCGCCGGACACATGGCCGTAGCCAGCACTCGCAGACCTCGATCGGCCAGGGCCTCCGCCGTGCGCGTCGCGGCCACGCGGTCCAGCGGCCGTACGGTGCCCTCGGCGTCCAGCTGGCCGTCGCACAGATCGAGCACCCGCTCGACGGCGCCCTTGGCAAGCACCAGGTGCGCGGTTCCGGGTCCGCTGGCGGCCTCGGAGTGCAGGCTGGCCATGTATTGGCGTTCGGAGCTGAAGGGTATGGTCGCGAGCCGGGGCAGGAGCTCGGCGACCAGGTCGGGGCCGAGTCCCGCCTTCCCGGCGGCCACCAGCATCGCGCCTTCAGTGGGATCGCCGACGATGCCTCTAGTGCCGTCATGCACGGTCAGAGTGGCGTCATTGCAGGCTGCGCCGGCCAGGAGCGACCACCGCAGAGCCTGGTCGCTTTCCACGGACGCCTGCATGCCCGCGGCGTCGCGCACGGCACCGTCGAGGCCGTAGCCTGAGCCCGAGACCTCGTATTCGCAGTCGGGGGTCCAGACGGCTCGCACGGTCATCTGGTTCTCAGTGAGCGTGCCGGTCTTGTCCGTGCAGATGACCGTGGTGCTGCCGAGAGTCTCGACCACCGGCAGGCGCCGCACCACGGCGCGTCGACGGGCCATTCGTGCCACGCCGATCGCCAGGGTGACGGTCACCGCGGCGGGAAGCCCTTCGGGAATCGCCCCTACCGCAAGCGCGATCGCAGCGGTGAACATCTGTGCCGCCTCCTGCCCGCGCAACAGGCCCACGCCGAACGTGAGTGCGGCGAGAGCGAGAATGCCGACGGTCAGGAGCCTGCTGAACCTGGCGAGTTTCACCGTGAGCGGAGTCGACAAGGACTCCGCCGCGCCGACGAGCCGGTGAATCTCCCCCAGCTCCGTACGCGCGCCCGTCGCGCAGACGATGCCGACGCCGCCGCCGGTGGTGACCAGGGTTCCCGAGTACACCATGTTGCGCCGGTCGGCCACCGGGATCGCGTCGGGCAGCGTGGTCTCGCTCTTGTGCACCGGCACGGACTCACCGGTCAACGCCGATTCGTCCACTTGAAGCTCCGCCGAACGGGTCAGCCGCATATCGGCGGGCACCTTGTCACCCGCCTCGATCAAGACGAGGTCGCCCGGCACGAGTTCCTCGGACGGCGCCGTCCGTTGGTGGCCATCGCGGACCACCTTGGCGTGGGTGAGCACCATCGAACGCAGGCTCTCGAGCTCGGATTCGGCCTTCGACTCCTGGATGAAGCCCACGAGCGCATTGATCACCACCACTCCGAAGATCACCGTCGAATCGACGTAGTGCCCCAGCACGGCGGTGATCACGCCGCCGGCGATCAGGACATAGATCAGCGGATTGTGGATCTGGCGCAGGATGCGCACCAGCAATCCGTCACGTTTGGCGGTCGGCAGGCTGTTCGGCCCGAATCGCGCCGACCGGGCTGCGGCCTCTCGGCCGGTGAGGCCGCGCTCCGGGTCGGCCCCCAGCGTCGTCAGCACCTCGTGGACCGCCAACCCGTGATACCTGTGAGGCGCCGTGGGCTCGGGCGCGGTAGTCAGATCATCCCGCAGCATGCGAGTCCCGCTTCGTTTCGCTCATAGAGCCAGCATGATCGGTGGAATGACGTTCGGCAGTAGGTCGAACGTCCCGGCCCATCTCCCCCGGGCATCGCGAAGGTCAGCGGCAACGTCGACCTCGGCCGCGTGGCGCGCCCGGCCCCGGCGTGCTCTGGCGGAGTGGTCAGCCTGCGCTGGAGATGTAGCCCTCGAGCTGCTCCTTCTCGAACTCGAGTTGGCCGATTCGGCCCTTCACGACATCGCCGATGCTCACGATTCCCGCGAGGACCCCGTCGTCGGTGACGACGGGGACGTGCCGAATGCGCTGGTCGGTCATCAGCACCATCAGGTCCTCGATCGAGTCCTCCAAGACGCAGGAATGCACGTCCTCGGTCATGATCTGCAAGACTGGCGCGTCGAGCAGGCCGGGTTCGTTGTGCAGCCCCCTGGCCACGTCCCGTTCCGAGACTATGCCGGCAACGGCGGCGCCGTCCGGACTCACGATCAGCGCGCCCACATTGTGCACGGCCAACTCGGCCAGCAGTGTTCGCACCGGCTCCTCCGGCCTGATGGTGACCACGGCAGATCCCTTGGATCGCAGAATGTCACTTATTCGCACAGCGATCATCCCCTATGCACAGCGGGTAGTCTTCAAGATTACCTCATCCAAGCCCGGCAAAACAGTGGCAATCCACCATTTCTGGGCAGACGATGAAGGTTCACGCAGGGCCGCTCGTGAACGGGCCCGCAGGCAATGGCACCTGGCATCGCCGCCGAACCCGAGCCGGCCGACCGAGACCACGACTCTCCAGCCGTGCGTTCTCGTCCGGTCACCCGGGCCGGGTCCTCGTTCCCGACCAGCAGCCCGAGTCGGTCGGGCGCGACCTGCCACCTGCGGGTACTCCACGATCTCCCGCTGGCGGTCGGCACCGAAGTTCGCGTCCAGCGCCTGGCCGATATCGCGTTGACGCTCCCGCGGTCGTACCGCAGTATGAAGAACACGTTGAAGCCCCTTGTCCCCCAAGATGTTCACGCGGAAGGAAAGTTGCCGTGCCATTCACCCACCTCGACTCCAAGGCGGCGCCGATCCGCCTTTGGGGCGATGTCGATGCCGTCGAGCCACAGGCGCGGGCACAGCTGTACAACATCGCAGAACTCCCGTGGGTCCACGGCGTCGCCGTCATGCCGGACGTCCACTTCGGCATCGGCGCCACCGTCGGGTCGGTCATCGCCATGCGCGGGGCGGTCTCACCGGCCGCCGTCGGCGTCGACATCGGCTGCGGCATGACCGCGCAGCGGACCTCGCTGACCGCCTCGGACCTCCCCGACGACCTCGGACGACTCCGATCCGACATCGAGGCCGCGATCCCGGTCGGGCACGCCATGCACGCCAACTCGGTCGACGCCAAGGGCCTCAAGACGGGCCTGCACGGCTGGCACGGGTTCTGGTCCGCCTTCAGCGACCTGGCCGAACCGGTGGCCCGGCGGGTCGAGGCCAAAGCCATGAAGCAGCTCGGGACCCTCGGCGGCGGCAATCACTTCATCGAGATCTGTCTGTCCGACTCGGACGAGGTCTGGCTGATGCTGCACTCCGGGTCCCGGTACGTCGGCAACGCCCTGGCCCAGCACCACATCGAGCGGGCCAAGAGCCTGCCGCACAACGCCGACCTGCCCGACCCCGACCTGGCGGTCTTCGTGGCGGACACCCCGCAGATGGAGGCCTACCGCCGGGACCTGTTCTGGGCGCAGGACTACGCCCGCCGCAACCGGGCGGTGATGATGGCGCTGCTGCGCAAGGCTTTCCAGAAGCGGTTCCACAAGGCCCGGTTCGAACCCGAGATCTCGGCGCACCACAACTATGTGGCCGAGGAGACCCACGACGGCCAGGACCTCCTGGTCACCCGTAAAGGCGCGATCCGCGCCGGAGCGGGCGACATGGGGATCATCCCCGGCTCGATGGGAGCCTCGAGCTTCATTGTGCGCGGACTCGGCAACGCGGCCGCATTCGAGTCGGCCTCGCACGGTGCCGGCCGGAAGATGAGCCGCAGCGCCGCCAAGCGCCGGTTCACCGCCGAGGACCTGGCCGCCCAGACCGAAGGCGTCGAGTGCCGCAAGGATGCCGGAGTGGTCGACGAGATCCCTGCCGCTTACAAAGACATCGAACAGGTCATGGCCGCCCAGTCCGACCTGGTCGAGATCGTCGCGCGGCTCCGCCAGGTCGTCTGCGTCAAAGGGTTATGGCCACCACCCGGCTGAGGCCGATGGCTTGTCGCTCGTGCCCGCCGCTGACTGCTACAGCGCGAGTCGGGCCCGACCTCCCGACGCTTCGAATTCACGACGTGCGTACCGCGAAGTTCTGGGAGACCTGGACCGACCCGGGACTCGCCACCCGCTACGGCAGGATCGGCGGGAAGGCGGTGGTCTCGACCAAGTGATGAGGGGACCCGGCAAGCCGCGAAGCTCATCGCCGCCACCGAGAAGACCGGGGATCGGGGGGCCGCGGCGCAGGCTCCCCGACCGGGCGCCTCGGTCACTCCTCGCGGGTGCGCCTGCGGCGGTGTTCAGGCACGATGATCAGGCCGCTGGCGGTCCCGGGCAGTCCGGTGAGGTCCTCGCGGCCGCCCGGTGAGGCCCGCCGCTCACCGGTCGCCCAGCCGAGCGCGTCGCGCACACCGATCACATAGGACTCGGTCCAGGTCGCTTCGGGACCCCTCACTCGCGGCGCGCCGGGACGGCCTCGGGCCGCGTTGTCGGCGAGCTGCGCCTCCGCGACGGCGCGCGGCTTCGTCGCAGGAAGGTCGCCTCCGGAGAGGGGCGCGGTTTTACGGCCGAGCAGCCAGTCATAGGCGTCGATCGCGCCCTGAGCCTCGTCGGTGCGCGAGCTCGGCTGGTAGGCCAGGCAGGCGGCGCGGTCGGCCTCGATCTCTGCTGCGGGGCGAAAGTCGCTCATTGACGCAAAACTAACACCACGTCGAACGAGCGTCTCGATCAGATCAGGAGCTTGCGCGAGAACTCGGCGTGGGTCTCGGCGAGCTCGTCCACCTCGACCTGAATTCAGGCTGCCACCGCTCGGCGACGCGGATGCCCATGGAGTCCAATGCGGTCACTGCTAGCAGCGGCTCGAATTCGTCGAACACGCCCCGCTCCCGGCCGCGCTCAACGCCGCGGCCTTTATGCGTTCGGGCTGCGCCGACCGGATCCATGCCGAAGAACGGCCCGTATGCCCCTGAGTTCAAAGACAACGCCGTGGCACTGTCCCATCTGCCCGGTAAGACGATCGTCGGAGTCGCTCGTGACCTGGGCGTCGGTGCCGAGCTCACCGCTGCACGTCACCGGCCCGGTTGAGCAGTTGAGAGCAGAAGGCCGGCCGCACTATGGCAGGATCGGCCGGTACCGCCCCGATCCTGACTGGAGCCCCTGATGCCGCCGACCCTGCCCACCACCGCGACCCTGGACGAGTCCAACGCAGGAGAGGCCAAGGCCGCGTTCAAGACCGCGATCAGGGTCGGCGGGATGGGCGACGCCGTCGCGGCGGCCCTCCCGGACCAGTCGAAGGCGGTGCGCCTGGCCGCCTACGGAGCCCTGCGCAGGGACCGGGACGAGGCCCTGGCCGACCGACTCCTACCGGTCGTCAAGGAGCGGTACGGCATACAGGAGGCCGAGCGGCTACTGTCAGCCTGCTCCTCGGCCGTGGTCGCTGCCGAACTCCCCACGTTCGCCGCGCACACGGCCACCTGGTCGACTTACGCCAAACATCACATCCAGGTCTTCACCGCGTACGCGACCGCCGCCCTCGCCGACCGGACCCCCGAGCAGTGGACCGACTGGTGGAGCCACCACCGGACCGGGCTCAGCGCCGCCCTGGAAAACGCACCGGAAGCCTGGCTCACCCTGCTAGTGCGCCACCCGGCAGCGAGCGTCGACAGTGCGGCGGTGTTCAAGGCCCTCCCCGCCCTGCTCACCGCCGACCGTGACGGCACCTGGGCCTATCTGCTCGACCCGCACCGCGAGCGCATGCTCGCCTCGCTGTTCCAGCGCAACGCCCACCTGCGCCGGATCGCCGCCGAGCCCGCCGAGCGCATCGCGACTTTGACCGCCCGGGCCGGCGAGAACGCGAACGTGCCCGGGGTCCTGCGCTATGTCGCGCCGTCCCGCCGGATCGAAGTACTCGACGCGATTCGCAGCGCTGGCGTTCACCTCGACGAACGGAGCCTCCTCGAAATCTTGCCGCACCGGGCCCGGATCGAGTCGGCCCGCAGGCTCCTCGAAGAACGTCGCACCGCGGGCAACGCCGTGCGAAGGGAGGCGACCCGCGCCCACATGCCGTACGAGGAGGTCCGGGACCACTTCAGCGCCGCGACCAGGCGATCAGACGTCGAAGAGCGAGCGCGAGCCTACGGCAACCTCGTGACTGCCGCCGCCTTCAGAAACAGCCCCGATGCGCTCACCGACCTGTTCGGGCGCCTCAAGCGCGCCGCGGGTGATCAGGGCCTGGTGCACGAAGCGATCCTCCGAGCCCTGACGAAGGTCCGCCCGCAGGACTGGACCTCGGCGCACCTGGGCGAGCTGGCGTACCTGACCGAGTCGTGGCTGACGGCGCTCCCGCGCTCCTCGACCACTGTGTCGCTCATCGTCGGCCTGGCCGCCCGCATGGTCAACACCGGACTCAGCGTGGACCGCCCCGACCTCGTCGTATACGGCGAGAACGAGTTCGACCGCCTGCTGACCGAGACCACCCGATGGCAGCTCACCGCCGCCCTCCGCGCCCTCCCGCACCGGTTCACGGTCGAACTGGCCCGGCGGGCAGCGCCCGTACTCGCGGCCAAAGCCGAGATCGGCGAGTACCACCTCCTGTGGACTCTCGCGGGCGCCCTCGGCAGGAGACTCGCCGAAGCCCCCGAACTGGTGGCCCTGCTGCACCGGGTGTCGGAATCGAAGAACCTCTCGCACGCCCGAGAAGCAGTTCGCCTCCTCGCCGGGATACCCCAGGGCCGCCACGACAGGCTCGCCGAACTCGCCACCGCCCGCCCCGGCCTGCCCGAACTCTTCCCGGCTCTGGCCCTGCACCGCGGCGATCTCGTAGAGGCCTGGCTCGCCGCCGAGCGCGACACCGTCCCGGGCGTCCTGTTCCAGCCCTGGAACCCGACTGTCCTCGGCCGGTGGCCGCAGGCGGCACTCGACGCCTACCGGGAGGCGCTGCGGGTGATCGCGACCGACGACCGCCGCACCGACGCCCACCGCGGCCAGGCCGTGCGCGCCCTGTCCCGGATTCCCGGGATCCCCCTCGAAGCGCTCCTTCCACTGCTGCACAGCGACAACTCGCACGTCAAAGCCATCGCCCTCGCGGACCTCCACCACGCGAATCCAACCCAAGCCGTCTGGGAGGTCCTGCCCGAATACCTCGACTCGAAGGACGCGCCCACGGCCGCCGCGGTCATGGACCGGCTCGCACACGTCTCCAAACCCGTGGTGATCGCCGCGCAGGCGCCCCGGCTCCTCGACTCGCCCAAAGTCACCGTCCACAAGCAGGTCGTCCGGGTTCTGTCCCGCTACCGCGTGGCGGGCGCGGCCGAGATCCTGACCGGGCTCTGGGCCGAAGCCGACCTGCACCCCAGCGTCCGCGAGGCCGTCGCCGCGACCGCCGCCGACCGCCTCGCCGAACCCTGGGCGCAGGCGATCGTCGCCGCCGTCGACGAGCACACCCCGGACGTCCAAGCCGCCGCGCTCGGCCTCGCGCCCGAGCGGGTCCCGGCCGACTTCCGCGCCCGCTACACCGAACTGCTGACCGCGGCCGCCTCCGACGACGACGCGCGCCTCCAGGTCACCGGCTCCCAGGGCCTGGCCCGCTGGGCCCGCTACGAAGCGCGCGCCGCCGACGCGCTGGTCGACCTCGCGACCGACCTCGACACGACCGACGTGTGGGCTGCCGCGATGAACGCCCTGTGCGCCAACGTGACCGCGGGCGGCGACCCCGGGCCGCTGCTGCGCGCCGTCGACGCCCTGCGCGCCGTGACCGACGAACCCAACGCCGAGAAGGACCGCGACCTGCCCGTCCGCCAGCGCTTCGAGCGAATCGTCTCGCTCCTGTCCCCGCTGTACGGCGGCCCGACCCCGGCCGCGACCACCGTCGAAGCGCTCACCGAACGCCTGCCCACCCACCTGGGCACGAAGCTCCTCGCGGGCACAATCGACTGGGACGCGGGCACAGAATCGGCGGTAGCGCTGACGAGCCGTGCCCAAGACCCGGTCGAGGCTCGGCTGATCGGCGAGGCCCTGGACGAGCGGATGAACTACGGTTCCCACACGTTCACGCTCGGTTTCTTGACCTCTCTGGTCGGATCCGGGGACCTCCACGCAGCGATCGTCGCGGCCGGCATCATCGAGAGCGCCGCGGTCGCCGACGATTGGGAAGCCCCCTGGCGTGAGGTGCTGCGCCGCCTGCGCGCTCATCCGTCCTCGATGGTGCAGGTCCTGGCGTTCGGCGTCTACACCTCTGAGGAGTATGAGGGCGGCAACCGGTGACGCCACCGCGACGACACCGCGGACCGGCAAATCCTCACCAGCCAGGGGACAAACCGGCGCAAGCCCAGGCTGCTACTCAAGCCACAAGAGCCGCTGACGAATCCAGGCAAACACCGCTTCGAACGAGCGTCTCGGTACACGGGCAGGCAGTCGCCACGAATTCCTCCAGGCCGTAAACGACCTGGGCCCCTTCTGGAAACCTGCTGAATCCCGTCATGATCAGGTAGTCAATTCATTACGCAAGGACATTCGCGTACCCCATGATGGCGAGACGAGTGCCATACTCAGGTTGTCGCATGCAACGTCCACTTAAACTGACAAACGCACTAATTGGACATTTGAGACCCGCCGAATTCTGGTATTAGACCAGCTTGTAAGCGCGTGCCTCCGATTCTGCCCATCATTCCAGGCACCCCGCTCCAAGCCGTCCCTCCGCCCATTGAGCACATCGCACAGGAGCCCGAACCATGGGAAATCTCGCGCTCATCGATCTGATCCGGCCGTACTTCTTCGTAGGTGTTGACCTCGGCGAGGAATTCAACCAGATCCTCGAATTCCTGCACGTGGACGAATACGAGGAGGCCTGGGACGACGACGGGGTCGTCATCTGCGGCGTCGCGCGTGTCGCCGACGAATCAACAGGCGTCCTGGCGTTCTCGCTGAATTCCAACGCTCCCGGAGCGAGCGACCTCGAGTTCGACCCGCAGGACACGGCCATCGACTTCAGGCTCTCGGTCGCCCGTCGCCCGGCCGAGTCGCTCTCCGCCGACGACCTGACCGACAGCGGCCTCCAGACGGCCGTCCGGGCGCTCGGGCCCGCCGACAGCGCCCCCAGCGACTACCCCAACACCCAGTTCCGCCTCGAGCTGCTCTTCAACCTGATCACCCTCACCTTTCCCGGCCTGGTCGGCGCCGAACCCGACGGCGCGTTCCTCAAGCCCGACCCGAACAACAGGGAGGTCAAGTTCGACCTGCCGCGCATCGTGCTTCAGGTCGACCAGGACTCCGCCTCCGACACCGACGCCGAAGTCGAAGTCGCCTCCTGGGGCGCCGAGACGCTCAACGAGCCCGACGAGGAGGTCGCCTCCCTGTTCAAGATGCGGCCCGCGCTCGCCCTGTTCCACAACGACCAGTTCGGCATCGGCCTGGAGAAGGCAGTGCTCGACCTGTCCGACGAGCACACCCCTCCAGACCTGCTCGACCGCTTCGGACTCGGCGACGACTTCACCGGCATCCACCTGCCCGAGTTCCGGTTCTACTTCTCGCAGGCGAAGTCGGTCGGATACGCCGGCAACGTCGGAGCGCGCGACCTGATAATCGGCTTCAAGCCCGAGCCGGCCATCTGGGGCGACATCAGCTTCGATCTGGACTTCCGAGGCGACGATCTCGCGGCCAGTCTGCGGCTGATCAGCGCCGGCGGCTCCTCGGCCGAGATCGAGCCCTCGGGGGGCCGCACCGGCGACCCGGCTGAGCTCCGCCGCTACCGCGCCAACATCAGCTCGAACATGCGGCCGGAGACCGAGAACTACCTGCTCATGGTCGACGTGAACTCCGGCGCGGCCCCGTACACCATCACCGCCGCCCACGCGCTCGACCACGGCGCGGTCGACGGCCACACCGCTGACACCGACACCCTCGACGCCTTCATCGCGGGCACGACCGACGTGCGAGATCTGTCCGCGCTGCAGCGGATGCGCCTGTTCCCCCACGACCAGCAGGTGGTCGTGAGCATCTCCGATCGCGAAGACCGGAAGCTGTACCTCGTCCTCGACCTCTACGCCGTCCGTGAACTAAGCGGCCGTTCGGTGGAGACCGACCCGAACGGCGCGCCCGCGGTCCGCCTCGAACCGCCCACCGACCGCGTCCGCATCGTCGACCAGTCCGACCCGAACCAGGTGACCGTCCGCCTCGATCCGCCCGACGGCGCCATCGCGGGCACCATTGTGACCGACGGCCGCGCCACCGTGCCGATCGCGCCGGGAGAGACCCGGCCGCTGAACGTCGAATGGACCGTTCCGCCCACCCCCGAGCCGGCCACCCTCAAGGCCTACTTCCGGTTCGCCGAGCCCGGCGACCGGGAGACGACCGACACCGCCACTCTGAGCGGCACCGCCTTCACCTCCGGGAACGGCACCGCACTCGACTTCGGAGCGTTCCGCCGCGGCTGGGAGGCTGAGCTCGCCTCGGGCACCAGGCCCCGGATCGAGATGAACGCCTACGCGAGCCGAGAGGGGACCGCCAACCCCGACTACAACCTCGCCCTCTCCGCACGCCGCGCCGAAGCGTTCAAGGCTGCCCTGATGGAGGAGATCAGCAGCCTCCGCGACTCCGACTTCCGGGTCATGCCCTGGGGCGAGGCCCCGGCCGAGGAGGTGATGAGCTCAGACCCGAACTACCGCAGAGAGAACTTCCGGTACGTCGTGGCCACATTCGTCCGCACCGCGCCGCGCACCGACCCGTACTCGGGCGAGCTGATCCGCGACCCGGCCGAGCCCGACGAGGACGAAGACGACGATCCGATCGCGCCGCCGGAGTCGCAGCGGCCGGACTGGCTTCGCAGCATCGGCGCCACCATCCGCTGGGAACGCGACCCCGTCCCGACCGCCGCCGAACTGCGAGGCACCATCGACTTCCAGACCGCCCACGAGGACGCGCTGGAGCAGTACCGCGACGACCTCGGCACGATCGGCCCGGGCCTGGAGGAGCCCGAGGAGAGCAACCTCCCCGCGCTCGGTTCGGAACCCAACCCCGACGACGGCGTCGTCGAGTTCCGGATCACCGTCACGCACGACCCGGCCACCGCCACCTTCACCGAGACCCTCGTCGCCCGTGCCGGCGCGGGCGACCGGGACGGGCTGTGGAGCTGGGGCGAGATCCCGGCTTCGGAGGACGCGACGCCGTCCGACGACGCCTGGCGCGACCTGCTCGGCCTCTACTTCGCCCTCGCCCCGCTGACCTCGTCGACCGCGGCCGACGCCGCGAACGGCGGCGATGTCGTCCCGCTGGTCGTCTCCCTGGCAACGCCGATCGTCGTCACCGCGCTCGGTATCGCGCACGTCGACCGGCTCACGCACTACGGGATCGAACTCGGCGTCACCCACGACGAGGACGAGGTCAACTCGGTGCTGCTGTTCGACGTCGAGAGCGCCATCCGCCTGAACCTGGCCATCGGAGACCTCGAGATCGTCACCACCCGCGTCGACAAGCCGATCAAGGTGCGATACAAGGCGATCGGTTTCGGACTCGACGTCGCCCCCGACGGCACGCCCGACTTCCGCCCGGTGTTCGACTCCTCCCGCGGCTACACGCTCGACCTGGCCGACTCCGGGTCGCTGCGGGTCCTGCCCGCTCTTGGCGACGCCATAGGCGACATCATCCAGGTTCTGGGCGCCCGCATCGCCAGGACCAACCCGCTCAACATCGAAGTCGACCTCGGCCTCGGCGTCGACCTCGGCGTGTTCAAGGTCGACAAGTTCGGCTTCCGGCTGCCGGTCGATCCGCTCGGGGTGCCGGCGATCACCGCCATAGGCATCGGCGTCGACATCCCCGACACCCTCGTCGGCAAGGGCTACCTACAGATCCTCGACGACAGCTTCGCCGGGCAGCTCGACCTGGCCCTGCCGACAGTCGGACTGCGGGTGGCCGCCGGCGTCAAGATCGAGACCGTCGAGGAGGGCGACCGCTCCGCCACCGGCGTGCTGGCGACCCTCGAGGTCGAGTTCCCCGGGGGGATCCCGCTCGGCGGCACGGGCATGGCGATCTTCGGCTTCCTCGGCCTGTTCGCGATGCACCACGCACGCGACGAGAACACCTCCGCGCGCAACCCCGCTCTCGACTGGCTCGACTCCAAAGTCCACGGAAACCCCACCGACATCACCGGCTGGAAGGGGCAGCTCGACTCCTGGGCCTTCGGCCTCGGCGTTGTCGCCGGCACCATCGAGGGCGGCACGATCCTCAACATCAAGGGCATGCTCGTCCTCGAGCTGCCCGGACCGCGGATCCTCCTGTTCGTCAAGGCCCAGTTGCTCAGCGAGAAACCAGCGACCAAGGGGACGACCACCGGGAACCTGCTGGCCGTGGTCGACATCAACCCGAACGGGGTGATGATCGGCATCCAGATCGAATACGAGATCAAAGAGATCCTCCACCTCCAGATCCCCATCGAGGCCGGCTTCCCCTTCGAGGACCCCGAGAACTTCTATGTGGACATCGGCACGATCGGCGAGCCGATCAAGGCCACGGTCCTCGAAGTGTTCGATGCCACCGCCTACCTCATGGTCCACGGCAACGGCATCCCGCAGTTCCCGCTGATCAGGGACGGCCTCCAGGGATTCTCCCTCGCCACCGGCTTCGAAGTCTCGATCACCTGGGGCGATAAGGACATCGGCCTGTACCTCGAGGTCGCCGCGGGGTTCGACGCCGGTATCGGCTTCGCGCCGCTCACCTTCGCGGGCCGGATCTACCTCAGGGGCGCACTGCACCTGATCATCGTCGCCATCGAGGCCAGCGCCGCGCTCACGGTCAAGGCCGCCGAGGTCGAGACCGGCCACGGCGACCCGCCCTCGACCGAGCTGGTCACTTACATCCACGGCGAGGTCTGCGGGAAGATCAGCCTGCTGTTCTTCACCATCGAGGCCTGCGTGGAGTTCTCGCTCGGCAACGACCCCGACGAGCCTCCCCCGCCCCGGCCGATCCGCGACCTCACACTCCAGAGTCGCTCCCCGGCCCTTGCCGAAGGCAGCGCGGTCGACCGCGGCGTCGACACGGTGCTGTGCCGCGGCACCCGGGACGGTACCGTCCCGGTCGTCGACGGCAGTGACGGTCCGCGGGAGGTGCGCGTCCCGATCGACGCGATCCCGCTGCTGCAGTTCGAGGCCGGCCCGGTCGTGGACGGCTCCGCGATCGACGGGACCGTCCAGGGCGCGCCGCCGCCCGGCGACGACGGATGGCAGAAGCGCGGCACGGTCTACGTGCGCTACCACGTCAGCCGGGTCGAGCTCGAGCTGGTGGCCCAGCACGGCGTCCCGGTCGCGGCCGGGACGGAGCCGACCACGGACGGCCCCAGGCCGTACACGTGGCGGATCGGGTCCGACGACGGCAGCGGCGACGGCCTTCCGGTCGATCTGGCCATGCTGGACTGGAAGCCGACGAACACCGACAAGGCGATCCTCGAGGGCGAGACGCTCGACCGGATCGTCGAGGACGGCTGGGGCGAGGCGTGCACGCCGGTCGCCCGGCCCGCGAGCGTCCTGTGGACGTTCCGCGACAGCCCGCTGGGGCCGAACGACGCCGGGTGGAGCCCGCACGGCGAGGCCTGGCCGGACGAGCCGGGATCCCGCCGTACCCGGCCGGTCGACGCCGAGGTCGTCGTCCGCGAGATCTGGCGCACCGGCACCCCGCTCGACGGGCTCCTCCCCCACAAGCCCGCCGAGATCGTCGGCTCGCGGGTGCAGTGCCCGTCGAAGGAGCTGCAGGAGCGCGCCCACCGGAAAGGCGAGAAGATGTGCGCCTCCAAAGTGCTCGAAGCGCCCTACGAGCTGCTCGGCACCTCGCTGCAGCCGGAGGTCTTCGACAGCCCGCTCGGCGAGGCGCTCGCCGTTGCCGACGAAGCGCGGGCCAAGGGGCTCAGAGACGTCGTCCGGATCAGCGGCGGCCCGCACGAGGTGCTGACGCTCCTGGTCGTCGCCGACGAGAAGCTCGTCGGCGCCGGGCTGATGGGCGCCGCCGCCTACGACGCCGCGAACCGGGACCTCGGCCCGGTCGACATCGCATTCGAGCGGGTCGGCGCCGAGTCCGACCTCCCGGAGCGATGGAGGGACACCCGCGGCCCCTGGTGGGACGAGGTGCGGCTCGCCCGCGGTCACGAGTCCGGGACCGGCCGCCGGGCCGAGTTCCTCGTCCACGTCAAGCCGCCCCGGGCCGCCTTCCACATCGACCTGGGCCTCCGGCCGCTCCGGGACGCCGTCGAGAATTTCGGGCTGCTCGCCCCGTCGTGGTTCCTGGTGGCGTTCGAGGGGCTCTCGGAGCGCGAGAGCCGCCGCCACGAGGCCGAGGACCGGCAGGCCGAGGCCAATGAGGAGGCCCTGGCGGACTCACTGGACTCCGACCCGCACGCGCTGCTGCTGCCCGACGCCGAATACCGGGTCGTCGTCCACTACACCGCCGAGACCGGGCGCAAAACGAGCGACGGCGAGGAGGGCGACCCGAACCAGATCGACGTCAAGTGGACCATCGCCGATGAGACCGACCCTCGCACCTTCTTCACCGACGACAAGGCGCCGCGCAATCTCGAACCGTGGATGCTCGCGCAGTTCCCGGCTCCGGACGAGCCGCACCACTTCCACGACGAGCCGGTGGTGTTCGTGTTCGCCACCGACGACGTGCTCGAGCTGTACGCCGCCTACGACCGGTCGCTGCGGGCCGCCGCCCGCGCGGCGTCGTTCCGCGGCTCGGACGGCACCCCGGAGGCGCCGTTCACCCGCGTCATGCTCGACGGGCTGTTCGAGCGGATGGAGGCGCTGGTGCTCTCCCCGTTCGAGGCGACCGCGCGGCGCCTCCTCGCAGACAAGCCCTGCCGGGACTTCGATCCGGGCGGGGACCGGCATGGCCGCGCCGCAGTCGACTTCCACCTCGACCCGGTCACCGACTACGTCATCGACATCGAGGCCCTGGACGACGGCGGCGACGTCGCCGCGCCCGAGCCGCGCGAGGGCGAGATCGGCGAGCGGCCGCTGTATCGCCAGCGGATGACGACCTCCCGGTACGGCAGCCGGGACGAGTTCGCCCGCGCCGTCCGCGAGTCCAGGGTGGTCCACCGGCGAGTGGAGGGCCTGTCCGCGCTCACCGCGCTGGACGGCGCGGTCGGCGACGACGAGTTCGACCGGGCGCTGACGGAGGTCGGCCTGGAGGCCCGTCCGCGGCCGGCCAGCCCGCAGATCACCGTCCTGTGGAACGCCGACGCGGAGGCAGTCCCGGTCGCGATCTACATCGAGGCGCCCGAGCCGCTGTGGCGCAGCCGCCTCGAACCGGAGCCGGTCTACGCCGACGACGGCGTCCACATCCTGCAGTGGCGGCTGAACCGGAGCGAATGGCTCGTGGTGGACGAGTTGATCGAGTCCGGCGGCGGCTCGCTGGCCGAGTCCGGGTACGTCCGGCCGGGACGGGCGACGCCGGAGGTCACGGCGCCGACGATCGCACAGCTGCGCGAGAGGTTCCTGCGCCACCTGCCCGAGGAGCTGCGGCCCGAGCCGCCCGCCACCGCGAAGGTCGAGCGGTTCGCCCGCGACACCAGCGGCGCCCGCACCCTCGCCTTCCTCAAACCGGGCTCGCGGGGTTCGACGGTGGCGCTCGGCCTCGCCCGCGAACTGCACCCGCTGCTCGACCTCGACACCGCCGACACCGCCGCGCTGCTCGGCGAGTTCCCGCTCGACCGTCCCGCTTGGGAGATGCCATGACCCGCACCGTGATGCCGAACCTGTTCAACGCCAAGGGCGCCGTGATCGACACCCGCGACGGTGCAAGGGCCGCGCTGCGCTGGATGATCGATCCGGAGCTCGGCCTGCCGACGACGCACTTCAAGGTGTGGCACCTGCCGAAGCCGTCGACCAAACCGGAGAAGGTCGACGTCCGGTCGGACCGGGCCGTACGGGATCGGGTGCTGCACATCTGGCCGGACGAGCGCGCCGCAGCGATGGTGCGGGTCGATCTGGACGTCTCCTCCGGGCGGGCGCTGGTCCGCGCGCACTCCGGCCCGTCGGGGTCCGGACAGGTGGTCGACGAGGTCACGGCCGCCGGTCCCGCCACCGGGGTCGGCCTCACCCTCGCCGGGGCGTCGATCCGCTCCCTCACCACCAGTCCGAATGCGACGGTCACCGGCGTGGTGGTCCTCGATCTGCAACGGCACGTCGACGACCCCGGGTGGAAGCTGCTCGAGCACGTCGGCCTCCCGGTGGACGAGCGGTTCTCCGGCGGGTACCCGCTCGACCGGCAGGGCCCGCCCGGCGCCTTGACCGACCCGGTCAAGGCCGCCGTACGGCGGGTCGAGCGCGGCACCCCGGCCGACTTCTGGGCGCCCACGACCGACTCCGGACTCCCGGTGCCGCCGTTCGAACCGCCCGACCCGGAGGCCCTGGTGCGCGGCGAGCTGCAACCCACGATGGAGCAATTGGCGCAGATGCTGCGGGAGGCCGGCGACCGGGGCCGCCACGCTCGGTACGTCCTCGAGCAGTCCGTGCCGGTGCCGCAGTCGGTGCACGGCACCGACGCCCCCTCGCACTGGCGATCGAGCTCGAACGCGAAGCTGCCGCCGCTGCAGTCGGCGCTGCTCGCGGCCGGCACCGACCCGTACGCGGCGCTCGCCCTCGGCTTCGGCACCTCGATCGACGCGGCAGCGCTCATGTCCGCCCCGCCGGCGGTGACCCACCGGATCGAGTACCGGTCGATGGTGAGCGGGCTGCTGATGGTGACCTTGAAGCACAAGGCCGAGTTCAAGATGACGGTCGCCGGCCTGGACCTGCGGCTGCCGCTCGAACACGACCTGGCCGCGCTCGTCGTCGTCGGCGGCGACCCGCCGGACCGGCCGGCGCGGCTGCGTGTCAACGAGAACCGGACGAGCCCGCGCCTGGACCGACCCGGCGGGATCGACCGGCCGTGGCTGGAGATCGTGGACCTGACCTGGGATGCGGACCGGCCGGACACGGCCTCGAGTATCGGCGCGTCGAGCTACGCCGTGCTCGGCTCGGTCGGCGGATCCGAGCTCGAACCGGCGCTGGACGAGCGGCCCTCGGGCGGTCACCGGGTGTTCGTGCCGGGCCTGAGCGACGAGACCGACCAGGTCAGGTACACCCGGTCCGCCGTCCCCGAGCGTTTCCCCGGCGAATCGGACGAGGCCCGGTTCAGCGTCGCGGCCCAGGACTGGTTCGGCCGCTGGAGCCCGTGGCGGTCGGTCCGGCACGACCGGCTGGTCATGCCGCCGCAGCGGCCGACGGTGCGCCGGGTCGAGATCGACGAGTCCGGGCCCGCCCCCGCCGCCGCGGTCGAGTTCACCTGGGACTGGGCCGACCGCCGCCCGGCCGAAGTGCACATCGGCCTCACCGTCCACCCCGAAGGCACCACCCCTCCCGACGCGGACGGCTCGGTCTTGTCCCCCGGCGGCCCCAGGGTCGGCGACCACGTGATCTCGTTCTCGGGGGCCTCGAGCGAGTCGCCGCCGACCGGCGTCGAGGAGATCCTCGAGGAACGTCGAGGCGAGCTGCGGACCTACCGGTGCACCATCCCCGGCCTGGGACTGCCGTACGCGGCCCACCCGCGCATCCGCGTCCAGGCCAGGGCCCGCGCGGCCGAGCTCGTCCGCCCGCTCGCGCTGAGCGAGTACTCCTCGCCGGTGGGCACCGCCGTGGCCAGCCCACTGCCCCCGCCGGCGCCGGTGACGACCGCGCCGATGCGGTGGTCCTCGCTCCCCGACGCCGCCGGAGTGTCCCGCGCCGTACTCGACTGGTCCGGAGCGGGACCGAGCTACACGGTGTACGTCGCCGACGAGACGGCCGTGGCCCGCGAACTCGGCCTGCCGTCACCGGACCTGGATGAGCCCGCGGTCGAACGGCTCGCGGACCTGCGCGGCCACGACTTCGGATCGGCCAGGCGCGCCTTCCGGCGCCACACCGAGCGGCTGACCGAACCGAGGCTGGAGGTCGAACTGCCCAAGGGCAACCGGCTCATCCACTTCTACGGCATCTCCTCGATCAGCGACACCGGCATCGAACGCCGCCTCCCGGCCGACGCGAACCGGTACCTCGCCGTCGCCGCGCCGGTGCGGCTCGAACCGTCCGTGCCGCTGCTCCTGGCGCGCAGGGACGGCGCGTCGGTCCGGCTCTCGGCCACCGTGGACGATGAGCCGGTCGCCGCCGAACGCATCGAGATCGGCAGGGTACGCGGCAGGGTGAACGCGGGCACGCCGGAAGCGGCCGGAGCGCCGGAGCTGATCGCGAACAGAACCACGGCCACCGCCGACGACGGCAAGCTCCACTGGGAACTGACCGATTCGGACCCGCTGCCGCCGTGGGAGCCGGTCTACTACCGGGCCGTCGCGGTCGCCTCGGCGGACGCCTCGCTCGGCCAGGTCCCCGGCCGCTCCCACCCGACCCCGGCGGCCGAGGTCATCGTTCCCGCACCTGACGCGCCGACCGTGACCGGCCTGACCGTCGTGCCCGCCTCCGACGGCTCCGGCGGGGCCGTCGCCACCTTCCGAACCGACGCCTCGCCGCTGCGCACCCGGCTCGGGGCCTTCACCGTCTCGGTCGTCGCGGTGCGCGCGAACGCCGGCGATACCGAGACGACCGTGCTGCGCGGCGAGATCGGCTCGCTGCCGTCCTACACCGGGACACCGCCGCCGGACGCGCCGGAGCTGTTCCTGCACCGCGCCACCGCCGCCGACCCGTACCGTGTCACCGCCCGAATCGCCACCGTCCCGTTGTCGGTCACCGCCTCGGCGACCGACCCACTGGGGCGCCGCACCTCGTCAACCCGGAGCGCCCCGTGATCAACTCGACTCTCGCCAGCACCGCCTTCAACACCACCGGCCTGGAGGCCCTCGGCCACGCTTCGGCGCAACTGTCCGCGAACTGGGCCGACACCAGACCGAGCCTCGACGAGGCCTCGATGAGCCTCGACTCAGGCGCCCCCTGGCGCGCCCCGATCGACGGCTACCTGGTCTGGTCGCGGCTCGGCGCGCCCGAACTGACCGACCACACCGGCGCGAGTCTCGACGGCACAGTCGCGGTCCTTCGGTTCCACCCGCAGGGCGCACTGCGACTCAAAGGACTCGCCGCCGACCGGTTCGACGGCGGCGAACACCGCCGGCCCACCCCGTTCTACGCCGCGCTGCGCGGCGGCACCCCGCCGTCGGGTCTGCCGGGCGACAAGCCCATGCGGCCGGACACCGCCCTCGCCGGAGAGGACATCGGCCAGGGCCGCTTGACGTTCCACGACGAGCGCGGCCTGATCATCGATCCGGTCGCCGTCGCCTGCATGATGCGGGACCTGTTGCGCGCCATACCGGCCCTGCACCGCCGCGAGGCGGGAACCGCCGACGACGTCACCGACTCGGCCCGGGCCGGGTCGGTCGCGCAGATCGCCGGTCTGGGCACCGCCGCCGCCGTGCGGCTGCACCTGGTGGACCTGTTCGGGAAGCTGTGGAACGACGAGCCCGCCCGCGAGGGGGTCCGCATCGGCTCGGGCGCCCGCCTCGGGGCCGGACCGCACGAGTGGAGCGGCGCGCTCACCGTCACCGACGACTCCGGAGCGGTCCGCATCGGATCGCTCCCCGACGGGGAACTCGGCACGGCCGCGATCTCGGCCCCGGCCCTGCCGACCACCGGTGTACCCGCCGAGTCGCCGGCCCCCGAGCTCGAACGCCAGTTCTTCCGCGTGGCCGTGGCCGACCTCGGCCTGCACCTGGCCGGCAACCGCGGCACCGGCGCGATCGGCGGCGTCGACGGCGCCGACGAGGCCACCGCGAACGAACCGGCCCCCGACCTCGGCACCGGCGACCTCGAAGTGCTGTCCAACGGGCAGTCCTTCCTCGGCGCGGCGGGCGAGATCGCCGGCCTCTCCGGGACGCGCCTGGCCGTCAGCCCAACCATCGCCGACGACTTCCCGCTGCCGGGAAGCCGCACCGAACGCTGGCCGGAGGTGCCCGCGCCGGCCGGCACCGCCGAGGACCTCACCGCCGAGCACTCCGCGGCCGCCCGCGCCGACGCCACCGCCGCCTACATCGGCACCACCCCAGACGTGGTCGTGACCTGGCCGGCCGGGGCGCTGCCCGCCGAGGCGTTCGTGCGGGCCTTCCCCCGCGTCGACCCGGGCCGGGCGACCGGGCCCCTGGAGCGGCTGCGGTTCTCCAAACGCGGCGACGGCGGCGGCGCCATCGTCCCGGCCGGCTCCGAATGCCGAATCCGCGTCCGGGACCCGTTCGGGATCGGTGCCGACCCGCGACCGTCCAGCCCGAAACTGGTCTTCGACCTGCTCGTCGTGACCCGCGGCCCCTCCGGAGGGGCCGAGCGGCTGTTCGGCTCGGTAGAGATCGACGAGGTCGGCGACGGCGGCACCGCACCGCCCGACGGCACCACCCCGAACGCCTTCGACGACATCGCCGACGACCACCGCGGCATCGGTCCCACGCCGGTCCTCGGGCTCGAGCAGACCGTGACGCACACCGGGACCGACATCGTGCTCGACGCGCTCGGCGCGGCGGCCCCGCGTGAATCGCCGCGGTTCGCCACCATGGCCCGCACCGAGACGACCGTGTGCGGGCACGACGGCGCCGGCCCCGGATCCTGGACCTCGGTGACCGGTCCGGGTTTCCTCACCGCGGACTCGCTCGGCGGCGACGCCCGCCGCGGCAGCCCCGGGCTGCCCGCCGGGCCGGAGGAGCACGCCCCGGGCGTGCGGGTCACCGGCCCGCTCGCGCAGCACCTGGCCCGCGCGGCGCTGCGCCGCACCCACCACATCGTGACGCGGCTGGTAGAACTCGACGACGCGAAATGGAACCCGGTCTCCAGCCCGTCCGGCAACGCCACCGGGACCGTCCTCCAATCGGTGGCGCACACTGTGGAATCGCCCGAGCTCCGGGCCGCCTTGGAGCTGGTGGACGTTGAAGCCCTCCCCGACACCTGGGCCGGGCTGATCAGTGCGATCGGCTCGCTGCTGACGGGCTCGCTCGCGCCGCTCGACTCGCTGCCGACGCCGACGGCGGGCGACCGCTGGGTCGCCGAGTTCAAACGAGAGGCGAGAGCGTCCCACCAGGGACGGCGCGACGCGCAGTGGGCCTGGCGGTGGGCGCTCTCCCAGGCGCGCGAACTGGTCTACATCGAGACCGCCCTCCTGTCGCACACCTCGGATACCACAGAGGACCACAAGGTCGACCTGGTAGACCTGCTGCTGAACCGCATGAGCGCCGAACCGAACCTGAAGGTGGTGCTGGTGACGCCCCGCCGGATCCCGTTCGGCCCCGGATACGAGCCCTTCGCGCACCGGATGTACCTGGAACGGAACCGCGCCGTCAAGACGCTGACCGACGCCTTCCCGAAACGCGTCGCGGCCTACCACCCGGTCGGGTTCCCGGGACGGCCCGAGAACCTCCGGGGCACGTTCGCGGTCGTGGACGACGTGTGGGCGCTGGTCGGCGGCTCGACGTTCTCGCGGCGAGGACTGACCTTCGACGGCTCGACCGACCTGGCGTTCGTCGGCCACGATCTCAAGGACGGCGTGAGCGCGACCGTGCGGGACGCCCGCCGCTCTGCCATGGCCCGCGTCCTCGGCGTCGGCCCGCGCGAGGCCGGCTCGACCGCGACTCCCGACCCGCGCTGGACGCAGCTCGCTGGTCGGTGCAGCGCCTTCCGGTTGATGTACCGCACGGTCGCCAACGGCGGGGAGGGAGAGGTCCAGCCGAGTTGGCCGGGCCTGCCGGAGTCCGACATCCTCGCCCCCTCGAAGGACATCGTCGACCCCGAGGGAAGGGAGTTCTCCTCACTGCTCGACGGCTTGGCGGCCGCCCTGGCGGGCCTCGGGTCCGACCGGCTCTGAGCGCGGGACCGATGGTCAGGGCCAGTCCCCCGCGAAGCTCAACGGAAACCCAGTACGGCGTGCCGACGTCCGAACCCCCTTCAACACGCCAGCGATGACCGCGCGATGCAAAAGCGTTTGCTATTGACCTCACTGCCCATCGAGACTGGTGCCCTGCCAACACGCAGCACCAGCTTCCTCGAACCGACCTGGAAGGAGGATCTCCCGATGAAGATCAAACGGGCGACAACGCTGAGCGAGGTGCTCGACGCCGAACCCGCCTTCGACTACACCGTCGACCCCGAAGCCACGCAGCGCTTCCTGCGCTCGCCTGAGCATCACCTCTTGGTCGCCTATGACAGCGACAAGGGCGTCGGCTTCGTCAGCGGCGTCGAGATCACCCACCCCGACAAGGGCACCGAGATGTTCCTCAACGAACTGGCTGTCCTCGAGTCCCACCACCGCCGTGGTATCGGCCGCGCGCTGATCGAAGCCCTCGCCGCGCTCGCGCGCGAGCGCGGGTGCTCGGGCATGTGGGTACTCACCGAACGCTCGAACCCCGCCGCGATGGCCACCTACCGGGCTGCAGGAGGCACCATCGACAGTGACAACATCATGATCGACTGGCGCTTTGACGACCGCAATCCAAGCGAAGCATGAGGCTTTCGGGAAGGGTGTCCTCGACGGGGATTGACGCTCCCGGTCGGCTCCCTTCTCAGTTCCTTTTAGCCCTCGGTGGAAATTCCGTCGAGGGCTGGGCATGAGAAAAGGCCCTGGTGACGGCCGCCCACCGCTCGATCGATGCGATTGTGTTCTTTCCCGCGAGCATCACCGCGCAGGCGAGCGCGATCACTGTGAAGAACCCGTGGCGCCGTCCCCTGGCCCGACGCGGATCAGGAACGTCCGCGACATGCAGCGTCCACCGCTGGTCATTTCCCAACCCTGCGGCTTCGGGGCCGGCCTCCAGTGCCTGCTCCAGCGCCTGTCGCTGCGCATCGTCCAGCAGCGAGTCCGGGCCCGGTGGCAAAACGCCCGAAGACCCTGTCACTTCAAAGTCAGTAGCCGCGGTTCATGCGGCGAACTGCGAGTTCCGCCAAGAGCGCGGCCCCGTCGGCGAGCACGCTGTCGTCGAATGCGGCCCGCGGGGAGTGGTTCGACGCCGCCTCGTTCGGGTCGTCCTTCACGGTGGCGCCGTAGAACATGTAGCTCCCGGGCACCGCCTCGAGGACCCGCGAGAAGTCTTCCGAGCCCATTACCGGCTCGGGCATCTCGGCGTAGCGTTCCTCGCCGAACAGGTCCTTCACCGTTTCGGCGATGAACGCCGCCTCGTTCGCGTCGTTGATCGTCGCCGGGTCTTCACGGTTGAACCGGACCTCGGCGGTCAGGCCGTGCGCGGCGGCGATGTCCTCGGCGAGCCTTACCGACTCCGTCTCGACCTGAGCAAGCGCCTCCTCCGAGAACGTGCGGACCGACGCCTCGAACCGCGCGTTATCGGGGACGATGTTGTGCCGCGTCCCGGCGTGGAAGGTGCCAACGGTGATGACGATCGGCTCGAACACACTGAACCGCCGCGTCACCAGCGTCTGGAGGGCGGTGACGATCTCGGCGGCGACCGGGATCGGGTCGAGAGTGGCGTGCGGGCGCGAGCCGTGCCCGCCTTTGCCGACCACATTCACGAACAGCCCCGAGACCGCGGCCATCATCGGCCCCGGCTTCGTGCTGAACACCCCGCGCGGCAACCGGTCGGACATGACATGGAGGCCAAAGGCGGCGTCGACCTTGCGGCCGGCCGCTTCGAGGACGCCCTCGGCGAGCATGTGCTTGGCGCCGTCGTGGCCCTCCTCGCCGGGCTGGAACATGAACACGACGTCTCCGGCCAGCCAGCCTGGTGCGCCGACAGCAGTTTCGCGGCGCCAACGAGGCCCGCGGTGTGGAGGTCGTGCCCGCATGCGTGCATGGTCCCTACATGCTCCGACACGTAGTCGGCGTCGTTCTCCTCGGTCACCGGCAGAGCGTCCATGTCGCCACGCAGCAGCACGGCCGGACCCGGCTTGCCACCGCGCAGGACCGCGGTGACCGAAGTGGAGCTTCGCCCGAGGGTGATCTCCAGCGGCAGACTCTCCAGCGCGTCGAGGACAGCTGCCTGCGTCTTCGGCAGGTCGAGCCCGATCTCGGGAATCTGGTGGAGCTCGCGGCGCAGCGCGATCAGCTCGCCCTCGATGGCAGCGGCCTCTTCCTGAAAGTCCATGTGCATGCGCTCCTGGCATGTTGGGTGCTCGTTGCTAGCCGGGCGGTCGCGCGGCAAACGATGCCACGCCGGTCTGTTCGACGACCGATACAAGAAAGCCAAGCGCGACAAGACCATCGCGCAACGCAAACAACGTCTCACCAGCAGACAAGCTTAGAAATCAAGTCTAAGCGATGTTGAAGTGTGAAAGAAATTCAAGACATCGAGACCCTCTTGACCGCACTCTACGTGATCATCGACGATCACGTCATCCCCCACGAACCCGACAGGCCCAAGCAGCTCAGCGATGCCGAGCTGGTGTGCCTGGTCGTGGCCCACCAACTGCTCCAGTGTCCTCGAGGACGCCGAGGGGGTGTTCGAGGTGGACCTGGCGGGCCGCGAGCCGGGGCCGCGGGTAGTCGGCGGGCTCGCCGAGGACGATGCGGATGATCTGGTCCTCAAGCGGGAGCCCGGTGGCAAGTTCGAAGAGCGGGAGCACGTCGGTGTGGGTCATCGCTGTCCTTCCTGGTCGGTGGAGT
>NZ_JAKZEW010000047.1 GCF_022548875.1 Glycomyces sp. L485 | reverse complement strand
CATCCAAACACCCTGTTGAGTTCTCAAACAACACGCCACAACCAAGCGATACTGAAATCAATTTCAGTTCAGCCTCGGCCGAAGCAACTTGACTACGTTAGCA
This sequence comes from Glycomyces sp. L485, assembly GCF_022548875.1. GTDB lineage: Bacteria > Actinomycetota > Actinomycetes > Mycobacteriales > Micromonosporaceae > Glycomyces. The sequence goes on along the minus strand of NZ_JAKZEW010000047.1, from coordinate 28,320 downwards.
GTCGCAAACTGCACCGTCTGAAACGGGGTTGATGTCCCCGATCACAGGCAGTCGAGCCTCTATAGAGTCTCAGGTGATCCCCGCGCCTCGATCTTCGGACCGCGCCAGCGCTCTCCCGAGCCTGTCGCGTGTCTCCGTGATCTCCGGACCGGCCTTACCGGCTGTTCCGTTCCCCCGCGGGCAGAGATAAATATACACACCCCCGGAAGGGGCCGAACCGGGGGGTCCTGCTTTGCTTCCACGATACTCTTGAACAGGGCGGACATCAAGATCCGCGGGCAGGTCGTTCCCGGAGGACATGCCCGGGCCCCGACGCGGACCGTCTTCCCGCTTCACCTTCGACTGTTAGCCTGCGAGCACCACGCAACTCTGCGATCAGAGGAGAAGGCATGTCAGTCACTCGCAATGCAAGCACCCGTTGGACCGGCGACCTCCAGAGCGGATCCGGTGTCACCAGCTTCGTCTCGTCCGGCCTGCCGGACACCCCGGTGACTTGGGCGGCCCGTTCCATCGAGCCGGAAGGCAAGACCAGCCCCGAGGAGCTCATCGCGGCCGCGCACGCCTCCTGCTTCTCCATGGCGTTCTCGGGCGCCCTCGCCAAGGCCGGCTTCACCGCCGAAGAGGTAGTCACCGAGGCGGCCGTCGACTTCAAGCCAGGGACCGGAATCACCGGCATCGCGCTCACCGTCCGGGCCACCATCCCAGGGATCGATGCCGAGCAGTTCAGCGAGATCTCTCTCGGCGCCAAGGAGAACTGCCCGGTCAGCCAGGCCCTCAAGGCGGTCCCCATCACCCTGGATGCGAAGCTGGGTTAGGGTCGAACTCAAGCGTTACAAATCTTCATATTAATCGCACACTGTGCGCGAAGACATCAGGCGCACCATCCGTGATCACGGCATTACGGAGTCGGCCCCTTCATGCGGGGTCGACGAGGTGACCGTTGGTTTCGCGCACTTAATTCATAAGTGCGCCCATATGCCCAGCTGAAAACTCACATGCAGAGGAGGTCGAGTTCGTCGTGGCTACTCCCGAGAGCACCGGTCGACGATTCCGCGCCTACACCATTCGTCACCTTGACGACCTGTTGAAGCGCGCGCCGCTGACCGAGGAGCAGAGGCTCCGTACGAGAGCGGTGGCTTCGGTGCTGCCGTTCCGCACCAACACCTACGTCGTCGATGAGCTCATCGACTGGGACAACGCCGTCGACGACCCGATGTTCCGTCTGGTCTTCCCCCAGGAGGACATGCTGCCGGTCGAGGACGTCGATCATATTGCGGAGCTGCTGAGGAACGACGCATCGAAGCAGGAGGTCACGGCGGCGGCCAACGCGGTGCGCTTCAAGCTCAACCCGCACCCCGCCGGACAGATCCAGCTGAACATCCCCAAGGCCGGCGAGGATGTAGTCGAGGGCCTCCAGCACAAGTACAAGGAGACGGTGCTGTTCTTCCCCCAGCAGGGGCAGACGTGCCACGCCTACTGCACGTACTGCTTCCGGTGGGCGCAGTTCGTCGGGATCGACGATCTGAAGATCGCGAACAACGACGTCGAGCAGCTGACCGGCTATGTGCGCCGCCATCCGGAGGTCTCCAGCGTGCTGATGACCGGCGGCGACCCCATGATCATGGGTGAGACGGTCCTTCGCCGCTACATCGAACCGCTGCTCTCGATGGACCACGTGGAGTCGGTCCGCATCGGCTCGAAGGCGCTGGCCTACTGGCCGCAGCGGTTCGTCACCGACCCGGACGCCGACGCCACGCTCCGTCTGTTCGAGGAGGTCGTGAAGTCCGGCCGGAACCTGGCGTTCATGGCGCACTTCTCGCACCACAAGGAGCTCGAGTCCGAACTCGTCCAGGAGGCGGTCCGCCGCATCCGGGAAACGGGCGCGATCATCCGCACCCAGGCGCCGTTGATCCGCACCATCAACGACGACGCCGCCCAGTGGGCGCAGATGTGGCGGACCCAGCACAAGCTCGGCATGATCCCGTACTACATGTTCGTCGAGCGCGACACCGGTCCCCAGGACTACTTCTCCGTACCGCTGGTGCGGGCATGGGAGATCTTCCGGGACGCGTTCAGCCAGGTATCGGGCCTGTGCCGGACCGTGCGCGGCCCGTCGATGTCGGCGACGCCCGGCAAGGTGGCCGTCGACGGCGTAACTGAGATCCACGGTGAGAAGGTGTTCGCGCTGCGGATGCTCCAGGCTAGGGATCCGGACATCGTGGGCCGGCCGTTCTTCGCGAAGTACGACGAGAACGCGGTCTGGGTCGACGACCTGAAGCCCGCGTTCGCCGACAAGTTCCCGTTCGAGGCCTAGTCCGCCGCGACCGCCCGTTCGAACTTCATATCGAGATCGTTGCCCTGGCAGGAACGAGCTTCGAGGCCGGAGCGGCCCGACCGCTCCGGCTTTCGCGTGCTCAGGCGGTGCACAAGGAGCAGTTCAGGGTGGCCGACGGCAGCTGCGACGCTGCAGGCCTCGCCCGGCACCGACGACCACGACAAGCTGCGGCTGCTGTGGCCTGGCCGTGCGGCCTTAACCCCAGGAGGCGGCCACCTGATCGTCGGCGGTCAGATCTGTGGGGCCTCGCTGCGCCGGGATTCGAGGGCGCGGAGGTAGGCGAGGTCGACGCCTTCGAGGCTGTCGAGGGTGTGGACGTCGATCTCGGGCGGAAGCTGGACTTCGCTGGGGATCGCGATGGTGACCGCGCCGGCGGCGATCGCGGAGCTGACGCCGGTGAGGGAGTCCTCCAGGACGATGCTCCGGGTGATGTCGACGCCGAGCTTCTGGGCGGTGGTGTGGTAGGGCTCGGGGTGGGGCTTCTTGCGTTCGACCTCGTCGCCGCAGATGGTGACGTCGAAGTTCTCCGGGCCCATCTGTTGGAGCAGCAGGTCGGCCAGTTCACGCGGAGTGGAGGTGACCAGAGCGGTGGGCAGGTCCGCGGCGCATGCTTCGAGCAGGAGTTCGCGGGCGCCGGGCTTCCAGGGGACGCCCGCGGCGAACAGCTCCTGCATCCGACGGCGCAGCCATGCCTGGTGTTCGGGTGCGGACTCGATGGGCAGGCCGAGGCTCTCGAGCAGGATGACGACCGAGGCGCCCTCGTTGGTGCCGACCATGGTCTTGCGGACGTCCGCGTCGAGGCGGCCGCCGAGCAGCTCGGCGAGATCGGCGAGCGCCACGTCCCAGCGCGGCTCGGAGTCTACGAGGGTGCCGTCCATGTCGAAGAGCACGGCTTGCGGGAAGTCAGTCACGTCTTAGACGGTACGGCGGTGGCGTGTGGGACCGGCGGGTTCAAAGCTCGGTCGCGAGGAGGCTCACAGACTCAGGCGAGTCCGGCGCGGTGGTGGCGGCGGCACAGGACGGTGTAGGAGTCCATGTCGCCGACTTCGACGAGGTCGCCGGAGAAGACCATGACGCCTTCGCGGACGCGGGCGTTGTGGGTGCCGCGCTCGCCGCACCAGCAGTTGACGCGGACGGGGAGCTCCTCGATGCGGTCGGCGAGTTCGATGAGGCGCTGGGAGGCGGGGAAGAGCCGTCCGAGGAAGTCGGTCTTGAGGCCGAAGGCGTAGACGTCGACGCCGAGGCCGTCCACGGCGTCGGCGAGGTGGTTGATCTGCTTGGGAGCGGAGAGGAACTGGACTTCGTCGACGACGACGTAGGGCGGGCGGGTCTCGGCGAGGTCGTCGTAGAGGTCAAGGTCGTGGGTGATCTCCTTGGCCTTGTGTGCCAGGCCGATCCGGCTGGAGATGACGCCTTCGCCGCTGCGGTCCATGGTCGTGTAGAGGACGCCGTGCCCGCCGAGGGAGTGGTGGTACTGGAGGGCGAGGGTGGATTTTCCGGCGTCCATGACGCCCAGGTAGGCGACGAGTTCGTGCGACATGGCCCCTATGGTGCAACGTGGCGTCTTCGGGGTCGTTGGCGGATCTGGGTGCGGTGCCCGGCGCCCCATCGGCGCCGGGCCCTTGCTGGTTCTACTTGGCGTTGAAGTAACTGGCCTCGGGGTGGTGCAACACGATCGCGTCGGTGGACTGCTCGGGGTGGAGCTGATCGCCTTCGGAGAGCTCCACGCCGATGCGGTCGGCACCGAGGAGCTCGACGAGCGTCGCGCGGTCGGCAAGCTCGGGGCAGGCCGGGTAGCCGAAGGAGTAGCGGCAGCCGCGGAAGTCGACGTCGAGGATGCCCTTGAGGTCGTCCGGGTCGGCGTCGGCGACGGTGGAGCCTCCGGGCAGCTTCCATTCGCGCCTGATGCGGCGGTGCCAGTATTCGGCGAGTGACTCGGTCAGTTGGACGGTGAGCCCGTGGACTTCGAGGTAGTCGCGGTAGGCGTTGGCCTCGAACAGTTGGTTGGTGTACTCGGAGACCTTGGAGCCCAACGTGACCAGCTGCATGCCGAGGACGTCGAGCCGTTCGCCGTCCTTGGCTCGGAAGAAGTCGGCGAGGCACAGCCGCCGACCCTGGCGCTGTCTGGGGAAGGTGAAGCGGGCGCGTTCGGCGTGACCGTTCTCGTCGAGGACTACGAGGGAGTTGCCTTCGGAGTAGGCCGGCAGGTAGGCGTAGACGACCTTGGCTTCGAGGACGTTGTCGGTGGCGAGGCGGTCGAGCCAGTAGCGCAGGCGCGGCCGACCCTCGGTCTCGACGAGCTCCTCGTAGGAGGGGCCGTCGCCGCGAGTTGGTTTGAGGCCCCACTGGCCGAGGAAGGTGGCGCGTTCGTCGAGCATCGCCGAGTACTCGGCCAGGGCGATGCCCTTGACGACGCGCGAGCCGTAGAACGGCGGCACGGGGATGTCGGCGTCGGTGGCGACGTCGCTTCGCACGGAGGTGTCGTGGAGGTCGGGCAGGTTCTCGGCGACGAGGGTGGCCTGCCTGGCGCGGCGCTCCTGGCGTTTGGCGATCTTCTCGGCCTGGGCGGCGTCGATGACGGGGCCCCCTTCCCCTCGGCGGGCGGCCATGACGCGGTCCATGAGCGCGAGGCCTTCGAAGGCGTCGCGAGCGTAGTGGACCTCGCCGCCCTCGAACATGCCGCGCAGGTCGTCTTCGACGTACGCCCTGGTCAGGGCGGCGCCGCCGAGCACGACGGGCCAGCGGCCGTGGAGGCCGCGGGCCATCATCTCGGCGAGGTTGTCCTTCATGATGACCGTGGACTTGACGAGGAGGCCGCTCATGCCGATGACGTCGGCCCGGTGTTCCTCGGCCGCGTCGAGGATGGCGTTGATGGGCTGCTTGATGCCGAGGTTGACGACCGTGTAGCCGTTGTTGGACAGGATGATGTCGACGAGGTTCTTGCCGATGTCGTGGACGTCGCCGCGGACGGTGGCGAGGACGATGGTGCCCTTGCCCTCGTCGTCCTCGGCCCGTTCCATGTGGGGCTCGAGGTAGGCGACGGCCGTCTTCATGACCTCGGCGGACTGGAGGACGAACGGCAGCTGCATCTGCCCGGAGCCGAATCGGTCGCCGACGACCTTCATGCCTTCGAGGAGGTGGTCGTTGATGATGTCGAGTGCACTGCGGTCGCCGAGGGCGGTGTCGAGGTCGGCTTCGAGGCCGTCCTTCTCGCCGTCGATGATGCGGTACTGGAGGCGCTCTTCGAGGCTCATCGCCGCGAGGGCCTCGGCGCGGGCCTCGCGGGAACCGGCGAGGCTGACGCCGTCGAAGATCTCGATGAGCTTCTGGAGCGGGTCGTAGTCCTCGGTGCGGCGGTCGTAGACCATGTCGAGGGCGACCTGCTTGTGCTCCTCGGGGATCGAGGCCATCGGCAGGATCTTGGAGGCGTGGACGATGGCGCTGGTCAGGCCGGCTTCGACGCATTCGTTGAGGAACACGGAGTTGAGGACCTGGCGGGCGGCCGGGTTGAGGCCGAAGGAGATGTTGGAGATGCCGAGGGTGAAGTTGACGCCCCGGTAGCGGCGGGCGATCTCCCGGATGGCCTCGATGGTCTCGATGCCGTCGCGGCGGGTCTCCTCCTGGCCGGTGGAGATAGGGAAGGTGAGTGCGTCGACGAAGATGTCCTCGACGTCCAGGCCCCACTTGCCGGTCAGGTCGTCGATGAGGCGGGAGGCGACGCGGACCTTCCAGTCGCGGTCGCGGGCCTGGCCGTCCTCGTCGATGCACAGGGCGACCACGCCCGCGCCGTGTTCGGCGACGATCGGCATGACCCGCGCGTAGCGGGACTCGGGGCCGTCGCCGTCCTCGAAGTTCACCGAGTTGATGATGCATCGGCCGCCGAGGGCCTCGAGGCCGGCCTCCACGACGACGGGCTCGGTGGAGTCGAGCATGATCGGCAGGGTCGAGGCGGTGGCGAAGCGTGAGGCGAGGACGCGCATGTCCTCGGCGCCGTCGCGGCCGACGTAGTCGACGCACAGGTCGAGCAGGTGGGAGCCGCCGCGGGTCTGCTCGCGGGCGATGTCGACGCACTTGTCGTAATCGGCGGCGAGCATGGCTTCGCGGAAGGCCTTCGAGCCGTTGGCGTTGGTGCGTTCGCCGACGTTGAGGATCGTGGCGTCCTGCTGGAACGGCACGTGGTGGTAGGAGGAAGAGACGCCCGGTTCGCGCAGGGGGGCGCGTTCGGCGGGCGCTCTGCCGTCGAGGCGGTCGCGGACGGCTCGGATGTGCTCGGGGGTGGTGCCGCAGCAGCCGCCGACGAGGCTGACGCCGTAGCGGTCGACGAATTCCTCGTGGGCGTCGGCGAGCTCGGAGGGGGTGAGCGGGTATTCCGCGCCGTTGGGGCCGAGCTGCGGGAGGCCCGCGTTGGGCATGACCGAGATCGGGACCGGCGAGTGGCGCGAGAGGTAGCGGATGTGCTCGGTCATCTCGGCCGGGCCGGTGGCGCAGTTGAGGCCTATGAGGTCGATGTTCAGAGCGGCCAAGCTCGTGAGCGCGGCACCGATCTCCCCGCCGACGAGCATGGTGCCGGTGGTCTCGACGGTCACCTGGGCGATGATCGGGACGCTGGTGCCGAGGGCCGCGTTGGCGCGCTTGGCGCCGATGACGGCGGCTTTGGCCTGGAGGAGATCCTGGCTGGTCTCGACGAGGATGGCGTCGGCGCCGCCTTCGACGAGCCCTAGGACGCATTCCTGGTAGTGGTCCCTCAGGAGCGCGTAGGGGGCGTGGCCGAGGGTTGGGAGGCGAGTGCCGCCGCCCATGGAGCCGAGGACGAAGCGGGGCTGTTCGGGGGTGGCGTACTCGTCGCATTTCAGGCGGGCGAGTTCGGCTGAGGCGCGGGCGAGTTCACGGGCGCGGTCGGTGATGCCGTACTCGACCAGGCCACCGTAGTTGGCGTTGAAGCTGTTGGTCTCGACGCAGTCGGCGCCGGCGGCCAGGTAGGCGTCGTGGATGCCGAGGACGATGTCGGGCCTGGTCAGGCACAGGATGTCGGAGAGGCCCTCGTGGCCGTCGTAATCCTCAAGGCTGGGATCGAACGAGTGCAGCATGGTGCCCATCGCCCCGTCGGCGATCACGACGCGGCGGCTGAGGGTCTCCAGGAAGCTGTTCGACGCAGACACGTCCCCCAGGGTACTTCCGCGTGCCGCGAAGTAAGAAACAGGTTTCACTGAATGGGCAGGGTGTCGGTCGAATATCACAATTCGGCCCATAGGCTGGGAGCATGGTTCTCCTGTTCTATCCGGTGTTGGCCGTCGTCGGCAGTTACGTCCTGTACCGGACCATCCGGACGGCGGTGCGCGACGCGATCGAGGATTCGGACGAGCGACGCAGCGGGTCAGACTCCGAAGGGCGTAACATCGACTCGTAGCCTTGCTCACTCCCGAAGGGACGCAGATGGATACGCCTGATAATCACTTGTGGACCGAGGTGACGGACCCCGCGAGGCTGCGGGAGATCGTCGGCGAGGTCAAGCAGCGCGCCGCCACCAAGGAGCGCTCGAAGCTCCATGAGCGCGACCGCGAATGGCTTGCGGTCTCCCCGTACTGCATCGTCGCGACCTCGGACGCCGATGGCAACTGTGACGCCTCTCCCAAGGGCGACCCCGCCGGCATCGTGCACGTCCTGGACGATTCGACCATCGCGATCCCCGAGCGCAAGGGCAACCACCGCGTCGACGGTTACCACAACGTCCTGGAAAACCCGCATGTCGGCCTGCTCTCGCTCGTGCCCGGGCGCCGGGAGACCCTCCGGATCAACGGCCGCGCCCGGATCGAGGCGGCCGCTCCGTTCTTCGGAGGCATGATCGTCAAGGGCCATAAGCCGATCCTCGCGCTGGTCGTCGAGATCGACACGATCTTCTTCCACTGCGGCAAGGCGTCCATGCGCTCGGGGATCTGGAAGCCCGAGACGTGGACGCCCGACGCGCTGCCTTCACACGCGCAGATGGTCAAGGAGACCCAGCCGGTCGAGGAGACCCTCGACCAGCTGGTCGAGTACTACGGCGAGCAGTACGAGAAGCAGCTGTACTAGGCCTACGGCCTAGCCGGCGGCCTTGAGCCGCTCGATCGACTCGTCGTCGCAGTTCGCCCAGAACTCCCCCACCACGTCCTCAAGCTGCTGCATCGACCCGGCATCGAACAGTTTGTCCTGGTACTGGGTGATGTCGTACTCGATGGTGCCCATCGTCAGCAGGTCGAGCGGCAGGATCGTCATCCCCGGGAACTCGTCGATCTCGCCGTACGAGGACAGGATGCCCGCTCCGTACGCCTTGAGGCCGTCCGGTTCGCTCATGACCCCGAACTCGAGGGTGAACCAGAAGACGCGGGAGACGAACTCCAGGGCGTCCTCGGAGTGGACCCGCCGGGCCGCCTCGCCGGCGATGCGATACAGCGCGGCGAAACGTGGGGAGGCGAGCGCGTTGGCGTGGCCGATGACCTCGTGGATCACGTCGGGCTCGGGCGTGTAGAAAGGCACCGAATGGTGCCGAATGTACTGGGTGGCGTAGAACTTGCCCTCGGCGAGTACGCCGTAGAAGTCGCGCAGCGGGACCAGCCCGGCCGCGGGCATGTAGCTGAACCCGGTGAGCGGTTCCAGCTTCTCGGAGACCTCGGAGAGCTGCGGAATGTGGTCGGCCGGGAGTTTGAGGCGCTCGGCGCCCTCCAGGTATTCGCGTACGGCCCGTTGCTGGTGTTTGACGGCCAGTTCCCCACTGACCAGCCGCCACACTTCTTGTTCGTCATCGGTGTAGGAAGCGGCCGGTACCGGTTCCCCGGGCCTCCAGTCCAATGCGAGTGCCGCGAGGGCATTGCGTCGCTCGCGGTATTCGGCGTCGGCGAAGCCCGGGTGGTTCTCACCCAGCTCCACGACGACCGTGCCGTCTGCGTCGGTGTTGACCGGCGCGAAATACTGTCCTTCTTCGAACATAGAGCCAGTTCATCAGGTCCTGGGCGGCCTGTCAACGCGATCGCGGCCGTCGGTGCCGACGGCCGCCGATCAGGCGAAGCGGAGTTTCGCGGGCGTCTCGGCCGCGGCCGATTTGCGCAGGAACGCGCGCCGCTGCTCAGCGAATCCGTGGCGGTCGTCGAAGAAGTCGCGGGCCATCTCGGCCAGCTCGATCGTCTGGTAGTACGACAGCGGCCTCGCCTCGGCCCGGCGACGCTCCTTGGCTGCGAACATGCGCCCGCGCGTGATCGGCTCGTTGTAACCGAGGGCGACGGCGGTGAGCCACTGTTGGAACGACGGCCAGTCGCGGGGGCCGACGGCCCGGATCAGGCCGATGCGCGCCGCCTCGGCGGCCGAGATCGGCAGCTTCTCGCCCAGGAGGGCGGCGGCGCGCTCGGGGCCGACGCGGCTGGCGACCGACCAGGTGTGCAGCTCGGAGCCGAAGATGCCCATGTCGTAGTACGGGTTGAGGACGACGCCGTCGCGGGCGACGGTGACGTCGGCGCAGAGGGCGGCCATGACGCCGCCGGCGCCGGCGTTGGCGCTGTAAGCGGCGAGGGTGAGCTGTTCGGCCGAGGCGATGGCCATGCACAACTCGTCGATGGCGCAGATGTTGTCCCAGGCCTCGGAGGCGGGGTCGTCTGCGGCGTCGATGACGCCGAGGTGGATGCCGTTGGAGAAGGCGTGCTCGGTGCCGGTGAGGACGAGGATGCGCGTGTCCTCGGTGAGTGCCTTCTCGACGGCGGCGGCGAGGCGGCGGCACTGCTCGGTGTGCATGGCGCCGTTGTAGGAGCGGATGGTCAGATACCCGATGTCGCCTTCGCGGCGGTAGGAGGACTCGGCCATGGCCTCGGGGACGGGCAGGTACGGCGCGTCGGCGGCGTCGACGACCATCGAGGCGGGGAGCTTGGGACCGCGTTTGGAAGTGAGTTCGGCGGCGTAACCGACCCAGAGGGTGCCCTTGCCGCAGGCGACGGCGACCGCTTCGAAGTTGCGGCCGACGACGGTGCCGGGCGAGGCACCGTGATCGTCGTCGACGGCGAAGGCGTCGAAGAGGCACAAGGTGCGCCCGCCGAGGTCGACCGGGGCACCGGGGGCGCCGTCGGCGGCGGCGATGCGGCGGGCGAGCTCGGCGGCCGGGGCCCTCCAGTCGAGCTCGAAGGACTTGCGGCGCAGCAGGGGCAGATCGGTGGTGCGCGGGACCTCGCGGGGGTGGTCGTCGGCGGCCAGCGCGCGCCCGCCCGACTCGAACTTGCGGACGGTCTTCTCGACGCATTCGACGGCCGCGTCGGCGACGAGGCCGTTGTACAAGGCGCTCTTGGTGATCGAGGAGGGCACCTCGAAGGTGGAGGTGGCCCAGACGGGGCCGGCGTCCATCTCTTCGACAGCGGAAAGGGCGGTGACGCCCCAGCGTGTCCTTCGGTCGAGGATCGCGTGGTCGAGCGAGGACGGTCCGCGGTCCCCCACTGGTCCGGGGTGGACGATGACGGTCGTCCAGCGCTGCCAGACCGCTTCGGGGACGCGGTGTTTCAGGAAGGGGCACAAGATGAGGTCGGGGTCGATCTTCTCGACGGTCCGGGTGAGCGATTCGGGCGTGTCGAAAGCCGGCGCCAGTTCGAGGCCGACTTCATGCCCCTGCTCGCGCAGGGTGCACCAGACACGCTGGGTCAGTCCATTGAAGGCTGACACCAGCAGCAGGATCTTCAATTGCGACTCCTCTGGCGGCGTGGGGAGTCGGCGACGCTCGGTTATCGAGCGTACCGAGTCTCGGCGATTCGCACAATAAGCGTGAGCAGTCTATTCCGAGCAATCCTTCGATAGTGTCTCGGGCCAGCGCGGGCGCGGAGGGGTCATCCCCACCAGCGGAAAGGGTTTCGCTCGCCCAGTCGTCGACGGCGGTGAGCGCCCCGGCGGTGTCGAGGTCGTCGGCGAGGCGGTTCCTGACGGCGGTCAGCATGGCGCCGGCGGGGACGGCGAGTTCGCGTGAGACGGCTTCGCGCCAGCGGCCGAGGCGCAGTTCGGCTTCGGCCAGGGTGGCGGGGGCCCATTGACGGTCGGACCGGTAGTGGTCGGCGAGCAGGGCCAGGCGCACGGCGGCCGGGTCGACGTCTTGCGCGCGGAGCTTGGAGACGAACACGAGGTTGCCCAGGGACTTCGACATCTTCTCGCCGTCGAGGCCGATCATGCCGGTGTGGACGTAGGCGCGCGCGAAGGGCAGCTCCCCGGTGAGCGACTCGGCGTGGGCCGCGGACATCTCGTGGTGGGGGTAGATGAGGTCGTTGCCGCCGCCTTGGACGTCGATGGTGGCGCCGAGGTGCTCGATGGCGATGCAGGTGCACTCGATGTGCCAGCCGGGGCGGCCGGGGCCGACCGCGGAGTCCCACGACGGCTCGCCCTCGCGCGGGGCGTTCCACAGGATCGGGTCGAGGGGGTGCCGTTTGCCCTCGCGGTCGGGATCGCCGCCGCGTTCGCGGGCGTAGCGGATCATGGTCTCGCTGTCGTAGCTCGAGATCGAGGCGGCCGCGGGGTTCGCGTCGATGTACTCGGTGACGGAGTAGTAGATGTCGCCGGATTCGTGCCTGTAGGCCGCACCCTTGTCGAGGAGTTCGGCGACGGCCTTGCCCACCAGGGGGATCGTCTCGACCGCGCCGACGAAGTGGCGTGGCGGGACGATCCCCAGCGACTCCATGTCCTCGCGGTAGAGCGCGGTCTCGCGCAGGCCGAGGACCTGCCAGTCGGTGCCGTCGCGTTCGGCCCGCTCGAACAGCGGCTCGTCTACGTCGGTGACGTTCTGCGCGTAGTTCACGTCCAGGCCCTGGTCGAGCCAGTAGCGGTGGACCAGGTCGAAGGTGATCATCGTGGCGGCGTGGCCGAGGTGGGTGGCGTCGTATGGCGTGATGCCGCACACGTACATGGTGGCGCGCTCCGCGCCCGGCCCAGTCACCGTGAGCGCACCGCCGGTCGCGGTGTCGTGCAGGCGCAGGTCGGGGCCGTGACCGGGGAGGGCGGGCACGGCGGGTGGGGTCCAAGATTCCATAGCGGCGATCGTAGTTCGAATCGTGGCCGAGCGGCCAGGCCCGGCTCTAGGTCGGTGACACCCAGCCGGCCGACAGCATGATCAGGAGCACGGCCCCGAAGGCGATGCGGTACCAGACGAATCCCATGAACGTGTGGTTCGACACGAACTTCATGAGCCACGCGATGGCCGCGTAGGCGACCAGGACCGTGACCACGATCCCGGTGATGAGCGAGGCGAGGGGGAGCGAGCCGTCGAAGGCGTCCCCGGCCGTCAGCAGTGCCGCGCCGGTGATTGCGGGTATCCCGAGGAAGAAGGCCAGACGTGTGGCGGCGGGGCGGTTGAGGTCGCGCAGCATCCCGGCCGTCATGGTCGCTCCGGATCGGGAGACGCCCGGGAACAGGGCGAGCACTTGGATGCAGCCGACGAAGATCGCGTCGCGCATGTTCACGTGGGACTCGGAGCGCTGGTGGGTCGCGACGCGTTCGGCGAACCACATGACGAATGCCCAGCCGATCATCCCGATGGCGATGACCCAGAGGTTGTAGATGGAGTCGATGGAGTCCTTGAACAGCAGGCCCGCCACAATGATCGGCACCGAGCCGACGATCACGTACCAGCCGAAGCGGTAGTCGTGGCCGCGCTTGTCGGCATTGAGCACGCCGACGGTCCAGCCCTTGACGATCCGGACGATGTCCTTGAAGAAGTACGTCAGCACCGCGATGATGGCACCGGACTGGGTGACGGCGCTGAAGGCGATCATCGATTCGGCCGAGGGGTCGAGTCCGATCCAGTTGGCGACGACCGCCACATGCCCGGTCGAGGAGATCGGGAGGTACTCGGTGATGCCCTGCACGATCCCGAGGATGATCGCTTGCCAGATGTCCAAGTCGCGTTCCCTTCAGATTTCAACGTCGGACAGCGTAGCCGCCCGCCGCTCAAGTGCCGCACCTGACGCCCACACGCGAATCTTGCTCGATGTACCTTGTGTTCCCATGGAACGCCGACCACTTGGACGCAGCGGCATCGAGGTCTCCTCCCTCGGGCTGGGAACGATGACGTGGACCACCGACGAGGCCGGGTTGGAGGACGCCGCCGCACAGCTCCAGTCGTTCGTCGAGGCCGGCGGGACGCTCGTCGACACCGCGGACGTCTTCGGGCAGGGGGCGTCTGAGGCCGTCATCGGCCAGCTCATCGGCAAGGTGGTGACGCGCTCGGAGATCCACATCGCCACGAAGGCCGGGGTGCGCACCGACGGTTCGGACCGCAAGCGGGACACCTCGCGCGGGTGGCTGATGCGGTGCCTGGAGCACTCGCTGCGGCGGCTCGGCACCGATTACATCGACCTGTGGCTGCTGCACGTCTACGACCCGGACACGCCGGTGGAGGAGACGATGTCGGCGCTGGACCTGGCGGTCGGCAGCGGCAAGGTCCGGTACGTGGGCCTGTCCAACCACACCGGTTGGCAGACTGCGTGGGCGAGTTCATGGCAGTCGGCCTGGCCGGGCCGCACCCCGATCGTGGCCAGCGAAGTCGAGTACTCGCTGCTTCAGCGCGGGGTCGAGCGCGAGGTGCTGCCGGCGTGCCTCGCGATGGAGATGGGCTTGCTGGCGTGGTCGCCGCTGGGCCGGGGCGTGCTGACGGGCAAGTACCGGTTCGGGCGGCCCTCCGATTCGCGAGCGGCCTCGGCGCAGTGGTCGCGGTTCGCCTCGACCTATCTCGACGAGCGCTCGGCGGGGATCGTCGAGGCGGTCGCCACCGCCGCCGAGGGGCTGGGGGTCAGCCCCCTGGAGGTGGCGCTGGCGTGGGTGAGGGACCAGCCGGGCGTCGCCTCGGCGATCGTCGGCGCCCGCAACGCGACGCAGCTGCGGGCCTCCCTGGCCGCGGAGCAGTTGTTCCTGCCCCCGGAGATCCGGCTGGCCCTCGACGACGTCTCAGCGCCGACGGTGGGCTACCCGGAGAGTTACTGACCCTCGGACATCGAGGCGATCCACTCGTTGACGCGCCGTTCGGCCTCCTCGCGGGAGACCTCCTCGATGCGGGTCATGATCGCCCAGCGGCGTCCGTGAGGGTCGACGATGCTGCAGTAGCGGTCACCGGTGACGAAGTCCTGCGGCTGTTCACGGACGGCCGCGCCGGCCTCGACGGACTTGGCGAAGACCGCGTCGCAGTCGGGCACGTACAGCGCCAGCGTCGCGGTGGCCTGCTCGGGATCGGGCACGCCGAGCCCGTAGGCCGGCTGCGGATCGCCGATCTGCAGGATCGAGTCGCCGATCTGGAGTTCGCAGTGCATGACCGACCCGTCGGGGCCGTCGTTGCGCATCAGGACCTTCGCGTCGAAGGCCTGCCGGTAGAACTCAATGGCCTTGGCCGCCTCGTTGCAAACAATGAACGGCGTTATCGAGTGGTATCCCTCGGGGATCGGATTGACGTCCTTTTCGCTCATGGCACCAGTCTCGTCGCGGTACGCTGCGCACGCTTGTAAAAAAGCGACGGACCCCCGATCTATCCTCGGGGCGTGGACAGACGCACCGCCAGCGACAAGGGCCTCCTGCGGCCGCAGGAGGCCGCCGACTACATCGGCCTGCGGCGATACCCTGTCGAGGACGCGCTGGGGCGGTATGTGGAGCGGTACTGGTCGGTCCGTTGGGATCTGCCCGAGGGCTGCTCCTACGAGTCGGTGGTCATCCCCCATCCGTGCGTGAACCTCAGCTTCATGCCGGTACTCGGGGCCGAGATCCACGGCCCGGGCACCGCGGTGTCGAGGCACCCGCTGGCCGGGGCCGGGCGGGTCTTCGGCGTCAAGTTCCGGCCCGGCGGGTTCACGGCCTTCACCGGCTCGGCGAGCGACGCACTCGCCGACTGGACGCTCGGGGCGGCCGCCGTGTTCGGCCCGGAGGCCGATGAGCTGAACGCGGTCATCATGGGCGGCGACGACGCGGCACTACCGGCCGTCACCGCGTATCTGGCCGATCGGATGCCCGCGCGGGTCGATCCGCGCTACAAGCGGCTGCTGGAGATGGCCTCGGCGATGCTGGAGGATCGCTCGATCACCCGCGCCGATCAAGTCGCCGAGCGGTTCGCCATGTCCCCCAAAGCCATCCAGCGGCTGTTCCAGTTCTATGTCGGGCTCGGCCCGAAGTGGCTCATCCGCCGCTACCGGATGCACGACGCCGCCGAGCGGCTCGCCGCGGATCCGACGGTCGACCTGGCCAGGCTCGCGGCGGAGCTGGGATGGTTTGACCAGGCCCACTTCACCCGCGATTTCAAGGCGCTGATCGGCTCGCCCCCGGCCGAGTACGCCTCTGCCTGCGCTTCGGCCGGGCGCGAGCTCGTCATCGCCCGTCGTTGACCGGTCGGCGGCTCAGCACTGGGAGAGGAAGCGGTGCATGGCGGTGACGCCGAACTGGAGGCCGTCGATCGGGACGCGCTCGTCGATGCCATGGAACAGGGCGGTGAAGTCGAGGTCGGCGGGAAGCTTGAGCGGCGCGAAGCCGAAGCAGCGGATGCCGATCGACGCGAACGCCTTCGCGTCGGTGCCGCCCGAGAGCATGTAGGGGATGGTCCGCGCCCCGGGATCGGACAGGCGTATGGCCTCGGCCATGGCGTCGACAAGCGGGCCGTCGAACGAGGTCTCGATGCCGGGCTGGCGGATCTCGTAGTCGAACTCGATACCGTCGCCGGCCAGCTCGCGCAGCTTCGCCTCCAGCTCGTCGTTGCGGCCCGGCAGGGACCGGCAGTCGAGGACGGCCTCAGCGGTGGAGGGGATGACGTTGGTCTTGTAGCCCGCGTCGAGGCGCGTCGGGTTGGCGGTGTTGCGCAGTGTCGCGCCGACCAGGCGGGCCACCGGACCGAGCTTCGCGACCGTCTCCTCCGGGTTGTCCGGGTCGAACTCGATGCCGGTGAGCTCGGAGACCGATTCGAGGAACTGGCGGACGGTCGGTGTCATCTCGATCGGGAAGTCATGCCGGCCGATGTCGGCGACGGCGCGGCTCAACCGCGTGACGGCGTTGTCGTCGTGGAGCATCGAGCCGTGGCCAGGCCGCCCCGAGGCGCGCAGGCGGAGCCAGTCGAGGCCCTTCTCTGCGGTCTGGACGACGTAGACGCGCAGGTCGTTGCTCAGGGTCATGGAGAATCCACCGACCTCGCCGACCGCCTCGGAGACACCCTCGAATACCTCGGGGTGCTGCTCGACCATGAAGCGCGCGCCGTAGTCGGAGCCGGCCTCCTCGTCGGCGGTGAACAGCAGGACGAGGTCGCGCGGCGGGACCTTGCCCATGCGCCGCCAGGAGCGGACGACGGCCAGGAGCATCGCGTCGAAGTCCTTCATGTCGACCGCGCCGCGCCCCCACAGGTAGCCGTCCCGGATCTCGCCGCCGAACGGATCCACGCTCCACTCGGAGGCCTCGGCGGGGACGACGTCGAGATGGCCGTGCAGCAGCAAGGCGCCGCGCTCGGAGTCGGCTCCGGGGTAGCGGGCGGCAACGGAGGCGCGGCCGGGCGCGGACTCGTAGATCGTTGGTTCGAGGCCGACCTCGGCGAGTTTCCCGGCCACGTATTCGGCGGCGGCGCGCTCCCCCTTCGCGGTGGCGTTGTCGCCGGTGTTGGTGGTGTCGATGCGGATGAGATCGCGCGCGATCTCGACGACCTCATCGTCGGGACGGGACGGGTTTGCGGTTTCAGCCATCGTTGATTTCTATCAAGTCGGGGACGGAGAACTCACGCCGCGGGTTCGGCGGCCACCGGAGGCTTCGGTCCGCGAGGGTGGAGCCGCTTGCGGCGTTTGGCCGAGATCGGACCGGCCAGGCGTGGTGCCAAGGGCCCGACCGCGGCCAGGATCAGCACGTAGGCGGCGGCCAGCGATCCCAATTGCGGGTCGAGTCCCGCCGAGACGCCGAGGCCTGCGATGACGATGGAGAACTCGCCGCGTGGCAGCAGGACCAGACCGGCGCGCAGCCGACCGGTGAAGGCCGAACCGCTGTGCCGGGCCGCCCACCAGCCCGTGGCGAACTTCGTGGCGATCGTCACGACGGCCAGCGCCGCGGCTATGAGGAGCACGGGAGGTAGGTGCCGAGGGTCGGTCTGGAGTCCGAAGTTGACGAAGAAGAGGGCCGCGAACAGGTTCTTCAGCGGATCCAGGGTGCGTTCGGCGTGGTGGGAGACGTCACCGGACAGGGCGATGCCGACGAAGAACGCGCCGACGGCGGCCGAGACGTGGACCTGCTCGGCGAGTCCGGCGACTAGGAGGATGAGGCCGAGGACCTTGAGCATGAGGATCTCGTCGCTGGGCGAGGAGAGGAAGCGCGAGAGCGCGCTGCCGCCCCTGGCGGCGACGAAGAACGCCGCGCCGACGGCCAGCAGCGCCAGCGCCAGGCCCCAAGCGGCCTCCGCGAACGCCAGTCCGGCCAGGACGGTGGTGACGATCGGCAGGTAGATAGCCATGACGAGGTCCTCGGCGACCAGGAGTGAGAGCACGGTCGGCGTCTCGCGGTTGCCGAGCCAGCCCAGGTCGGACAAAACCTTCGCGATGATGCCCGACGAGGAGATGTAGGTGACGCCGCCGAAGACGACGGCGGCCAGCGGCCCCCAGCCGAGCAGCAGCGCGCAAACCACGCCGGGGGTGGCGTTGAGGACCAGGTCGACGATCGCGCCGAGCCAGGAGGTGCGCATGGTGCCGAGCAGCTCGCGGGGCGTGTATTCGAGGCCGAGGGCGAACAGCAGGAGGACGATGCCGATCTCGGCGCCGACGTCGAGGAAGCTTTCGATCGCTTCGAGATCGTGGATGCCGCCGTCGCCGAAGGCGAGCCCGGCCAGGAGATACAGCGGGATGGCCGAGATCCCGAAACGGCCCGCGAGGGCGCCCAGGATCCCGAGGACGCCGACGACCAGACCGAGTTGCAGGAATACTTCGACGAGATGGTCCATCGGCTACTCGATTCCGCGCAGAATGCGGTCGACCTTGTCGACGGCCTCCTCGGTGCCGATGGTGACGAGCCGGTCGCCGACGCGCAGGACGGCGGAGGGCGCGGGCCCGGTCTCGACGCCCTGGTCGCGGACGATCGCGACGATGGAGGCGCCGGTGCGGGTGCGGGCGCGGGTGTCGCCGAGGGGGCGTTCGGCGTAGGGGCTGGTGGCGTCCACCAGGATCTGGCGCGAGACGAGGTTCTCGATCTCATGGTGCAGCTGGTTCAGCTTCTCGACGATGCGGGCGCCGCCGAGCAGTTCGCCGACCGACGCCGACTCGTCGGCGTCGAGGACGACGCATTCCAGGGCCGAGTCGGGGTCATCGGGGTCGTACATGATGAAGTCGCGTCGGCCTTCGCGGTGGGCGACGATGCCGAGGTGCACTCCCCGTTTGGTCTCGAACTCGAACCGGACGCCGATCCCGGGCAACTCTGTGCGCTCCACGTCCACGGTCGGTCATCTCCTTCGTTGTCGCGTACGAAAGGAACCGTAGCGCAACGGCGAACGGGCTTCCGGTCAGGCGGGCGCGATCAGCGGTTCACGGCATCTCGTTCCGCGCCGATCCCGGCGGTCTGATTCTGCCGGGATCGCGGCCCCCGGTTCCGGCTACTGGTCGGCGCCTGAGAGGACGTCTTCGACATCGAATTCGATCGCGTCCGGTGTGGTGGGTTCGGCTTCGTCGACGATGGCGGGGATCGCGCGGCCCGTCCTGGCGTGGGCCTCGACGACCGGGTGGGTCGCGCCGTAGTTGTCCTCGTGGCCCTCGAACTGGGCAATGAACGAGTAAACCAGCGCGGGCGCGCCGCTGGAGTCGTAGACGACGGTTCCAGGGCATGAGAGCGGTGTGTGAGCGCGGCCGGTCAAGGTTCGGGGCATGGACTACGCATTCAAGACCGAAGGACTGGTGAAACGGTTCGGGAAGACCACGGCGCTCGCCGGGGTCGACCTCGCCGCCGAGCCGGGAACCGTGCTGGAGGTGCTCGGGCCGAACGGCGCGGGCAAGACCACCGCCATTCGCATTCTCGCGACGCTGCTGCGCCCCGACGAAGGCCGTGCCGAGGTCGGCGGCCTCGATCTCGCCCGGCACGCCGCCGAGGCGCGCTCGGAGGGCTTCGCAGTGGTCGACGGCGACGGACCGGTGACCGGGGCCGCCGGGGAGCGGGACGATCACCATGATCGCCGCAATGCGCTATCATCGCATTATGGCGATTAATCATGACGATCCCTGCATGGCCGCTCAGATCGAGACGGGCCTGCCTCCGGCGGTGGCGCTGTTCCACTCCCTTTCGGACGCTACCAGGCTGCGGATCGTGCAGCGCCTGGCCGACGGCGAGGCTCGAGTGGTCGACCTGACCGGTGAGCTGCGTCTGGCGCAGTCGACGGTCTCGAAGCACCTGGCCTGCCTGCGCGACTGCGGACTGGTGGAGGCCAGAGCCGAAGGGCGGCAGTCGTTCTACTCGCTCTCGCACCCGGAGCTGATGGACCTGCTGGCCTCGGCCGAATCGCTGTTGGCGGCCACCGGGCACGCGGTGGCCCTGTGCCCGGCGACCGCCGGGGAGGCCGCATGAGCTCGGCATCGCCGACGCTGCTGACCCCGAAGCGGCGGGCGACGCTGAACACCCGATCGCGCCGCCTGGCCTGGGCGACCGCGGGCTACAACGCCGTCGAAGGCGCGATCGCGATCGCGGCCGGAGCGGCGGCGTCCTCGACGGCGCTGATCGGCTTCGGCCTCGACTCGTTCGTGGAGGTCTCCTCCGCGCTGGTGGTGATCTGGCAGTTCCGCGCCGCGGTGCCCGAGTCGCGGGAGCGACTGGCCCTGCGGCTGATCGCGGTCTCGTTCTTCGCGCTGGCCGCGTGGGTCACGGTCGACTCGGTGCGCTCACTGCTCGCGGGCGGGGCGGCCGAGCCGAGCACGGTCGGCATCGCACTGGCGGCGGTGTCGGTGGTGGTCATGCCGCTGCTGGCGCGGGCCAAGCGGCGGACCGCCGCCGAGCTGGGATCGGCCACAGTGGCAGCCGATGCCGTGCAGACGCTGCTGTGCACCTACCTGTCGGCGGTGCTGCTGGTCGGCCTGGCGCTCAATGCGCTGTGGGGCTGGTCGTGGGCGGACCCGGTGGCGGCTCTGGTGATCGCGGCCGTAGCGCTCAAGGAGGGCGTCGAGGCCTGGCGCGGCGACCACTGCGACGACTGCTGCTGACCGCGGGACGGGCGCGGCCCCGATCAGTCGGTGAAGGCGGTGCGCAGCAGGCGTTCGGCGGTTTCGCGGTGTCCATTGGCGGCGAGGAGTCCGGCGGGGGCCAGGGCGTAGTCGCCGTCGATGACGACCTGGGCGGCCTCCGGCGGGCGGAAGCCTCCGGCGGTGTGGTCGCAGACGGCCTGGCGAAGCCGGGTCGCCGCCGATTCGGGGTCGCGGCGGAACACGCCCCCGGAACCGACCACCAGTCGCACCGCCGCGAGGTCCTTGCCGCCCCGCAGCGGTTCGGTCGGCCCGCCGATGCGTTCGCCCCGCGCGTGACGGCCTACGGCCACGCGGGCCGCCAGGGCACTCAGCTCCGCGTCGGACTGCCGCTCTGGTTCGGTCTCCGCCTTGAAATCGGGGTGTTCGGTGCGGTGACGGGCCGCCTCTCGGAGCCGGGGGTCCGGATGGAGGTCGTCGGATTCGGCGGCTTCGACGATGCCGGTGGCGGTGTGGCGAACGCCCAGGTCGCCCTCGACCGTTCGCGAGCGCCAGGCGGTTCCGGCGACCTCGGCCCGCGGGCCGCTCATCTCGGCGTCCGGGGTCAGGACCGAGTACACGTCGGTCGTGGCGCCGCCGACGTCGACCGCCAGGAGGTCGTCGCCGGTCAGGTCCGCCAGGAGTTCGACTCCGGTCAGGACCGCGTCGGGGGTGGCGGCCTTGACAGTCTCGGTGAAGTCGGCGCGGGCCGAGA
Organism: Glycomyces sp. L485; assembly: GCF_022548875.1. Taxonomy (GTDB): domain Bacteria; phylum Actinomycetota; class Actinomycetes; order Mycobacteriales; family Micromonosporaceae; genus Glycomyces. Next base: position 7,094 of record NZ_JAKZEW010000047.1, on the reverse strand, counting down.
GGTGTTTGCCGGCTATGACGTGGCGCAGGAACACCTCGCGAAGGGCGGTCCGGGCCGGGACCGGATTGAGCCTGCCGATGCGCGGCAGTACATTGTCGACAACAGTGATGTCGACACCTGCCTCGGTGAGCGACGCGGTGACCACCGCTGCGGCGTCCGCGTTGCCGGCGAAGACGACCGGGGCCCGGACCTGCGACGCCGCGAGCGCCTCGGCGTGGGCCCGCAGCGCCGTCTCGTCGCCGCCGTCCGTGCCGCCCGCCAGGAGCAGTACGTCCGGGCGGGATTCGGCCAGGTCGTTCCAGTCGGCGTCGCGCAGCTCCCCGGCGCAGACGTGGACGACCCTAGCGCCCGCCGAGAGTCCCGCCCGAAAGGCGGCCCTGGCGGTCACCAGCGGCTCGTTCCCGATGACGCCCAGTCGCAGTCCACCTCCTGCCGAGGAGCACACGAACGTCTCGATGACCTCGGCGTCCTCCGGGACCGCCGCCGCCACGGCCTGCTCCAGTCCCTCCATCACGTCGGTCCCCAGCGTGGTCGGGTGCGAGGCGGTGCCCCGGAGCGCTCCGGTGCCGGCTTCGACGGCGGCCGCCTTGGTGTAGGTGGAGCCGACGTCGACGCACACGACGACGCCGGTCACGGCACCACGACGGTGCCGGTGGCGGTGGTCGCCACGATCGGCTCGTCCAGTGCCGTCGCCGCCGAATCGCCCCTGGCCGGGTCGGCACGGCAGACCACTTTCAGGACGAACTGAAGCGTGCGGCTGCGTTTGCCGGTCCGGGTGACCACGCCCGTCGCCTCGACCACGTCACCGGCTCGGATCGCCGCTTTGAACTGCACGTCCGAATAGGATGCGAAGAGTCCCTCGTCGCCGTCGGCGCGGATGCAGATGTCGGTGGCGACGTCGCCGAACATGGCGAGCGCGTACGCCCCGTCGACCAGGTTCCCGCCGTAATGGGCGTGGCCGTGCGGCACATATCGGCGGTGGGTGACGTTGAGTCCGTCGTGGTCGGTCATGCGGGGATCTCCTTCTGAGAGGCGACGAGTCGGTGGACGAGGTAGGAGGCGACGTCGCCGGGTGTGGTGCCGCGCGAGAACACGCGGTCGACTCCCAGTTCGGCGGAGGCGCGCTCGTCGAACCGGGGCCCGCCGACGACGAGGAGCGGGCGCCTGCCCGGCGGGAGCGCCTCGCGGAACGCCGCGGCCATCTCGCGGGTGTTGTGGAGGTGGGCGTCCCTCTGGGTCACGACCTGGCTGACCAGGACCGCGTCGGCCTCCTCGTCGATCGCGCGGTTCACCAGGTCCGGAACGGCGACCTGCGCACCGAGGTTGACCACGCGCAGCTCCCGGTAGCACTCCAGGCCCTTCTCCCCCGCGACCCCCTTGATGTTGAGGATCGCGTCGATGCCGACGGTGTGGGCATCGGTGCCGATGCAGGCGCCGACGACGCACAGTTTGCGGCCGAGCCGCTCCTTGACCACCTCGTTGACCTCCTTGGGGCTCAGCAGCGGGTAGTCGCGTTCGACCACTTCGACCTCGTCGAGGTTGACCAGGTGCCTCGCCGCGCCGTAGACGACGAAGAACGTGTGCCTCGTCCCGATGGCCTTGGAGTGGACGACCATGGCGTTGTCCAGGCCCATCTTCGCGGCCAGTTGGGCGGCGGCGCCCTCGGCGCGCTTGTCGTGGGCGACCGGGAGCGTGAACGACAGCTGCACCATGCCGTCGCCGGTGGTGTCGCCGTAAGGGCGGACGATGCTGCTCATCGGGCCTCCTCATCGGACTCGAGCACTTCGCCGGCGGGGTTGAAGTAGTCCTCGGCGCGCTCGGCGACGCCCTCCAGCCCTCGGCCGCCGTCGGCGGGGCGCTTCATGATCCCGAAGGTGCCGTCGGCGATCGCGTCGAGCAGCCCGTCGTCCCGGATCCGCTCCAGCAGGTCGACCGCCTCGCCGAGCACCTCGTCGGCGCGGTTCGCGATGAAGCCGTCGGCGGGCGGGTGGAAGTCCTCGGCCAGACCGCCGGCCGCGCCGAGCACGTACCGGACGTTCTGCAGCGCGATGTCCCTGTCGGACAGCCACGGCGTGACGACCGCTTCGGTCATCATGCCCACCAGCAGGATCGACTGCCCGGTCATCACCCCGGCGAGGTTGAAGAACCCGTCGAGGAGGTTGCCGCGGAAGACGTCGCCGGTCATGTGCTTGGTCGGCGGCATCCACTTCAGCGGCGCGTCGGGGAACAGCTGGCGCGCCAGCAGCGCGTGGGCCAGTTCGAGCCGGAACGACTCGGGCAGGTCGGGGTTGACCTCGAAGGCGTGGCCCAGGCCGAGCAACTCGTCCGGCAGCCCGGCCTCGTGCGCGAAGTACTCGTTGAGCAGCTGCGAGACGGTGACGGTGTGGGCGGCCTCGACCGCGTCGGCGGTGGTGAGGTAGTTGTCCTCGCCGGTGTTGATGATGATCCCGGCCCTCGCGTGGATCTGGCGGGAGAACCGCTGGTCGACGAATGTGCGGATCGGGTTGATGTCGCGGAACAGGATCCCGTACATGCAGTCGTTGAGCATCATGTCGAGCCGGTTCATCCCGGCGAGCGCCGCCATCTCGGGCATGCACAGCCCCGAGGCGTAGTTGCACAGCCGCACGTACCGGCCGACCTCGCGGGAGGTCTGGTCGAGGGCGGCGCGCATGAGCCGGAAGTTCTCGCCGGTCGCATAGGTCCCCGCGAAGCCCTCGCGGGTGGCGCCTTCGGGGACGTAGTCCAGCAGGGACTGTCCGGTGGATCGGATGACGGCGATGATGTCGGCGCCGGCCCTCGCGGCGGACTGGGCCTGCGGTATGTCCTCGTAGATGTCGCCGGTGGCGACGATGAGGTAGATCCAGGGGCGCTGCGGCGGGTCGCCGATGAACATACTCATCTGGTTGCGCGTGCGGCGCTGGGCGTCGATGCGGTCGAAGCCGCCTCCGACTGCGGTGCGGGCGAGGTCGCTGGCGCTGTCGTGGGCCCTGCCGGTCGGCAGCTCGAACTTGACGCCGCCCGCGGCGGCGGCGTGCGCGAGGCGCTCCAGGTCGGGGTGGTTCCCTTCGGCGAGGGCGTGGAAGACCGGCAGGGCGACGCCGTGTTCGATGCCCGTCTGGTCGGCGACGGCGTCGACGAGCCGGTTGACCCAGGGGATGCCCTCTGGGTCGGCGCCGGTGAGTCCGGCGAGGCGGAGGGTGGCGCGTTCGACCGAGACGGTGGTGTGGCTGCGGGCCATCTCGACGACCGGCTCCCCGGCCAGCTCGGCGAGGCGGCGGGCGCGGGCGACTAGGTCGGGGTCGAGCGGCAGGAGCGGTTTCGCGGTCATCTCAGCGCTCCCCCTCGACGCGGGACTCGAAGAGCTCCCTCAGGGCGGGGTCGGCGGCGACGAGATGGAGGGCGTAGTCGGCGTGGCCGGGGACGTAGCCGTTGCCTATGAGCATCTCGACGTCGGCGGCGAGGCCTTCGGCGCCGAGCGCGGCGGCGGGGAACGAGGTGGCCATGGAGAAGAACACGACGGTGCCGCCGGTCGAGGTCGAGAGGATGGCGCCGTGCTCGCAGCCGGGGACGTCGACGCAGACGACCGTGACGTCGGCGCCGCGCCCGCCCAGGGCGTCGCTGACGGTCTCGGCGAGGCCGAGGGGGTCGGTGGCGTCGGCGACGGCGATGCGGTCGGCGAGGCCGCCGGCCCTGAGGAGGGCGGCTTCGGCATCGTCGCGGACGACGCCGAGGACGGTCGCCGCCCTGGCGTCGCGGGCGGCGGCCAGTGAGAGGGAGCCGGACTTGCCGGCGGCTCCGAGGACGGCCACGGTAGAGCGCGCGTGGGCGGCCCGGCGCGCGACGACGCGGCGGACGAGCGCGGGAGCGCCGCAGACGTCGAAGACGGCCAGGGCGACCTGTTCGGGCAGGTCGTCGGGCAGGATGGCCGCGATGGAACGGGCGAAGAGAATGGCGTGCCCGGAAGTGGGTACCTGTTCGGAGAGGCCGTCCCAGTGCCTGAGTCCGTCGTCGATGTGGAGCGGGGTGAGAGTCAAGGAGACGAGCGTGGCGACCTTCTGGCCGGCCTTGAGGCCGAGCGGGGAACGATCGCCGACGGCGTCGACGGTGCCGATGAGCATGCCGCCGGAGCCGGTGGCCCGGTTGTGCATCTTGCCGCGCCGCTCGATGACGTCGAGCACGTCCGCCCTGATGGCGGCGCCGTCGCCGCTGTGCGCGGTGTGGAGCTGCCGGTAGGAGGCGGCGTCGAGGTTGAGTCGCTCGACGCGGATGCGGACTTCGTTCTCGGCGATTTCAGGATTGCTGTCTAGTTTGTCCGCTGCTTGTGGCAGCACCCCGGTGGGGCTGACGACTCGGTGCGATCCGACCGGTGAGCCTGTCGACATCGTTGCCGCCCTTCCAGTAATGAGGGATATTTTGGATCTCAATATGCGGGACCTAGCGCACAACAGTAACGGAAGGTTATCCTCGTCACAAGGCGGCTATCCGTCGTCTGAGGCGATTGCCGGGCCAACATCCCGGACATGGAGGTACACACGTGACTGATCGACTGACCGGTGAGCGACAGCCCGCCCTGATCGAGCAGCCCTACCAGTACCGGCGACGGACGCTGGTCGAGCCCGACTGGACCAGATTCCCCGGCTGGCGCGACGTCACCGCCGATGACTGGGCATCGGCCCAATGGCAGCGCACGCACTGCGTCAAGAACGTGGGGCAGTTGCGCACCGTAGTCGGCGACCGGCTGCACGATTCCTTCTACGACGACCTGGCCGCCGACATGGAGCAGTCCGCCACGATGTCGATGCTCCTGCCCCCGCAGATGCTCAACACGATGGGGACCGATCTCGACGACACCACGCCGGGCTCGTGGACCGACGCGTTCTACGCCGACCCGGTGCGCCGCTACATGCTCCCGGTCGCCTCCGACCGGCGCGCCGACTGGCCCTCCCACCCCTTCGCCGCCCGCGATTCACTCCACGAGCACGACATGTGGGCCGTGGAGGGACTGACCCACCGCTACCCCACCAAGGTCCTCGCCGAGCTGCTCTCGACCTGCCCTCAGTACTGCGGACACTGCACCCGCATGGACCTGGTCGGCAACTCCACCCCCACGGTCGACAAGCGCAGACTCGCCCTCAAACCGGTCGACCGCCAGAGTGCGATCCTCGACTACCTGCGAGCCCACCCGGGCGTCCGCGACGTGGTCGTCTCCGGCGGCGACGTCGCCAACCTCCCGTGGAAGCACCTGGAGCGCTTCCTCGACCAGCTGTTGGAGATCGAAACCATCCGCGACATCCGCCTGGCAACCAAGGCGCTCATGGGGCTGCCGCAGCACTGGCTCCAGGACGAGATCGTCGAGGGCATGGCCCGGGTCGCCAAGCGCGCCGCGGGCCAGGGTGTCAACCTCGCCATACACACCCACATCAACCACGCCAACTCCGTGACACCGGCCGTCGCGGCCGCCGCCGCGGCCATGCTCGACGCGGGCGTACGGGACGTGCGCAACCAGGGCGTGCTCATGCGCGGGGTCAACGACACACCCGATGCCCTGCTCGACCTGTGCTTCGCCATGCAGGGTGAGGCGAACATCCTGCCGTACTACTTCTACATGTGCGACATGATCCCCAACGCCGAGCACTGGCGCACCTCCGTTGCCCGCGCCCAGGAACTCCAGACCGCGATCATGGGCTACTTGCCCGGGTACGCGACCCCGCGGATCATCTGCGACGTGCCCATGGTCGGCAAGCGCTGGGTCCACCAGCTGTCCGAGTACGACCGCGAGCTGGGGATCTCGTACTGGACGAAGAACTACCGGACCTCGATCGAGGCCGACGACCCTGACGCGCTGACGCGCCGGTACCCGTTCTACGACCCGATCGACACGCTCCCGAAGGCCGGCCAGCAGTGGTGGGCCAACATGCACCCGCCCGTGCGGGCCAAGGCCGCCGGTGACGAGGCCGCGGCGCGGTCGCGCGAGGCGAGCGGGCGCGAGGAGCAACCCTCGATCGACTTCGGAGCCTGAGATGCCCTCGACGCTCATCACGGTGGCACCCACGGGCGCCGAGGTCGACAAGCGGGAGGTCCCTGCGCTGCCGGTGACGATCGACGAGCTGGTCTCGACGGCGGCCGAATGCGAGCGGGCGGGCGCGTCGGTGATCCACGTGCACATCCGCGACGCCGAGGCGAGGCCGACGCTCGATCAGGGGCGGCTGCGCGAGACGGTCGCCGCTCTGAGGGACTCGACCGACCTGATCGTGCAGTTGTCGACGGGCGGAGCGGTCACCGATCCCGAGGCTGAGCGGCTGGCGGTGCTCGACGCGGGTCCGGACATGGCCTCGTGCACGATGGGCACGGTGAACTTCGGCGACGGCGTGTTCATGAACCGCTGGGAGTTCATCGTCGAGCTGCACCGGCGGATGCGGGACAACGGGGTGGTGCCCGAGTACGAGCTGTTCGACCTGGGGCACCTGCCGGCTCTGGAACGCCTGCTGGACAAGCACGGGCCGCCGTTCGGCGGCCACGTGCACGTCGATTTCGTGCTCGGCGTGCCGGGCGGGGCGGCGGGCGACGCGTCGACCGTGACCGCCTTCGCCGAGGCCGTCAGGCGCCACCTGCCCGAGGGGACGACGTTCTCGGCCACGGGGATCGGAAGGACGACCCTTCCGGTGATGTTCGCTTCGCTCGCCCACGGCGGTCATCTGCGCGTGGGCATGGAGGACACCGTGTCCTTCGCGAGACGTCGGCCGGTGACGGGCAACGGGGAGCTGGTACGCCGAGCTGCTGAGGCGGCGGAACTCGCCCAGCGCCCGGCGATGTCGACGATCGAGGCCCGGAAGCTCTTGGGCGTCCGAGACGCCGACTGACGCGAGGAGGCCCGGCCTTTGCGCGGCCGGGCCTCCGGCCTCAAACGGCCCTTATGGAGTCGTGGGCTTCGGCCGCCTCACTCTGCACGTGTCGCCGGATCTCCAGGATGGACGAAGTTCGTGCGGGTTCGGCAGCGGCTCAGGTTACGAACACGGCTGCGAGCCGCTGCCGCCCAGGGGTTAACTTTCCACGGCCATCACCCGTGCGATCCGGATCGAGTTGCTGTCGGTCCC
>NZ_JAKZEW010000041.1 GCF_022548875.1 Glycomyces sp. L485 | reverse complement strand
ATCGCCGCCGCCCTTGGCGCAGAACAACCATCAGCCACACCACTCCCGCCGACGCCCCCGTGGCCATTGCCGGGCTCCTGTCGCGCAATACCTAGCAAGCAGTTCACCGGCCTCGGTTCGATGCGTATGGCAGACGGTGCTGGGGCCCGAACATACTGAGACCGCCGCGAATCCGGTGATTCGCGGCGGTCTCGTGGTTCCCGGTTTCCAGCGGGTTCGGGGCGCGTCTCAGGCGACGGCGCGGGCGAACTTGCGGCTCGCCCAGATGACGAGCAGGACTCCTAGGCCGCCGATGAAGACTGCGGCCTGCCAGATGAAGTTGCTCTCCAGGTCTCCGGCGAACAGCGCGCGGGCGGCCTCGACGGCGTAGTAGAACGGGTTGAAGTCGGCCACGCTCTGGAGCCAACTGGGCGCCAGTGCCATCGGCAGCATGATGCCAGAGAGCAGCATGACCGGCTGGACGACCGTGTTGAGCACCGGCGCGAGCGTGTCCTCGCTCTTGAGAACGATCGCCACCCCGTACGAAAGGGCGCCCAGCATGAACGAGGTCAGGATGATGATCCCGAACATGAGGAAGACACCGGGCCAGTAGATCGCCAGGCCGCCTACCGGCGATGCCAACAGCACGAGGATGAGGGCCTGGACGAGCGTCGTGGTTACCGTCGCGAAGGTGCGTCCGATCAGGAGCGCGACCCGGCTGACCGGGGTGACCCGCATCCGTTCGATGACGCCTTGCCGCAGTTCGGCGATGAGGCCGAAGCCGACGAAGGTGGAGCCGAACAGGGCCATCATGATGATCAGTCCGGGCACGAACGTCTCCATCGCACCGGACTCGAATCCCCGCTGACCGTCGAGCGAGTTGAGCAGCGGTGCGAAGAAGACGAGGAAGTACAGCGGCTGGACCAGCATGACGACGAGCCAGACCGGCTGTTTGATGTTGAGCTTCATGGCCCTGGAGTAGACGAGCCAGGTGTCGCGGAGGGCTTTCATGCGGCGGTCTCCTCTTCGCGCAGCGACCGGCCGGTCTGCTTCAGGAACACGTCGTCGAGGCTGGGCCGGTGCAGCTCGATTGACGCGGCGGCGATGTCGGCGCCGTCGAGGGCGCGCAGCAGTGCGGGCAGGGCGGTGGAGCCGTCGTCCACATAGAGGCGCATGACGGCGATCCCGGTGGCGGGATCAGCCCCGCCGGCCTCGACCTCGCGCACGAAGTCCTCGGCGCCGAGCAGGTTCTGGGCCGCTTCGGACCGGCCGTTGACGCCGATGGCGACCACGTCGCCGGCGACCTCTTTCTTGAGCGCGAGCGGGGTGCCTTCGGTGACGATCTCGCCGTGGTCGATGATCGCGAGCCGGTCGCACAGGGCGTCGGCCTCGTCGAGGTAGTGGGTGGTCAGGAAGATCGCGGTGCCCCGCTCGCGCAGCGCCCGGACCTCGTCCCACATGTGGGCCCGCGACTGCGGGTCGAGGCCGGTGGTGGGCTCGTCGAGGAAGAGCAGTTTGGGCTCGTGCATGATGCCCAGGGCGATGTCGAGACGGCGCTTCTGGCCGCCGGAGTACGTCTTGATGTTGCGGTCGGCGAACTCCGTGAGCTGGAAGGCCTCCAGGACGGTCTCGGCGCGATCAGAGGCCGTCCGCTTGGACATGCCGTAGAGGCGGCCCTGCATGATGAGCTCATCACGGGCGGTGACCTCGCCCCAGGTGCCGCCCTCCTGGCCGACGTAGCCGATGTCGCGGCGGACGCCGGCCTGGTCGCCGGCGAGGTCGTGTCCGCAGACGACGGCGCGGCCCTCGGTGGGCTCGATGAGCGTGGAGAGCATCCGCATCGTCGTGGTCTTCCCGGCGCCGTTGGGGCCGAGGAGCCCGAAGATCTCTCCTTCTTTCACGGCAAGGTCGACGCCGCGGACGGCCTCGACTTCCTTCCCGCGGGACTTGAAGGTCTTCTTCAGCCCCTTGGTTTCGATGAGCATGGGTACCTCACGGGTGGGTTTCCGAGCGGCCCGAGCGGGCCGCGGTTCCTTGTTCAAATTTGACTATAAACATGCAGTTGCGTTGGGCGCAAACAGGTATACCCATGGCAGTGGCGATAGTCAAAGCTATACTATTGTCGGCATGTGGAGCACGCGACTTCTCGTCCTCGGCCTGGTCCGATGGCTTGGCCCCGTCCACGGTTACCTCGTGCGCCGCGAGCTCGACTCGTGGCGGATGCCGGGGGTCGGCGAGATCGGAGCGGGCTCGATCTACCACGCGCTCAAGAAGCTCACGACCGACGGGCTGATCGAGGTGGTCGCGACCGAATCGGTGGACGACCGTCCAGCTCGGACAACGTATCGGATCACTGTGACAGGCGAGAGCGAGTTTCAGCGGCTCGTTCGGGAGAAGCTGTGGAACGTGGCGCAAGCCGACGACCCGTTCCACACCGCCTGGTCGTTCGCGAATGTGCTCGGCAAGAACGAGAACACGGCGATGCTGCGCCGACGCGCCGAGATCCTCTACTCCCGCATCGAGGCCGTGACGGTGCTCCTGGCCTCCACCACCGGCGAGTGCGCGCCGGGCCGCGAGGAGGAGTTCCTGCCGCCGCACGTTCGGGCGATGCTCAAGCGCCAGACCGACCTGATGGTCGTCGACGCCGAGTGGTGCGAGACCACGGCGGCGAGGATCGAGTCCGGCGAGCTCGACCTCGGCGCCGTTCCCAGCCCCGTCGAGAACGAGAACCGGCGCGAGGCGATTCGCACCGACGATTTCCAGAACCCGGCGGTCGAACAGTGGCAGTCGACCTTCAAGTGAGCGCTCGCCTTAACGAGCGTTCGATACATCACCTCAAAAAATCCACAAAGAGAACTGTCGGGTAGCCACAAAATAAGCCTGCTTTGTCCCGTTTTTGCGCACGCCTCGACCGGCACGTGGGATCGGGCACGGAGACTGGAGCATTACACTGCGGGACGTGCGCAAGGTATTGATCGCCAACCGCGGCGAAATAGCGGTGAGAGTCATTCGGGCCTGCCGCGACGCCGGCTTCGAGTCCGTCGCCGTCTACGCCGACGGCGATCGAGACGCTCCACATACCCTCCTGGCCGACGAGGCGTTCGCCCTCGACGGCCTCACTGCCGCCGACACCTATCTGCGGATCGACAAGCTCCTGCGCGTCGCCGAGCGCAGCGAGGCCGACGCCGTCCACCCCGGCTACGGCTTCCTCTCTGAGAACGCCGAGTTCGCGCAGGCCGTCATCGACGCCGGACTCACCTGGATCGGCCCCACCCCGCAGTCCATCCGCGACCTCGGCGACAAGGTCACCGCCCGCCACCTGGCCATGCGTGCCGACGTGCCGCTCGTGCCCGGCACCAAGGAGCCCGCCAAAGACGCCGACGAAATTCTCGCCTTCGCCGACGAGCACGGCCTGCCCGTCGCGATCAAGGCCGCCTTCGGCGGCGGCGGCCGAGGCCTCAAGGTCGCGCGCGAACGCGGAGAGATCCCGGACCTGTTCGACTCGGCCGTCCGAGAGGCCGAGGCCGCTTTCGGGCGCGGCGAGTGCTTCGTCGAGCGCTACCTCGACCGGCCCCGCCACGTCGAGGCGCAGGTCCTGGCCGACACCCACGGCAACGTCGTGGTCGTCGGCACCCGCGACTGCTCTCTCCAGCGGCGCCACCAGAAGCTCGTCGAGGAGGCTCCCGCGCCGTTCCTGAGCGACGAGCAGCGCGCCACGATCCACAGCGCCGCCAAGGCGATCTGCAAAGAGGCCGACTACCACGGCGCCGGCACCGTCGAATTCCTCGTCGGCACCGACGGCACCATCTCCTTCTTGGAAGTCAACACCCGCCTCCAGGTCGAGCACCCCGTCTCCGAGGAGACCAGCGGCATCGACCTCGTCCGCGAGCAGTTCCGCATCGCCTCCGGCGAGCGCCTCGACATCACCGAGGACCCCGAGCCGAGGGGCCACTCCATCGAGTTCCGCATCAACGGCGAGGACCCCGGCCGCGGCTTCCTGCCCGCCCCCGGGACCGTCACCAGGCTCAAGCTGCCCTCGGGCCCCGGCGTGCGCGTCGACACCGGCATCGAGGAGGGCACCGTCATCGACGGGAACTTCGACTCGCTGCTGGCCAAGGTCATCGTCACCGGCGCCACCCGCGCCGAGGCCCTCCAGCGCTCGCGGCGCGCCCTCGCCGAGATGGAGGTCGAGGGCATGGCCACGGTTCTGCCGTTCCACCGCACCGTTCTCGACGACCCCGCCTTCGCCGGCGAGTTCACTGTCCACACCCGCTGGATCGAGACCGAGTGGGACAACACCCTGGAACCGTTCGACGCCGCCGCCGGCGTCGGCGACACCGCAGAGGAGCGCACCAGCCTCGTCGTCGAGGTCGGAGGCAAGCGCCTCGAAGTGAGCGTCCCCGCCGAACTGCTCAGCGGCGCCTCCTCGTCCAAGCCGCGCAAACGCGGTCCGAAGAAGAAGTCCGACTCCGGAGCGGTCGTCGGCGGCGACAGCCTGCCCTCGCCGATGCAGGGCACGATCGTAAAGGTCGCGGTCAGCGACGGCCAGAGCGTCGTCAAGGGCGACACCATCGTGGTCCTGGAGGCCATGAAGATGGAGCAGCCCATCGAGGCGCACAAGTCCGGCACCGTGACGGGCCTGGAAGTAGCCATCGGGGACGTAGTCTCCGCCGGCGCCCAGGTTTGTCAGATCACCGACTTACGCGCACCACCCTCCCGAGGGACAATGAAAGTCGCTGTGCATGGCACCACAAGCACTGCGACGGCCGACGCGAACCAGCTAGAGTGTCGTGCTGCGGGGACGCCGCACGACACCGAGGGGGCCTGCAACCATGCGCTTCATCGACGACCAGCCCGGACACGATCTGACCTACGCGGACGTCTTCATGGTCCCCAACCGGTCGGCGGTCACCTCACGCCTGGACGTGGACCTGTCGACCGCCGACGGCACCGGCAACACCGTCCCGATCATCGCGGCGAACATGACCGCCGTGTCGGGCCGGCGCATGGCAGAGACCCTGGCCCGCCGCGGCGGACTCGCGGTCATCCCGCAGGACATTCCCGTCGGAGTCGTCACCGACGTCATCGCGAAGGTCAAGTCCCGGCCGCTCGACTGCGACACGGCCCTGACCCTGCCGCCCGCCGCCACCGTCGCCGAGGCCATCGCGCTGTTCCCCAAGCGGGCGCACGGCGCGGTCATCGTCGTCGACTCCGAGGACCGCCCGCTCGGCGTGGTCGCCGAGGCCGACTGCCGCGGCGTCGACCGGTTCACCCAGCTCGAACAGGTCGCCTCGGACCGGCTCGTCACCCTGCCGCAGGGCATCACCGACGCCGAGGCCTTCGACATCCTCGAAGAGGCCAACGTCAAGCTCGCGCCCGTCCTCGACGACACCGGCCGCCTCCACGGCGTCCTCACCAAGTCCGGCGCGCTGCGCAACACGCTCTACACGCCGAACACCGACGCGACAGGGCGTCTGCGCGTCGCCGTCGCCATCGGCATCAACGGCGACGTCACCGGCAAGGCCAGCGCACTGGTCGAGGCCGGCGCCGACCTCATCGTCGTGGACACCGCGCACGGCCACCAGGAGAAGATGCTGGAGGCCCTCAAGCTGGCGCGCAAGGCCGCGCCGGAGACACCCATCGCCGCGGGAAACGTCGTCACCGCCGAAGGCACGATCGACCTCATCGACGCCGGCGCCGACATCGTGAAGGTCGGCGTGGGCCCGGGCGCGATGTGCACGACGAGGATGATGACCGGCGTCGGCCGGCCGCAGTTCTCAGCGGTCCTCGAATGCGCCGCCACGGCGCGCCGCTTCGGCAAGCACGTGTGGGCCGACGGGGGTGTGCGGCACCCGCGCGACGTCGCGCTGGCGCTCGCGGCCGGGGCCTCGAACGTCATGATCGGCTCCTGGTTCGCCGGGACGCACGAGTCGCCGGGCGACATGCACTACGACGCGGACGGCAAGCCGTACAAGGAGAGCTTCGGGATGGCGTCGGCCCGGGCGGTGAAGGCCCGCAGCGCCACCGACTCGGCGTTCGAACAGGCCCGCAAGGCCCTGTTCGAGGAGGGCATCTCCTCGGGCCGGATGTACCTGGAGCGGACTCGCCCCGGCGTGGAGGACCTCCTCGACTCGATCGTGGCGGGCGTGCGCTCGTCGGCGACGTACGCGGGGGCGGTGAGCCTGGCCGAGTTCCACGAGCGCGCCGCGGTCGGCGTGCAGTCGGCGGCCGGCTACACCGAGGGCGCACCGGTTCCCAGCAGCTGGTTACCGCGCGAAGACGGGTGAACACTCCGATTTAGGCGATCAGCGGTACATTGCAGACTATTCCATATAGCTTCTTTCTGTAATCGCCCGATGATTCAGAAGGAGCACCTGTGAAACGCACTGCCATGTTCGGCGCGGGGGCGATGATGATCGCCACCGGTATGATCGCCCTGCCGGCCGCCGCCCAGTCCCCGGACCGCGAGGAGGCCAAGTCCCTCCTGGTCGAGGGCCACTTCAACGGCGACGAAGTCGTGGACGACGACTTCATCCCGCTCGGCTCGGCCTGCCTCACCGGGGCGACAGAGACCGGCGTCTTCAGCCCGTGCGACGCAGAGAGCCTGGGGCCGGTGCCCATGGCGGGCGAGACGCCCGGATACCTCCAGCTCACCGACGCCGGCGGGTTCAAGACCAGCGGCGTCCTCTACAACCGGCCGCTCGAGAACGACGGCGGCATCGAGGTCCACTTCGCGCAGTACCAGTACGGCGGGGCCGGAGCCGACGGCATCTCGTTCTTCCTCGTCGACGGCGAGACGGATCTGGCCGAGGCGGGCGCCTACGGCGGCAGCCTCGGCTACGCCCAACTCGGCGACCTCTCGGGCGTCGACGGCGGCTACCTCGGGCTCGGCCTCGACTCCTGGGGCAACTTCTCGGCCGACACCGAGGGCCGCGGCACCGGCTGCCCGGAGAACCAGCGGGCGCCCGACCACCTCCAGACCAGCACCGCCCGCGCCCCCGACAATGTCGCCCTGCGCGGCCCCGGCTCGGGCTCCGAGGGCTACTGCCTGCTCGCCACCACCGCCACCGACGAGATCGTCGGCACCGGAGTCAGGGGAGACGACCTGTACGGCAGCTCCTTCCCCGAAGCGCTCAGCGTCGACTCCTTGGAGGCGGCGAAGCGCCTGGTGAAACTCAAGGTCAACGACGACCCGATGCCGGAGGTCACCGTCGACATCGACTTCCTCGACGGCGACGGCTGGCAGCGGGTCTTGGAGGCGACCGTGCCGGTCGAGGCGCCCGATACGTTCAAGTTCGGCTTCGCCGCCTCCACCGGCGCCGCCAACGACGTCCACCTGCTGCGCCACCTGCGGGTGGAGACCTTCGAGTGAACGCGAGACCGACGAGGCCCGCGGTAATGCCGCGGGCCTTTCGCGTGCCTGGGCCGCGTTCGGACGGCCCCGACTCGGATCCGACTCCGCTCGAGGCGATCACAGACGGCCTAGTACTCCATGAGCTGGCGGGCGGCCTCGGCGATCGAGCCCGACAGCGACGGGTAGATCGTCAACGTCCGCGCCAGCTGCTCGACGGTGAGGCGCTGCTCGACGGCCAGCGCGATCGGGTGGATGAGCTCCGAGGCGCGGGAGGCGACGACGACGCCGCCGGCGACGATCCCCGAGGAGTTCCATGCGAACAGCTTCACGAAGCCCTCGGTGCGGTCGACCATCTTGGCGCGCGGGTTCGACGTCAGCGGCAGCAGTACGGCGCGGCAGTCGGCCGTCCCGGCGTCGACCTCGGACTGGGACACGCCGACGGAGGCGAGTTCGGGGTCGGTGAAGACGTTCGCTGCGACGTTGCGGAGCTTGAGCGGCCGGACGGCCTCGCCGAGGGCGTGCCAGATCGCGATGCGGCCCTGCATGGCGGCGACCGAGGCGAGGGCGTGGACGCCGGTGACGTCGCCGGCTGCGTACACGCCCGGGACGTTGGTGCGCGAGACCTTGTCGACGGGGATGAATCCGCGTTCGTCGATGTCGACGCCGTAGGCGTGCAGGCCGAGGTCGTCGGAGTTGGGGATGGATCCGACGCAGATGAGGGCGTGGCTGCCGGTGACGGTCGAGCCGTCGTCGAGCTCGACCTCGACGCCGGTGTCGGTGCGGCGGGCGGACGCGGCCCGGGTGTTGCTCCGGATGTCCATGCCGCGCTTGCGGAAGACCTTGCCGACGGTTTCGGCGGCCTCGGCGTCCTCGTGGGGCATGACGCGGTCGCGCGAGGAGATGAGCGTGACCTCGCAGCCCATGGCGAGGTAGGCGGAGGCGAACTCGGCGCCGGTGACGCCGGATCCGACGACGATGAGGCGCTCGGGCAGGTCGTCGAGGTCGTAGAGCTGGCGCCAGGAGAGGATGCGTTCGCCGTCGGTCGGCGCGGTGACGAGGGTGCGGGGCGTGGCGCCGGTGCAGACGAGGACGACATCGCAGTCGAGGTCGTACGGTTCGCCGTCGATCGGGACGACGTGTACGCGGTGGACGTAGTTGATCTTGTTGTCGAGCAGGGCGGCGCGCCCGTAGACGATGTCGACTCCGGCGGCGGCGACCTTCTGGGCGATGTCGGCGGACTGCTGGGTGGCGAGGCGCCGCACCCGGGAGTTGACGGCCTTGGCGTCGATGGTGGTGTCGACGGCGCCGACGCCCATCTGGGTGCTCTCGTGGATCTCGGTGAGGACGTTGGAGGCGGCGATGAAGGTCTTGGAGGGCACGCAGTCGGAGAGGACGCAGGCGCCTCCGGCTCCGGTGGCTTCGATGAGGGTGACGTCGGCGCCGAGCTGAGACGCCACGAGGGCGGCCTCGTATCCGGCCGGTCCTCCTCCGATGATCGCTACACGTGCCACTGTTGGGCCTTTCGGTGTCAGGGATGCTTCTGCGCGGGCAGGTTCCAGGGTATCTTCGAGTCGTGCATCTCTATGCCGCGTATGGCTCGAATCTAGACCCGGCCCGCATGCGGGCGACATGCCCACGTTCTCCGCTTGTGGGAACGGGCTGGCTGGAGGGCTGGCGAATGACGTTCGCCGGCGACGATCTCGGCTGGGAATCGGCGGTGGCGACGGTGGTGGAGGAGCCCGGCGACCGGGTGTTCGTGTCGCTGTACGACCTCGACCCGGCCGACCGCGCGGTCCTCGACGAGCTGGAGGGATTCAACTCCGGCCTGTACCGCAAGATGCACTCGCAGGCGGTGACGCTGGAGGGCAACCGCTCGGTGTGGCTCTACGTCTTCGAGGGTTTCGAGGGCGGCATGCCGAGCGAGTGGTACCTCGACGAGATCCTGCGCGCCGCCGAGGCGGCGGGCGCCCCCGAGGACTACGTCGAGGCCCTGCGAAAGCGCCCGATCGCGGAGTTACTTCAGAAGGCGGGGCTCGCTGCGGCGGCCAGCGCGGTGTGGACCATGACTCGCACGCCGTGGCCGAGCGCGGTCTCGTCTATGTCGAAGTTCCCCTGGTGGATGTCGCATTCGACGCCGGGGCGGCCGACGCCGAGGCGCGCCATCGCGCCGGGGACGTGCTCCAGGTAGTAGGCGAAGTCCTCTCCGCCCATCGACATCGGAGCTTCGGCCACGGCCTGTTCGCCGAGGGCGGCGGCGGTGGCGCCGGCGAACATCGCCGAGGCGAGTCGGTCGTTGACGACCGGCGGGACGCCGCGCTGGTAGTCGATCTCGCATTCGACGCCCGAGGAGCGGGCGACCGAGCGGGTGACCTCCTGGACGAGGTCGGGGATCATCTGCCAGGTCTCGCGGCCCTGCATGCGGATGGTGGCGCGCGCGAGGGCCTCTTCGGGGATCGCGTTGGCGGCCTCGCCGGCCTGGACGGCGCCGAAGACGATCGCGACGGCCTGTCGCGGGTCGATGCGGCGGTTCACGAGCGCCGGCATGTCGACGATGACGCGGCTCATGGCGTTGATGATGTCGGTGGTCAGGTGCGGGCGCGAGGTGTGGCCGCCGCGGCCTGACATCCGGATCTCCATGACGTCGCAGGCGGCGGTGAGCGGCCCGTTGCGGACGGCGACCTGTCCGGCGAGGAACTGCGGGTCGCAGTGGAACGCGAAGATCGCGGCGACGTCGGTGAGCGCGCCGTGCTTGATCATGGTGGGCGCACCGGAGGGGAACTGCTCCTCCGAGGGCTGGAAGATCAGCCGGAACCGGCCGGGCAGCTCGCCGCGGCTCGACAGCTCGGCGAGGACGCGGCCGACCCCCGCGATCATCGCGGTGTGGGCGTCGTGGCCGCATGCGTGGCACACGCCGTCGACGGTCGAGCGGTAGGGGACGTCCTTGGGGTCTTGGATGGGCAGTGCGTCCATGTCGGCCCGCAGCGCGATGACCCGGTCGCCGTCGCCGATATCGCAGGTCAGCCCTGTTCCGTCGGGGATGAACTGCGGCTTGAGGCCGGCCTCGCGCAGTTGCGCGGCGACGAAGTCGGCCGTGTCGTGCTCCTGGCGCGACAGCCGCGGATTGGCGTGGATGTGGCGGCGGGCGGCGACGAGCTCGTCGAAGTGGATTTCGAGCCAGGCGTCGAGGAAGTCGGGCAACGATGTGGACATGGCTGGGGGCTCCGATGCGGTGGGACCAGGTGAAGTGCCGAGCGAGGGCAGTGCAGCCGGTACCAGCACGCGGGACTTCAGCGCCTCCGCGTCGGTCGGGCGGGCCTTATTGGACTTGGTGGCTGTACCCATTTCGACGACATTCTCCGCAGTGAGCGTGTACATTCCTTCGCGCCTCTCAATTCGCGTTCGTGAATCAGCGCCAAAGGAGGACGACTGGGCAAGCTTAAACCCGATCGCTCTCCGTCGCGGCTTGCGCCGGGATGAGCGACGTTTCCCCACCGGGCCCGGTCGGGCCGGTGGAACACCCACCGCGAAATCGCATTACCTTGGCACTCAGCGTGATCGAAGACCGTGCGCTAAGTGGCGGCACGGCAGTCGCCCGCACGGCCGAGGACGCCGTTGTGTTGCATAACGCTTGCCGATTCAAAAAGTTACGGCCCTGATCCGACTTTTCAATAACAGGACGGACTCGGCCGGTTCCGGTGACGCGTCCGGAGCCAGTATTACGCGGGCCCGCAATCACGACGGCACACAGATTGTCCGCTTCCGCCATTCGGTGACAATGGGACTACAAACTGTCGACGGGGACGTATCGGCCCCATTCCTCCGCGAGCGTGCCGCAGGCCTCGCCGACGGTGGCCCCCGCGGCGAGCGCCGCCTTGAGGGGATGGAGGATGTTGTCCGTTCCGACCGCGGCGGCCCGCAGGCCGGAAAGGGCCGCCTCCACCGCCGAGGAGTCGCGGGCTCCGCGCCTGGCGCGGAGCCGCTCGATCTGGGCCGCCTCGATCGCGGGGTCGACTCGCAGCGGCTTGTAGGGGACCTCGTCACCGTTGCCGGTGTGGGCGTTGACGCCGATGACGATCTGCTCGCCGGCGTCGATGCGCTTGGCCGTCTCGTAGGCGCTGCGCTCGATCTCGCCCTTCTGAAAGCCCGCCTCGATCGCTTCGGTGGCCGAACCGTGCGCGAAGACCGCGTCGATGAGGGTCCGCGCCTCCGCCTCGATCCCGTCGGTGAGGGCCTCGACGGCGTAGGAGCCGGCGAAGGGGTCGACGGTGTCGGTCAGGTCGGTCTCGGCGGCGATGACCTGCTGGGTGCGCAGGGCCAGTCGCGCGGAGGTGTCGGTGGGCAGGGCGATGGCCTCGTCGTAGGCGTTGGTGTGCAGCGACTGCGTCCCGCCCAGGACGGCGGCGAGGGCCTGGACCGTCACGCGGGCCATGTTCACCTCGGGCTGCTGGGCCGTGAGCTCGACCCCCGCGGTCTGTGTGTGGAAGCGCAGCTTGAGCGACCTGGGGTCCTTCGCGCCGAAACGGTCGCGCATGATGTGCGCCCACAGTCGGCGGGCCGCGCGGAACTTGGCGACCTCGGAGAGGACCGCCGAACGGGCCACGAAGAAGAACGACAGGCGGGGCGCGAAGTCGTCGACGTCGAGACCGGCGGCGAGCGCGCAGTTGACGTACTCGATGCCGTCGGCGAGGGTGAACGCGAGCTCCTGCGCGGGGGTCGCCCCGGCCTCGGCCATGTGGTAGCCGGAGATCGAGATCGTGTTCCACCGCGGCAGTTCGGCGGCGCAGTACGCGAACGTGTCGCTGACCAGGCGCAGGCTCGGCGCTGGCGGGAAGATGTAGGTCCCGCGCGCGATGTACTCCTTGAGGATGTCGTTCTGGATCGTGCCGCGCAGGGAGGCGGGGTCGACGCCCTGCTCCTCGGCGACGAGCTGGTAGAGCAGCAGCAGGACCGCGGCGGGGGCGTTGATGGTCATCGACGTGGAGACCTCGTCGAGGGGGATGCCGTCGAACAGGGTCCGCATGTCGTCGATGGAGTCGATCGCGACCCCGACCTTGCCGACCTCCCCGGCCGCCTCGGGCGCGTCGGAGTCGTAGCCCATCTGCGTCGGCAGATCGAAGGCGACGCTCAGACCGGCGGTTCCGTTCGCGAGCAGGTCGCGGTAGCGTCGGTTCGACTCGGCGGCGGTGGCGAAGCCGGCGTACTGGCGCATGGTCCAGGGCCGCGAGGTGTACATGGTGGGGTGGATGCCGCGCGTGTACGGGAATGAGCCGGGGTCTCCGAGCCGTTCGGGCAGGTCGTCGGCGAGGTCTTCGGGTCCGTAGACGGGTCGGATCTCGACTCTGCCTCGGCCTTGCGTGGGCGGGTGCATCCTTGCGATCCTAATGGTTGAGCGGCGTCTTCGGGAGGGCCTGCCGGGCCCGATGGATCAACCCGGCATGCGGACGGTGGCGCGGACACGGCAAACTATTGAGGAGCCCTCGCGAGGAGTAGCCGAATGACGTACTCAGCTGACTACGGTCGCGGCGGTCCCGGTGGATGGGAGGACCCCCGCTCCGGGACGGTGCCGCCGCAGCGGCGCGCTCCCGATTCCTCTGGGGCCTACGGGGTCTCCGGAGGCATGGGAGGCTCATCATACGGGTCGCCGCCGCCCGGCGGCCGAGATCCCCACCCCTCGCTCGGCGCGCGCTTCGCCGACTCGTCCTCCTACAACCGCGATCCGTACGGCGGCGGCTACGGCGACTCCGGCGCCTACGGACAGGGCGGCCACAGCGGCAATTACGGCAACTACGGGCAGAGCTTCGCCGTCGGCGACGACTACGGCAGGCAGTCCCAGTCCTCGTTCGGCTACAACTCCCCCGCCGCGCCCGGCCACCACGCTAAGCCCGGCGACATGGTCGGCGACCGCTACCAGCTCGTCGACCTCGTCGGCAAGGGCGGCAACGGGTCGGTGTGGCGCGCCAACGACACCGTGCTGCGCCGCGAAGTCGCGCTCAAAGAGGTCTTCCTACCGCCGGACCTGCCGCCTGGCGAACGCACGCAGCTCATCGACCGGTCCAGGCGCGAGGCCCAGATCGCCGCCGGGCTGTCACACCCGTCCGTGATCCGCGTCTTCGACGTCGTCGAGCACTCCGGGCTGCCGTGGATCGTCATGGAGCTGCTCCAGTCGCGGAGCCTGGCCGACATCCTCACCAGCGACGGGCCGCTCCCTCCGCGTGTGGCCGCGAAGATCGGCCTGGCCCTGGTCGGCGCCCTCCAGTCCGCCCACGAGGCCGGGATCATCCACCGCGACGTCAAGCCCGGCAACGTCCTCATCTCCGTCGACGGCCGTTGCGTGCTCTCCGACTTCGGTGCGGCACAGATGAACCAAATGTCCGGCGGCACCACCCCCGGCAAGGTCCTCGGCAGTGCCCACTACATCGCGCCCGAGCGCGCCATCGGGCAGCCGGCCGAAGCCGCCAGCGACGTCTTCAGCCTCGGCGTCACCCTGTACGCGGCCGTCGAGGGACGCCCGCCGTTCGACCGGGGCGACGCGGTCTCCACGATGCGCGCGGTCGTCCAGGATCCGCCGGAGAACCCCCGCAACGCCGGTCCGCTCACGCCGCTGCTCGGCGGCATGCTCGCCAAGGAACCGCAGCATCGCTACCCGCTCGACCAGGTCCGCCGGGAGCTGGCCGCACTGCTGTCCGGGCCCCTCGCCGCCGGCGCGACGCCCGGCCGAGCCCAGACCGAGACGCCGAGCCGGGGCGCCCTGCCCTCGTCGGCCCAACAAGAGGTCTCGCCGCCGCCCACGCGCCCGCCGGCCCGCGAGGCCGAACCCGACGGCGGGAGGTCGGGCGCCGTCAAGAAGCTCGCGATCGCCGTGGTGTGCCTGCTCGTCGTCCTCAGCCTGGGCTACCTGCTGTACCAGTGGCAGGTCGGCGGCGACGGCGGAGGAACCGCGGGCGAGGACCCCGGCCAGACCACTGAGGAGTCCCCCGCCGACGAAGGCTCCCCCGAAGAAGGCGGCGAAGGCGACGAGGAGACCGGCCCGAGCTTCGACACCGCCGCGCACTCCGGCGACGGCTTCAGCGTGAACTACCCCGCCGGCTGGGGCGAGGGCATCACCGGCGAGGACTTCGCCAGCTACTTCAACACCGAGGACGACACCCAGTGGGTCCGGTTCTACTCCGGTTCCGACCGCGGCGCCTCCGACCCCGGGGCCTACCTCGGCGACTTCTACGAGAACGGGCTCGACGACACCAGCGACACCGAACAGCTGCGGCTCGAACCCGTCCAGTTCGGCGGCATGAGCGGCACCGTCCTCGAGTACACCGGCACGGACATCGCCACCGGCGCCGAACGCCACTCCGTCTGGGCCATCGTGGACGCCGGCGACGGGACGACGTTCGGCGTGTTCATCGCAGGCCCCGCCGACGCCTGGGATCTATCACAGCAGGTCTACGACGAGGCGCTGCGGTCGTTCGAGACCGGTTGAGGCCACACCAGCCGCAACAGGTGTCCCGGCCGCGCCGGGTGTGCGAGGATTTCCGCATGGAGTCCTCGCACACGGGAAACGTGACCGGTCTCGACGCCCTTCGCGCCGAAGTGCTCACCTGGATCACCGACGACCCTGACAAGACCAGCCGCGACGAGCTCTACCGGCTCCTCGACGCCCTCCCCGAGACCGCCGAAGAACTGGCCGACCGCTTCGCCGGCCGCCTCCAATTCGGCACGGCCGGACTGCGGGGCCCGCTGCGGGCCGGGCCGAACGGCATGAACCGTGCCGTGGTCCGCGCCGCCGCCGCCGGGCTCGCGAACTGGCTCGACGCCAAGGGCGCCACCGGACCGGTCGTCATCGGCTACGACGCGCGGCACGGCAGCCGCGATTTCGCCACCGAGACCGCCCGCGTCGTCACCGGCTCGGGCCGCCGCGCGCTGGTCATGCCGGAGCCGCTGCCGACGCCGGTGACCGCGTTCGCCGTCACCAGGCTCGACGGCGCGGCCGCGGTGCAGGTGACCGCGAGCCACAATCCGCCCCAGGACAACGGATACAAGGTCTACCTGGGGCGCGAGCTCGGCGGCGAGCTCGGCGCGGGCGCGCAGATCGTGCCGCCGGCCGACACTGAGATCGAGCAGGCGATCGCCGACCTGGGGCCGCTCTCGGAGGTCCCGCTGGGCGACGACGGCGAGATCCTTGATGAATCCATCGTGGACGAATACCTGGCGGCGATCTGCTCCGTCGTCGACCCCGACGACCCCAAGCGCCTCGCCGCGGTCGCCACCCCGATGCACGGCGTCGGCGGCCGAACGCTCGTGCGGGCCATGGAGCGCGCCGGGTTCGGGACTCCGAAACTCGTGCGCGAGCAGGCCGAGCCCGACCCCGACTTCCCGACCGTCTCCTTCCCGAACCCCGAGGAGCCGGGCGCGATCGACCTGCTCAAGGCCCTGGCGATCGAGGAGGGCGCGGACGTGGCCCTCGCCCTGGACCCGGACGCCGACCGCTGCTCGGTGGCCGTCCCGGACGGCGACGGGACCTGGCGGCAGCTGACCGGCAACGAGGTGGGCGTGCTGCTGGCCGACCACTGGATGCGCAAGGGCCGGGCCGGGACCTACGCCACCACCATCGTCTCCACGACGCAGCTGAAGGCCATGTGCGAGAGGCGCGGCTTCGGTTACGAGGAGACCCTGACCGGCTTCAAGTGGCTCGCACGAGCCGGCGCCGACCTGGCGTTCGCCTTCGAAGAGGCCCTGGGCTACTGCGTCGCGCCGGAGCTCCTGCGCGACAAGGACGGGATCTCGGCGGCCCTCGTCGTCTCCGAGATCGCCGCGGGGCAGGCCGCGAGGTTCGCCACGCTCACCGACCGCCTCGACGAGCTGGCCGAGGAGTTCGGCGTCTACGAGACCGGGCAGCTCTCGGTCCGGGTCGAAGACCTGAGCGAGATCGCCGCCTGCATGAAGCGCCTGCGGTCCCACCGGCCGTCGACCCTGCTGGACGAGTCGGTGACGGAGTACGTCGACCGCCTCCCGGACGCCGACGTCGTCACCATCGCGACGGCCGGCGCGCGGGTGGTGGCCCGCCCGAGCGGCACCGAGCCGAAGCTGAAGGCGTACCTGGAGGTCCACGAGGAGGCCGGAGGCGACCTGACCGCCGCCAGGGAACGGGCCCGCGCGACGCTGGCGGCCCTCAGGGCCGAAGTGGCGGGCATCCTGGGAGTCCCGCACTGAAGCACCCGAGCAGGGAGCGGGCCCGAGCGCAGAGCACCCGGGCCCGCAGGGATCATGCAGGCGGTCTGCGCCTCTGTCGACTTGCGGAGGGGCCCGGCGCGCTTCGCGCGCCCGGCCCCGTTGGCGCGCGTCGGTCAGAAGCGGCGGTAGGCACCGAACTGGCGGTCGCCGGCGTCGCCCAGGCCCGGGACGATATAGGCCTTGTCGTTCAATCGCGGATCCACCGCGGCGGTGGTCATGCGCATCTTCAGGCCGCTCGCGGTCAACTTCTCGACGCCGTCCGGCGCGGCCAGGACGCACACCAGGGAGATGTCGACGCAACCGCGCGAGGCGATCATCTCGCAGCAGCGCAGCAGCGAGCCGCCGGTGGCGACCATCGGGTCGAGCACGATCACGTGCCGCCCGGACAGGTCGTCGGGCAGCGACTCCATATAGGCGTACGGCTCGTGCGTCTCCTCGTCGCGCGCGAGGCCGACGAAGCCCATCGTGGCGTCCGGGATCATCGCGAGCGCCGCGTCGGCCATGCCGAGCCCCGCGCGCAGCACCGGCACGAGCACCGGCGGATTGGCGAGCCGGTAGCCCTTAGCGGACGCCACTGGCGTCCGGATCTCGTACTCGCTGACGGCCACGTCGCGGGTGGCCTCGTAGACGAGCATGCTGGTGAGCTCGTGCAGTGCGGCTCTGAACCGCGGGGAGTCGGACCGCTCGTCGCGCATGGCGGTGAGCCTCTCGGCGGCGAGCGGGTGTTCGACGATCTGTACATCCACGGTTCCCAACCTTAACGTCCAGGTAGCCGCGCTAATGTGAGGTGGTCACCACTCATAGCTTAGGGATATCATCCGGTCATGGGATCTATTTTGAGCGGCGCCGAGGCCGCCTCCCTCGTGCGCTCCCTGCCGGGGGTGGACGCGGTCGGCCTCGAAGCGCGCGCGGCGGGACTGGGCACCCGTTCGGTCAAGAAGGCATCGAAGGCCGCGGCCATCGACATGGCCATAGGCATGATCGACCTCACCACACTCGAAGGCGCCGACACCCCCGGGAAGGTCCGGGCCCTGTGCGCCAAGGCGGTCCGACCCGACGGCGACGCGCCTCCGGTCGCGGCCGTCTGCGTCTACCCGTCGATGGCCGCCGTCGCGGCCGAGGCCCTCAAGGGATCGGGCGTGAACGTCGCCTCCGTGGCCACCGGGTTCCCTGCCGGGCAGGTGCCGTTGGAGGTCCGCCTCGCCGACACCGAGAGCGCCGTGCGATCCGGCGCCGACGAGATCGACATGGTCATCAACCGCGGCGCCTTCCTCTCAGGCGACCTGGAGCGGGTCTTCGGCGAGATCAAGGCCGTCAAAGCCGCCTGCGGCGACGCCCGACTCAAGGTCATCCTGGAGACCGGCGAACTGGTCACCTACGACAATGTCCGGCGCGCGTCGTTCCTCGCCATGTACGCGGGCGCCGACTTCATCAAGACCTCCACCGGAAAGGTCGGCGTCAACGCCACCCTGCCGGTCACGCTGCTGATGATGCAGGCCGTGCGCGACTTCCGCCGCGAGACCGGCGTCCAGGTCGGCGTCAAGCCCGCCGGAGGCATCCGCAACACCAAGGACGCCATCAAGTACCTGGTGTGCGTCAACGAGGTCCTCGGCGAGAACTGGCTCTCGCCCCACTGGTTCCGCTTCGGCGCCTCCAGCCTGCTCAACGACCTGCTCATGCAGCGTCAGAAGCTCAAGACCGGCAACTACTCCGGCCCCAACTACGTGACGGTGGACTAGCCATGTTCGAGTACGCGCCAGCACCAGAGTCGGTCCGCCCCGAGATCCGCGAGCACTACGGGCTGTTCATCGACGGGAAGTTCGCAGACGCCGAAGACGGCGCCACCTTCAAGTCCGTCAATCCCTCCAATGAGGAAGTGCTTTTCACGGTGGCCGAGGCAGGCGAGGCCGACGTCGAGACCGCCGTCGCCGCCGCCCGCCGCGCCCACGAGACGGTGTGGGGCCCGATGAGCGGCACCGAGCGGGGCAAGTACCTGTTCCGCATCGCCCGGCTCCTCCAGGAGCGGGCCCGCGAGTTCGCCGTCGCCGAATCGATCGACAACGGCAAGCCCATCAAGGAGACCCGCGACTTCGACGTCCCCACCGCCGCGCAGCACTTCTTCTACCACGCCGGATGGGCCGACAAGCTCGAATACGCCGGACTCGGAGCCGACCCGAGGCCGTTGGGCGTCATCGGCCAGGTCATCCCGTGGAACTTCCCGCTGCTCATGCTCGCCTGGAAGATCGCCCCGGCGCTCGCCTGCGGCAACACGGTGGTGCTCAAGCCCGCCGAGACCACGCCGCTGACCGCGCTGATGTTCGCCGAGCTGTGCGCCGAGGCCGACCTGCCGCCGGGCGTGGTCAACATCCTCCCCGGCGCGGGAGCCACCGGCGCGGCGCTCGTCGACAGCCCTGTGGACAAGGTCGCCTTCACCGGATCCACCGCCGTCGGCCGCGCGATCGCGAAGGCCGTCGCCGGATCGAAGAAGAAGCTCACGCTGGAGCTGGGCGGCAAAGCCGCCAACATCGTCTACGACGACGCCCCGATCGACCAGGCCGTCGAGGGGATCGTCAACGGCATCTTCTTCAACCAAGGCCACGTCTGCTGCGCCGGTTCGCGCCTGTTGGTCCAGGAGTCGATCGCCGAGGACGTCCTCGAACGGCTCAAGGACCGCGTGGCGACACTGCGCGTCGGCGACCCGCTCGACAAGAACACCGACGTCGGTGCCGTCAACTCCGCCGAGCAGCTCGAACGCATCAAGTCGCTCACCGAAGCCGGCTCCGACGAAGGCGCCGAGTCCTGGCAGCCCGCCTGCGAACTGCCCGAGCGCGGCTTCTGGTTCCGCCCCACCGTGTTCACCGGCGTCCAGCAGTCGATGCGCATCGCCCGCGAGGAGATCTTCGGCCCGGTGCTTTCGGTGCTGACGTTCCGCACGCCCGACGAGGCGATCGCGAAGGCCAACAACACCCCGTACGGACTGTCCGCCGGGGTCTGGACCGAGCAGGGCTCGAAGATCCTGTGGACGGCCGAGCGGCTGCGCGCGGGCGTGGTGTGGGCCAACACGTTCAACCAGTTCGACGCCGCCAGCCCGTTCGGCGGCCTGAAGGAGTCCGGTTACGGCCGCGAGGGCGGCCGCCAGGGGCTGGAGGCCTACCTCGATGTCTGATCGCCTGCGTGTCAAGAAGACCTACAAGCTGTACGTGGGCGGGAAGTTCCCGCGTTCGGAATCCGGAAGGAGCTACGCGGTGACCACTCCTGACGGCACCGAGCTCGCGAACGCTGCGCTCGCCTCCCGCAAGGACGCCCGCGACGCCGTCGGAGCCGCCCGCAAGGCCCAGGGGCCGTGGGCGGGCCAGACCGCGTACCTGAGAGGGCAGATCCTGTACCGGGCCGCCGAGATGCTCGAAGGCAGGGCCGGCCAGTTCGCCGAAGAGCTCGAAGCGGCCACAGGCGAGCCTTCGCGGGACGCGGTGGAGCGGGCCGTCGACCGGCTCGTCCACTATGCGGGGTGGACCGACAAGTTCGCCTCGGTCCTCGGCGGCGCGAACCCGGTGGCCGGGCCGTTCTTCAACCACACCAAGCCCGAGCCGCTCGGCGTCGTCGCGGTCGTCGCGCCGCAGGACGACCCGCTGCTCGGTCTGATCGACGCACTCGCGCCGGTGATCGCCACCGGCAACGCGGCCGTCGTGATCGCGAGCGAGTCGAAGCCGTTGCCGGCGTTGAGCTTCGCCGAGGTCCTGGCGACCTCGGACCTGCCAGGCGGCGTGGTGAACCTGCTCAGTGGCAAGGTCGCCGAGATCGCCCCGTGGCTGGCGAGCCACGGCGACGTCAACGGCCTCGACCTCGGCGGTGTCGAGGACGCGGCCCTGGCGGCCGAGCTCGAAGCGAGCGCGGCCGAGACGTTGAAGGTCGTGCGCCGGCCCGGCCGGGCCGGTGCCTCACTCGACCTCGTGCGCCAGTGGACCGAGTACAAGACCGTCTGGCACCCCGCGGGGATGGCCTCGGCCGCCGGAGGCGGGTACTGACAGACAGCGACGAAGCGCCCGGCGTCCGTTCGCCGGGCGCTTCGCGCTATCTGACGGACTTGCTCCAGCGCACCGACGGCGGAAGCGAAAGCAGCAGCAGCGCGAGGACGGACGGGATGATCCAGCAGGAGAACGGCACGAGGTACAGCGCCCAGGGCAGGGCCAGCAGACCCGCCACGACGAGGAGGCCGTGAACGGCCATCGAAACGATCCAGGCGCCGCGCGAACCGCTCCAGACTCCGGCGGAGAACAGCAGTTCGAGCGCCGCCAGCGCGAACGCGATCAGCGCCAGAGTGCCGAAATCCCCGAGGTCCTGACTGGTCGTGCCCAGTAGTACGAAGCCGATCAGGACGAAGTAGACCGGAGGAATGAAGGCGGCCGCGATGACCGGCCAGGGCGGCCGGGCGGTGCGTGCCTCGGGGTCAGAGCTGGTCTTCATAGTCGGCCGGCTGCTCGAACGGGGCTACGGCGTCGGCCCTGTCGGTGGGGATGCCATCCGGGAAGTAGCGCCCGACCTTGTCGCCCTCACCGCCCGGCTCGATGCCTCCGGCCGGCGGGATGTACTCGATCTCGCCCTCATCGCTGACCGGGACGCAGCCCGACTGCACCAGAACGGCCGCATAGCGGCCCACGGCGTACCAGAGTCTGATCCCGTCATCGCGTTGGGCCACGAGACTGCGGTCGGTCCGGTCGTCGAGCTCGGTCTGGTCGTCGAGTGTGATCTCGTGGCCCCGGGCGGCCCAGTGGTCGCGCAGCAGATCGACGTATTGTTCGCGGACGAGCTCGGTCTCCGAGTCTTTCAGCGAGAACCGGTACTCGATTTCGATGTTGGTGTAGTCGGGGACGTCGATGCCGTTGTGGCTGCATGGAAGTTCCGCCCAGAACCTCTGCTCGAACCCTGGGAAGTCCGGCAGGGCCGACACCACTTCAGAGACGGCGTCCTCGATCGGAGCGTATGCCTCGGCCTGTGTGAACTCGCTCTCGGGCGGGGTTTCGGAGGAATCCATTGTGTCCTTCCCTGTTGAGCAGGCTGCGGTGATCATGAGTGCGGTCGCGGCCGCCAGGAGCCCGGGGCCATGGCCGGTTCTTCGGGTAGCGGCGCGGAAGGAGTATCGCCGTCTCATCATGAGACACCACTCTCCTGCCCGGTGACGATGTGCGATTGATTCCTGCGGCTGGTCTCGTTGTTGAGGTCCCAGTAGGAGCTGTGGTTCTCCACCGCGCCCTCCCAGAACTTCCACGGAGCGCTCGCCTCTCGGGGCGAGTCGCTGGCGAACTCGTTGCCGCCGAATTCGGCGCTGGTCGGATCGGTGCCGTGGACCATGCCGTACTGGATCACGTCTTCATCGTTCGTGGAGGCCCAAACGTTGCTCTCGTCGACACCCAGAGCGGAGGCCGTGTCGGTCCCGACACCGGGCGAGGCGACGAACATGATGTTGTCGGCGTCGACTCCTTCGGTGGAGGCGGCGGTACCGACCATGGTCGTCCCGTAGGAATGGCCGGTGAGCGTGAGGTTCGACGGGTCGCCTTCGGCGGTCGACCGGATTCCCTGCGTGAAGGATTCGAGCGATGCCGACCCTTCCTGGGCCCATTTGTCGTCGGTGGCTTCGAGGAGGTTGTCGGGAGCGTCGTACCCCATCCACAGGACGGTAGCGGTCTCGCCGCCGTCGCCCCAACGATCTGCGTCTCGCGCCATGGTCTCGGTTCGGTCCATCAGGCCGTTCGAGGCGCCGTCGAGGTTGGAGCCGGTCCCCGGGACGTAGGCGTTGACATTGTCGGCAGTATCGGGGTTGCCGATCGAGACGATCGCCTCACCACTGCCTTCGGTGCCGAAGCCGAGGAGGTAGTAGGGCTGTCCGGTGCCGTCGAAGTTCGCGGGGTTGCCGTCTGCGTCTGTGATGTGGTCCTGGAGGTTCTCAAGGTCCGTGCGGTCCTGCCTGAGGTCGGCGAGTTCGTCTTCGAGCTCGGCGTACGCGTCCGAGGTCTCCTGGCCGTACCTGCCGGTGACCGTGTCGGTCCCGTTGGCCTCCATCTCGGCCATGAGCTGCTCGACTTCGGTGATCCGGCCTCCGATGCCGTCGATCTCGCGGTCGAGGACGACCCGGTTGGCGGTGTCCCTCGATTCGACCGGGATCCCGTCGGTCGGTCCGACCCATTCGGGGTGCTCCTCGATGAGCGCCTCGCGCTCGGCGTCGCTGAGGTTGTTCCACCACTCGTTCACCTGCCCCGGTGACAGACCGGATTCGCCGCCCGCGATGGCCTGCATCTCCTCGGCGATTTCCTCGCTCAGCTCGCTCTTGTAGTCGCCGACCAGGTCGTCGTAGGTCGCGCCGAGCTGCGGAGGAAGACCCGGGGCGCTCTCGCGCATCTCCGAGAGCACGGCCGCCGCGTCGTCGTCGGCGTCGTGGGCGCGGGACATCACCGCCTGGAGCCAGTCCTCGTACTGGCCGCCCAGGCTCCAGGCGGCGGCGATGAGGTCCTGGAGGTTGAACAGCGTGTTCAGGGTGTCCCAGTCGAGGAAGCCGTCGGGCTTGTTGATCCCGACCCGGTCGCACAGCCACTGAGGCGGGTTGAGCTTGTTGATAGCCCACTGGAGGTCGCCGGTGGGTTTGACCCGGTAGTCGTCGGGGTCGCCGTCGATCTCGAAGCCGTGGGATTCGATGAGCGGGATGAGCTCTTCGAGCTCGCCCTGCTCGGCTTCGAACGCGTCGGCGGCTTCGAGCAGTGAGGTGGACAGCCGGACGGTCGCGTAGTCGGAGAGGTCGTCGTCGAAGCGGTCGGCCGTGAGCGTCAGCTGCTCGCGGACGGTGTCCGCAGTGTCGGACTCGTAGTTCTCGACGCTGAGGTGGCCGCCGACGACCTCGTCGCGGATTCGCTGGGCCTGCTCTGCCATGGTCGAGGCGTGGGACTTCCACGCCTCGCCCAGGTCCCTGATCGCTTCGCAGTCGAGGTCGCGGAGGTCCTGCCAGGTCATGTCGCTCATGCGGTCTCCGTCTACCAGTCGGGCCGGGCCGAGGCGGTCGCGTTCGCCCGGTCGGGATAGCGGTCGTGGTCGGCGTGCGAGGCGAAGGCTCCGGCGTTGTAGTCGTCGACCTCGACGGCCTCCTCGGCGCAGGTGGCGAGATATTCGCCGGTGGTGCCCGCGAGGCGGGTGAAGCCGCCTGCGCGGTGGAGCTTCCACCATTCGGCGGCCTCGCCGAGCGCGGGGCCGAATGCGGTGCCCGCCGCGCTGAGGGTCTCTGCGACGGGGGCGGTCTCCTCGGCGATGGAGGCGGTCTCGCGGTCGACGGCCGACTCGATGTCGAACAGGACCTCCACCGATTTGTGGACCTCGTCGGGCTCCATCGTGAAGACGTCGGCGCCCGCCATCAGCGGACCCCGTTCGAGCGACGCGAATGTGGCGCCGCTGCTGCAGCGCATGGTATGAGGCGCAATTGCGTTCCTCTCAGACAAAGGAGGATGTAACTGACGGTCACTGTAATGGATCCCGTCCACAAGAGGTGCTCGCGCGCGTCCGGCGGTCCCGCTTGCGCGCGAAACGGACCTACCGGCTGCCGTGGGGCACCACCTGTGGTCGTAGGCTGTTGCACAGCTGACGACTACGGGAGGAACGCGATATGGCTGCCGCATCCGACGAACGGACTCGGAGTGCCGAGGCCGACAAGCTCTGGAACGAGACCAGTGTCGACCCGGTGGAGCTCCACTTGGGCAAGGACTCCGGCTTCACCCTGCGCGCCTATCGCATGTCGGACACGCTCCCCGGCGCGGCACCGGCCGGCGAGCCGGAGGAGCAGGCCGAGCCCGAAACGGCCGAGGAGCGGCCGGACATCGCAGAGAACGCCGAGGACGAGTCGGCTCCGGCACCCGACGAGGCCGACTTCCTCGACGAGGACGAGGTCGACGCGCTCGACGCCGCCCCGGAGGAGGTGCCGGTCTTCCTGACGCGTAAAGGCAAGCTGCTCGTGTTCCGCGACAAGGAGTCACTGGTCCGATTCGTCAAGGAGTCGGATGACCACGACTTGGCCGTGATCGACGAATACGGCGATCTCCAGAAACGCATTGCCGCAGATGCCGTCGTGTGTGATGAAGACGACATCTATGAATTGGATCTGGTCACCGAGAATCTGCGTGGCGGCCACGACTCGTGGGAACCCGAGCTCCTCGTCAAGGCCGCCGAGATCGGCCGGGACCTCGGTTACGCACTGAAGCTCGAGTCGGTCGTCGACGCACTCGCGCCCGGTTCTCCGCTGGACGACATCGACGAAGCGCTTCGGGTCGTCATGGACGGCGGCCTGCGCGCCATGTTCGCCAAGCGGCGGCTTCGCAAGACCGGCGCCGAGCAGGCGGCGATCGCCTGGCGCGGCGTCATCGGCAAGATCAACGCCGCCTCGGAGTGGCGCGGCGGCGCCGAATAGCTCCTTTCGACTCCGATTCCGCCGCATTGTGATCGCGGCGACTGCAATCGGTTATTCCTTAAAGGATTCAGACAATTCCTCTCCCGGGGATTGACGGTTTTGCGTGCTATCCCCGCAATTCAGATGATGACCCGCGCTCGCCTCCGGCTTGCGGATCGGAGTATTCTGCGGAAAACTGATAACGGACTTATAAACGGGCCGGGCGAAAGTCCACGCCGACAGGGTCGGCGCCTGGACGGGCGCGCCCTACGAGAGGAGCTCTGCGGGTGCAAGTTTTCTGCGGCATCACCACGGACCACAAGTCCGACGGACCCCCGTCTGGACACGGCGACACCATGTGCGCTGTCGCCCTCGTCGTCGCCGGAGGCGGACTGCTCGCCACCGACACGTTCAGCGACGACCCCCGAGGATGGGTCCGATTCGCCGGTCTGCTCGCCCGCCAGACGCCAGGCTCCTCCCCGCTCTCCATCGCCGTCGACGGCGAGGTCGGTCAGCTCGCCGAGTTCGCCTCCGCCGCCGGACACCTCGTCGTCCAGGCCTCCAGTCCCGCCTCCCGCTCCAAGGACGCCCTCGACGACGCCATCGCCCTCGCCCGCGGCCTGGCCACCGGCGAGATCCAGTGCAACCAGCCCTTCGCCCCCCGCCCCGACGTCGCCTGCCTGCGCCCCATCCTCGACACCGTCTCGGCGGCCTCCCGCGCCCGCCACGACGCCTCCGAAGCCCTCACCTGCCTGCTGCGCGCGGTCTTCCCTGCCGCGCTCGCCGCCTGGGACGACCCGAGTGAGGCCAACGCCGTCGCCATCCTCACCCGGTTGCCCCAGCCCGGCGCGATCCAGTCGATCTCGACCGAGGAGCTGGCCGCCGACCTGGCGACCGTGGCCGACCCCGGCCAGGTCGCGGCGATGGCCGGTGCACTGACCGAGGCCATCCGCGAGATCGGCGGCGGCGACGACCCGTCGGTGGCGCCATCGGTGTCGGCCACGGCCGGGGCCGTGGCCGCGTGGGACCGTTCGCTGGAGGGCCTCATCGGACTCCTGCAGGCCAAGCGGCCGCGTCCCGAAACCGTCCCAGCCCCGGCCCCCGAGCCCGAGCCCGAGCACACCGAAGGCAGGCGTCGGCGGCGCTCGGTCGAGACGCACCAGACGGTGCGGCTCCCCGGCGACCTCCCCGACCGCGAGAGCCTGCGGGCACTCGACCCGGCCTCGCAGCTCCACTCGATCGTCCGACCCGATTCGGAGGCGGCGCAGGTCCTTCACGACCTCCCGCTGCCGCCCGAGGGCGAGACCACGACCCGCGGCATCCGGCGCCGCCGCGCCGAGCCCGCGGGCCTGCCCCATGACGAGCCTGTCGACGAGGTCCGCCGCCACCCATGGCAGCCCAAGGACGAGACGTTCGAGGAGTTCTCCGGCCTGACCGATGACGACGACGGCCTGCTCATCTTCGGGCAGGCCAGGAGCGCCTGGTTCAAGCGCCCCGAAGGCGAAGAGCCCGAACCGGAGTCGTGGACCCTGCCCGGCGACGACGGCTGGCGCACCGCCCGCCACGTCACCGAGGCCCCCGAGGCGGAGGAGGCCACCACTGCCGCGGGGCTGCCGCGGCGCAAGCCGCAGGCGAACCTCGTGCCCGGCTCGGTCACCGACGACTTGCCCCGCGTCGACGAGCCGATCGAGCGCGACGCGGAACTGCTCGCGCAGAACACCTCCGGCTACTTCAAGGGCTGGGGGCGAGCGCGTGGCGGCGGCCAGGGCCCGATGGGCACCCGCCAGGCTGAGAGGATGGCGAGCCGATGAGCGCGAACCTCGGCGTCTACGAGCGTTCACTCAGCATGCTGCTGGGCTCGCTGGTGGCCCGCACCCCGGGGCTCTCGCACGCCGTGCTGGTGAGCGTGGACGGGCTGCCGCTGGCAGTCTCGGCCGGGCTCCCGAAGGAGCGCGCCGATCAGCTCGCCGGCATCGGCTCGGGTCTGTTGTCGATGGGCGAAGGCGCCGGCCGGGCGATGAACCACGGCCCGACCCAGCAGGTCATCGTCGAGATGGCCGAGGGCGTCCTGCTGGCGGCCCCGGTCGGCCCGCAGATCTGCCTGACGCTGCTGGCGGTGTCCCAGTGCGACCGCGAGCAACTCGGCTACGAACTCGGACAGTTCACGATGCAGGTCGGCCCCCTTCTCAACGAGGCCCTGACCAACACCGGGTCCATCCCCAAGGTCGTCTGACTCAAGCAACGGCGAAGGCCCCGGAGCTTTCGCTCCGGGGCCTTCGCTCTGGTCCAGGTGGTTCGGGTCAGCCTAGACGGTCGGTCTCAGTGTGGGCTCTATCCGACACCGACGGTACGGGTGCGCCGCATCGAGAGGACGTACTCGACGAGCTTGATGAGGACCTGCTTGGTGGACTCCCGGTTGCGCGCGTCGGTGTACATCAGCGGCACGTCCTGCGACACCTGGAGGGCGTCGCGGATGTCCTGGAGGTCGTGCAGCTGCTTGCCGTCGAAGCAGTTGACCGCCACCAGGTACGGGAGCTTGCGGTGCTCGAAGAAGTCGATGACCGAGAAGCAGTCGGCCAACCGCCGGGTGTCGACCAGGACGATGGCGCCGATCGCGCCGCGCACCAGTTCGTCCCACATGAACCAGAACCTGGTCTGTCCGGGCGTGCCGAACAGGTACAGGATCAGGTCCTGGTCGATGGTGATGCGGCCGAAGTCCATCGCCACGGTAGTCGTGGACTTGTCGGGCACGAGGTTGTTGTCGTCGACGCCTTCGGAGGCGGACGTCATGATCGCCTCTGTCGTCAACGGAGTGATCTCGGAGACCGATCCGACCAGAGTCGTCTTGCCGACGCCGAAGCCTCCGGCGATGACGATCTTCGCGGAGGTCACGCGAGAGGTGTCTGCGGGTGAGTTCATTAGGGTCTATAGCCTCCTGAGTCCACTGAGAACGCGCTCGAGGAGTTCGGTTCCGACGGATTCATCGGCGCCGTCTTCGTCGCTGAATCCAGTTGGTTCGTGCACTGCCAACAAGCCATCGGCCGCCATGTCCGCGACCAGCACGCGGGCCACGCCCAAGGGCACTTCCATGCGGGCGGCGATCTCCGCGAGCGATTGCAGTCTGCCACCGCAGAGGTCGACGATCACCTTCTGCTCGCGACCGCCGAGGAACTGCCCCGACCTGCCGCGCGCGGTGGTCTCCACCAGTGCTTCGAGGGCGATCTCCAATTGGGGTCGCGTGCGGCCGCGAGTGACCGCATACGGCCTGACGAGTGAGCCTGTCGGCTCATCACCACCGAGGACCATTTCTACCTCCAACCGCCGCCCCGGGATCCCACAATCCCGACTCGACAGTCATGTCAGTTATTCCGTCAACCGCTGTCTGGGGCGACAGCGGTCCGCCGTCTGGGGAGACGACGAAGGGGTTTGTTCAGTTTGTCCACTCGCGCTGCTAACCGCATCGAGTGGAGCCTACCGTGCCGGTGTCCCCTGCGGCAAACGGCTCTGCACCGAACGGGACGTCCGACCCCTTGGTCAGCTGCGTGCCGACGGGGTCAGGGCCTGGCCGACCCTGTCCACGAGCAGAGCCATCTCGTACCCGACCTGGCCCACGTCGCAGTTCTTCGAGGCCAGGACGGCGAAGGACGACCCGTCACTGATGGACATCAGGAACAGGAATCCGTGGTCCATCTCCACGACCGTCTGGAGCACCGCGCCGCCTTCGAAGCAGCGCGAGGCCCCCTGGGTGAGGCTCACCAGGCCGGAGGTGACCGCGGACAGCTGGTCGGCCCGGTCCCTCGGCAGGTCCCGCGAGGACGCCAGCAGCAGACCGTCGGCGCTGACCGCCACGGCGTGCGCCACTCCCGGCACGCGTTCGGCGAATCCCGCCAGCAGCCAGCCCAAGTCCTGGACTGTAGTTCCACCAGTGCTCATCGTATGCGCTCCTTAGCGTCTGCCGTGTTGTAGCTCAGCGACTCAGTTACCGTCATTGCCACGTCCTCGCTGTACCCCACGGTGATAGGCCGACAGCAGGCCCCGAATGCCTTCGGGGTTGCGCTTCTGCGCGCTGACAGTCTCCTGTGATTCCTCCACACCGCCGGGGACGAGGCGTTCCATCGGACGGCGCTTGGGGAGCCCCGCCGTGGTCGTTTCATCGGTGGTCTCGGCGAAGGCGTTGTCGACCCGGCTCCAGCCGTCGTCGGCAGCGGTTCGCCATCCGTACGAAGAGGGGTCCTCGCCGGGTTCGGTTTGGAGGCGGCGCCGCTCCAACCCCGACTCGGCCGCCTGCTGCTGCACCCGCTGCGGAATCGGTTGCGTCACCTGCTGCTGCGAGGGCTCAGAACGCTCGGGTGGCGGGGGCGAGGAGTGCATCTGGGCGCCTTCCGTGGGCTGCGGAGGGGACTGCGGGGCCGCATCCCAGGCCGGAGCCGTCGACTCCGCCGGGACCTGGTCCTCACCGTAGCTCGATTGGATCCCGTCCGACACCTTCGCGGTGTCGTCGACGGTTTTGGGCGCGGGCGTGACCGCCTTGAACCAGGCCGACTCGACCTCACGGAAGATCGGGAGCTCCGTGGTGGCGTCGAGCGCGGAGACTCGGTCCGCTCGCATCGACTTGCGCGGCGCCTCGGTACCCGAACCGGCGGCGGTGTCAGGCCACGACGGCGGCACCGGCTCCTCGACCTGCGGGGCCGCCTCGAGCTGGATCTTCGGCAGCGCCACATGCTCGGAGGAGACGATCTCCCCGGTCACTTCCATGACCTTGCCGTTGGAACGGCGCTCGTCGGCGGTCTTCCCGCCGGGCCGGAACATGAAGCCGGGCTCGGCCGCGTCCTGGGCGCCCCGCTGGACGGAGTGTTCACCGGTGCGCGGCTCGGCGTGCGCCGACGGCGCGGACGGGGCCGGAGGCGCAGTGGGTTCGGGAGCGCGGTACGGCGACGGGGCCGGCTGCTGCGGCGGGGACTGGAGGTTCGGCGGTGCGACCGTGTCGAACAGGCCGGCCGGGCTCTCGGGAACCCGCGGAAGGACGCCGGTTTCGGCGTTCATGCCGCCGGCCAGCTCGCCGCGCGAGCCCGAGTCGCCGAAGGATTCGCCGCTGTCGGGGCGGGAGCGCTCGGGGAGCCTCGGCTCGGACAGGACCGACTCGCCGAGGATGACCTCTGCGACTGTGCCGCGCTGCTCGCCGGGCCGCAGCTCGACGCGGACGTTGTGGCGCTTGGCCAGGCGGGCGACCACGACCAGGCCCATCATCCGCGACGAGGCGAGGTCGATGACGTCGGCCGATTCGGACAGCTGCCGGTTGATGTCCTCGATCTGCGCCGCGGGCATGCCGATCCCTGAGTCGATGATGCGGACCCGGATGGCGCCCATGGGGCTCTCGGCGGTACGCATCTGCTCGGCCTCGACCAGGACCGGCGACTCGGGCGGGGAGAACGCGGTGGCGTTGTCCATCAGCTCGGCGACGAGGTGGACGAGGTCGTTGACGGACGCGGGCTTGATCTCGCGGTCGGAGTCGAGGAGCCCGAACTCGATGCGGGTGTACTGCTCCACCTCGGACTGGGCCGCCTGGAGGATGTCGCCGACCGGCGCCGGGTGGCGCTCCTGGCGTGTGGAGTCGGCGCCCGCGAGGACCAGGAGGTTCTCGTCGTTTCGCCGCATTCGGGTGGCCAGGTGGTCGAGCTGGAACAGCTCGGCGAGGCGGTCGGGGTTCTCCTCGCCGCGCTCCAGGTGATCGAGGTGGCCGATGAGCCGGTCGACCAGGTTCTGGGAGCGTCGGGCGAGGTTGATGAACATCTGGGAGACGTTGGCGCGCAGGGCCGCCTGCTCGGCTGCGATGCGGATCGCCTCGGTGTGGACGATGTTGAACGAGTGCGCCACGTTGCCGATCTCGTCGCGCTGGTCGATGTCGATGACCGCGCCGCTCTCGGCGGCGACCTCGTCCGGCGTCCGGTTGCCGATGCTCTCGGCGTCGCGCATCTGGGCCACCGCCTGGGGCAGGCTGACGTGGGCGACGTCGAGCGCGCCTTCGCGCAGGCGCCGCAGGCCGTGGTTCATGTTGCGGGCGATGACCAGGGCGATCACGGTCGCGACGACGAACGCGGCGAGGATGAGGATGGCCTCCAGCAAGAGCTGGAAGATCTGCGTGTCCCGGTCCGTCCGGGCGTGCGACAGGACCTCGTTCGACTCGTCCTCGATATAGGACAGGCCGTTGGCGAGGATCGCGTCGTAGGACTCGATGATCTCGGCGTCCACCGTGAGGTTCGACTCGGTGCCGGCGCTGACCGTCTGCGCCTCGAAGTTCAGCGCAGGCTCGGCCGCCTCGGTGCTGAGGCCGCCGCCGCTGTAGAAGAACGAGAGCTGCTCGTCGCGGTTGGCGACGGTCTTGAACTCGGTCTCGGCCTGCTCGCGCCGCTCAGAGTAGGCGACGAAGTTCGTCCAGCGGGTGTTGTTGAGGAAGCTGTGGCCGTCGCCGACGTTGATGGCGATGGCGCGTTCCTCTTCGAGCTGCTCCAGGATGATCGTGGCCGACGCGATCGCCTGCAGCTGGCGGGCGATCTCGGGGTCGTTGACGATACGGGCCGAGACGTCGGTGATCGTGACCAGCTCGGAGACCAGGCGCTGGTAGACGCGGGAGGTCGCGTCGATCGAGGTGGTCTCGGGGTTGGTCTCGGCGGCTTCGCGGATCTGCAGGAGGCTCTCGTACTGGGTGGTGACCGCGGCGATCCGGTTGTCGATGTCGTCGGAGAGGTTCGGCAGCTGCTCGGCGCCCGCGTTGAAGTCCGCGAGGGCCTCGTCGGTGAGCGCGGCCTGCGCGTTGACCGCGTCGAGGTCGTACTCGTCCATGTCGATGCCGCTGACGTGGTCGTCGCCCCGGCGCAGGTAGGTGACGAGGAGGCTGCGCTCGCGCTGCAGCTCGTAGCGCAACTCGGCTGTGAACGAGTTGAACTCGACCAGCTCCACCATGTCGCCCGACTCGAACACACGGTCGGCCAGGTCGTAGAGGCGGAGCCCGGCTACGGCTACCAGGACGAGG
Source organism: Glycomyces sp. L485 (assembly GCF_022548875.1). GTDB lineage: Bacteria > Actinomycetota > Actinomycetes > Mycobacteriales > Micromonosporaceae > Glycomyces. The sequence goes on along the minus strand of NZ_JAKZEW010000041.1, from coordinate 4,403 downwards.
AGCGGCACCAGGAGAATCAGGCCCAGCTTGGACCTGATTCGCATGTCGGCGATGCGGGGCAGACCCAACGGCCCTCGTCGAGCCGCTGAACCCGCTCGGTTCGAGCTGCGCTTGCTCACCTTGTCTAGCCTCCTGGGGTGGTCCTCTTTGTCAGACCGGGCCCGGGCATGTGGGACCGGTTCTGTCTCGGGCCGACGGCGCGCGCCGGCTGCCATCCGGCCGCTGGGGGCGGCTGAGTCGGCATGTGAAGCCCAGCAGATTCCATCATGACGAATGTGGGCCCCGAAATCCAGGGGCGTACTGGAGTTCTCAAGTCGACTCCGTAACCCACTGACCTACAGGGCGATTCGACTGAAATCAGTCAATTTCGGTCACATGCATATGAGGTATTCAGCTGTTCAGATGACAAAACGATCCACACAGACTAGGGGCGCACACCGTTCGGCGCCGGGCCGTGCGTTAAAGGACCTCGTCCGCACGGCGCGTCGCACCGTCCACTCGGCGGGGCAGCATCAGCGGATTGTCCTCCTGCAACGCCTCCGGGAGGAGGGCCCCCGGAACACCCTGATAGGACACCGGGCGCACGAACCGCGCCACCGCCCCCGTGCCGACGGACGTATGCGCCGCATTCGTAGTCGCCGGCCATGGCCCGCCGTGGTGCTGGGCGTCGGCCACCGCCACACCGGTCGGCCACCCGTTCACGATGACCCGCCCGGCGACCTCGGCCAGCAGCGGCAGCACCGCACGGCCAACCGGATCATCCGAAGAAAGCACGTGGACGGCCGCGGCCAGGTTCCCGCCCAACCGCGGCACGACGCGCTCCAGCTCGGCGGCGTCGCGGTAGGTCAGAACCAGCGCGACCGGGCCGAAGCACTCTGTCAGGAGCGCATCGTCCAACGCCGAGGCCGGAGCGGCCACCAGCCCGGGAGTGACACCGAAACCCGAGCCGGTCGAAGCGGGTTCGAGCAGGAAGGACGCCCGGTCATGAGCCGCGAGGCGCCTCGCGTCCGCCAAGCAGGCGTCGTGGAGGCGCTCATTCAGCAGCGGATGCAGCTCCTTGGCGCCCAACGCCTTCACCAGGGCCTCGTCCATACCGTGCCCCTCGGGCAGGAACAGCAGACCGGGCTTCGTGCAGAACTGCCCCGCCCCGGTCGTCATGGACCCCGCGAAGTCCGCGGCGATCGCCCCGCCGCGTGAACGGGCCGCCTCGGGAGTGACCACCACCGGGTTCAGGCTGCCGAACTCCCCGAAGAACGGGATCGGCACGGGCCTCGACGCGGCCTCGGCCGCCAGCGCCCGACCGCCCGCGGCCGAACCGGTGAACGCCGCGGCCCTGACCGCCGGATGGCGGACAAGATCGATACCCGCCTCCACGCCGTGGACGACCGCGAAGGCGTCCCCGAGGTGCTCGCCGAGAATCCCCGCGAGGAGCACGGCGGTTCCCGGCTGGCTCGGATGAGCCTTGGCGACCACCGGGCACCCGGCGGCCAACGCCGAAGCGGTGTCGGTCCCGGCTACGCCGAAACCGAGCGGGAAGTTCGAGGCCGCGAAGACCGCGACCGGCCCGAGCGGGACGTTCCAGCGGCGCAGGTCCGGCCGCGGCGGCGTCGAGCGCGGGTCGGCGTGGTCGATGACGACGTCGAGGTGCGCGCCGGACTCGGCGAACGCCGCGTACAACTCGAACTGGGCGCAGGTGCGGGCGAGCTCCCCGGTCAGCCGTGCGGACCCGAGCGCGGTCTCGGCGTCGGCGGTCGCGACGATGCGGGCCTCATCGGCGCGCAGCGCATCCGCGACCGACCGCAGCAGGTCTGCCCGCTCGCCCAGGCTGAGCGCCGTGAAGCCCGAAGCGGCCGCGGCCTCGGCGAGGCGGGAGACCTCTTCGGACGGTGTTTCGGGGAGGGGTTCGCCGACGGACTCGCCGGTGCGCGGGTCCATGCCCTGCAGCGTCTCTGTCATGACCGGCTCCGTCTGATCACTCGGTTTCGAGGTGGCAGCAGCCAGCCTAGTCTGGAATTCGCACATTCTGTCCGACACCCCCGGTGCCGGAATGCGGCAATGTTGGGCGAAACCGTTCAGAGAGGTCCGCCCCCCATGGAGACGCACTACCTGGCAGCAGCGCTCGAACACCACCACTTCACTTACGGCTGGCTCAATCCGGTGATGGGCCTCGCCTTCGCCGCGGCAGGCTCGTTCCTCGGCCTGTCCGCCACCCGCTATGCCCGCGCCGCCACCACCAAAGGCGGCCGCTTCCGCTGGATCCTCCTGGCCTCCTTGGCCATCGGCGGGATCGGCATTTGGATGATGCACTTCATCGCGATGATCGGATTCACCGTCACGGGCTCGGACATCGCCTATGATGTGGAGCTGACCGTTGCGTCTTTCGCCCTGGCGGTCCTGGCCGTCGGGATCGGAGTGTTCGTCTCCGGGACCGAGAGCGCTGGCTGGCCGCGCTTGATCCTGGGCGGCCTGGTGTGCGGCGCGGGCGTGGTGGGCATGCACTACACAGGGATGGCCGCGATCTCCACCGCGGGAACAGTCGCGTACGACGGCGAACTCGTCGCGGCCTCGGCGGGGATCGCGGTCGTCGCCTCCACTGTGGCACTGCGTTTCGCGGCCGTGGTGAACCGGCGTGGTTCGATGCTGGCGGCCTCGGGCGTGATGAGCGTGGCCGTGGTCGGCATGCACTACACGGGAATGGCGGCGATGCGCGTGAGCGGGCCGGCGCGCCAGCCGGTCGAGGGGATCGACCCGCTGGTGCTACTGCTGCCGATCCTGCTGTTCGCGACGGTGGCGATCGTCGGCATGGTGTTCGGGGTGCTGAGCGCCCCCAACGTCGACTATCGATCGAAAGGTCCCGATGAGCTGGGAAAATCTACTGTGCGTCTGGCGAATGCCACCAGACCGTAGTCGTATAGCGTTTCGAAGCGCACACACTGAAAAAGTGAAGCATTCCAGTTACGGGCGTCGACCTGGGGAGGAAGACCGCGGATGGAACACCTAAACCATTTCACTTACGGGTGGATCAATCCCATCATGGGTCTCGGGTTCGCATTCGCCGGATCGATCCTGGCACTGATGTGCATGACGCAGGCGCGCAAGCATAGCGGAACGGTGAAGTCGACCGGGAAACGGCTCAGGTGGATCGCCTTGGCGGCGTTCGCGCTGGGCGGCACCGCGATCTGGATGATGCACTTCACCGCGATGATCGGCTTCCGGGTGACCGAGTCCGACATCGCCTACGACCCGACGATCACCTTCATCAGCTTGGCGGTGTCGATCGCTTCGGTCTTCTTCGGACTCGCGGTGGCCGGGATGGGCCAGAAGAACACCGCCGCGAAGATCCTCATGGCGGGTCCGCTGACCGGTCTCGGAGTGGTGTTCATGCACTACTCGGGCATGGCGGCGATCAATATCTCGGGCGAGATCACGTACGACCGCACATACTTCTGGGCGTCGGTGGTGATCGCCGTCGTGGCGGCGACCGCGGCGCTGGCGTGCGGGATGTACCTGGACGGCTGGAGGTGGCATACGGCCGCGGCGCTCGTGATGGCCTCGGCCATCTCGGGCATGCACTACACCGGCATGGCCGGGGTGCAGGTGACGGTGTTCGACGAGGGCCGGAACGCAGTGACCGGGATCGACCCGATCATGCTGATGCTGCCGATCCTGGGTGTCGCGACGGTCGGCATCATCGTGCTCCTGTTCGCGCTCATGGGGGCGACGCCGAAGACCGTGTCGAGGCGGGAGCAGCTGGGCATGGACATCGACGACAACCCCGATACGAGCGTGATCCCGGTGTCCCCGCGAGTGGGCCAAGCGAGGAGAGACCAGCCGATGGCCGGGGGCAGTGTGCCGAACCAGCCGGTGACCGGCGGCAGGGTGCCGGAACGGCCGGTGACCGGCGGCAGTGTGCCGAACCAGCCGATGAACGCGGGCAGTGTGCCGGACCAGCCGGGGCCGCAGCACCCGAGGCAGTACACACCGGCGAACCTGAACCGGGAGCCCGAGCGCCTGAACCCGGGCAATCGCAGGCCGCCGATGAGATAGCGCACCAAGACTTCAGAGCGGCCCTCGCCGAAAGGCAGGGCCGCTTTTTGCGTATGCCTTATATATGGAGTCGGCTACGCTCCGAAAGCGCCTGTCCGGTTGACGATGTACTCCGAGCCGCCTGGGGAGTCCGGCAATGACCCCGGGGGCATTGGCGACAGCAGGGTTGGGCGGATGGTTCCTCTGCACCAAGGGCGGCAGCAATGACGAGGTGGAGGGATGGGAGGGGATGGGGTCTTCGGCTTACTGGTGCGTTTTGAGGCGAGCTTCAGGCGTGTCAGCGACGAAAGAGCTGAGTTGAGGTCGGGGGCGGGTTGAGGTCCCCCCGTTTTGTTGGAGACGGGTTCTTTGTGTTT
>NZ_JAKZEW010000092.1 GCF_022548875.1 Glycomyces sp. L485 | reverse complement strand
CGGCCCAGCTCGATCGCCTCGCCGGACTGGTAGTTGAACACGCTGGGGATGACTTGGCCTTCGCACGAGAGCAGGCGGGCTTTGGCCAGGGAGATCGGGTCGCCCTCCAGGGTGGCGACGCGTCCGGTGTTCTTCCCGGCGAGGGTGTCGATGTCGACTGTCACGTTGAGGGTGCAGGTGTGTCCGTGTCGTGTGGCCGCGTCGGGGTCGGTTCCGTAGACCGAGAGCATGTGGTGCAGGGCCTCGGCGTTGCGGTTCGCCGCCGCCGGGAGCACCCCGTCGGCGTCGACCTCGTCCTGGCGGGGCGGGGGGACCGCGGTCTGCAACAGTTTGGCGAACATCCGGCCGGTCTCGGAGGCGAGTTCCCCAGACAGCGACCACATCCCGTTGTCGAGCTCGGTCACCTCCAGACGCTGCAACGACTGTTGGGAGAGCCCGTCGAACAACTCGGCCGACTCGGCGAGGGAGGCGGCGAGTTCGGCGAGGTGGGTGGCGAGTTCGTCGAATGTCGCGTGAGCGCAGTACTGGGCGATCAAATGCTCGGGGGTCGCACAGGACACCGCACTGTTCCAGGGGGAGGGGACGGGTTCGGCGTAGGGGGTGCGGGCGTACACGCGCATCGCGGGAGTCTTGTCCAACTGGCGGACGGCGAACGCGACCGGATCAATCCTGGCCTCACCGGCACACGCCGCAGCGGCGAGTGCCCGGAACTTCTTCGACAGCCGCGCGATCGCGGC
>NZ_JAKZEW010000034.1:28524-49019 GCF_022548875.1 Glycomyces sp. L485 | reverse complement strand
GCCGAGCCCAGTCCCGCTGACGCGGGCCTGCGAGCAAGCAAACGCCCGGATCCATCTCCACCCTAAAGGACGGAGCCCTCACCGGAAAACCGGTAGCGAGGTCTCAGGGGATTGCGAGATGTTCGGGTGGGAGTCCGGCAAGTGGCTGGGGGGGTGAGGGACGGGCCGCGGGAGAACGGATCGCAGCGCCTCTTCGCGATCAGCGCAGTGACCGCTCACACGGTCCCGACATCGCAGTTGAGGAGGCTTCACGGACGGTGTCTCCTTCGTTCACAGAAACCGTTATCAGCGGCCATGGAAGCATACGCGCTCAAGCTCGTGGGACTCGGGCGGTCGTCCCGTCCTCCGGGGGTCCCGTTCGGACGCCTCTGCGTGCATGAAGTCGCATCGGTTGCGGCCCAGCCGAATTTGCGCCTTGTCCGCAATGGAAGGCCCGCCGACCGCTCATGGCAGGATCGACTGCGTGCAGTTCGGGATACTTGGCCCATTCGAGGTTCGCAAGGACGACGGCGTCTCAGCCGACGTGTCGGGCACTCGGTTGCGCGCGCTGCTGACCGCCCTCGCGCTCAATCCCGGACGCGTGGTTTCGAAGTCAGTGCTCGTCGACTGGATCTGGGGTGGACGACCACCCTCCGACTCAGCGAATGCCTTGCAACGCCTGGTATCCCGGCTTCGGAAGCTGCTGCCGGACGGGGCGATCGAGGGCCGGACCGATGGCTACCGTCTGGCGGTGGAGCCCGACGCCGTCGACGCCGTGCGGTTCGAGCACCTTCTCGATCAGGCCCGCGGCGAGGTCCCGCGCCGGGCGGAACTGCTGCGCGAGGCCCTCGCGCTGTGGCGCGGTGCGGCCATGCAGGACATCGGTCTGCAAGGCAGCGCGGCGTTCGACGCGGCGGCCACCCGGCTCGAAGGGCTGCGCCTGACCGCCATGGAGGACCGATACGAGACGGAGATCGGTCTCGGCCACGGTGCGGAGCTGGTCGCGGAACTGACCGACCTGGTGGCCGCACATCCGATGCGGGAACGACTCGTCGCCGCGCTCATGCGTGCGCTCATCGCGGCCGGTCGCGACACCGAAGCGCTGCTGGTGTACCAGCGCACGAGCGAGGCATTGGCCGACGCGCTGGGCGCCGACCCCGCGCCGGAGCTGTCCGCACTGCACCTCGCGCTGCTGCGGGGCGAAGTGGAACGGCCAGTTGAGAGCCGGAAGACCAACCTGCGCGCCGAGCTGACCAGCTTCGTCGGCAGGGACTCCGATGTCGCCGAGGTTCGCGAGCGTATCGCCGAACATCGGCTCACCACCCTGATCGGGCCCGGCGGCTCGGGCAAGACCAGGCTCGCCACGGAGACCGCGCGCACGCTCCTGGGCGACCTGCCGGACGGGGCCTGGCTGGTGGAGCTCGCGCCCATCGGCGCCTACTGCGACGTGGCCAAGGCGACGCTCACCGCGTTCGGCCTCCGGGACGCTCTGATCGGCGAGACACCGGACCTGGAGCCGGCCGACCGGCTCATCGCCGCGATCCGCGACCGGGAGGCGCTGCTGATCCTGGACAACTGCGAGCACGTGATCGAGTCGGCGGCCGAGTTCGCCCATCGAGTGCTCGGGGAGTGCCGGCGGCTGCGGATCCTCGCCACGAGCAGGGAACCGCTCAGCATCACCGGCGAGACGCTGTGGCCGGTCGTGCCACTGGCGCTGCCGGACGGTGACGCCGGCCCCGGCCGAATCGAGTCCGCGCCGGCCGTCCGACTGCTGCGGGACCGGGCGAGTGCGGTGCGCAGGGATCTCACGGTCGACGCCGACACCCTGTCGACGATGGCACGCATCTGCCGGGCATTGGACGGTATGCCGCTTGCGATCGAACTGGCCGCGGCCAGGCTCCGCACCATGTCCGTCGACCAGCTCGCGGGCCGACTCGACGACCGGTTCCGCCTGCTGACCGGCGGCAGCCGCACCGCCTTGCCGCGGCACAAGACCCTGCGCGCCGTGGTCGACTGGAGCTGGGAGTTGTTGACCGACGCCGAGCGGACGGTCCTGCGCAGGCTCTCGGTGTTCTCCGGCGGGGTGAGCCTCGAAGCGGCCGAGCGGGTCTGCGCCGACGACTCCGTCGAGCCGGAACAGGTGCTCGATCTGCTCACCGCGCTGACCGAGAAGTCGCTGCTGGTCGTGGCGGGCGACGGCGCACCGCGATACCGGATGCTCGGCACGATCAAGGAGTACGCCGCCCGGCGCCTCGCCGAGGCGGGAGAGACCGAAACGGCGCGCCACGCGCACCTCGCCTACTTCACCGAACTCGCCGAGACCGCGGAACCGCATCTCCGCCGCGCCGAGCAGCTGGATTGGCTCGCGATGCTCGCCGCCGAGCACGACAACATCAGTGCCGCGATGCGCGGTGCGCTCGCGGCCGGCGAGGCGCAGGGGGCGATGCGGCTCGCGGCGGCCGCCACCTGGTACTGGTGGCTCGCCGGACACAAGACCGAAGGCAGCGAATTGATCACCGCGGCCACCGAGACGTCCGGCGAGGTGACCGATGAGATCCGGGCAATGGTGTACATGCTCGCCGTGTCGTTCCTGACTGCCGGACGGAGCTCCGACGAACGCCAGGTGCCGGAGTTGATCCACAAGACCTGCGAGCTCAGACGAAGCATCAGGTCACCCGACCCGCTGCTGGAGTTGATCGTCCCTCTGGAACACGTGCTGCGGGGGGCGGACCCCTTGCTCGCGTGGGAATCGGTTCTGGACAACGAGGACCCCTGGGCACGCGCATTGGCCCGGCTGCACCTGGGCAAGACGCGGATCCTGCTCGGTCACGCCGGGCGGGAGGCGGACGCCTACTTCGAGGAGGCGCTCACCGAATTCCGGGCGATCGGCGAAAGGTTCGGGATCTCCTTCGCCCTGACCGAGCTGGCGGACCGCAGCGCCGCGCGCGGCGAGTACGCCGCCGCATGCGAGTACTACGAACAGGCGATCGCGATCGTGGCTGAGGCCGGTGCCCTCGAGGATGTCGTCCAGTTGCGGTCGGGGCAGGCGCCCCTGTACTGGCTGCTGGGCGACGAGGACTCCAGTGCGGCCGCACTGGCCGAGGCGCAGCGGTATGCGGAGCGGGTCGCCTGGCCGGACGCGCTGGCGGAGCTGGCCTTCGCGAAGGCGGGAATCGCTCGCTGGGCCGGTGACCGCCAGGAGGCCCGCCGGCAACTCGATGTCGCGACGACCGTGCTGGGCGACAAGGCGGAGCGGGCGAACATCCAGGTGGCGGTGCACGACCTGCTGGGGTACCTCACCGACGATCTCGACCAGGCCCGTGAGCACCGGGCCGCGGCCTGCCGGGCCGCGGCCGAAGTGGAGTACGCGCCCGGAACCTCGCGGGTGCTCGTCGGGGTAGCGGACCTGGCGCTGCGCCGCGGACAGTACGAACAGGCCGCGCGGCTGCTCGCGGCGAGCGCCGCCGTGTACGGGCTGCCGGATCGTTCCATCCCGGACACCGACCGGATCGAACGGGAAGCGCGAAGCCGCCTCGGCGACGCGCGGTTCGCTGAGGCGGCTCGGGAGGGTACGGAGACGAGCTGGGATCAGCTGGTCGCGGTCACGCTCGCTTCTTGAACGTGGAGACCTTGAGCTTCTTCTTGGCCGACTTCGTGGCCTTCGCCTGGAGTTCGGCGCGGACGTTCGCCATCCGGCGGCGGTAGCGCCGCAGGCCTTCGCCGGTGTGGTTGTCGCCGTCGGAGGTGGTGGCGATGTTGACGATGCCCATGTCCACCCCGAGGAAATCGACCGGGTCGGTGTTCGCCTCGGCGTCGGGCACGTCGACCATGGCGATCAGGTACCAGGCGCCGTCGCGGCAGACCAGGTCCGATTCGCCACGCCGGTAGCGCTCCAGGGTCTTCAACTGGTCGGGGTGGCCGGTGAAGGCGAGGTTCCGCATGCGGCCCTGGACGGTCCAGATCGACACGGTGCGCGCATCCAGCTGCCAGGACAGACGGGCGCTGACACGGCGTTCGAGTACTCCCCCAGTCGCGCAGCCGTTTCCGAGGGGGCTCGGCTTGCGTCTCCGCGTACCGGTCGACGACCTGCGGAACGACGCCGGCGACCGCGTCATCGCCTGGACCCGGTCGGTGCGCCGCCGAGGTGGCCGCAGCCCTCGCGGTCGGCGAGAGACCACGGCTCGAAGCCGTCCTCGGTGTTCTCCACCAAGACCGGGCCCCGGTAGGCGACGACGCCACTGATCCCCCGCTGCTGGAGGTGCGCCAGCACATATGCGGCGGCGAGCCCATTGACGTCGCGAATGGTGCCGAGTGGCAGAAGCGAGCGTGCCTCGGCGATCGCCTCGTGCTCACCGGCCCTGAGCACGATCTTCGGCCTCGCGCTAACCGTCGAGCCTGTGGCGCAGGATCGGGGGGATCAGGACAGTCGACTTCCCGCGCCGGTACAACCTGGCCGGCCGACCGGGTCCGCCTTCGGTAAACCGTTCCGTGGGAACCACGAAGCCGGGCGTGGAGGTGACCTTGCGGTGGAAGTTGCGCGGATCCAGTGGCTCGCCCCATACCGCCTCATAGACCGTCCGCAGAGCGGCGATCGTGAACTCGGACGGACAGAAGGCGGTGGCGAGCGGTGTGTACTCCAACTTGGACCGAGCCCGCTCGACACCGTCGGCGAGGATGCGATCGTGATCGAAGGCGAGGCCGTGCCGGCCGACCGGCCGCCACGCGGCCGCTGCCGCGTCCGTGCCGGCCCTCGGAGTGGGGAGATCGGGAAGGAGCGCAAGGTACGCGACCGTGACCACCCGTCCGCGCGGGTCGCGGTCAGGCGTGCCGTAGCTGGCGAGCTGCTCCAGGTGCCCACCCGGCCCGGCCAGCCCGGTCTCCTCGGCGAGCTCGCGCCGCGCCGCGGCGGACAGATCCTCGTCGGCGTGGACGAACCCGCCGGGCAGCGCCCACTGATCGAGGTACGGTTCGCAGCCGCGCCGCACTGACAGCGCACACAGCTCCCCATCTCGCACAGTGAGCACCACGAGGTCGACGGTGACCGCGAACACTGGATAACTCATTATCACCACCTTGACGATAACCTATCGTATTCGTTATCGTCAGTATGACGAGAAAAGGAGGCCCACCCCATGGCCGATGTCACGAAGCTGTTGTTCCTGCGCCACCTGCGCGGCACCCCCACCGTCTGGGTGCGGTTCCAAAAGCGCGGCCGCCTCCGCAAGGAGGGAACCGGGCAGTCGTTCTGGTACCGCCCTCTGGTGGCGGTGCTCTCCGAGGTGCCGGTGGACGACCGCGAACTGCCGCTGATGTTCCACGCGCGTACGGCGGACTTCGCCGATGTCACCGTCCAGGCCACGGTGACCTACCGGATCGCCGATCCGGCGCTGGCCGCCACCCGGCTCGACTTCTCAGTCGACCCGTACAGCGGCCAAGCCCGCGCCCGGCCGCTCGACCAGGTCGCAACACTCCTCAGCGAGCTGGCCCAACAGCCTGCGCTGGACCTGCTCGCCCGCCTGCCACTGGCCGAGGCCCTCACCGTCGCCATCGCGCAAGTCAGGGAAACCGTCGCCACAGCGCTTTCCGACGATGCCCGACTCGGCGACATCGGCGTCGCCGTGATCAGCGCCCGGGTAGTGGAGATCCGCCCGGAACCGGAACTGGAGCGATCGCTGCAGACCCCGACGCGGGAAGCCGTGCAACAGGATGCGGACAAGGCCACGTACGCGCGGCGGGCTCAGGCGGTCGAGCGGGAACGAGCCATCGCCGAGAACGAGATGCAGAACAAGATCGAGCTGGCCCGGCGCGAGCAGCAGTTGGTCGAGCAGAAGGGCGCCAACGACCGGCGAAAATCCGAGTTGGCCGCGGCCGCGGAGCTGGTCGCCGCCCAAGGCGCTGCGGAGAAGGAGCGCGCACTCGCGACCGCCCACGCCGACCGAGTGCGAGCGGTGGGGACGGCTGAGGCCGAGGCTGAGGCGGCCCGCATGTCCGCCTACCGGGACCTGCCGTCGACAGTCCTGCATGCGCTGGCGCTGCGCGAGCTCGCAGGTCGGCTACCGGAAATCGGGCAACTCACCGTCACGCCGGATCTGCTCACCGGGGCTCTTGCCCGACTCGCCGAGGACTCGCGATGACCGCGACGTTGGCACCGAGAGTGGTGGTGGTCAGCCGCCGCAGCGAGTTGGATGAGCTGCTTGTCCGACACGGCACCCGAGCCGCGGCCGACCATTTCCTGCGCGAGCGCGGTCGTGATCTGGACCAGGTCACGGCCCGGCACGAGGCACTGCAGGCGGCGCTCACCACAGTGCATGCGGCAGTACCTGCCGACTGGCGCCGGGGCCGGGTGGACAGAGCGGACCTGCCCAGGTTCCTGTTCGCGCCGGAGGACCTGGTCGTCGCGGTCGGCCAGGACGGACTGGTGGCGAACCTCGCGAAGTACCTCGCGGGCCAAGCGGTGATCGGGGTGGACCCGGATCCGGGCCGCAACCCCGGCGTGCTGACTCGCTTCCAAGCGGGCTCGGTCGCCGGTCTGCTGTCGGCGGTCGCCGAGGGCTCGGCCGAGGTTCGCCGGCTCACCATGGTCGCCGCCCGACTCGACGACGGACAGGAGCTCGCCGGTCTCAACGAGGTGTACGTGGGTCATGGCACCCACCAGTCCGCGCGTTATCGACTCATCAGCGCGAACGGACTGCACGAGCGTCATTCATCGTCCGGGGTGTTGGTCAGCACGGGAACCGGGGCCACCGGTTGGAGCGCCTCCATCGCGGTCGAACGCGGATGGAGCGAGGCACTGCCGGCTCCGGAGGAACCGTCGTTGTCCTGGTTCGTGCGGGAGGCATGGCCGTCACCGGCGACCGGCACGTCCCTGACCGGCGGCACCTTGAAGGCGGGCGAGCAGCTGAGACTGGTCTGCGAGAGCGAACGGCTCGTGGTCTTCGCCGACGGTGTCGAGTCCGACCACATCACCGTCGCCTGGGGTCAGCAGGTGACGGTCGGCTTGGCCGACCGCCACCTCCATCTGGTACTCCCCGAGGTTTGATCCGCTCTCAACGACCTTGAGGGATCCCGGCGGAGAACGGCGCCTGTTCACCTGCGAGAGTGTGAGATCTCTGGATCAGCCGTCCGTCCATGTCGGCCAGTTCTTCGACGACCTTGTCCCTGGACGCCTGGCGGACCAGGGCGAACACGGCGGCATTGCCGGGATCGAGTTTCCGACCGAGTTCGCGCATGAAGTCGTCGTCGACGCCGAGGTCCGCCGCGGAACCGCTGAGGGCCCCGGCGCCCGCACCGACGGCCATGCCGAGCAGCGGCATGAAGAAGAGCAGGTCGATCAGGCCTTCCCAGAGCACGCCGCCGGTCGCTTCGCCCGCGGTGGTGTCGCGAACCTGGCGGAGTCTGATCTTGCCGTCGAATTTCTCGACGACGACAGTGTCCTCGAGTTCGATGTGCTGCTGACGTTGCAGGTCGAGGATGCGCGCCCGCGCGCGTTCGGCGGCTTCGAAGTCGCCGAACCCGAATACGACGAGATCGGTCATGAATGGTCCCCCGTGTGTGATGAGTCCGTCGAAGCGATTCGCTTCGAAATGAGACTATTGCGACTCATCGTTCGGCGCTGGAGTTCGCCTATGGTCCGACCTACTCGCCCGGTCGGCCAAGCGGCGGGCCAGGAGCGACGCCGACCCGGCCAGCCCCACGACGTTGAACACCATCTGCACGCTGAGCACGGCCCGGGCGACCTGGCCTTGTGCCGTGATGTCACCGAACCCCACGGTCAGGAGGACGGTGAGGGCGAAGTAGAGGGCGTCGACGCGGGTCTCCAGGCCGGTGAACTCGTCCGGCCGGTTCGTCGCGATCGAGTAGTCGATCAGGGCGAAGACCAGGACACCGGCAATGATGCCGACTACGAGGCCGCCGAGCGGCGCGTCGGGTTCGCGCAGTTGGCGCAGCGCCTCCCAGCGAATGGCGAGTGCCAGAGTGAGCAGCATGGCCGCGGTGATGACCCATCGGGCGACCAGCAGGGCCACTTCGCCTTCCTCTCGCACCGGAGCGGCGGCATAGGCGAACCCCAAGGCGCAGCAGGCGATCAAGTGCCGTGCCGTCGGTGGCAGTCGTCGCAACCGCATCACCCTCCGAAGGCGTCGACCCGACACCGGTCCTCGGCCTATGAGTCCGGCCCTGGCGGCGGTGAGCTCGTCGTCGTCGACGGCACCGGCCGCCCCGATCGGAGGGTATACCGGATCAGTCTCCTTTGCTGCGTTATGACTGCGCCGGGAGACGATGGGGGTCCGATCCACGAGGTTCGCGGTGAGAGGGAGGGTGAACGGCCGCCCCAGCGTCGAAGGCGCCGCCCCGCGTCGTGATCCGATGCGGGACGGCGCCGTTCGTTACAGGGCCTCGGCGGCTACTTCTGTTCGAGGACCCAGACTGTGCTGTCGTCGGTGGCGCCGGTGTTCCACCGCACCTCACCGGTCGAGGTCGCGTGGAGGTACGACCGGTCGGAGACCTCGTTGTTGAAGCGGAAGCCGCCGGGCGCCGGCTCGACGCTCCACTTCGTGTCGGGACCGATGTAGCCGTCGTTCCATTTGACGACGTTGTTCGGTTCGGTGTCCAGATACGACCGACCGGACCTGACATTCTCAATCGTCCAAGCGCCGTCGGAACCTCGGGTGAGGATCCAGTCCTGGTCGTCGTAGATGGTCCCGGCCTCCGTATTGAGGCTTCCTGCGCTTCCCGAGTCCAGGTACTCCCCCGTCGCCGCGTTCCTCAGCTTGTAGGTGGCGCCGCTCACGGGGCCGGCGAGCTCGGCCAGCTTCGCGGTGAGCACCGGCGCGTAGAACTCGGTGATGCCCGCGATGTTCGGGTGCGTGCCGCTGCCGTTGGTTCCCGGATAGCCGTTCAACAGGTTGTCGAACGTGTACGCCACCCGGTGGTCCTCGATGCGGGTATCGAACGCCGAGTTCGCGAAGACGTCGGCGACCGCAACATCCCACTTCTGCGCAACGTCCAGATTGACCTGACGCAGGGAGAGCTGGATGTCCCACTCTCGCGAGCCCAACTTGTGGGCGGGCACGTAGACGAGCTGAGCGGTGGGCCACTTCTGCTGCATCTCGTAGATGGTGGTTTCGAGCGATCCGGTGTAGGTGCTGGTGTCGAAACTCGTGGGATCCTTGGAGGCGCTGACGGCGCCGATATCGTATCCCGCGGTCTCCAGGAGCGTGATCGCGTCGTTCGTGCTGCCGTCGAAGACCACGAAGTCAGGTGCCGCGGAGCTGGCCGACCTGACCTGAGTGAGGATCTTCCCGTTGGAATCGCCGGACACCGGTCCCACGGTCGCGCCGTTCACCGCGTACTTGGTCAGCGCCATTCCTTCACGTTCGGCCACGAAGTCCACGAAGCCGCGCGAGTACTTGTGTCCGCGAACGATGCTGTCACCGAAGGCGTAGACGGACGAGCCCTCGAGGGTTCCTTCAGCGGAGTGGTCGGGCCGGTCCAGGGTGAAATTGTCGATCGACTGCACGCCGGTGCCGTAGTAGTTGCAGGCGACGAACTTCGCGAGGTTGGTCCCCGTGATGCTGCCCGTACCGGAGGCCCTCACGATCGGCGACGCCTCCTTGCTGGTGATCGAGTACTGGACCGTGCCGACGGTGAAGTCCATGTGGAGATCGACCGTGTACCACTTCGACCGGTCGAAACTGGTCTTCATCCAAGTGGGGTTCAGCGAGTCGGGGGCGGTGGTGGAGTCCGAGTCGGGGCCAGTCACCGCATAGCGCAGTTCGGAGGCGGTCGCGGCGATCGCGAAGACGAGGCGTCCGCTGTCGTCGCGGAATTCCAAGCCGGTCTTCATACCGTCGTTGGCGATCGCCGTCTTCCAGTCGAATCGCAGGTCGAGGGTGCTCTCGTTCAAAGTCGAGGAAGAGAACTCCCGCACCGAGGTGGTGTAGTTGTTCATGTTCTCAGTGACGTTGAGGACGCCGTTGCCGATGCTGGCTCCGGTGGGGAATCCGAAGTTCGCAGGATCGGTCTGAGCGTCGAAGGTCTCGTCGATCAGAGTTTCGGCGGCTGCGGCGGGGCTAGGGGCGATGAGGGCTGAGATGAGCAGGGTCGCGGCGATGAACACTCCGGACCACTTTCGTAGCCGAGAGCCTATGCCGCCCAGGGGGGTATACATGTTGATCTCCTTTGATCATTTGACGCCCTCCTCCTGGGTCACTTGCAGCGCAAGCGACCCAGGAGGAGAATCACTCAATATTCTGTTCGTGGTCGGAAACCGGTCCCGATCAGAGCGCTTCGCGGACCGTGGACGCGAGCTCGGGAGCCGCGTCGGCGTCCGCGTCGGCGATGCCGACGCCGTAGCGGAATCGCGTCGTCGCTCCGGCCGGGACGGTCACCTCTTCGCTGAAGAACGGTGCGGGGTTGAGGCACGCGAACTCCTCGCTGCGCGCGAACCACTGCGGCGGGTGCTGCGGGTTCTCAGCATGGTCGACCATCAGCACCAGGGACGAGGCGTCGTCCTCGTCGTGCCGCCCGGCGAAGCCCATCCACTCGTGGCGCTGGCCTCGCACGTCATTGCCGGAGCCGGAGCCGTCGGCGGTGACGAGCTTGCAGCCGGTGAAGGCTCGCGGCCCGCGCCAGAACAGGCCGCCGTACCCGGCGTTCTCCCGGCCCTTCGTGGTGGGTGAACCGATCGCGATGTCCTCGCCGGAGACGTTGGTCAGCTCGGTGTCGAAGGTCAGCATCCACGCCTCGGTCGACAGCACGCGAGCGCTGATGGTGCGCCGCTCGGTGAGGAACGCGTTCCCTGCCTGGGTGATCCAGTCCAGCTCATGGGTGAGCCGGACCGTGCCGTCGACGGAGTCGAGCTCGGTGAACCGGCGGTGGAGCTGAGTGCCGTTGTTCTCCAGTTGCACGTAGAACTTTCCGTGGACGTAAGTGGGGCCGCCCCAGAAGTTCTCCTCCCCCACGTGCGGAAGTGACAGGGAGATGCCTTTGTGCCACACGTGGTCCCACGGGCGGAAGAGGCTCACCGCGCGCCCGGCCCGGGTTCGGATCGGATGCAGGTACGGCTTGGGCGACTCCAGCTGCACCGTGTCGGGACGGTAGACGTACTGGACCAGTTCGGTGTCGCCGTCGCGGACGGTCAGCGAAGTGCCGATGTCGTGACGAATCTCGAGGCCGCTCATGCGGTCACCTCTTTCACGGGAGCCCACGGGACGGCTCCGCCGTCCATACTGCGGGTGAACGGATCGTCGCCGGCCAGCTCCCCGGCGGCCACCGGGCGGCCCCGGAACGCCGAGGCGTACGTGGCGGCGGCGAACTCCATCGTCCGGCGGGCCTCGGCCAAGGAGACGCCCGGCTCGGTGCCGGCCGCGATGGCCTCGACGATCGCCTCGATCTGCACCAGGTGCCCGCTCTCGACGTCGCCGTCCCCGGCGACGTCCCATTCGCGTGCGAGTTCCTCGTGCCCGGGCGCGGGAGTGAAACGCCAGTCCTTCTCCCTATAGCCGTACAGGTGCTCGACCTCGACGGTCGCGTGCTCGAAATCGAAGCGGAGGCGGGAGGTCTCACGCGGGGAGACCACCGAGTTGACGACGGTGGCCATCGCCCCGTTGTCGAACTTCGCGAGTGCCATGGAGACGTCCTCGGTGTCGGTGGGCCGCGAGAGTCGCCCCGCGAAGGCGCTGACTTCGGACCAGGGGCCGAGGATCGCCAACAGCAGGTCGAACTGGTGGATGCCGTGGCCCATGGTCGGGCCGCCGCCTTCGATATCCCAGCGCCCTCTCCAGGGCACTTCGAAGTACGCGTCGTCGCGATACCAGAGCGTCTCGCACGTCGCCACGAGCGGGCGGCCGAGCACACCCGAGGACACCAAGCGCCGCAGACGCAGAGCTGCGGGCCCGAAGCGGTGCTGGAAGACGGTCAGCACCTGCTTGCCCGTCTCGGCCTCGACTTCGGCGAGTTCGTCGAGCTCACCGAGGCTGAGCGCGGTCGGCTTCTCGACCAGCGCGGTGGCACCCGCGCGCATGGCGGCGATCGCCAGCGGCGCGTGAGTCCCCGGCGGCGTGCAGATGTGGACCAGATCCAGCTGCTCGTTCTCCAGCAGCGATTCGGCGTCGCCGTAGACCTGGGCTGCCTGATGGCGCTCGGCGAATTCTTCGGCACGGGTGCGGTCGAAGTCCGCGACGGCCACCAGGCGGGCCCGCCCGGACAGCTCGCCCAAAGCATGCGCATGCGCGTTCGCGATACCGCCGGTGCCGATGATGGCGACTCGGACTTCGGGTGTGGGGCTTGGCATCTTGCTCGTTCCTGTTCGTGGGTGTGTCGCGGTCTCGGGTTCGGGGCCGCCATCCGGCGGCCCCGAACCCAAGGGGGTTACTGCGCGGCGTCGACCTCGGCCTGCAGCTCGTCGATGAGCGCCTGGGCGGCGTCCTCCGGCGAGCTCTGACCGAAGTAGACTTCCTGCGTGTAGCGCTGGATCATCGGCTCGACTCCGCTGCCGCCGTTCGGGGTCACCACAGGCGGGGTGCCCGGGACGACGGAGTTCATGTAGTCGACGGCGAGCGCGTCAGTCTCGCTGAGGTTGCCGGAGACGAACTCCCGCATCTCGTTGTTGGCGGGAATGCCGCGCTCGGTTCCCAGGATTTCAGCGGCCGCCTCGTAGTTGACCATGAAGTCGATGAAGAGCGCCGCCTCGGCCGGGTTGTCGCTTTGAGAAGAGGCCGCCCAGTACATCGAAGGCTTGAAGAAGTTGGCGTCGACCTCACCGCTGCCGGGCAGTTGCACCAGCCGCAGGTCGGCACCGCTGGCTTCTTTGAGCGCGGTGATCTGGGTGTTGTAGGCGAAGCCCATCGCGATCTTGCCGGTGGCGAGGCTGCCGGCCCCGACCCCTGCGTTGAGGCTCTCGACCGCCTGCGCGGCGCTCTCGGCGCCGCCGGACTCGATCAGGTCGAGGTTGTACTGCCACATCGACGCCAGAACCTCCGGGTCGAGCGTGACCTTGCCGCCCTCGCCGAACAGTTCGTTGTCGTGCAACCGGGCCCAGTACTTGACACTGCCGACGTCGTTGCCGCCGGTGACGCTGGAGCCGTTGATCGCGCCGTCGCTCGCCTCGGTGAGTTCTTCGGCGATCGCGGCATAGTCGTCCCAGGTCCAGGTGGAGTCATCCGGAATTTCGACGCCGTACTCTTCGAACAGGTCCGCGTTCACCACGCCGGCGGGGACGCCGACGCCGATCGGCATGGCGTACTGGGCGCCGTCGATCTGGCCGGTCGCCAGCGCAGCCTCGTCGAACTGGGAGGTGTCGATGAGGTCGGCGGCCTCGTTCAGGTCGAGCAGGGTTCCACGGTCGCCGTAGGAGGCGAGGTAGAGCTCGTCCATCTGGATCACGTCGGGAGAGTCGTTGGCGGCGGTGGTCGTCGCCAGCGCGTCCCAGTACCCGCCCCAGTCCTTGAACTCACCCTCGACGGTGATGTTCGGGTATTCCTTTTCGAACGCGGCGATCGCCTCGTTGGTGAGTTCGGCGCGGGCGTCCGATCCCCACCAGGTCACCCTGATGGTGACCGGCTCTTCGCTCACTTCGACGTCTGCGCCACCGCTGGTCCCACAGGCTGCCAGCGCGGCCCCCGTGGCCAGTGCGACTGCACCGGCTCCCATGCGTCGGATCGATACACTTCTCATCTTGTTTTCTCCTTTGTGAAGGGGTTGAAGGGTTAGGGGTTCCTGGTCACTTGCCGCCGGTCGTGGCGATCCCTCTGAGAAGGAATCGTTGTCCGAACAGGAAGACCAGGAAAATCGGTAGGAGCGAGACGACGCTCATGGCGAGCGTCGCGCCCCAGTCGGTTCCCGCCTGCTGGTCGACGAATGCGCGCAGAGCCAGCGGGACGGTGTACAGGTCAGGGTCGGTCAGGTAGATCAACTGGGAGAAGAAGTCGTTCCAGGTCCAGATGAAGGTGAAGATCGCCGTGGTCGCGAGCGCCGGAACCATGAGTGGCAGGATCACCTGGGCGAAGATCCGCGGGTGGCCGGCACCGTCGATGCGTGCGGCCTCGTCGAGTTCCCTCGGGACGCCCCGGATGAACTGGACCATCAAGAACACGAAGAACGCGTCGGTCGCCAGCAGTTTGGGCACGATGAGCGGCAGGAACGTGTTCACCCATCCGAACTGGGAGAACAGCACGTACTGCGGCACGATGATCACGTGGATCGGCAGCATGATCGTCAGCAGCATGATGGCGAACCAGAGCCGCTTGCCGGTGAATTCGAGCCTTGCGAAGGCGTAGGCAGCCATCGAGCAGGCGATGAGGTTGCCCAGGATCGCCCCCAGGACCACGATCGCCGAGTTCAGCAGGTAGTGGCTGAACGGGTCGGCGAATGCGTTCCATCCTGCCGTGTAGTTGCCCACCTCGAGGTCGGACAGGAGCAGGCTCGGGTCTCTGAAGATGACGTCGTTGGGCCGCAGCGAGGAGACGATCATCCACAGGACCGGGTAGAGCATCACCAGGGCGAAGAGGATGAGGACGGCGTGCCGCAGCACCGAGCGGATCGGACGGTGTCCGGTGCGGGCGCGCACTCGGGCGGGCTGCACGGCGTCGGGGGCGGGGGCGGTGTTCTTGGTGAATGTGTCAGTCATTGTAGAAGACCCAATACTTCGAGGCCCAGAAGTTGATGGCGGTGAAGCCACCGATCACCAGGAGCAGGAGCCAAGCCATGGCCGAGGCGTATCCCATGTCGAAACTGCCGAATCCCCGCTGGTACAGGTACAGCGAGTAGAACAATGTGGAGTCGGCCGGGCCTCCGGTGCCCCCGGAGACGATGAACGCCTGGGTGAACGACTGGAATGCGTTGATGATCTGCAGGACCAGGTTGAAGAAGATGATCGGAGTCAGCAGCGGCAGGGTGACGTTCAGGAACTGCCTCCACTTGGTCGCGCCGTCGATCGAGGCGGCCTCGTAGTACATGGTCGGGATCTGCCGCAGCCCGGCCAGGAAGATCACCATCGGCGAACCGAAGGTCCACACGTTGAGGGTGATGAGTGTCCCGAGTGCCGTGCTGGGTTCGGAGATCCAGCCGGGCCCTTGGATACCGATGAGCGCCAGGCCCTGGTTCAGCAGGCCGGCGCTGCCGAAAACGGTGCGCCACAGGACGGCGATGGCGACGCTGCTGCCGATGAGCGAGGGCAGGTAGAACGCCGAGCGGTAGAACGGCAGGCCGCGCGCGCCTCGGTCGAGCAGCAGCGCCAGGCCTAGGGCGAGGGCGAGCTGGAGGGGCACTGAGACGAACACATAGGTGAAGGTGACCACGAGCGACTGGTGCAGGCGGTCGTCGGTGAACATGCGGGTGAAGTTGTCAAGGCCTGTGAAGGTGGCCGGCTGCAGCAGGTTGTAGTCCGTGAAGCTGAGGTACAGCGAGACGGACATCGGGCCGAGGGTGATCAGGAACAGTCCGATGAACCACGGCAGCAGGAAGAGGAATGCGGCCAGGTTCTGGGGCTTCGTTGTCGCGCGGCCCCTGCGCAGGGAGTGGAGCTCCGCGGCGGCGCTCACAGGGCCGCCTTCTCGGGGCGAGCGGCGGCGCGGCCGCGAGTGGGGTTGGGACCGGACATTGTCGCTCCTTCTGGTCGAGAAAAATAGTGAACGTTCATCATCTGATGAGCTGAGTCGACAATAATGAACGTTCACCCTTGTGTCAAGATTGGGGTCGGAATCGAGGAGAGGAAATCTTCGAATGTCAGATCGCCCCGCCCGCCCCCGCCGCCCCACGATGAAGGAAGTCGCCCGCCTGGCAGGCGTCTCGCACCAGACCGTCTCCCGGTACCTGCGCTCACGAGAAGGGCTCAAGCCGGACACGCTGGCACGCATCGATGCAGCGGTCCGCGAACTGGACTACCGGCCGAATCTTGTCGCCAGGTCCATGCGGACGCGCCGCACCGGCCGTCTGGCGATCCTCATGCCGACCGTGGCGTTCAACCCGGCACGGATGCTCAACGGGGCGACCAAGGCCGCCGACGAGGCCGGGTTCACCGTCGAGGTCGTCAGCGTCCTCGGCGGCGCCGAGGCCAGAACCGAGCGCATGCTCGAGATCGTCGACTCCGGGCAGGTCGAGGGCGTCCTGGCACTGGCCCCGATCCTCCCCTCGATCGAAGATCGGCGGTCGGGCGAGACTGCGATCGTGCTCTCGTCCGACTTCGACGACGAGATGCGCGGTATCGGCGAACTCGCCGACGCCACGCCGGTCGCCGAGATCATGGAACATCTGGCCGCGCTCGGCCACCGGCGGTTCCTTCACGTGGCCGGGAACCGGCAGTTCGCCTCGGCCCGGGCCCGCGAGGCCGCCTACCTGGCCGCCATCGATCAATTCGGGCTCGAGTCGGCCGGCGTACTCGGCGGGGACTGGTCCGGCGCAGCAGGACTCGCCACCATGCGGTCGCTCTCAGCCGAGCAGATGCCAACGGCGATCATCGCGGCCAATGACGTCGTGGCCTCCGGCGTGATCCGCGGCGCCGTCGAACGCGGCCTCGACGTGCCCGGCGACATCAGCGTCACCGGATGGGACGACAACGAGATATCCCAATACATCCCGCCGGCCCTCACCAGTGTCGCGGTCGACCTCGAAAGCCTCGGGCGCAATGCCATGGTCCGATTGATCCGATCGGTCTCCGGCCGCGAACTGGAGCCGTCGCAGCGCCCGATCCAGCGGGTGATCTGGCGCGAGTCCACCGCCGAGGCCCGGCCCGCGGCCACGGCCGCGGCCTGACGGTCCTGGAAGGGCCACCGAGGGCGCGTTCTCTCGGCAGATTGCGCGGAACCACCGCTCGGAATCCCTTCCAGCGCAACAATTTCACTGGCCGGTGCCTCCTCCGACGGCGCCCGAGCCCTCCCTCGTCAGCGAATGATCCGCGCCCTGTCGGGCGTGGTTCCCCTGAGAACGACCCGAGACTCGAACTCCACCCGCCGACGAACGGCGGCGGGTTCCATCAGCGCGAGTTCGACCGCGGCAGCGCCGACCCTCGCAAGGGCGAGGCTCACGCTCGTCAGGGTCGGCGTCACGTCCTCGGTGCCCTGGACGTCGTCGAATCCGGCGACACCGATCTCGGTTCCAGGACTGATGCCCGCGTTCCGCATCGCGCTCATCGCGCCGATGGCCATCGCGTCGGTGGCGGCGATGACGACGTCCATGCCGCGGGGCCGGTGCTCGATGAGGTGCTCGGCGGCCCGGTAGCCGCCGTCCCTCGTCATCGGGGCCCGGACCGCGGAGCCGTACTCGAACCGCATCCCAAGACGGCGGGCGGCATCGACGATGCCGTCCTCCCACTCACGCGCGGCCACCGAATCGTGCTCGGGTCGAATCAAGGCAGGCCGCTCATAGCCCAATTCGAACAGTGCGGCGATGAGATCCGACGCGCCTCGGCGACGAGAGAGGATCGCAGTGTCGAAGGGCAGTTCGTCGTCTCCGGCGATCACCACCCGGCCGTCCTCTTGCGTGTAGCGCGCAAGTTCCTCCTCGAGAGCGGTGCGTGAGACGGTGGAGCCGCTGCGCGCACCGGTCAGGATCATGGCGTGCGGCCTGAGACTGCGCATCATGCGCACTACCCGGATCTCGTCGTCGATGGCGTGGTCGGTTCCGGCGAATGTGGCCACGAGGCCGGAGCGACCCGCCTGCTCGATGACGCCGTGCACGATCTCGGCGTTGTACGGATCGCGGATGTCCGAGACGAGCACCGCCACCATCGCGGTCGCGCCGGTCGTCGTGGCCCGAGCAGAAGTGTTCGGGCGGTACCCAAGGCGCCTGGCGGACTCCAGGACGCGCGCGCGCATCCCGGACGACACGTACTGCGACGCCGGGTCGAGCGCCCGGGAGGCCGAGGCCTTGGAGACACCGGCCGCGGCAGCGACGTCGCGGAGGGTGACTGTCGGCGGCGGTCCACCGGTGGCGGGGTCAGTTCTCACTCTGGCATTCTGACATCGGGTGAGGTCGGCTCGAGATGGGAGGCCCAGTGCGGCGAACGTATCAGAAGGCGACACTGCGTGACGTCGCTCGAGTGGCCGGGGTATCGCCCTCGACCGCCTCCCGAGTACTCAACGGCGGCGATCTCCGTGTGAGCGAACGACTCTCAACACGCGTACTCGCAGTCGCGGAGTCGCTCGGCTACGTCTCGAATCAGGCAGCCCAGGCGCTGCGCGGGCGGCGCACGGCGATCGTGCTGCTCGCCAGCGACCCGAGGACCGCCTCCATCGCCGCGATCGCCGCCGGGATGGAGGCGGCAGGCCGGGAGCACGGCGCCCTGGCCAGCATCACCGGGGCCGGGAGCGGCGCTGAGGCGCACCGGACGGCACTCGAGGTGTTGCGCGGGATGCGCCCTCGCGCGCTGGTCGTGGCCAGCGCGAGTTTCGCCGACGTCCGAAGCGAGCAGGTCCTTCCCGAACTCGAGCGCTTCCGGGCCGACGGGTGCAGCGTCGTCTTCATCGGCGAGCACGACATGCCGTTCCCGACCGTCCGCTTCGACGACATCGAACTGGGCCGGACCGTCGGCCGATTCATGGGCAGGCTGGGACGCCGCCGCGCCGCAGTCCTCACCACCCCGCACCAGCCGGCGCTCGAAAGCCGGACCAAGGGATTTCTCCATGGCCTGGCGGAATGCGGCATCGATCCCGACGCCGTAACGGTCGAGCACTGCGATCTCACCCGAGACGGGGGCAGGGACGCCGCTCGCCGGGTCGCGCTGGCGCGCCCGCGGCCGGATCTCGTGCTCGCCGGCAACGACGTCATCGCGATCGGAGCCTTGAACGAGTTCCGGCGCTTGGGAATCGACGTGCCGTCTGACATCGCGATCTCAGGCGTCGACGACATTCCGCTCTCGCGTGACGTCAACCCCCCGTTGACCACTGTGACACTTCCATTCGCCGAGGCCGGAAGGTTGGCCTTGGAGATGGCGCTCTCGCCCGAGCCCGTACAGGACCCCGTGCTGCAGGGAAGCCTGGTCGTGCGCGCTAGCACTCCCCGGGACGGCTTCGAGGCCGTCCGCTGAGCCGTCCGAGCCCCCGCTCGGTTTTCGCCTGGGGCGCAACCTGCCCGCACCTCTCCCCTGACGAAGGCCCGAAAACCTACGCTCAAGGAACAAACCCCCGGCAGACGACCCCATCAGTCAGGAGAAGCCTCCGCCACCGAACCATCGGCAAAACGGGCGAATCGACTCCTGCAGGTCGCGTCTCTTATGAGCAACTAACCTCACCCAAGCCATAATGTGTGCCTGAATTGGCTGATCCAACGTACTGAAACCGTTACCTAGATATCGATGTGTCGCAGTTGACAAGACCTGAGACCGTTGTCATTCTGGATCGCGAGAGGCCCTCCCCTCAAAAGCAGTACCGCGTTTGACGACTGGGCAGCTGGCAAGGCCCGCCGATCAGGAACCGAAAGAGACTCCGTAAGGACCTGTCTCCTCGAACCGTTCGGCGCCATGCGGACCGGCCGCCCCGGCTGGTACCGGCCCCCGCATCGAGCTGAGCCCCGCCCGCCCCTGCCGTCATCCGTACGAAGAACGACCATCAAAGGAGATGACCATGGAGTTCGATCCCAATCGCATCAAGCTCGGCCGCCGCGGACTGCTCGCGGGCGGTGCCGGCGTCGCCCTGTCGACGTTTCTCGTGAGGCCCGCGTCCGCCGTGGAGATGCCCCCCAACCCCCTTGAGAAGCCCGGTTGGATCCTCGACCGAAACGACGAGTTCAACGGCAGCCTGGACCCGAACCTGTGGATCACCAAGTACCTCGAGTCCCGGACGACCGAGGAACGGGCCTCGGCGCGGTACGGATTCCGCAACAACGCCCTCGTCCTGCGGATCGATGACGACCAGCCCACGTACTACACCGACAACCCCATGAAGGTCTCGAGCATCCAGACCGGCCAGAAGACCGGCCTGCACAAGCAGACTCCGCTCGATCACGAGATCCCCACCGAATGGAAGTACACCCCGAAGTACGGATACTTCGAGATCCGCGCGAAGACTTCGGCGCGCAGCGGGATTCACACCGCTTTCTGGACGCTCGGCTGGGAGGACACCCCCCAGCACGACTCCGAGATCGACATCATGGAGGACCCGGGGCCGGACCCGAACAAGTTCCTGTTCAACCTCCACAAGTGGGACGATCCGAACGTCATCGAGAATTCCAACACCATCACCGCTGGATTCGACCTCACCAGTGAGATGCACATCTACGGCCTTCAGTGGGATCCGACGCAGATCAAGCTGTTCGTCGACAACCAGCTGGTGAAGACGATCAACTCCTCCCCGGCGTACAACATGGTGTTCCTGCTGAGCATCTATGAGAACGCCGGTTGGACCGGCACCGTCGACCCCAACGACACGCGGCCGAAGGAATTCGTTGTCGACTACTTCCGGGCCTACAAGCCCGCGGGTCCGGAAAGCGGATTGACTTATCGCATCCGGAACGAATCGACCGGTCAGTATCTCGACTCTGACGCCGACGGCGCGGTCGTCCTGCACGCGGGCACCATCTACGAG
>NZ_JAKZEW010000034.1:27052-28456 GCF_022548875.1 Glycomyces sp. L485 | reverse complement strand
GTTCGAATCCGCTGACGGCGGGTTCCGGATCAAGAACAAGCTGAACGGGCGCGATTACCTGTACGGGTCGGGCAGCTCGGTCGGCTGGAACACCGGAGCCACCGACGCGAACACCATCTGGACGCTCGAAGTGCAGTAGAAAACAGGCATCCCAGCCTGGCGGCCGGGCTCCGAGCATGGCGCTCGGGGTCCGGCCGCTTCGGTTCGTGTGCCGAACGGATCGGACAGAGGCGTCACCGCCTTGAGCCCCCCGGCCGCCCACCAACGGTGCGCGGCCTAAAGGATCTGACCGCACTGTGCTCGCAGGGTGCGGGCGACACGATCTCCGAGGAAGTACCGGCGCCCCTGCCCCGGATGACCGGTTCGGCCGGACGCGTCAACGCTGCGATGGCGCTACTCCCATATCGCTCAAGCCGCTCCCGCGATCGGGTTCTGCCGCACGCGGCGCTCGAGCATCTTCACGAGGCTCGGGCTGGGACGACGGGTCGGTGCACGCCTCGAGAGAGACCCCAAGTCTCCTTGCGCCCCATGCCAGAATCCCGAGGTCCCGATCAATATCGGACTCGCGCGCCGCGGTGTCGTTCGAGATCGACGGCCAGGTGCGATCGGCGCAAGCCGCGGGAGGTGAGATAGCGCAAGTCTGCCATGTTGTCGTACGCCAGCTGGGTGTGGAAGTAGTTCACGTGCTCCAGCGCTGCGAACAGAGCGAAACCCAGTCCCGGGAACGAGGCGGTGCCGGGAGCGTCGAGCGCGGACCAGCAGACGAACAGGACGACCGCGAACAGTACAGGCGGGTTGACACGGAACGCTAGGGCAAAGGCCGCTGCCAGTGGGAGTGTCGGCGATCCCGATTCGAGCTGCCGGAGTTTGGCCGTCCAATACGCCGCTCCCTGCACCAGCAGCAGCGCGAAGGCACAGAACCCGGCGAGATTCGCCGCGCTCGGCGGCAGTCGGAGCAGTCCGAACCAGACGGCCGCCTGCAGCGGGATGTTGATCAGTTCGAGCGACGCCAGCGATCGCAGCCGCCGTCGGACCCGCTCATGGAGGTGGTAGCACACTCCGCCATGATGCCCGGTCCATCAGTCATACGCAGCCTTCAACCGCAGCCCCCAGAGCCCTAACCGAACCGTCCCGGGAAGGAAGCAGTTCCAGACCTCCAAACGCCGCACCACCACCAGGTACGGCCCGCCAGCGGCGACCGGCGGTAGGCGACGCCTCTGTCCGATCCGTTCGGCACACGAACCGAAGCGGCCGGACCCCGAGCGCCATGCTCGGAGCCCGGCCGCCAGGCTGGGATGCCTATTTCCTACTGCGGTTCGAGCGTCCAGATGGTGTTCGCGTCGGTGGCTCCGGTGTTCCAGCCGACCGAGCTGCCCGACCCGAAGAGGTAATCGCGCCCGCTCT
>NZ_JAKZEW010000034.1:0-26987 GCF_022548875.1 Glycomyces sp. L485 | reverse complement strand
CAGTACCCGGGCTCCTCCTCCGTGAGAATCCAGTGCTGGTCGTCGTAGACGGTGCCCTCATGCAGGATGACGAGGCCGTCGAGTTCGGAGTCGAGATACTGACCGGTCGAGTTGTTCCGGAGGCGGTAGGTCTGCCCGCTCTGCAGACCCGTGGCGTCGACGCTCACGTCATCGATGTGAGCCGAGCCCCGCTCGTTGGCGTTGGCGTACCAGGCGATCTGCGCTACGCCGGGCATGGCGTTGCGGAACGCGGCGTCTGTGACCACTCGCTGGCCGTCGACATCGAGGCTGTAGCTCTGGGCGTCGGTGTCGATGGTGATTGCGATCCGGTACCACTGGCCCGATTGGTACGAGCCCACGACGCTCGAGGAGTTCCCCTGGTACGCCAGGATGTTGCCATTGGCGAAAGCGACGCTGATCGCCTGCACCCCGTCAGTGTTGTACACATAGGGCAGGCCGAACCAGCCGCCCTCGGTGTCGTTGCGCATCACGCTCGCCTCGACGGTGACGACGCCCTCCAGGGGGTCGGCGAAGACGCGGGCGAGTTTGGTGCCGTCGACCCCACCGCCGTTGGCGGTCCGGGTCAGCCGAACGCTCTTGTCACTCGCCGACGGGGTCTCGACGACGTCGACCGCGTTGTTGGCCGAGGTGACCCGCCAGCCGTTCGTCCCACTGGCCAAGGGGCCGGTCTGAAGGCCGTCGAACGACTCGGACACCCCGTACACCGCGGAGCCGTCGGCTTCGAACGCGCCCATGTCGGTGGCCGTGCCCATCGGCACCGCAGCGCCGACGAAGTCGCGTGCACCGTTGTCTGCGACCTCTACGCCCGCTTCGCGGAACACCGAACCCTCCTGGAGCGCGAAGTTCTCGGCGGTGTCCAGCCGCGGCCCGTTCTCGTCCCCGTACGGCCCCGTGACGGCGCCGTTCACGAACAGCGGGTCGCCGACTACGGCGTCGCCGTCGGCCGACGGCGGGGTGATGTTCGACGAGTACCCGTTGGTGTGGTAGATCAGGTTGGTCGGCGTGACGAACCCGACGTCGGAGCGATCCGAGATGAACAGGTTGTTGTTCAGCGTCACCGGCCCGCTGGTGCCGCCCGAGACCATGTTCGGGGCGACGCTGCTGTAAAAGACGTTGTTGTAGACGTGCGCGTTCGTGCCCGACGTCTGGGACATGTGGAGGTTCCACCGTGTCGAGCCGGTGACGACGTTGTAGCGGACGACAGCGCTGCCGAACCTGAAATTGCTGTTGCAAGCGCAGAGGAGAATGCCGTCCTCGTTGTCGTGCAGGTAGTTGTACTGGAACAGCTGGTTGGTGGTGGCGATGTCGGGGTCCATGCCGTTGCCGTCGGCGCTGCCGTTGGCCCGTTCGGTCCCGAAGATCTCGTTGAACTGGACGGTGACCTGGTCAGCGGCGAAGGTCTCGATGCCGGACACACCGACGTTGTCGACCACGTTGTCCTCGACGAGGCCACCACGGACGTTGGTCAGGTAGACGCCGTTGGCGCCGAACTGCGTGTCCTTCTGCGTGATGTAGTTGCCGCGGATCGTGACGTCCGTGTGCGGTGTGAAGCGCGTGTCGCCGGCGGTCCGACGAGTGCCCCAGCCGGTCTCGACCGCGCCCGGAGCGTCACCGGTGTACTGCTTGACGGTGATGCCGCCGAACGAGGTGTTCTTGATCGTGGAGTTCTCCACGGTGATACCGGTGAGCACCGTCGGGTCGCCCGGGTTCTCGATGTCGGCCACCGAGGTGAGGAAGATGATGCCGCCGGTGTTCTTCGAGCGGTCCCAACCGGTCCCGAAGGTGATGCCCGGGGAATTGTTGGCGGTGCTGCCGCCGATCCAGTTGATCTCGCCGGTGACGTCGTGGACGTCGACCGAGTCGATCACGAAGTGGCGCAGTGTCTGGCCGTTGTCGCCGTGGACGCCGATGCCGCGGAAGTCGCCGAGGTTCTCCCCCGGTGTACTGGTCGACGGCACCGTGTTCGAGACGTCGAGGTTGCGGATCTCCCAGTACTCCTGGTTGAACAGGCGCACGGCTTCGGGGACGAGCCCGGCGCCGACGATCCGGGGTTTGACGCCGGTGCCGTAGCTGTCGATGGTGATCGGGGAGCCTGCGGATCCGGAGCCCTTGGGCCAGAGCTGCCCGGTCCAGGTGTCGCCGGACCGCAGGAGGATCTGGTCGCCGGCGCCGAATGTCGTGCCGTTCACTTTGTCCAGCGTCCGCCAGGGCTGGTCGGAGCTGGTTCCGGCATTGGCGTCATCGCCGGCAGCGCTCACGTAGTAGGTGGTGTTCGCGGCGGCGGCCGGCGCGGCGCTCAATACGACGGTCGCGATCGCGACCGCCAGTGCGCACACCACCGCCGCGGCGAATCGGGCAAGGGAAGGAAGGAGGGGTTTTCGGTTGGGGGGCATGGATTCGTCCTCTTCATTGAAGTTCGCATCATTCAGTTGCGGGGGCTGTCAGAGGGTGTCGTGCCAGAAAGTGAACGCTCACTATCTGGTGCCTCCTGAGGATAGTGATCGTTCACTCCGGTGTCAACATGTTGATATAAATCAATCCGGTGCCTCGAGAGACGTCCGAACGTCCGACCCCTCGGCGGCGCCGCGCCCTCCGGAGTCATCCGTGGCTCCGCGCAACAGCATCGCCGGCATGATCGGTGACCGGGCGAGGCGGTGGAGGGCGAGGAGGAACTCGGAACCGCCCGCCACTGTCTTGCCGAACCGGGGCTCAGAGCGCTCGCTCCGGCAAACTCGAAGGTCGTCCCCACCTCGGGTGAGTCCCGCTATGCTGCGAGCAAGCATCCGACACGACGAGTCCGCGCACTACCGTGCAGCGTGAAGGGAAAACCGTTCATGACATTCGTCTGGTTCATCGTCTGGCTCATCGCGAACCTCGTGGGCGCCCACGAGCCTCTGCTTTTCGACCCGGTCAACGTCTGGACCGGCACGCTGATCCTGGCCATCGCCCTCGACCTGGCTGCCGCGCACGCCGGCAACACCTCCAAGCGACGGCGATGACTCACTCCGCTGGCTCCGCTGCAGCCGCGACTGGACTGCCAAGCGCCTGAGCGGAAGCCGCGCCTCCCTGCGGATTGCGGCCTCCGGGCCAAGCCGCACGGAACCTGACGCGCTTCTGTGGGTGCCTGCCGGAACCCCCACTCACCGTTCGAAGGGCACCCTCGCGAACGGTCTCGGTAGTCAATCCATGGTCTCCTCACCAGGGAGGAGTTCGGCGATGAGGCCCTCGATGCGGGTCTTGATCTCGTCGCGGATCGAGCGGACGGCCTCGACACCTTGACCGGCAGGATCGTCAAGTTTCCAGTCGAGGTAGCGCTTCCCGGGGAAGACCGGGCAGGCATCGCCGCAGCCCATGGTGACGCACACGTCGGAGGCCTCGACCGCGTCATAGGTGAGGATCTTCGGCGACTCCGCGGAGATGTCGATCCCGACCTCTCTCATGGCCTCGACCGCGGCCGGGTTGACCTGGTCGGCCGGAGCCGATCCGGCGGAGCGGACCTCGACGCGATCGCCCGCGAGGTAGGCCAGCCAACCGGCGGCCATCTGCGAGCGCCCGGCATTGTGGACGCAGACGAAGAGGACGGACGGCTTCTCAGACATGGTGGTGATCCTTTTCTTCAACGGCCGCCGACCGTCGCGACACTCGGCGGGGCGAACACGGTCAGGCTTCCTGGAGTTCCGGGGTCCGGAAAAGGCGACGGGCCCAGAGGCTCACGTAGACGAGAGCAACCAGGACCGGGACCTCGATGAGCGGACCCACCACTCCGGCGAGAGCCTGTCCCGACGCGGCGCCGAAGGTCGCGATGGCGACGGCGATGGCGAGTTCGAAGTTGTTGCCCGCCGCAGTGAACGCGAGCGTCGTGGTGCGCTCGTAGTTCAAACCGACGGCCTTGCCGAATGCGAACGACCCGGCCCACATGACTGCGAAGTACGCCAAGAGCGGGAGGGCGATCCGAACGACGTCCATGGGCTGGGCGATGATCGCCTCGCCTTGGAGGGCGAAGAGGACCACGATGGTGAACAGCAGGCCGTAGAGCGCGAACGGGCCGATCTTCGACAGGAACCGCTCCTCGTACCAGTCCCGGCCTTTGCGGCGTTCGCCGATGCGCCGCGTCAAGTAGCCCGCGGCGAGCGGGACGCCGAGGAACACCGCGACGTTCAGGGCGATCTCCCAGCCCGAGACTTCCAGGCCCGTCGAGTCGAGGCCGAGCCAGCGCGGGAGGGCGTCGAGGTAGAGCCAGCCGAGCGCCCCGAAGGCGATCACCTGGAAGACCGAGTTCAGCGCCACGAGGACGGCTGCGGCTTCACGGTCGCCGCATGCGAGGTCGTTCCAGATGATGACCATGGCGATACAGCGCGCCAGGCCCACGATGATCAGACCCGTCCGGAACGCCGGAAGGTCCGGTAGGAAGACCCACGCGAGCGCGAACATCAGCGCCGGTCCGATCAACCAGTTCAGGACGATCGACGAGACCAGCAGCCGCTTGTCGGCGGTCACCGAGTCGAGCTTGTCGTAGCGGACCTTCGCGAGCACCGGGTACATCATCAGCAGCAGACCCGCGGCGATCGGCAGCGAGATTCCGCCGATCTCGACGGCGCTCAAGACGCCGCTGATACCGGGAACCCATTGTCCGAGGGCGATGCCGGCGAGCATCGCCGCGCCGATCCATACCGGCAGGTACTTGTCGAGGGTGGAGAGCCTGCCGCCCATCGCGGTCGCGGCGTTGGCCTCGGCCGTGGTCATACGCCGACCTCCTGCGGGACCGAGAGGAGGGTGGAGAGCAGGTCGAGCGCGGCGGGTTCGGCTCGGTAGTAGATCCAGGTGCCGCGGCGCTCGGAGGTGACCAGGCCGATCGCTCGCAGTACCTTGAGGTGGTGGGAGATGGTCGGGGCGGAGACGTCGAAGGCGTCGGTCAGGTCGCACACGCACGCCTCGCCGCCTTCGTGGGAGGCGATCAAGGAAAGCAGCCGCAACCGGATCGGATCGCCGAGGGCCTTGAACGACGGG
Source organism: Glycomyces sp. L485 (assembly GCF_022548875.1). GTDB lineage: Bacteria > Actinomycetota > Actinomycetes > Mycobacteriales > Micromonosporaceae > Glycomyces. The sequence continues at coordinate 21,959 of NZ_JAKZEW010000034.1, read as the reverse complement.
GCGAGCCGCTCGGCCTGATCGGCGTTCAACGGCTCGTTGACCAGGGGAACTCGACAGTCGTCCATCGCGACCGGAGTCAGCGGGCCTATAGATTGCTTCGACATGCGTTTATTTTGACTGACATCTAAGCAGATCGGCAAGGATGCCGGACGTCGCCTCGGTCACCATTCGGGCGGGTTCGGGGCCTCGGGCTGGTGGCGGCGCGTCGGCGAGTCATCGACGGAGTGCGGCCGAGCTCGGATCGCGGTCTCGGTCAGCGGTCCAGCTGGAGCCGTTTCCAGGCCCAAGCCGTGAGCGCTGCGAACCCGATGGCGAAGGCGGGGGTCAGGGCAAGCTGGACGCCCGTGACCTGGTCGGGGCGCGACGCCCACAGCGCCGGTGCGGCGATCGGGAACCAGGCGCTCGCCTCGGGGAATGCGAGGACCGCGACTTGGGCGAGGACGATGAGCCCGATCGTGGCCGCGATGCCGGCCATCGGACCGCGGCCGAACGTCGCTGCCCAGGCCGCGGGAGCGGCGACGAGACCGCTCATGGCGCACAGGGTGAAGAGGCGGCCGAGTCCTTCGGCGATCGGCGCGTCGATTCCACCGAGCCCGATGGCGAAACCGGCCAGGGCCACGAGGCCGGTCAGGACCGCGGCCGCCACCACCGACCATCCGAAATGAACGATGAACTTGGCGGCCGTCTGCGCGGTGCGCGTCACGGGCAGTGCGAACAGGCCGTAAACCGTGCCGTCGGTGAACTCGCGGCCGAAGACCCAACTCAAGGTGATGCCGAACGCGAGGAGCGCGCCGGCCGCCACGATCTGCGTCACCGTGGCGATCATGAGCGGCCATCCGGCGACGTCGGCGGTCTGGCCGAGCTTGGCGGTGATCTGGTCGTTTCCGGCCTCGACCGCGACTGTCAGGGAGGCGCCGAGGATGCCGGTGCCGGCGATGAGCAGTACGGCTCCCGCGTACAGCACTCGGGCGGTCGCCGCCTTCCGAGCCTCCACCCACAGGGCGGCGCGCAGGCCGTTCACGACGGGCCGCCTGCAACATCGGTGCGCCGTTCGTCGTCGCGGAGCACGAGATCGAAGAATGCCCGTTCCAGTTCGGCACCGGCGCGGTCGAGCGTGCCGATGATCCGGCCGCGGTTCATGACCGAGATCCGGTCGGCGATACGGGCGACCTCGTCGAGATGGTGGCTGGATACCAGGATCCCCGCGCCGCGGTCCGCCCTCTCGCGCAACGTCTCGCGCAGTGCGATCACGCCGGCGGGGTCGAGGGCGTCGGTGGGTTCGTCCAAGATCATCAGGTCCGGTTCGGCGACGAGCGCGGCGGCCAGGCCGAGGCGCTGTCGGTTGCCCTTGGACAGTCGCGAGGCCCGCGTCCGTCGATAGCGGGTGATGCCGATCCGGGCGATGATCGCATCGACCGCGCCGGGCACGGCGCGGGCACGCAGACCTCGCAATCGCGCGGCCACTTCGAGATTCGCGCGGACGTCCAATTCGGGGTAGGCGAACGGGCTGTCGAGCAGGTGGCCGACCCGGGCCCATGCGGGGGCGGGCATCCGGCCGATCGCGACGCCGCCGATGTGAACCGATCCCGAGTCGAGCCGGATCATCCCGAGGGCGGCACGCATCAGGGTCGTCTTTCCCGCGCCGTTGAGGCCGACGAGTGCGTGCACGAGGCCGGGTTCGACCCGCAGCGTCACGCCGAGCACGCCTGCCGCGGGCCCGTAGGCGCGGACTACTTCGCTGACGAGCAGACGGTCAGTCATGACCTTGGTCCAAGACGTCCAGGGCGGCGCCGATGCTCTCGATGAGGGTCCAGTGCGGATCCTCGGCCCATGCGTACAGCGCGGTGGTCACCGCGGCCAGCACGGTCTGGGCCGCGACCCGGGCGGTGAACGGATCGGCGCCGCCCGCGGCAAGGCGTTCGGCGATGGCAGCCGATGTCACCTCGTTCTGGGTGACGGCCGCGGCGCGCAGCGCGGGCGTGCGGGCGACGAGTCGGACACGCCGCCGCACCATCACCAGATCCGCTTCGGACAGTCCCGACAGTGCCGACCGCAGGCCGCGGACGGCGCGTGCCAGCGGCTCCTCATCTCGTGGCCTGGCACTGACCACCTCGGCGATGACCGGGTCGAACGGGTCGGTCAGTACGGCCTGTTCCTTGGCGCCGAAGTGACGGAAGAACGTCATCTCGGTGACCCCCGCCGCGCGCGCGATCTGGGCGACGCTCGTGGCCTCGAAACCTCGCTCCTCGAACAGCGCCAGCGCGCATTCGCCGAGTCGCGACCGGGTGCGTTCGCGCTTCGAGGAGATTGCCATGAACGTAATGTTAGTCCATAACATTCATGAGCGCAATATCTCGCTGGGAGTCACCGGCCACGGCGTGGACTCACGGACGGAGCTGGGCGGCCGCGCCCGGACAGATCGACGCCGAGCCGCAGCGGGCGGTCGGCGTCGATCAAAGCGTTCAGCGGGTAGTGCTGCCCTATGACATGGCCTCGCGGACTTTCGCGGTGTCGACGAACTGCTCGAACCGGACGATGAGCCCGCCCCTGACGGTGAAGTGGTGGGCGACGCGCACATCGATCGGCTTGCCGGTGGCTTTGTTGGTCGCCGTGTAGCGGGCCAGGACGACGACGTTCTCGCCGTCGACGACGTAGGCGTCGTCGTGGGCGGTCCAGTCGATCCAGTCGGCGCCGAGGCGTTCCATCACGTTCGTTGTCACGCCCTCTGGCGTGCTGTAGGTGCCCGCCAGCGGGAAGCCCGCCATCTCGGTCCATTCCACATCGGGTGCGAGTGTGGCCCGCAGGGCTGCCAGGTCGCCCGCGGCCGAGGCGAGATACTGACGCCTGACGACGTCCCTCGGAGCCGTGGAGTTCGCGAAGCCGGTCTCGTTCAGCCCCATGCCATCTCGCCCTTCGCCACCTTACCGCCGATCTGGGCGGCGACCAGCAGTTCGGCGTCTGGGTAGCGGCGCTCCAGCTCGCTGGTGACCGCCGCGCCGTCGGGCTGCTCTTCGAGGACCTCCTCGAAGGCGAGGAGGTAGTCGCGGGTGTAGCGGACGGCTTCGACCGTCGCGGGCGCGCCGGGCTTGCGGTGGCCGGGGATCACCAGGGCAGGATTCAGAGCCTCGATCTCGTCGAGTGCGTCACGCCAGACCTTGCGGGCGTCGGCGTCCGTGTCGGCGGTCCACACGTGCTGACCCGCGAAGACGAGGACGCCGCCGACGACGGCTCGCTGGTCGGCCTGCCAGAGGTAGTGCCGGTCGGCCAGCCCCGGGACACCGCCTTTGAGCTCGAAGCGGCTGCCTTCGAGGGCGATGTCGCCGTCGAGGACCTCGAGGTCGACAAGGCGGGTCGGCAGGTTCGTCCCCGCCGAGGCCCAGGCCTTGAGCTTGCCCTCGTAGGAGTGCTTGATGTGGTCGATGACCGGTGCGGTGGCGACGAAGCGGGCCTCGGGGAAGGCGTCGGCGAGGACCTCGGCCCCGAAGTAGAAGTCGGGGTCGCCGTGGCTGATGTAGACGGTGGTGAGGGTCTTGCCGGAATCGAGGATCTCGGCGGCGAGGCGGTGCCCGTCGGCACGGGTGAAGCCCGCGTCCACCAGCAGGGCCTCGTTCTCGGCTGTGATGAGGGTGGCCGTCTTGGCCTTGTTCCCGGCAGGGAAGTCGAGGTCGAGAATCTTGATTTCCAGTGCGTTCATCATGGCTCCTCGTAAGGTGGCTGCGGGCCCCGCGCGACACGAGGCCGATTCATCTGATTAAACAGTATCTGACTAATCAGATATTTCCATATGACTGGATGAGGGTTCGAATCACATCGACTATCGCAGGCGGCCTACTGAATCGCGGGCTGAACGACTGAGGATTCGCAGGTCGTCGGCGAACTGGCGGCGGTGTTCCACGGGCAGTGGCTCCACGAAGTAGCGCTCGATGTTCGCGAGGTGGACGCGCGCCGCCTCGACGACCTTGGCCTCCCCGGCCGCAGTCAGCCGCACCAGGCGACCGCGCCGGTCACCGGGATTGGCCACGCGTTCGACCAGCCCGGCGGCCTCCATGCGGTCGATCAGCCGAGTCACCCCGCCGGTGGTGAGCACCTGGGCCCGGCTGATGTCGCCCATGGGCATCCCGGAGTCGTCGGCCCGTCCCAGGATCAGCAGCACCTCGAACATCAGGTGAGTGATCCCGCACGCCTCCTCGATGGCACGCCCGAGCAGGTATTCGAGGCGGTTCGCCGCGCCCAGCAGCCGCCCGAAGGCCAGCACCGAAGCGTTGTCGGCGGCCTCCTTGGCCGTCGTGATCTCTTCGCCCACAGTGCCCCCTTTTCAGTGATCCCAAAGATACGACAGTGAGTGAGCGAGCCTGGGCCACGTTCGAGAATTGAGGAACCGTTCTAGTGAATCTGTTGTGCTGCAACATGATTCAGAAAGGGCTGCCGACCCGGTGCTATGGCAGTTCCTGAGCTGAAGCAAGCTGGCTACGCTTGCGCAATCCTGACCCGCTTCGATTTCGACGCGTCGGTCGTTCGATGTGGAGGACGCTATGTGTTCACAAACTCCCAGGACAGAACACCTAGCCGCCCTTCGGTCGAAATCGAGGCGGATCAAGGACGGGTTCTGACCTGGTTGCCGGTGACGATGAGGGAGTCAACCACCGAACGAAAGGATGTTCCAATGACCGCGCTGCCTCCCGTCCCGACCGGCTCGAACACCGTGAATCCGTTCATCGTCGCCGACGGCGCCGCCGACCTGATCGACTTCCTGATCGAGGTGTTGGGGGCCGAGGAGGTCCCCGAGGCCCGGACCCTCGACACCGACGGACTGATCCTCCACGCCGAACTGCGCGTGGGCGACTCGCTGCTGAGCATCGCGGACCGCAAGCCCGCCTGGCCGTTCACGCCCGCGCTGACCCGCGTCTACGTCGACGACGTCGAAGCGGTGCTCGCCCGCGCCGAGAGGCTGGGCGCACGGATCGTCACGCGCCCCACGGATTTCTTCGGTGACACCCTCGCCCGGTTCCAGGACCCTGCCGCTAACCTTTGGTGGGTCTACCGGCACCATCCGGACGCCGCACCCGAATGGTCGGACGACGCCAGTGAACGGCAGGCCGAAGGGGACTCCGACTGGAGCGCCTTCAGCACACCCGAACTTGAGTACGTCCACTCGACCCTGACCGAGGCGATGGGTTCGCTCCGCGACCCCCGGATCTGAGGGGCGATCCGTGCCGGCCGGTGACCGTTCCGAAGGTCACCGGCCCAGCGCGTCGAGCATGCCCCGCAACAGCACCCGCAGCTCGGCACGCTCAGGCTCGGGCAGCTCGACCCGATACCCGGTCCCGGCCGGGAGCCAGGACAGGCCGTAGGCGATGTCGCGCACGTCCGCTCCGCCGACCGGCCAGCGCGTCCGATCCGGGCCCTCCACCGTCGCACCCCGCGCCCACTCCCCGAACACGGCCCGGAACCGCTCGATCGGCAGGTCGACGATCGCCGCAGCCTCGTCGGTGCGAGTCCCCCAAGTCCGCGCGACGGCGACCAGATCCTCGACCCGCTCCGGCGTCAGCGCGCGCGGCGCGAACCCGACCCGCAGCTGCTCGACATTCGCCAGCCGGTCGACCCGGAACGTCCGCCAGTCGTGACGGTCGAGGTCCCAGCACACCAGGTACCAGTCGGCGCCGATCGGGACGAGGGCATGGGGCTCGACGCGGCGCTCCTCGCTTTCGCGGTCTTCGGGCCGGTAGCCGATCCGCACACGCTCGCGATCGCGGCAGGCGAGCGCGAGATCGGTCAGCACCGCCGTGGACACCCCGCCCGGTCCTGGCGTGCTCTGGAGGGCAGGGGCCAGTGCGGTCACGCGTCGCCGCAGCCGCGACGGAAGCACCTGTTCGAGCTTCGCGAGGACCGAGAGCGCGAATTCCGCGCCGCGGCGCATGCGGCCGGCCGCGACCAGGCGCAGGCCGATCGCGATCGTGACGGCCTCCTCATCGGACAGCAGCAAGGGCGGCAGCGACGCGCCGGCTTCCAGCCGGTACCCGCCGTGCGCGCCGGGGGCTGAGTCGATGCGATAGCCGAGGTTCCTCAGCCGCTCGACGTCCCGGCGCACGGTCCGGACCGTGACCTCCAGGCGCTGGGCGAGTTCGGGAGCGGACCAGTGCCGATGAGACTGCAGCAGATTGAGCAGGGCGAGCGCGCGGGCGGTCGGGTCGGACATGGAGCGATCTTCCCTCGTGACGGTGACAGGTTCCGTCCGCGGTCCTGGGACGACTTCATCGTAGTGGGGCGTTCTTCCACGGCATCACCTTTACGCGCTGTGCTTCCTTTCGGGCGAGCGCAACGCGACCGTGCAGCGACCCCCAACTGCACCTCGCAGTGGCTGAGCGCGTGGAACCCGCCGTTCATGAACGTCCCGCTCATCATGGTCCCGCCGCTGGTCATGTACGTCTTCTTCTGACGGATCGTCGCCGGGATGACCTCCGGGGCTGTCAAGGGTTGAGCGGCGGACCGCCGATCCTGCGTAGTCTGAGGCCATGGAAGAGAATCGAGCGGACCAGGCCGGTCCCGAGTACTCCACCAAGGGCTCCTATGTCTCCGGTGAGGAGTTCACCCGGGACACCAACTACATCGAGGACCGTGTCGTGGCGGATGTGGATGCCGCGAGGTCTGCGCCGACCGAGCCGTCCTCCAAGATCGGCGACCCGCGGATGGCCGGCCTCACCGAGGGCGCCCAGGCCTGGCCGGTCGAGCCCGGACGCTATCGGCTCGTCGCCGCGCGGGCCTGTCCGTGGGCGCACCGTTCGATCATCATCCGCCGCCTGCTCGGCCTCGAAGGCGTGATCTCGCTGGCCACCCCGGGGCCCGTGCACGACGTCCGATCCTGGACGTTCGACCTCACCGACGACGGCCGCGATCCCGTGCTCGGCACCGAACGGCTGCAGGAGAACTACTTCAAGCGCTTCCCCGACTACCCTCGCGGCGTCACCGTCCCCACCCTCGTGGACATCCCCTCCGGCGCGGTCGTCACCAACAACTACCCGCAGCTGACCTTCGACCTGTCCACCCAGTGGGCCGCTCACCACCGCGAGGGCGCGCCGGACCTGATCCCCGCCGAGCTGATCGACGACATGCTCCCGGTGATCGAGCGCCTGTTCACCGACGTCAACAACGGCGTCTACCGCCTCGGCTTCGCCGGGTCCCAGCGCGCCTACGACCGTGGCTACGAGCGGTTGTTCGCCGCCCTCGACCGGCTGGAGGAGCGCCTCGCCGACCGTCGGTACCTCATGGGCGACGCCATCACCGAGGCCGACATCCGGCTGTTCACCACGCTGGTGCGGTTCGACTCCGTCTACCACGGCCACTTCAAGTGCAACCGGAACAAGCTCACCGAGATGCCGAACCTGTGGGGCTACGCGCGGGATCTGTTCCAGACGCCCGGCTTCGGCGACACCGTCGACTTCGACCAGATCAAGCGCCACTATTACGTGGTGCACGAGGACCTCAACCCGACCCGGATCGTCCCCGCCGGGCCCGACCTGGACAACTGGCTCTCCGACCACGGCCGAGAGCGGCTCGGCGGGACGCCGTTCGGCCGCGGCACCGCCCCGGGCCCGGTCGCTCCCGAAGAACGGCCGCCAGGGGCGAACCCGCTCTATTAGCGCCTTGAGGTCCCCCCGATTCTCCGGACAGAATGCCTCGCAGAAGCGTCCGATGTAGCCTTTCTTGGCTTCGGTTTGGACACGGCCTCGAACACCAATAGGTCGAGGTCGAGGTGTCGACCGTCCGAGAAGCCGCCGCCGAGCGGAATATCGTCCGGTCGGGACCTGCAGGGCGCGGTCGTCTGCGGCCGCGTTCGGACGGGGCCGGGACCCAGCGGCACAGCCGCTGCCATTGCTGACCAGACGGGGTCGGTCAGCGGTCGTAGGCGAGGCGGGCCTGGCGAGGAACCGGGCCGAAGGTGCCGGACCGGAAGTCGCGGAACGCCTCGTCGATCTCGGTGCGGCTGTTCATGACGAACGGGCCGCCGAAGGCGACCGGTTCGTGGAGTGGAGTTCCGCTGTAGACCATGACGCGCGTCGGCGCGTCGCCGTCCGGCACGGCCAGGTGCAGCACCGTTTCGTCCACGCCCGCAACGGGGTCGGACCAGCCAGTCTGGCCCGCGGCGACCTCGCGCCCGCCTATGAGCGCCCGGCCACTGATGACGTGCGCGAAAAGGCGGTGCTCGGCGGGGACGGCGAGTTCATAGGACGCCAGCGGATCGATGGCGGCGACCAGGCCCTGTACCGGCTGGTGCGTCTGCGCGGTCCCGGTCACGTCGCCCACGGTGCCGGCGTGGATGTCGAGGACGACGCCGGGGGCGCGGACGTGGCGCATGGCGGCGCGGGTGAGGTCCTGGTACCGCGAGTCGGTCATCTTCTCGGTACGGGGCAGGTTGAGCCACAGCTGCAGCACGTGGGCATGCTCGTTGCGGTAGGCGAGCTCCCGGTGGATGATCCCCTTCCCGGCGGTCATCCACTGCACTTCCCCGGGTTCGAGGGCGCCCGCGTGGCCGAGGTTGTCACCGTGCTCGAGCACGCCGTCGACCACGAGGGTGACGGTCTCGAGCCCGCGGTGCGGGTGCCATTCGAAGCCGGGGCTGGAGAACCAGTCCTCGGCCATGGTCAGGAACGGGTCGGTCAGGGCGGGATCGGTCGGGGCGAAGGCGAGCGCCTTGTCGTCGACCTGGGCATCAGGGCCCAGATGTTGACTCTTGTCCACTCGGGCCAAGCTCCGGTGGTATACAGATGCACCGCTCATGATCTACCTCTGCTCGAAAAAAGTAATTGACACGTCATGGAACGTGCTGGGCATGCGATCTATTCCGATGCCGGCCTCGGCTTCTGCCTCATCGGGGTCCTTGCTGATGCCGCACATTCCACCGTCAACGCCTTCGGCCTGGATCGCAGCCCAGCGGCCACTTCCTCGACGGTCATGTTCAGCGGCGCCAGCTCCTCCGAGGTGAGGGACTCCGGAAGGAAGCCGATGAACCTCGGCGGACGGACTCGTCGCCGAAGGCCCACCGCAGGTCGAAAGCGGGAACGGACGCCGAAGCGCTCCTCGGCCTCGTCCAGTGGGATCAGCCGGGCGGCGACCGGGCCCGAGGCTTTCGCGTGAGCGGGTGTCACAATGCTGATCAGGGCGCACAGGGCTTGAAGTCGTCGCGCTCGCCCAATGGTTTTGACTTGCGCGCCGCGACACGGTCACGTGGTATCGGCTACCCAGTCGGAGCGAGTTCGGTCTCGAACTCGACGCCCACCTCGTCGGCCAGCTTGAGGGCACCCATGAAGACCGAGTACGGCCCGATGCCCCACCGCGAGAGCACCACAATCGCGGTGCCTCTGACACGACGAGGACCGATCATGGCGCAGTCGACCGTGATCGGGCGAGTCCGACCGACGATCGAAAGATCGCCATGGACAGCGAACGAGTCGGGCGACCTGCTGATGTGAGTGGACACGAACCTGATATCCGGGTATTTCACGGTGTGCAGCAGCTGATCGCCGCGCAGGGCCCGGACGATTTCGGCGCGATCGCCGGCCGTGAGCGGCTTGAGCCCCCCGGTGCCCTCGATGACGATCAGGGAGTTGACCTCCACTGCCATGGCCACGCTGCTCGAAGCGGGCTCGGTGGTATCGACCGAAACCCTCCCCTGCCAACGCGATGCTTCAATCGTCAGATCATGCCCGGCTCGCCGCCCCAGACCGGCACGACCGGTACGCAGGCGCAGCCGTCCGCGATCGGACCCGAAGACGTACGTGCCGCCGTCTATCGCCACCCCAGGTCTCCACATGCTGTAGGAGCCAAAAATTCTTGCCAGCATGCCAGATCCCACAGTCACCCGCATCGCGGCATCCCGCTCAGAGACGCCGAACTCGTTTCAACTTGACTGGGCACTACACGGCCCCGGCCGCCTGCCAGCACGTCCGACAGCTCCGTAGAAGACAGTTCGACCTGGGTACGTCGCCCTCTTCACCGGCGCCTCTCCCCTGACCAGCGAACCGCGCTCGCTGCGTCATTCGCCGCCGGGACCAAGCAGAAAGACCTTGCAATTCAGTATGGCGTCAGTATTCGCAGTGTCAAGCGCCTGGTTCGCGCCGCACGAAACGCGGGAGCGAACGTCCCTCAGCTGCATACGTTTTGAGGTACCCGATACTCATTCGCCCGAGAATGACGTATATATTGACATGTATCAATTCAATTGGGCATAATGGACTCACGGCCGAGACCGAACCAATTGGAGCCCCCATGAACCACCCTCGAATCCTCCCGGTGGCGTTGGCAGCGGCAGCCGCCCTGCTGACGGTGTTCGCCGCCGCCCCGGCGAACGCAGCACATCCCGAATCCGAACCGCAGTCCTTCAGCGCCTGGGCCCCGGGCTCAGAAGAGTGCACCTACCTGGGGACTGTCGGCGAGATCAGTCGCCGCGCCAACCACACGCCCGAGAAGCCGCGCGTCGAGGTGACGGGCTCGAGGTCCGTGGCGGTCCCGGGCGGCACCGAGCCCGAGCCGTGCCCGCCGGTCGCAATCGCCCCCCAGCAGATCGAGTTCACGTTCTCCGGCGCGGGTCTCCCGCTCGGTGAGCACAGCGTGCCCTTCCCCGCGAATACGTACCCGCTTCCGGACTACGCGTTCGCGTTCGAGGCCCCGACCTGGATCGACGCCGTCGAGATCGCCATCTGCCAGGAGCGGAACCCCGATGGCTCGACCTGGCCCGGCCGCTGCGGCGATTCGCACACCATCGAGTTCGACGCCGATCCCGACCCTTACTGCGAGTACGAATACACGATTCCGAACGTCTGGGGCAGCGGCTACCAGGCCCATATCGGCGTTACCCCGCTCGTGGAGGACGCCCAGTGGTGGGGCGTCGAAATCGACCTGCCGTTCACAATCCACCACATCTGGAACGCCGATGTGACCCAAGGCGGATCCCATGTCATCATCACGCCGACCTCGTGGAACAACACGATCCCGGTCGGCCAGAGCGCGTATGTCGGATTCATCGGATCCGGGGATCCGCCTGCGCCGTCCGATATCCGGGTCCACGTCAACGGTGTGGATTGCGTAGAGGCTTGACCGGCGAGTTACCGGCGGCTCGGCGCCGAGGACCGGGCATCCGCCCGGCCCTGGGTGTGTCCGGCCGCGGCCGCCGTCAGTAGCTGAACCTGACAGCCGCGTCATCTCCGATCCACTGCCACATTGGAACGGTGCCGCCGAGCTCGGCGTTCGACAGCAGATCACGCTTGTTGGCTCATACGGACTGCGGCGGGATCTGGCCCAGATTCGATGGTGTTTGTGGCCCTGACTATCTGGCTAGTAGTGCGGCGGAAGATGCTTGAGTGACCTTCGCCAGCCGTGATGGCGGAGTCTTGTTCGCGGGCAACGGAAGGCCTGCACAGGGCCGTGTTACGAACTCTGGCCCAGAATCCTCGCTCCCCGGGCTCGGCCCGGACGCCGGGGCGAGTCTGGTCGGTCACACATTCTTGCTGACGTGTCAGCAATCGGGTTACGGTTGCTGACATGTCAGGTAGAACGACGGCGCGGCAGCGGCGGGTGTGGCAGAACTTCCTCGTGCTGGGCGAGTTGGTCCGCCGCGAGACCGCGCGCGAACTATGGGAGGCATCGGGGCTGTCCGAGCCGGACTTCACCGTGCTCGCCCGGCTCGCGGCTGCACCGGATGCCGCGATGCGATCAACCGAGTTGGCTGCGGTGCTCGACTGGGACACCAGCCGGATGTCGCACCAGCTGCGCCGCATGGAACAGCGCGGTCTGGTGCAGCGCTGTCGCGGCACCGACACCGACGGCCGCGCCGCCATCGTCAGCCTGACCGACGAGGGTCACTCGGCCTACCGGCGCTCGCTCGGTCCGCACTGGCGCTCGATCAAGCACTGGTTCCTCGACGGCATCGAGCCCGAGCAGACCGAGCAGCTCGACACGATCCTCCAGACGCTTCTGGGCCACCTGCAACAGACACAAGACAAGGCCACACAAGACGAGGCTTCGAAGGAGTCTCAATGATGTTGTCAAGCCCTGACGGGGGCCGTTTCTTCGAAGAGGCGGTCGTCGCGCAGGAGCGCCCAGAGGACGCTGGCGCGTCTGCGGGCGAGGGCGATGACGGCCTGGGCATGACGGCAGCCCTCCGCGCGTTTCTTCGCGTAGTAGTCCCGCTTCGGTCCGGGTCTGATGATGCTGGTCTGGGCGGACATGTAGAACACGCGCCGCAGCTTGCGGCTGTAGCGCTTGGGCCGGTGGAAGTTCCCGGTCCTCCCGGACCGCTTACTAACTTACGGAGACCTCATGACCACCACCGTCGAACTCCCGAGCTGGGCTCAGCGTCGGTGAGGTCCAGGATGTCCTTGACGCCCTGGCGGCCCCAGTGCATGACCGCCAGCCGCTACTTACCCAAGCCCGTGCCTGGCAAAACTAGAGCGCTCTAGATCCGCGACACGTCACAGAAACCGAATCCTGGAAGGAATCATGGACACCAAGATCGACCAGAAGATCATCGCCCTGGCCGGTGGCACCGGACGCCTCGGCAGCCTCATCGCCGAGGCGGTCCTCGCGCAGCCGGACACGCAGCTGCGGCTGCTCGTACGGCCGGCCAGCCGCAGCAAGATCGCCCACCTGGAAGCCAAGGGTGCGCAGGTCGTGGAGGGCGAACTCGGCGCCAACGCCGCTGAGTCGGCCGCTGGGGCGCTGGCCGCGTTCACTGCCGGCGCGACCACGGTCGTCTCCGCCGTGCAGGGCGGCCCCGACGTCATCATCGACGGACAGACTGCGCTGCTGCGCGCCGCCCGCGACGCGGGTGTGCGGCGGTTCATCCCCTCGGACTACACGCTGGACCTGTTCAAGCTCCCGCCCGGGCAGATCCTGCCCTCCGACTGGCGCCGCCAGTTCGCCGAGACCGCTGACGCCGAACGGGGCGAGGCCGAGGTGGTCAGCGTGCTCAGCGGCGGCTTCCTCGACCGCGGCGTGCTGTTCGACTGGCTCCGCCTCATCGACCCCGACACCCAGACCGCCTACCTGTGGGGCGACGGTGAGGCCACCGTGGAATACACCACCTATGCCGACACCGCCCGCTACACGGCCGCAGCCGCGCTGGACGACACGCCGATCGGCCGGGTCCTCCCGGTCGCCGGCGACCGTCTCGACTTCCACGGCCTGGTCGCGGCCTTCGAGAAAGCCTCCGGCAAACGGCTGCGCGTCGAGCAACTCGGCTCGCTCACCGACCTCGACGACCGGATCGCCGAACTCATGGCGCGCGATCCCCAGAACGTGTTCGGCTACTTCCCGCTCATGTACAACCGCGGGCTGCTCAAAGGCGAAGCCACGCTGCCGCCGCTGAGGAACGACCGCTACCCCTGGATCCAACCGACCACGGTCGAGCAGTACTTCGGCGCCGAGAAACTCTGACAACCCACGGGGCCGGTCGATCCCCAGCGATCGACCGGCCCTGAGCCGCTTGAGGCGCTCGTTCACATCCGAACCTCTGATCCATCAGTTCATGGAAAGGGAATCATGGACCTCGACATCAACGGCAAGACCGCCCTCGTTACCGGCGCCGGCCGCGGCATCGGCCTGGCCATCACGAAGGCGCTGGCCGCCGAGGGTGTGCGCGTAGTCGGCGCGGCCCGCACTCTCACCCCCGAACTCAAGCAGGTCGCCACCGCCACCGTGGCCGTCGACCTGAGCACCCGTGAAGGGGCCACGACCGTCGTCGACCGGGCGATCGAGAAAGTCGGCGAGATCGACTTTCTGGTCAACAACATCGGGTGGGGCGACTCGGCGGCCATGGGCCTCGGCGGCGTCCTGGACGTCAGCGAGGAGCAATGGCAGGCGACCATCGGCCTCAACCTTTTCAGTCCTGTCTGGACGACCAGGGCCGCGTTGCCGAGCATCGTCGACCGGCGCGGGGCGATCGTGAACATCTCCTCGATCAGTGCCCGCCTCTCGGCGATCGACCCGATGGGCTACGGCGAGGCGAAAGCCGCCCTGACGATGTTCGGCAAGCGCGTCAGCGAGGAGTTCGGGCCGCGGGGCGTGCGGGTCAACACCGTCTCCCCAGGCCCGATCGGCGGCCGGACGTGGCGCGGCGAGGACGGCTTCGGCAGCAAGCTCGCCGAGGCCGCAGGCGTGCCGCTCGACGAGTTCCTCGCCGCGCTACCCGAGCAATCCGGAATCGCCCTGCGCCGCCTCGGCGAACCCGAGGAAGTCGCCGACCTGGTGACCTTCCTGCTCTCGGAACGGGCGGCGCACATCACCGGCGCCGACTTCGTCATCGACGGCGGCACGATCAAAACCGTGTGACCACAAATGCTGGCGCGGCGCCCGCAACTCGCCGGTTGCTGCCTGTATCCCGCCGCGGTCAACTCCCCTGAGCCGTTATCGTCTCGGTTGTCGCTCCTGGGCGGACAGGAGACTGCGGACGTTGCTCCTGTCGGCCTTAACAACCCGAAACCTGGTGATCTCCTCGTGCTGCGCGGCCAACCGCGACAGTGCCGTAGTGCGAAATGCCGTCAGGCCGGCGTTTTCTTTGTCCAGGGCGGACAGTCGTTCCATGAGGTGGCGTACCTGTTCCTTCAGTCGCTCGATCTGCGCGTCGCGTGTCGGCGATAATGCCAGCCTCGCGAAGGTGATCGCGGCGGCGTTCGAACTCTTCCTTGAGGTGCAGGTAAGTGGTGTAGAGCGCGGCGCGGGTGACACCGCTGACGGTGGTGAGTGGGTCGCGAGGTGCATCAGCGAAAGGGCCGTGGCCGGGAACAATCGCGAGACTATACCCGGCCACGGCCGTTCACATCTATTCACAACCGGTCACACGTGTTCACACGCGGCCACAAGTCGGCCTATGTCTCGCTTATTCGAACCCAAACCCGCAGCTAGATGGCCTATTGCAACACCTAGCCGGCCCGTTGCCCGGCCATCGCTGGCGGACGCCAGGACGGTGCTGACTGCAACACCGCTTCCTTAGGTTGTTATGCCTGTTCAGGAGCGAGTTTCCAGATAGTGATGGTGTAGTCCATGGTGGTCGTGGCAGCGGTGTCGCTTGTGCGTGCGGCGGCGCGGTGGTTGCCCCGTCGTCGTTCCCTCGGCGCTTGTCTTCCCTTGCGGGGCTTGACGAGTTTCCGCTTCAACTCACGGACGGCCCGGCGGAGCATCATCGTCAGGGCCGAGGGGGGAAAAGGCCGGACCGATCCAGGCGACGGTCCGGCGGACGAACGAGCGGGCTGCGGCGAAGCTGATCCGCTCGGGCCCCACGCCGGCTTTGAGTGCGACGTGCCCGACCAGATCGCAGATGGCCTGGTAGAGACACAGCAGGCCCCAGAACTCGGCCCGGACTCCTTCGGGCGAGCGGGAGCGGAACACCACCTCGGTCCCTCCACGCAGCTCGGTCTTGACCTCGTCGAAGACCTCCTCGACCCGCCATCTGGCCCCGTACAGGCCCGGCAGGTCCTCGATCGGGTAGGCCACGGTGTCGAACAGGTTCGTCACCAGGGTGATCGTCTCGCCGATCGTCTCGGCCCCACTCACGCGCTCACGTGCGGTCACCGAGTACTGGACCACCCTGACCGGGATCGGCGCTTTCCCCTTGGCCCGCAACTCGGACCGCCACGAGCCATCGGGGAGCACCTCGATCACCGGAAGCGGGAACTGGGCGCCGATGCGCATCACCACGTCGGCACCGGTGGAGCGGACAGTCGGAATCTAGGGCGGTGGCGCTCCGGTGCGGGTTCGGAGCGCTTGCAGCTCCCGGTTGACGGCGCGCATGCCGATTTCGAGGGCGTGAAGTTCGTCGAGGCTGAGTCCGTCGATGACATCGTTGCCGAGTTCGGGCCTGGCTCCGAGGATCTCGGCGACGACCGCTCTGCCGAGCCTGGTCGGGCGCAGGCGCCGCACGCGCTGGTCACCGTCGTCGGGGGCCCGTTCGATGAGGTCCTGATTGACGAGGCGGTCCATGAGCCTGGACATCGTGGGTATGGAGACCGCGAAGTCGTCCGCGAGGCCGCTGGTCGTGGACGACTCCCTCACGACGATCGAGGAGAGCACCTTCAACTGCTGGATAGTGAGTTGCGTCTCCATGAGCGGCCCGATGATGCGCGGAATGGACCGCGCCGAGATCGCGACCGACAACGATTCGATGCTTTTGCGCACTTCACGCCTGTCCTGGTTCGTCACCCCTCCACGGTAGTCGCTCGCGGAACTCCGACTGGCCGATTTAGTTAGCTTTAAGCTAACCTCTTTGCAGGACGTATCCGGTGCGATGCCGTACCGGGTCTGGACCCATCCCAGCCCGAACCTCCCGAACAAAAGGAGACAGCATGGAAGAGTCCCAGCCGGCCCCGATCGATCTCGAAGCGATCCGCGAGCGGTACGCATACGAGCGCGACCGCCGCATCCGTCCCGACGGGGCCCGCCAATACCGCAGCGCCGCAGGCGAGTTCGGCTACTACGCGAAGGACCCCTACACCCCTTTCACCGAGCGCGAGCCGAAGACCGACGGGGTCGACGTGCTCGTCATCGGCGCCGGGTTCGGGGGCCTCCTGGCCTCCGCGTCGCTGCGGGACGCCGGGTTCGAGTCGATCCGGCTCATGGATGAGGCCGGCGACGTCGGCGGCACCTGGTACTGGAACCGGTACCCGGGCGTGCGCTGCGACGTCGAGTCCTACGTGTACATGCCGCTGCTCGAGGAGACCGGCGCGATGCCGACCGAGCGGTACGCCAAAGGCGAGGAGATCCGCCGCCACGCCGTGCGCATCGCCGAGCACTACGACCTGTATCGCGACACGCTCTTCCAGACCCGCTCCACTTCCCTGACCTGGGATGAGGGCCAGAGCGAATGGATTATCGAGACCGACCGCGGCGACCGCTTCAGCGCCAGGTACGTCATCACCTCGACCGGCACGCTCACCCAGCCAAAGCTCCCCGGCATCCCCGGGATCGAGCGCTTCCGCGGCCACACCTTCCACACCAGCCGCTGGGACTACGCATACACCGGCGGCACCGCCGACGGCAACCTGACCGGGCTGGCCGACAAGCGGGTCGCGGTGATCGGCACCGGCGCGACCGGCCTCCAAGCCGTGCCGCTCCTGGCCGAGAGCGCGGGCGAGCTGCTCGTGTTCCAGCGGACCCCGTCCACAGTCGACGTCCGCGACAACCGCCCCACCGATCCGGAATGGGCCGCCTCGCTCAAGCCCGGCTGGCAGCGCGAGCGCATGGAGAACTTCCTCGCCGTCCTCGCGGGCGAGCCCGTCTCCGAACTGCTCGTCACCGACGGATGGACCGCCACGGTCGCGTTGCAGCGCAACATCATCTCCGGTGCCGTGGACGATTCCCTCTCCGACGAGGAGCGGGCGCTGCGCGACGAGCTGGACGACGCCGCCACGATGAACCGCATCCGCGCCCGCGTCGAGGAGGTCGTCGCCGACCCGGCCACCGCCGAGGCGCTCAAGCCCTGGTACCGGTACATGTGCAAGCGCCCCGGGTTCTCGGACCACTACCTCCAGGTGTTCAACCGGCCGGGCGTCACGCTCGTCGACACCAGTGACACCCAGGGCATCACCGCGATGACCGAAGGCGGGATCGTCGTCGGCGACAAGGAGTTCGCGGTCGACTGCGTCGTCTTCGCCACCGGCTTCGACACCGGCGTCTCCGGCGTCATGTCCGGCACCCTGCCGGTCACCGGACGCGACGGCCGGGGCCTCCTCGAATCGTGGGCGACGGGACCGCGCACCCTGCACGGCTTCTACAGCCACGGGTTCCCGAACCTCTTCCACCTCGGCGCCCTTCAGAACGCCAACTCGGTCAACTTCGTCCACATTCTCCAGGAGCAGGCCGAGCATGTGGCGGCTGTCGTCGCCCGTGCCGAACGCGCAGGGGCCCAGCGCATCGAGCCCACCGCCGAGGCCGAAGAGCAATGGCTGTGCACCCTGCGGGAGACGGCGCGCGACACCACCGCCTTCCAGGCCGAATGCACGCCGGGCTATTACAACGGCGAAGGCACCCGGTCGATCACCGGCTTCTCCTATTCGCCAGGGCCCGTCGCCTTCCACCGGCTGCTGCGCGAATGGCGCGAGGGCGACATGAGCGACGTCCTCGTGCACGAGACCACCGCCGCGGAGGTGGCCTCGTGAAGCGCCTCCTCATCACCGGTGCACTGCTCGTCCCGCTCGCCGCCGGATGCAGCGCCGACTCGGCTTCCGCCGAGAAGGACGCGAACGGGCCCGAGCACCAGACCGCGGACGAGCTGATGCAGGTCACCGAACCTCATGCGCTGTCCGGCGGGACCCTCCTCGAGGGCCCGGTCTTCGACGAGGACGGGCGGCTGTTCCTGGTCGACGTCATGGCACCGCCCGGAAAACCGAAGGTGCTCCGTGTCGACGTCGAAGCGGCGACCGCGCAGATGGTCTACACCGACGAGACGAGTGCCTTCACCTCCGCCCAGATCAATCCGCTCGACGGGCGCCTCTACCTCACCGACATCATCGGCGGCGCCGTGACAAGCATGACCTTGGAGGGGACCGACCATCGGACGCTCTTCTCCGGCGAGGTCGACGGGACCGCGATGCAGCCCGACGACCTCGCGTTCGATCCTGAAGGGAACCTCTACATCAGCGACACCCGCGGCATGCTCGGCCCCGGTTGGGAGACCCCGGGGCGAGTCGTCCGCGTCAGCGCCGAGGGCGAGGCCACCGTGCTCGCCGCGGATCTGCCCTCTCCCAACGGCATCACGTTCGACGAAGGCCACGGCGGCCTGTGGGTCGCGCAGTACAACGCCAACCGCATCGACTACTTCGCACTCGACGAGACGCGGACCGAGGTGACCGCCGCGTACCCGGGCATGTACGTCAACGGCGGCAAGGCCCGTGTCGACTCGACCGCGGTCGACGCCGACGGCAACGTCTACCAAGCCTTCCACCTCAAACCGGAGATCCACGTCTACGGCCCGAACGGCGACCTGCTCGAAGTCATCGCCGTCCCCGAAGACGCACCCGACCTCGACACCGCGACCAACATCGCCATCAACCCCGGGACCACCGACGGCGTCATCACCGTCAGCGGACCCGACGGCGGCTACCTCTACACCTTCGAGGCCCTCGCCGAGGGCACCCGTCAATCCAACGGCGGATGACCGCCGGACCGCTGCAGCAACAGAAGGGCAATCGCAATGCAGACAGCAGGGAAGGTCTTCGTCGTCACCGGCGGCGG
Source organism: Glycomyces sp. L485 (assembly GCF_022548875.1). Lineage (GTDB taxonomy): Bacteria > Actinomycetota > Actinomycetes > Mycobacteriales > Micromonosporaceae > Glycomyces. Next base: position 2,741 of record NZ_JAKZEW010000034.1, on the reverse strand, counting down.
CAACGGGATCGGCCGCGAAGTCGTCCTGGGCCTCATCGAGCGCGGCGCGAATGTGGCCGCGGTCGACCGCAGCGAGGAGGGCCTCGCCGAGACCGCGCGTCTCGCTGCCACGGCCGATGGGCGACTGTCCGCGCATGCGCTCGACGTCACCGACCGCGCGGCGGTCGAGCGGCTTCCGGCCGAAGTGCAAGCGCTGCACGGCCAGGTCGATGGCGTCCTCAACGTCGCCGGGATCATTCAGCGCTTCGCGCGCGTGCAGAACCTGGGACACGACGAGATCGAGAAGGTCATGGCGGTCAACTTCTGGGGCGTGGTCAACATGGTCAAGGCGTTCGTACCGGTGCTACTCGAACGTCCTGAAGCGAGTCTGGTGAACGTGTCCAGCATGGGTGCACTGGCGCCAGTGCCCGGGCAGGCCGCCTACGGGGCCAGCAAGGCGGCGGTCAAGCTGCTGACCGAGGGGCTGTACGCGGAACTTCGCGGCTCGTCGGTCGCGGTGACCATCGTCTTCCCCGGCGGTGTCGGGACTGACATCCTCGCCAACTCAGGGGCCGAAACTCCTGCGAGGGTCGCTGCACCCGCACGCGCCGACTCGAAGGTGACCAGTGCCGCCGACGCCGGCGGGCAGATCATCGCCGCCGTCGAGAAGGGCACGTACCGAGTCCGCATCGGCGGCGATGCCCGCCTGCTCGACCGGCTTTCGCGCCTCGCCCCGCAACGGGCGACCGCGCTGATCGCTGACCGGATGCGGTCGCTGCTCGACAACTGATCAGTCACGCGCCCTCCAGCGGTGCGGAGGTGTGTTCGGGCGGAGCGCCTCGTCACCGCATTCGCGGGATATTGAATCCGAACTGCGAGTCCACTCTAGACATCGAATTCAGCCCTACATCGCATACGAGCGCGCAGCAATCCTGGCAGGGTATCCGTGCCAGGCGATCCGAACTTCGGTCTCGGCCTTCAGCGTCTTCGAGTGTCGCTCATGACTTTTCGGAAGTCGGGCTGCTGGTGTTGAGCTCGTGGCGGCGTAGCACTTTCCAGACGGTGGACTTGTCGATGGCGATGTGCTCGGCGGCGAGGTGGTCTCTGATGAGTTTGGGTCCCCAGCCGGTGCGCTGTCGCAGGTCGCAGATGCGCTGCTCGACTTCGGGACTGGTGCGGCGGGTCTGTTCGGCGGAGCGGTCGCGGACGGTCGGGGCGGGGAGCAGGTCGGCGGGGAGCGTCAGGCTGCCGGCGAGCAGGGCGGCGGCGCGCTGATCGATCTCGGGCCGCCAGGCGGCGTAGATGTCGGTGGTGGTCGAGGGGGATTTGTGGCCGAGCCGGTGGGCGACGTCGACGATGCCGATACCGCCGACGATGAGTTCGGTAGCGGCGTAGTGGCGCAAAGCGTGGGGGTGGGTGTCGATGCCGATCGACTTGCCCATGTCCTTGAAGCGTTTGCTGAGGTAACCCGCTGAACCGGGCTTGGCGTGGTCGGCCTTGTAGGAGTACAGGTATTCCTCCCCGGTCGGTCCTAGGCCCAGGGCACCGCGGCGTTCGGCGATGCGGTCGCGCAACGCCTCCAAGAGTGCCATGGTCGCCGGATCGAGCGCGAGCCACCGGGCGGTGCCCTTGACCTTGGTGCGGTCGAGGAAGATCAAGTTGCGATCGAAGTCGACGTGCTTGAGTTGGGATCGGGTGATCTCGGAGCGGCGGGCGCCGGTGACCGACAGCAGCAGCACGATCGTTCCCCAGTCCGGGTTCTGGGTGAACGCGGCCTCGATCAGCGCGACCACCTGGGCGGTCGTCGGTGCCTTCGGGATCACCAGCGGTGCCTTCGGCCCCCGGATGCGCTTGGACGGATCAGTGGCGAGCCAGCCCCACCGAAACAGCATGCCGCATGTGCCAGTGATAACACTGTGGACCTTACGCAGCATCGACGCCGAGGCACGCGTGCAGACATGGGACTTGCAGCGCCGACCACACCGATGGCCGGTCAGATCGCGCACCAGGCGGGCGTTGCGCCTGCCCGGCGGATGATGTTCCATGCGCATGCGGCCTCCGCAGCGGATGCGGCACTTGCCGATGTCGCGGTAGAGCCCCTCCGCAGCCTGTACAAAATCGCGCCCGAGCGAGCTGAGAGCGATCGCACCCAGTGCGGGAATGACGTGCGTCTCGGCCAGATCGGGATTGTCGCTGACTTACCGCTGCGAGTTCTCCTGCTGCGACGTACTCGTCGCGGGTGATAAGCCAGTGCCGGACTGCGTCGCCGAAGCTCCATGTGCCTGCTGCCGCCTTGCCGCCATCGGCCAGGGCGACCAGCCGCACGCGAGTGGCCTCGGCTTCATCGCGGTCCTTACAGGACTCGGTGAGGTAGAGCTGCCTGCCAGTCGCGGGATCGACGCCGTCGTAGACACGGACTTGGAAGGCATTCCCGCGAGACCGGATACTCCCCCGCGGACGTGACGGTTGCGAACGTTTGTAAGTCATACTCCCATCATGACCATGGACAATCCCATGGACAGGGGATCAGCCGCGTCAAGCCCACCGGAGAACGACCCCGTCTACCTGCAGATTCATCAGCTACTACAGGCGCATTCGAGTCTGCGCGTGCCCGATTTCGGACCAGGTCGAAGTCCCGGATCAACCGCCGATTAGCGACTTGACCTGCGACTTTGAGCCATTGTCACCCCGGAAACCGGCTTTGATCTGAGCCGCCTGTCAGCTATTAATCCGGAACTGTCAGGTTGGGTTGTGGGTCCTAT
>NZ_JAKZEW010000049.1 GCF_022548875.1 Glycomyces sp. L485 | reverse complement strand
TCCCAGATTCCAGCCGGCGCCCATGTCTTCGACGATCTGCGCATCGCCTATGGGGGGCGTGGTCGGGTCGTCCGTGGTTGGCTCGTCGGTCGTCGGCTCGTCGGAGGTCGGGTTGTCGCTCCCGTCGCAGGCGACGCCGTTGATCTTCACGTTGGTGACGTCTCCACCGGTGCCGGAAGCGGTGAAGCCGAAGACCTCGCGGGTCTGGCCGGAGGCGATCGAGCCGTTCCAACCGGCATCCGTGGCGCTGAAGTGCGAACCGTCCAACGACTGGTTCGACACATTCCAGGCGTCCACGCCCGAGACCGAGGAGGTGAAGTCCCACTCGATCGTCCAGCCGTCGATCGCCTCACCGGCGGTGATGCTGACGTTGGCCTGGAAGCCCGAGCCCCAGTCGTTGACGACGTTGAAGTCGACCTCACAGCCTTCCTCGGCGTTCGCGACCATCGGCGCTACGAGCCCGACACCGACCAAGGCGCCGACCATGGACATGATGATCAGGATTGCCCGTTTCCGGGTTCTTCGAATGGTGTCTAGCATGACGCTCCTTCACTGTGTGTTGCCTGAGCAACGACGCTCGCAACATTTCATCGACGAGCGTCGATGAAATATTAAGTTGTGAGGTCCAACTTTGTCAATCCAGGTCACCGTTGGCGCAATCCGGGCTACCAGTTGCGGGACTAGTCGATTGCTGGGCGCCGCTTGAGATGTGCCTGGCCTATAACGCGAGCGGAACCAGGTCGGATTGCGGCTGGACCCAATGCGTGCCATCGCGCAGTCGGTGCAGTCGGTGCAGTCGGACGGCTTCGATCAAACAGCCCGCACCGAAGAGTCGGTCGGCCAGGGACGATCCGGCCCGCGCCCATCACGTCGGTCGAGGTCCGGGCGTATTCCGGTCTCGCCGCGGCTGACGGGCTCGAATGCGGCCGCCAGGACCGCGCGGGTCCCAGCCGCACGTTTGAACCACCCCGGTTCGCGTCAGCCGCTACCTCACCATCAGGGAAGAGTTCCACGACGTCACAGCGTGAACTCCGGTTGTAGTACCGGCGGAGTCGTTTCGGCCGCGCTAGGGTCAGTCAGGCGGCCTCGCATGGCTGCTACCTGCGGAAATGTGTTCGCATAGGCCGCTATGAGGCCTGCAGAATCGATAGCGAGGCCCAGACCGCGTACGGACGTTTGTCCGCGTAGCCGGGTGCGCGCGCCCGGCCCGAGCGGAGCGCTGAGTCGCGCTCATACGGCCGCGTGCAACGCCGCCAGAATGTAGGCGAATTCCTAGTATTCGTAGGTATTGTGGTGATATGAGGTCAAGGGGCTCCCCCATCGCGGATCGAGGGCTCCCCGAAGCCACGACGCGTGAGGATTCCCGATGTCTGCCCAGCAAGACGCCAACGTTCCCGACACCGAATCCGAGGAGAGCTACCGCCGCGCGCTGCTCCCCGCCCAAGGCGGCGGGAACCGCGAATGGTGGCCCGACCGGCTCAACTTGAAACTGCTCGCCAAGAGCCCCGGCAACCCGCTCGGCGAGGACTTCGACTACGTCGCGGCCTTCGAACGCCTGGACCTGGCGGCGGTGAAGCGGGACATCAAGGCGGTCCTGACCACCTCGCAAGACTGGTGGCCGGCCGACTTCGGGCATTACGGCCCGCTCATTATCCGCATGGCCTGGCACAGCGCCGGCACCTACCGCATCAGCGACGGCCGCGGCGGCGCCGGCACCAGCCAGCAGCGCTTCGCGCCGCTCAACAGCTGGCCCGACAACATCAGCCTCGACAAGGCCCGTCGCCTGATGTGGCCGGTCAAGCAGAAGTACGGCCGCAGCCTCTCGTGGGCCGACCTGATGATCCTCGCCGGGAACGTCGCCCTGGAGTCGATGGGTTTGAAGACCTTCGGATTCGGCGGCGGTCGGAGAGACGCCTGGGAGGCCGACGAGGACGTCTACTGGGGGCCCGAGTCCGGCTGGCTCGAACAGCAGCGATACCACGGCAAACGCGAGCTCGAGGACACGTTCGCCGCGGCCCAGATGGGGCTCATCTACGTCAACCCGCAAGGTCCCGACGGCAATCCGGATCCGGTCGCCGCGGCGGCCGACATCCGCGAGACGTTCCGCCGCATGGCGATGGACGACGAGGAGACCGTCGCGCTCATCGTCGGCGGCCACACCTTCGGCAAGACTCACGGCGCGGCTCCCGAATCGAACCTCGGCCCGGAACCTGAGGCCGCCCCGCTCGAAGCGCAAGGCCTGGGCTGGAGCAACGCGTTCGGCACCGGCAAGGGCCCTGACACCATCACCAGCGGGCTCGAAGGCACGTGGACGAGCACGCCGACCCAGTGGGACAACGGCTTCCTGGAAATCCTGTTCGGGTTCGAATGGGAGCTGACGCAGAGCCCGGCCGGGGCCCACCAGTGGCGGCCGAAGGAAGGCGCGGGCGCGGACACGGTCCCCGACGCGCACGACCCTGCCAAACGCCACGCGCCCACGATGCTGACCACCGACCTCTCGCTGCGCTTCGACCCGGTCTACGAGCCGATCTCGCGGCGCTTCCTCGAGCACCCGGACGAGCTGGCGGACGCTTTCGCCCGCGCGTGGTTCAAACTGACCCACCGCGACATGGGGCCGATCGCCCGCTATCTCGGCCCTGAGGTCCCGGAAGAGCGGCTGCTGTGGCAGGACCCGCTCCCGGAGGCGACGCACGATCCGATCGGCGACGATGACATCGCCGAGCTCAAGGACCGGATCCTCGCCTCGGGCCTCACGGTCCCGCAACTGGTCTCCGTCGCCTGGGCCGCGGCCTCCTCGTTCCGCGGCAGCGACAAGCGCGGCGGCGCCAACGGCGCCCGCATCCGGCTCGAACCGCAGAAGGACTGGGAGGTCAACGAACCCGACCAGCTCGCGATCGTGCTCCGCGGGTTGGAGGGCGTCCGGGAGGCGTTCAACGCCACCCGGGGCAGGCATGTCTCGCTGGCCGACTTGATCGTCCTCGGCGGGTCCGCGGCCGTCGAACAGGCCGCGAAGGACGCCGGACACGATGTGGCGGTCCCGTTCGCGCCAGGCCGCGTCGACGCCTCGGCAGAGCAGACCGACGCCGAGTCCTTCGCGCCGCTCGAGCCGACCGCGGACGGGTTCCGCAACTACCTCGGCAAGGAACACCCGGTCCCGGCCGAGTTCCACCTCGTCGACCGGTCGAACCTGCTCACCCTCAACGTGCCGGAGATGACCGTCCTCATCGGCGGGCTGCGGGTTCTGGGGGCGAACTTCAAGGCCTCGCCGCTCGGTGTGTTCACCGACAGACTCGGCACGCTGACCAACGACTTCTTCGTGAATCTGCTCGCGCCTGACATCACTTGGACGGCGACTTCGAAGGACTCGCAGACCTACGAGGCCCGCGACAACGCCACCGGCGAGGTCAAATGGACCGGCAGCCGCGTCGACCTGGTCTTCGGCTCGAATTCGGAGCTCCGCGCGGTGGCCGAGGTCTACGCGAGCGACGACGGCGAGGAGCATTTCGTGCGCGACTTCGTCAAAGCCTGGACGAAGGTCATGAACCTCGACCGGTTCGATCTCGCCTGACTCCCGGTCAAGTTCACAACCGCTTCGCCCGTCACCGGACCGAGGCTACAGCTGCGCGTCTGCGCGTTGAGGACGGTGGGACCTCCCCGATCGACACTCTGTGGCCTGGTCCGGTTACAGCATAGGGCGCGTCGGCTTGCGGCCAGATCAGATGCGGCAAGAGCTGCGTTCTCCGACGACCACCGCTCCGGTTGACACCGTTCACGTCCGGCCGCGAGCTCACTGCCCGGTGAACGACGCCGATCGCTTCTCCAGGAACGCCTGCATCCCCTCCTTCTGGTCCTGCGTCGCGAAGAGCGAGTGGAAGACCCTTCGCTCGTATCGGATGCCGTCGGCGAGGCCCGTCTCCAACGCGCGGTCGACGCAGTCACGTGCGGCCATCACGGCGAGCTTGCCGTAACCGGCGATCTGCTCGGCGACTTCGGCGGCCTCGGTGGACAGACGGTCGGCGGGCACGACTCGGGAGACCAGGCCGATGCGCTCGGCCTCGTCGGCGTCGACCAGCCTGCCGGTGAGGATCATGTCCATCGCCTTGGCCCTGCCCACCAGTCTGGTGAGCCGCTGTGTACCGCCGATGCCGGGAATGACGCCGAGCGTGATCTCGGGCTGGCCGAATTTGGCGTTGTCGGCCGCGATGATCAGGTCGCACATCATCGCCAGTTCGCACCCGCCGCCGAGCGCGTAGCCGGCGACCGCGGCGATCTTCGGTGTGCGCAGGGCCGCGAAGGCCTCCCACCCGGCGAAGAAGTCCTCGGTCATCATGTCCGCGGCGGACTTCTCGGACATCTCGGCGATGTCGGCGCCGGCCGCGAAGGCGCGTTCGGATCCGGTGATCACGAAGCAGCCGACGTCGGGGTCGCGGTCGAGGGGCGTCAAAGCGTCGACCAGTTCGGTCATGAGCTCGGTGTCGAGGGCGTTGAGGACTTCGGGCCGGTGCAGGCGCACCCGCACGACCCGGCCTGTGCGTTCGATCTTCAGTGGCACGATGTCTGCCTTTCTCAGGAGTCCCAGATGGCGCCGTACGCGGGGATGCCCCTGCGTTCGAGGCCGTGGACTACCTGCCAGGTGAGTTTCTTGTTGGAGATGCAGATGACCGCCTCGGCGCCGAAGTCGCGGTGGGCCTCGCAGGCCAGGCGGACCATGTCGGGTTTGCCTTGCTGTGCGGTGTCCCAGATCCGAGCGTCGGGCTGGACAGCGAGGATCTCGTCGATCAGTCCGTCGCCGAACGTCTCCCGCGGTGCGCGGGTCGACCAGACCAGGAGCGCCGGAACCTTCTGGGCGAGCAGGTGGGGAAGGCAGGGGCCTATGCCGCTGCCGGTCGCCACGTATACGACCCTGCGGAACAGGACCTCGATGTTGGCAACTCCTGCCACCGTGATGCCCTTGACCCACACATGCTTCGGCATGTCGTCGATGAACCGGCCGGTCCAGTCGCCCGCGCGTGAGATCGTCAGCCGGAAGCCGTGCTCGTCGGGCGATGGGATGTTCGCGAACGAATGCCACTCCCGCAGCGGGGATCGGCTGATCGCGGTCGAGGATCCGGCAAAGGGTTTGCGGCCGTGTGTGAACCGGGCGATGGCCACGTGCGACGACGGCCGCTCGATGTCCACCGGGACTCGGCGCAGACGGGTCCACGGTGCGGCGATCGCCACTGTGATGACGGACAGCACCCAGAACTCCGGCGTGGAGACCAGCGATGCCCCGCTGTGTCCGACCTGGACGAACGTGAGGATCCACAGGAGCACCAGCGACAGCCAGCCGCCGAAACGGTGGACCAGCTCGAAGCGGTTGTGGTACTTGGCCCGCAGCTTCGGGAGCGTCGTCACCACGATGCAGACGAACAGCGCCACCAGCGCGTACGCCACCACGAGAACGTCGGCGGGCGCGCTCTGGGCGGTGGACAGAGCGACGAACACGCCGAACCACAGCGTCCCCGCAAGCGCTCCTCCGACGTGCAGGCCGCCGAAGTGGTACACCTTGGCCAGCGTCCAGCGCACTCGCAGCGGCCACGTGACCGGTGCGGCCGTGGCCAGCCGGAACAGCAGGTTGATCAGGCGTTGACGGCGGATCAGGATTGCCAGGGCGAAGTTGACCAGCGCGGCTCGGGAGGCGAACTCGGCGGTGATGCCGTCGGGCAGTGCCAGACCCATCGCCGCCAGGTTCACCGCGATCACTGCCGCGGCCAGCCGGTTGTAGTGCATCAGCGCCGGATGTTTGAAGACGCGTCGCGTTCGCGGAAGGAGTGGCGGGAGCGCGACTTCGCCGGTAGTACCTTCCTTGAGGAGGCTCATGCCGCCGCACCTCCCTCGGCACGTGCGAGACTCAGCAGCTGTGCCTTGTCGATCTTGCCTCGGCAGGTCAAGGGGAGCGCGTCGATTCCGTGGACGGCGTCCGGCACGCAGTAGTACGGCAGGGCGTCGGCGACGGCTTTGCGAGCGAGGTCCGAATCGACGGTTGCGGGCTGGACGAATGAGACCAGCGAGCGGTCGTCCAGTTTGACGGTGGCGGCCCTGACGCAGTCGGGCACGCTCTCCAGGACGGCGGACACCGAGTCCAGCTCGACTCGGAATCCGCGGACCTTCACCTGATCGTCGGTGCGTCCGAAGTGCTCGAGCTCGCCTTCGTGGGTCCAGCGGCCCAGGTCGCGGGTGCGGAACATCATCTTGCCGCCGCCGAGGAACGGATCGGGCGCGTAACGCTCGGCGTTGAGCTCGGGGTTGGCCAGATAGCCGGCGGAGACGCAGTCCCCGCCCGCCCACATCTCGCCTACCTCGCCGATCGGGAGGGGATTGCGCTGCTCGTCGAGGATGTAGACGGTGTTGTTGGGTGTGGGCTTGCCGATCGTGAGTAGCTCGGCGCCTGGGCGGTACAGCTGCATCGTGTTCACGATCGTGGTCTCGGTCGGGCCGCACCCGTTGTAGAAGGTGCTCCGATGGGCCCACCGTTCGGCCAGCGGGCGGGGGCAGGGCTCGCCGGCGACGGCGACGGTCCGGATCCGTTCGCACGCGTCGGGGTCGATCCGGGACAGGATGGTCGGGGTCGCGATCAGGACGTTCACCTTGCGGGCGGTCTCGCTGATGTCGTCACCGCGGATGAGCAGCGTGCCGCCGTGGGTGAGGCATCCGAGGATCTCCCACGCGGCCATGTCGAAGGCGATGTTGAGGATCTGGCCGACGACGGTCCCCGGCCGGATCCCGAGGTCGCCGGGCTGGGTCAGCAGCAGGTTCGCCACGTTGGCGTGGGTGACCGCGACACCGTTGGGCGTGCCCGTAGTTCCCGAGGTGAACAGGACGTAGCAGGCCCGCTCGGGTTCCGAGCCGATGCGCGGTCCCGGGACGTCGGTCCGCTCTGCCATGACCGCGTCGATGTCGATACCGACATTCCCGGCCGGAATTTCCACCGGCGCGTCGGACTGCGTGAGCACGACCTTGGTCCCCGCGGTGTTCAGGATGTGTCGGAGTGCCGGGGTCCGCACCATCTTGGCGTCCTGTGGCACATAGGCCGCGCCGGTTTTCAGAATCGCCAGGATGCCCACCAGCATCGGGATTCCACGGCGGACGACCAGCGCGACGTTGTGGCCTGGGCGGACGCCGTGCCGAACGAGGCGGGCGGCCAGCCGGTCGGCGTGCCGTTCCAGCTCACCGTAGGTGATCTGGTTTCCGCGGTGTTCGGCGGCGATCGCGGAGGGCATCGTGGCGGCATACCCTTCGATCACCTCGTGGATCGACAATCGGGGGACGGTACGAGCGGGACCCCAGCCGTACCGGCGGAACCGTTCCATGTCCCGCTCGCCCAATACGGTCGGCTGAACTGAAAGGCCGGACTGCGGTTCAGGTCTGTCGATGAGTTGTGTTGATCTACGGCCGCTGTCGCGACCGAGTCGGTGCCTCGGGTAATCGAAATCAGGCATAGGTTTCTACCGCCGGTTTCGCTGTTGGTTATCGGGTCTCGATTCGATGGTGATCTGATTTTGTGAATAGGGAGATCAATATCGCTTCACTGTTCATGAAGGACAGATGATGCCCTTCGCTCGGCTACGGACCCTGCCCATCGCGTGCCGGTCCGACCTGGTGAGAGCCCCCGCGCGGACTTTCCGATGGGAGCGCTTCGAACGAATTTGAGTATAGACAATTATAAATATTGAGTCAATGCCTGCGAGGCTTTCGATGAGCGTTAGCGACTCAGTGGCACGTCGATTCGGGTCGGGATCCTCGCGGCCGCTCCGCCTCAATGGGCGCCGTCGCCGCCGAGCTTCGGTGGCCCCCGAGTTCAACCGGTGGCCGCGGTCAAGTCGGTCAACAGACGGGAGAGCGGACCGGCTGTGAGCATGCCGCTGCCTGCACCGGCCAGTTCGTCTGCTGCCGGCGCGAGTTCGAGCTTGGCTCGTTCCATCGCCTCTCGGTCGCCCAGTGCTATCGCGGCGCGGGCGGTGAGGCTCCACATCGCCTCGAACAACAGGTCTCGGGGCGGTTCGGGTGTTCGCCGCAGTGCTTCGGCGGCTTGCGGACGGCTTCCCCGCTCCAGCAGCACGAGTGGGCGGGCCGGCCCAGGGCTCGTAGGGCCCCAGTCGACTGCGTCATGGAAGTCGGCCGACCGGTCGTGCTGCATTCGCAGGCACAGCATGGCCGGCGGCGGCAGGCCGCGTTCCACGCCGGGCATGCCCGCGCCTTCGAGTCGCGCCGCCGCCGATGTCCACAAGCCGCTTCGGGCGCTCGGCGTCGACCTCGACGACCTCGCCGGGCGGCAGCGCGCTCGCCCTCACCGTCGAGCTGCTCGCGCGCACGGTCGAGCAAACCGAGGCCGATGTGGACGCCGCGGTCGGAGCGGCCCGCGAGGCTTTCCTGACCTGGCGAGACGTTCCGGCGCCGGTGCGCGGCAACCTGGTGAAGCGCCGGGGGCGGCTGCTCACCGAGCACAAGACCGAGGTCGGCACCCGGAGGTCACTTGACGAGTGCCCCCGCTCTCGGAGAGGCTGATGCAGGCTGCGGGAACCCTTGGCGGAGGAGCAGCAGGCCGAAGGCGATCTCGAACAGTCCTCCGGGGACGGAGAGCACGACGCCGGCGCCGGGAACCATGAACTCCAGGATCGCGCCGAGGCCGAGCAGGGCGTATCCGGCGACGCCCCACAAGCAGAGCCATTTGGGCGCCCAGCGGTGCTCGGCCAGCGCGAGGCACAACGGGATGCTGCCGACGGCGAGGATCAGCATGGCGGCGCCGTAGAGGACGTCGTTGCCTTCGGAGTCGCCCGAAGCCAGGAGGAACGCGCCGGTGCCGAGCAGAACGGCTTCGGCGATGCGGACTCCCAGATACGCCCGGGCGACTCGCGGGGCGAGCGGTCGCAGCGGGCCGAGCATCAAAGCGCCGATCGCGGCCACCGCGATCGAGTTGAGCAGGATGAGTCCGATGCCGATCGGCTGGTCGGCCATTGCGCTGCCGCCGCCGTAGAGGAGGAAGGCGGACAGGAACTGGGCGCCGACGGTGCGGCCGGCGAGGAGAGATGACATGAGAGGCTCCAGACGTACTTAGTAAGCTTACTTAGTACGTTACGGTGGTATCGTCGGCGGGTCAAGCGAATCGAGGAGGAGTGCTCATATGGCAGACGCCGATATCCGGCCGAGGCGGACAGGGCCTCTGAGTCGTGACCGGGTGGTGGCCGCCGCCGCCGAACTCGCGGACGCCGACGGGCTCGGCGCCCTCACGATGCGATCGCTGGCGACCGCACTCGAAGTCAAGCCGATGTCGCTGTACAACCACATCGCCGACAAAGAGGACCTGCTGGACGGCATGGTGGATCTGGTGTTCGGCCATATCGCGCTTCCGGATGCGCACGGGCGGTGGCGACCCGAGATCCGCACTCGCGCCGCCTCCGCGCGCGAGGTGCTCGCACGGCATCCGTGGGCACTGGCGCTGATGGACAGCAGGTCGACGCCCGGACCGGCGACCCTGCGTCACCACGACGCGGTGGTCGGCGTGCTGATGAACAACGGTTTCTCGCCGGCGATGACCGCGCGCGCCTATACGATCGTCGACTCCTACGTCTACGGGTTCGTTCTTCAGGAGGCGTCTTTCCCGCTCGACCCCGGGACCGACCCGAGCGAGGCGATCGGCGCGGTTCCCGACGACACCCTGTACCCGCATCTGGCCGCGCTCGCCACCGAGCACCTGATGCGGCCCGGCTTTTCGTTTCGGGCGGAGTTCGAACCGGGGCTCGACCTCGTCCTCGACGCGGTCGGGGGTCTCGCCGGGCGATAGCCGGATTTCAGCAGGAATAGGCCAATTGAAATGTGTGGATCTTTGCGCTATCGTGATCACTGACGGATAACGTTATCCGATTTCGATACGCGGGAGCCCCCGGCGAAGCTCACCGCATGGCGCAAAGGAGCACCATGTCAACCTACAACCGAACAGAGGAACCGCGCCGCGCCCACGGCGCATCATTCAACCGGCGGCAACTGCTCCAAGGAGCGGCCCTCGCCGGCGGCCTGGTGATAGGCGGCCTCGGCGGCACCGCCGTCGCCCGGGCCCAGACCGGCGCTCATCCCGGAATGCTCCACACCCAGGCCGACTTCTCGCGCATGCGGGAGAAGCTCGACGCTGATCAGGCACCGTGGAGCCAGGGCTGGGACGAACTCATCGCCAACGGTCACGCTTCCAGCGACTGGACGCCGAGACCGACCGACACCATCGTCCGCGGCGGCGACGGGCAGAACTACCCGCAGCTGTACCGCGACGTACACGCCGCCTACCAGAACGCGCTGCACTGGAGGATCAGCGGTTCGACCGCCCACCGCGACAAGGCCGTCGAGATCTGCAACGCCTGGTCCGGAACGCTCCAGGAGATCACCGGCAACGCCGACCGGTACCTGGCGGCCGGGATCTACGGCTACCAGTTCTGCAACGCCGCAGAACTCGTCCGGGATGCACCCGGCTTCGACCTCGGCCGGTTCCGGCAGATGATGACGGACGTCTTCTATCCGCTGAACAACTCGTTCCTGGTCAACCACAACGACGCCTGCATCACCAACTACTGGGCGAACTGGGACCTGTGCAACATGGCCTCGATCATGGCCATCGGCATTCTGCGCGACGATCAGTCCCTGTTCGACCAGGCGGTCGACTACTTCTGGAACGGCGAGGGCAACGGCTCGATCGAGAACGCGATCCCATTCGTCCACGGCGACGGGCTCGCGCAGTGGCAGGAGTCCGGCCGCGACCAGGCGCACTCCATGATGGGCATCGGCTTGATGGCCGCGATCATGGAGATGGCCTGGAATCAGGGCGTCGACCTGTACTCTGCCAGGGACGACGCCTTCGCCAAGGCCGCCGAGTACGTCGCCCGCTACAACCTCGGCCACGACGATCTGCCGTTCACGACCTACAGCTGGGGCTCCGGACAGAACTGCGCCTATCGCGAGCACACGCAGATCTCCGCCGATCATCGCGGGCAGGAGAGGCCGGTGTGGGAAATGGTCTACAACCACTACGGCGTCAGGCGCGGGCGCGCGATGCCCAACGTCGCCCGGATGGCCGCCCAAGTGCGCGCCGAAGGCGGCGGCGGGGACTACGGGCTCACCTCGGGGGGCTTCGACGCCCTCGGCTTCGGCACGCTGGCCCACATGCGGTCGAGCTCCTGGGTCGACGGCGGCGTCTACACGCTCATGAGCGAACGTTCCGGGAAGGTCCTCGACAACGGGAACAGCACGACCGTGGGCGCGCGCGTGATGCAGTGGGACGAGAACGGCGGTCCCCAGCAACGATGGAGGATCAGGTGGGTCGGCGAAGGCCGCTACTCGATCACCTGCGAGCGCTCGGGTATGGCTCTGGACAACAGCACCAGCACGAGCGACGGCGCGACGGTCATCCAGTGGACCTATCACGGCGGCTCGCAGCAGCGCTGGCGAATCACCGATGTCGGTGGCGGCGCCGTCAAGCTCACCTGCCAGAGCTCGGGCAAAGTGCTCGACAACGGCAACGGGGAGTCCAACGGGGACACCGCGATCCAGTGGGCCGACAACGGAGGTCCGCAGCAGCGCTGGTTCCTGCGACGAGTCGGCTGAGCGTCGATGCCACGGCCGCAGGGCAAACCTGCGGGTAGAGTCACGCCTGTGGCGAACGAGGAGATGAGTCGGAACTGGCGCGAAGGGGCCGCCGGCTGGGTGGCGAACGAGGCGATCTACGACGCGGTGTTCGCTCCCGTGACGGCGGCCATCATCGACGCCGCGGCGTTGCGGCCGGGGCACCGGATGCTGGACGTGGGTTGCGGCCCCGGAACATTGCTGGCCGCGGGGGTCGCCGCCGACGCGACGTCCGTCGGGGTCGACATCTCGGCGGAGATGGCCGAGGCGGCGCGACACCGCGCGCCGGAGGCCACCGTGGTCGTCGCCGACGCCCAGGTCGCCGACCTGCTCACCGACGGGCCCTACGACCGCGTGCTCTCCAGGTTCGGTGTCATGTTCTTCGACGACCCCGCCGCCGCCTTCGCCAACATTCGCCGGGCCTGCGCACCACGGGCACGGATGGCCTTCGCCTGTTGGCGCGGCCTGGACGAGAACCCCATGTTCACGCTGGGGTCCACCCTCCTCACCGAACGGCTCGACCCGCAGCCTGAATCGCCGCCGCCGGGTGCTCCGGGCCCCACGGCGTTCGCCGACGCCGACCGGCTCTCGTCGCTGCTGGAGGACGGCGGTTGGGGCTCGATCGACGTCGATCCGCTCGATTTCGAATGCGACTACGGCGTCTCCGGCAGCGACGGCGTCGAAGAGCGGCTCGCCACCGTCCTCAGCTCTGGAACCGGACGCCTCGCTCGAGAGCAACTGCTTCCCCGCCTGGGCCCCGACGGCTGGGAGGCACTCGTGGACGACGTGCGAGCAGAACTGCGCCGCCACCGCGTGAACGGCAGCCTCAGGTTCCCGGGCGCGGCCTGGCTGGTGACCGCGGAAAACAGGGCCTGAGTCGCGGGCCGATAGACCGTCGGACACGGTCGGCGCAGTCGAGTTCGGCGAGGATGCGGCTCACGTGGCGCGGCCCTCCCTGTCGGGTCGGTCTCGCATTCGCGCCTCGGCACGGACGCGGCTCCATTCACCGACCGGGCCGCGTTCGAGGCTCTGCCGGGTCCGTTGGTCCACTTGCTTCAGTTGAGCCTGTTCACCACCGGGATCCGGCGACCTCGCGGCGGCGTGTCGGCGCTGTCGATCCTGCTGCCGATGCTGTTCCTCGGCTCGCGGACTCTGGGGAACATGCCCGCGATCGGGCCCGTCGCCCGGTACCTGCCCGACCAGGTCGGCATGCACCCTGGAACGGCATCGGCATCCTGGTGCTGTGGACGGTCGCGTCGCTGGTCGGCGTCTGGATCGTCCTGTGGCGAACGTAATGTCTGAGCCCGACCGTGTGAATGCACGGAAAGCGACGGCGCAATCACGGAATTGCGCCCAATCGAAGCCAGCATTGCATCTGGACCGCGGACATGTTCGAATAGAATGGAATCGCCCCATACCTCGATAAATCTACTTAGGAATCAATGAGTTCTCCAAGAGAGAAGACACAAGAGCCCACGGAGTCGGCGGTGCGCGCCGCCGTCTCGAGAGTGCGCGAGGCCATAGCACCGAGGGTCTTCTATCCCTCGGCGCTCATCATCCTCGCATTCATCCTCGTCGGAACCCTCTGGCAGACCGAGACTCCCGCGGATGGCGAAACCAAGGAGACCGACTTCTCAGTCGTTCTCGACCGCGTCAACACCTGGATCACCGAGAAGCTCGGCTGGTACTACATCCTGGTCGTGTTCGCCTTCGTGGTGTTCACGCTGGTCGTCGGCCTGTCCCGCTTCGGAGGCATCAGGCTCGGGCCCGACGACTCCAAACCCGAGTTCTCCCGCATGTCCTGGTTCGCCATGCTCTTCAGCGCCGGAATGGGCATCGGGCTGGTGTTCTGGGGCGCCGCCGAGCCGCTGGCGCACTATGCCACACCGCCGTACGCCGAGCCCGAAACCGAGCAGGCCGCCCGCGACGCCATGCACGCCTCGTTCATGCACTGGGGCGTCCACGCCTGGGCGATCTACGTGGTGGTCGGGTTGGCACTGGCCTACGCCGTCCACCGCAAGGGTCGGCCGCTGTCGCTGCGATGGGCGCTGGAGCCGCTGCTCGGCAGGCACGTCCGGGGCTGGCTCGGCGACCTCATCGACGTCACGGCCGTCGTGTCGACCCTGTTCGGGGTGGCGACCTCGCTCGGCCTCGGCGCCCAGCAGGTCAACGCCGGACTGGACTACCTGGGCCTCGTCTCCACCCCCGAGTCCTCCACACAGACCAACTTCGCCCAGATCGCCATCATCGCCGTCATCACCTCGATCGCACTGTGGTCGGTCCTGACAGGTGTGAAGAAGGGGATCAAATGGCTCTCCAACATCAATATCGTGGCGGCCGCGGTCCTGCTCACCAGCGTCTTCATCGTCGGTCCGACACTGTTCGAGCTGCGTGAGCTGTTCACCACCGTCGGCTACTACCTCCAGAACATCCTCCGGACCTCGCTCGACGCCGGCGCCTACCCGGCCGAACAGAGCGGCTATCCCGAAGAAGGCGGATTCCAGGCCGCTTGGACCGCCTTCTACTGGGGCTGGTGGATCAGCTGGGCGCCGTTCGTCGGCGTGTTCATCGCGAGGATCTCGAAGGGCCGCACCGTCCGCGAGTTCTGCCTGGGAGTGCTCCTGGTGCCCACCGCGATCTCGTTCGTCTGGTTCGCGTTCATGGGCGGCACCGCTCTGCACCAGGCCATGGAAGGCGCCGACATTCTCGGACTCGACGAGGCCTCGGCCCTGTTCGCGATGCTCGACGGGCTGCCGGCCTCGCAGCTCCTGGCCGGTCTGGCGACCCTGCTCGTGGTGACGTTCTTCGTCACCTCGTCCGACTCCGGTTCGCTGGTGATCGACACGCTCGCCTCCGGCGGAAACCTGGAGCCGCCGAAGCCCACCCGGGCGTTCTGGGCTCTGGCCGAGGGCGCCGTGGCGATCACCCTGCTGGTCGTCGGCGGTATCGCGGCGCTGCAGACGGTCTCGATCGTGACCGCGCTGCCGTTCTCGATCATCATGATCGGTATCTGCGCGGCCACCTGGAAGGCGCTCAGCAAGGAGCACCGGGCGCTGTCGCGGGGCTCCAAGCGCAGGCGCGAGAAGGCGAACGTCTCAGCAGAAAGCTGAGCGACCATGCAGGCGACGCGTATCGCCAGGAAACATTGAGAGCGGCCCGAACCCTCGCGGGTTCGGGCCGTTCCGTGTCGCCGACTGGCGAGTCCTGCTACGCGAACGCGGTCAGGCTAGAGGCTCCGCTGATTCCGCGCCGCAGGCGGGCGTGTCCTTGAGCAGTTCGAGCAGGTGCGCGGCCGGGGCGTCGGCCTGGTCCCAAGCGGTGGAGACGACCGATACGATCCATTCAGGAGTGCTGTCGTCGGACAACGGGAGGACCCGAAGCCCGGCGGCCTGCGGCTTCGCGGCGACGTGCCTGGGCACCACCGCGATGCCGAGGCCGCGGGCGACGAGGTCCAGGAGGGTGTGCACGTCGTTGACCGAGCACCGGACCCGGCGGTGCGCGCCGTGTGCCGCGAAGGCGGCGTCGTTCATCGTGCGGACGCCCCAGGAGGGCCCGAAGTCGACGCAGTCCTGGTCGTCGAGAGCCTCCCAGCGGACCGACGCCCCGGCGGCGAGCGGATGTCCGGGCGGCAGGAGGACCATGAGCGGCTCGCGACCGATCTCCTTGTGGGGCAGGGTGCTGAGATGCTTGTCGGTGGCTACGAACGCGACGTCGAGCTCGCCGGCGCGGAGCAGCCCGAGCAGGTCGTGGGAGCCGGTCTGGACGAAGTGGGTCTCGACTCGGGGGTGTCGCCGGTGGAACCGGTCGAGCAGGGACGCGACGTCGACCAGGCCGAGGCACTGCTCCGCGCCGATCCGCAGGGAACCGGACACGGCGCGGCTGGCCTTGACCACCGCGTCCCGTCCGCCGGCGGCCTGTTCGAGCATCGTCCGCGCATAGGGCAGGAGCGCCAGTCCGGCCTCGGTGGGTTCGACCCGGCGCGTGGTGCGAATGAACAGGCTGGTGCCCAGCTCCTCCTCCAGGCCGCGGATCGCCGCCGACAGGCCCGATTGCGAGATCCCGGCGAGCTCCGCGGCTCGTGTGAAGTGCCTCTCATCGGCGAGTGCGACCAGGTACTCCATCTGCCGCAGATCCATTACTGATTTCCTTCGCTTCTCAATCTCATGAATGTCAGTTGTTGGACTTCTAGATTAGTGCTCCCTAGGATGGCGAAGGCAAGCACGTGGGCAACCGAACCTCGGTATCGACGTGCCTCAATTCTCAAGGAGCAGTCATGCAGCAGCGCACCATCGGCGGTCGGGACGTCTCGGCGATCGGCCTCGGCGGCATGCCGATGTCCATCGAAGGCCGCCCCGAAGCCGAACGATCGATCGCGACGATCCACGCGGCACTCGACGCCGGCGTGACCCTCATCGACACCGCCGACGCCTACCACCGCGACGCAGGCGAAGTCGGGCACAACGAATCGCTCATCGCGCGGGCCCTGCACGAGCGCGGCGCCGACGCCGACGAGGTGCTCGTCGCGACCAAGGGCGGCCACCTGCGCCCCGGCGACGGCAGCTGGACCCAGAACGGCGGCCCCGAATACCTCAAGGAGGCGGCGAAGGCCTCGGCGAAGCGGCTCGGCGTCGAGGCGATCGGGCTGTACCAGTTCCACCGCCCCGATCCCACCGTGCCGTACGCCGACTCGGTCGGCGCGATCCGCGACCTGCTCGACGAGGGCCTGATCCTGATGGCCGGCATCTCGAACGCGAACGTCGCCCAGATCGACGAGGCGAACGAGATCCTCGGCGGCCGACTCGTCTCGGTGCAGAACCAGTTCTCGCCGCGGTTCAGGTCCAGCCAGGGCGAGCTCGAGCACTGCGCGAAACTCGGCGTCGCCTTCCTGCCGTGGAGCCCGCTCGGCGGCATCGCGAAGGCGCCCGAGCTCGCGAACCGGCACGCCGCCTTCGGCGAGGTCGCGGCCGAGCTCGGCGTCAGCGCCTACCAGGTCACTCTCGCCTGGCAGCTCGCGCTGGCGCCGGTGGTGGTTCCTATTCCGGGCGCCTCACGGCCGGAATCCATTCGCGACTCGGCCGGGGCGGCCGACATCGAGCTCACCGCCGACCAGGTCACCCGACTCTCCGCGGCCTGACCGCATCCCATCTCTGAAGGCGAGGAACCTTTCGTGAAGACGTTCAACCTGCCAGGCACCGAGATCACCGCGCCCAATGTGGTGCTCGGCCTGATGCGCATCCAGGAGAAGACCGATGACGAGGTGCGCAAACTGGTCCGCACCGCGACCGAGGCGGGCATCACCTTCCTCGACCACGCCGACATCTACGGCAGCGAAGTGCACGGCTGCGAGCGGCGCTTCGCCGAGGCGATGAAGCTGACGCCCACCGAGCGCGAACGGCTGGTCATCCAGACCAAGGCCGGGATCGTGCGCGAAGGCCCGTACTTCGACTTCTCCTACGAGCACATCGTCGAGTCGGTGAACGGCTCGCTGGAGGCGCTCGACACCGACTACATCGACATCCTGCTGCTCCACCGCCCGGACGCGCTCGTCGAACCCGAGGAGGTCGCCCGCGCCTTCGACGACCTCGCCGAAGCGGGGAAGGTCCGCGCCTTCGGCGTCTCGAACCACACCCCGCGCCAGATCGACCTGCTGCGCCGGTACGTCGATCGGCCGATCGTCGCCAACCAGGTGCAGCTGTCGATCACCCACTCCCCATTGATCGCCCAGGGCGTGGCCGCCAACATGCAGGGGCTCGACCAGTCGATCAGCCGCGACGACGGCCTGGTCGACTACTGCCGCCTGCACGACATCACCGTGCAAGCATGGTCGCCGTTCCAGGCGGGCTTCTTCGACGGCCCGTTCCTCGGCTCGGAGCGCTTTCCGGAGCTCAACGAGGTGATCGACCGGCTCGCCGCGAAGTACGACGTGCCGCCGATCGCGATCGCCGTCGCCTGGATCACCCGCCACCCCGCGCAGATGCAGGTGGTCATCGGCACCACCTCGCCCGAGCGGGTCGCCGGTTCGGCGCAGGGATCGGAAGTTCCGCTGACCAGGCCGGAGTGGTACGAGCTCCTGCGCGCCGCCGGCTACACCGTGCCGTAATCCGAAGCCGGGGAGCATACTTGCGTCGTGGGATTCGAGATTGCCCAGGACGAGGTCCTGATAGCCGACGGCGGGTTGGCGACCGAGCTCGAGGCGAACGGCCATGACCTGAGCGATGCGCTGTGGTCGGCGCGGCTGCTGATGGACTCGCCCGAGGCGGTCCGCGCCGCGCACTCGGCGTTCTTCCGCTCCGGTGCCCGCATCGCGACCACGGCGAGCTATCAGGCCTCGTTCGAGGGCCTCGCCTCCCGCGGCATAGGACGCGAGGAGGCGAAACGGCTCCTGCGCCGCAGCGTCGAGCTGGCACGCCAAGCCTGCGACGAGGTCGGCGGCGAGCGGTGGATCGCGGCCTCGGTCGGACCGTACGGCGCGGCCCTGGCCGACGGCTCGGAGTACCGCGGCCGCTACGGGCTGAGCGTCGCCGAGCTGACCGCCTGGCACCGGCCGCGCCTGGAGGCGCTCGCCGAAGCAGGCCCGGACGTGCTCGCGCTGGAGACGGTCCCCGACAGCGATGAAGGAGCGGCGCTGACGGCCGCGATCGAAGGACTGGGCGTGCCCGCCTGGCTCAGCTACACGATCGAAGGCGACCGCACCCGCGCCGGACAGCCTCTTGAGGAGGCGTTCGCGCTGGCCCGGGACGTGCCCCAGGTCGTCGCGGTCGGCGTCAACTGCTGCTCCCCCGCCGACGTCCGGCGCGCCGTCGAGATCGCACGCGAGACGACCGGTAAACCCGTGATCGTCTACCCCAACAGCGGCGAAGGCTGGGACGCCCGCGCACGGGCCTGGACCGGCGACTCCCGATTCGATCCCGTCCAGGCGGGCGAATGGGTCGCCGCGGGCGCCTCCGTCATCGGCGGCTGCTGCCGCGTCCGCCCCGACGACATCGCCGCACTCGCCCGAAGCGTCACGAGCGCGGGCTGAACACGAGTCGACGACGACTCCGAACGGGCACGGGCGACGGCGGCTCTCCTCGACCGTCGGCGGGGAACGGCCACGGACCCTAGCATGTTGGAATGGCGGAGTTCACGGTCTGGTATGTCCTCATCGCCGCTGGTATCTGGGCCGCCAGCGGACTCATCGCCCTGTGGTGGCTGACGCGGCAGGGCTACCGCGACCCCAGATGGATCCTGATGGCGATCGTGCTGGGGCCGGTCTTCGCGGCCATCGTCCAGGAGCGGTCCGAGCGGATTCCGAGGACGCTCTACGACGAGGGCAGCGACGCCGACGCCGCTTCGCGTATTCGCACGCTGGTGGGCGTCGACGGCTCGGCCGCCTCCGAGCGGGCCCTGGAGACCGTGGTGGACCTGCTCGGCGCCGACCGGACGTGGCTGCTGCTGGTCCACGTGGTCCCCTACGACATCGCCGAGTCCACGGAGTCAGAGGACACCGCAGCGATCACGGCGATCCAGGCGGAGCTGGCTTCCAAGGCAGAGCGCATCGGCGGCCAGGCCATTGAAAGCATCGTGGTGGCCGGGGCTCCCGCCCGGACCCTCCTGCAGTTGGCGAAGGACCACGATGTCGACCTCATCGCGTTGGGCCGCCACGGCTCGGGCCTGTCGAAAGCGGTCATGGGCAATGTCGCCCAGAAGGTCTCCCACCTGGCGACCACGGCGGTCCTCATCATCGGGGACGACAATCGGCCGCCTGCCACGGGCGACTAGGCGCCCTTCCCGACACCGTATCTCGGGCCGCAGGCCACGCCTCAATCGGCCGTGCCGGATCCAGTGGGCGCGGCCGTCGACCGCGGCAGGTCGGCGAGCGGCGTGGCGGCCGGATCGAGAAGGGCGATGCCGCTGGGGCCACCGGCGGCATCGAACAGGGCCTTGCCGGCAGGGTCGTCGGGAACCGCCCCCTCGGTGACCAGGAAGTAGTCCTCCAAGAACCCGCGGATCGGAGCCGCGGCCACATGGTCGCGCTCAGGCGCGAGCAACGCCTCGTCCAAGTGGAGCACGATCAACACCATGCCGTAGGCCCGCCCCTCGCCGGGCCGCAGCGACGGTTGGAAATACGGCAGGTCGAGCACCTTGGCGCCATGGCGACCGTAGAAGTCGTAGCGCCGCCGAGGATCGCCCCACGCCTCCCGGCCGACCGCCGCACCCGGGTGCTCCAATTCGGCCACGATCACGCACGGCCCATAGCTCCCGCTCCAGCGCTCGACGGCGGCCTCCAGCAGTCGGCCCCCGATCCCCGCCCCACGGTGGGCAGGGTCGACGGCCAGGTAGGAGAGCAACTGCACCCGCTGGGCCTCAGCCCAGTCGCCGACCGCTACGGCCACCGGTCGGCCCTCTACGTCGAAGGCCACAAGGACGCTGGCGGTCCCCTCCTGGAGGGCAGCCTCGATGTCGCTCAGCGAGTCCAGCTCGTGCGGGGGGAAGTTCGGTTCCAACAACTCGCGGTAGACGGCGGCGAGGACGGGGCCGGGCCGATCGATCTGGGAAATTCGAACAGTGTTCACGCCGCAATTCTCGCACCGAGATCAGTCCCGCGGCTTCCATGCCCTCCAAGACAAGAAGAACACGGACGCACTCAACACCACCGCCAACGCGCAGATTCCCCACACCGCCGACCAGGCGAACCCTTCGCCATTCTGGCCCGCCGTCTGAAGAATCTGGACGATGCCGGCGATCCCGAACACCGCGATGGCGCCCAACAGCGCCTCCATCATGCTCCTGCTGAACCGTTCCCGGCGCTCGTGGTCGGCATCGCGGCGGCGCTGAAGCTTCCCGGCCAGCGCGTCGAGACGCACCTCCAGGCGATCACTGAGCAGTTCCCGCAGCTTGGTGGCGAATTCGAGTTCCTGCCGTTCGACCTCGGCCGCCCGCACCAGCAGAACCAGGGTCTCGGCGTCAGTCGGGGAGGTCATCAGGTTCGGCGAACGGATCAGCGACAGCACCGACCGGACCTCGGTCGCGAAATCGTGCAGGGCGAGCTGTTCGCGGCGGAGCCGCTCGGCGTAGGCGCTGAGCGCCTCGGCACTGTCTTCGTCGGCTCTGCCCTCGACCAGGCTCATGACACGTGGGCGATGACCGGCCAGCCGGTGATGCCAGGCGCTGAAGAGCCCGCCGAGCGAGCCCACGAACTCGGCGACGGTCTCGAACATGCCGATGATGAAACTCGGGCTGCCGAACAGGGCCGTCACCGTGGTGTTCGCGGTCGCGGCCACCAGGTCGCCGTCCTTTCGCACGTTCCTGAGCAGTCTGCGCTCGTCGACGGCGAGCCGGGCCCAGTCGCAGATCGACCCGATGCCGTTGGGCACCGGGTGCAGCAGCGCCTGGGAGCCGAACAGGCCGAGCAGATCGTCCCCCGACTCCACCGGACGGCGCCGGTCGGCCGGGGTTGCGGGGCCGCGGCCGGCGCTGGCCTCGTGGACCGACACGAGCACGTGGTACCGGCCGGCTCGGGCCTCGACGGTGGCTCGGGCGCGGGCCGCGAGCATGTCGGCCACTCCGGATTGGACGGCGTCGGCGAATTCGGCCAGACGGTCCCATGCTGACTCGTGGTCTCCGCAGGAGACGTCGATGGCGGCGTGTTCGGAGGCGGCTCGGAACAGGGCGAACTGGACTTGGTGGGGGTCGCAGTCGAAGATCTCGGTCTCGAGCCTGAGGTAGTGGTTGCCCAACTGAGAGACCCGCACTTCCGCGGTCAGCTCGGCGATCTCCTCGCCGTCGGCGTGTCGCAGGGTCACCGGGGGCAGTTCGATGGCGGCGCCTTCGAAGCGGCGGTCGAGGTGTCCCGACCCGGCCCAAACGTCGTCGAGTTCGAAGGACTGCCTCACCGATCGGGCGTCGATTCCGGCGATCTTCGGGGGCGAGTTCATCGCT
The DNA here is from genome assembly GCF_022548875.1 of Glycomyces sp. L485. GTDB lineage: Bacteria > Actinomycetota > Actinomycetes > Mycobacteriales > Micromonosporaceae > Glycomyces. Next base: position 4,207 of record NZ_JAKZEW010000049.1, on the reverse strand, counting down.
CGGACGAGTTCGACGGCGCTTTCGGGCTGGAGGCCGTTCACACCGAAGGGGAAGAGGTAGACGAGTTTGGCGTGGTCGACGGTGAGCCATTCGTCGTCTGATGCCGCCGCGATGCGCTCGAGGCTGAAGCGGTGGGCGCGCAGTTCGCTTCGTTCGATGTGGGAGAGGTCGGGGCTGTTCTCGGCTTGGCGGAGTGCCGCGATTCCGGCGGCGGCGTCGCCTTCGCCGGTGAGGACGGCTTGGGAGGCCTCGATCGCGGCCAGGACCGAGCGGTAGTAGGTCGCTCGGGCGCCGGCCAGTTCGAGGAAGTACTCGCGCAGCCGCGCGAGTTCGTCGCCGATGCGGCCACTGGATTCGATGAGCTGTTCACTGACCTGCACGGCCTCGGCGGTGGCCTGGGCGTGGCGGGTGAATTCGCCTCGGCACAGGGCCGATTCGACGTCGATCTCGCGCGCCAGCGAGTCGGCCAGGAGGGCGGCGGCGTCTCCGGCCGCGCGCGAGCGCTCGTCGGGGTCGTTGAGTCGCAGCAGCTTCCAGGTGGAGGCGAAGGCTTCGAGGGTGCCGATCAGCCTGTCGAACTGGTAGGTGTGCTCCCAGGCCTCGGAGCACAGGTACCAGACGTGGAGCCCCAGCAGCGCGGCCCCGGCCGGCCGGTCGATGACCTCGAGCATGTCCTGGCGCAGGACCTTCATCCGCCGGGCATCGTCGGCGGCGTCGCGGCGGCGCGTGGGGGTTCGTTCGCTCTCGGCGTTCCATCTCGGTAGTTCCCACAACCGGTCGACCTCGACGCCGTTGGTCTCCAGGTAGTCGGCCAGTGGGACGGGATCGTCGTCTATAAGCGACTCGAGTGCAGCCGAGGCAGGTTCATCGAGGAGATCCTGAGGCAGGCTTTGGAGGGTTGAGGGGTCCGCCATCTTCCAAAGCTAGCATGTAACACGCCTGGATGAGGTCCATTGTGCCCCATAGGCTCTCATCAAACGCGAAGCCGACGGCGGCCGCGACAGGTCGTGGTGGGCCGCCGCGGCTCCGGTCTGTCGACGGCGGCCATGGGCAATGTCGCCCAAAAGGTCTCCCACCGTGCCGGTCCTCATCGTCGGCACTGGTGCTCCGAAGCCGCCCTCGGCAGACGATTAGGCCGGGGCCGCCACCGAAGGCAGCTCACCCTCGACGATCGCCGGGGAATCGGCCGCTCAGTCGATGAAGTCGAGTACGTGGGACAGGCCCCGCTCGCCGATACGCGGCTCGGAGGGCAGGATGTAGGCACGGAGGCCGCAGGCCACGGCACCGCCGTCACGTGCGGGGTTGTCGCCCACCATGAGCGCGGCCCGGGGATCGACGCCGAGGCGCTCGCAGGCGGTGCGGAACAGCTCGGGGTCGGGCTTCTCGCGGCCGAGCCGGTAGGACAGGACGGCGTCCTCGACCAGGCCGCCGAGGCCGAAGTGCTCGAGGTGAACGTCCAGGTCCCAGGCGAGGTCGCTGACGATGCCGATCCGGATCCCGGCGTCGCGCAGCTCTCGCAGCACCGGACCGGTGTCGGCATAGGGAACCCAGGTGTCGGGGGCCCTCAGGACGTCGTAGGCGGGCTCCTCGATGCCGCGGAGGAACTCCACGCGGCTCCACCACTCCCGCATGGCCCGCCAGTGGCGCTCGGCCGAAAGGTCACGCCCGACCTGGGCCGCTGCTACCTCAGGAACCGAGTACGTCTCAGAGAGCTGAGCGGCGGCCTGGTCGAGGCCGCCGTCGCGTCCCGTCGCCGCGGCGACGCGCCGCAGCCAGGTCGTCAGGTCGATCATGTGGAACAGGGTGTTGCTGAAGTCGAAGAGCACGGCCTTGATCGGCGGAAGCGGTTCGGCCAGTTCGGCCTCGGTGGGCCGGTAGGCGGTGGGGCTGTCGAAGAGGCTGTGGATCACGGCGCGGCTTTCGGTTCGATGGGGTCGGCATGGGTCGAGTCCCGCGCTGGTCGGCGCGGGTCGTACCAGCGTAGTGGGCGCCGCTCGCGACCATCCCCGAAGAGCCCTTGGACCGTAGTCGTTCGCCACGGTCCACTGGGCGGCTTTGCTGTGGTGTGGGCGGGAATTGAACCCGCCTGTGCGAACCTGCCACACTACCGCTACCCTGTCGGCCGGTAGCTCTGCCTTGAGGTCACGGCTGTATCATCCGCGATTTCGTACTCTCCGATTCCATTGCAGTGCATTGGAATCATTTCGTACCCTGTTTTGTACTATCTAGATCCGGCCTTACCGTTGCCGTGTCCCCACTGGCCTTCGTCCCCGAATAATCGGTTCTGCCACAACGGAAAGGGAAGTCGCCCTTCGTCGGCTAGATCATTGTGCACATTAAGCTAGGCTCCCCGGATCATGCGCCTTGAGCGCATGTCCAGAAATCGCTGACGGGGATCTTCGCCCCCGAGCATCTCCGCGCTGACGTTGCCGTCGACATTCGCGAACTTCGGCGAATCGCCCCCGTTCGCGACGCCCCAGGCGGAACCAGAGTTCGAGCCGACGGCAGCGGCGCCGGCTGCGATCGGGCGCGTTCCCAAGCGCCCGACCTGGCGCACGTCGACGGACTTGACGTGGTTCCCCGTGAGGTGAGGAGCGCTCCCGATGGTCTCGCTCCCGTCCCCGGCGTAGTTCTCGCGGATCTGCACGCGATAACCGTACGGCGGCATATGCGCAGGCCAAAGTTTGTTACTGGCAAGTAGATCGCGCCGTGGGAGCGCTTCGTCTCCAGCTTGACCCATCTTTCCCGAGTGACCGGTACCGGCGCTATAGCGCCCATTCACCACGCTCACCCGAACTCAATGCCACACAAGACCAATGCACCCCATACAAAGGCGACCTCGAACTCATACTTTCGGACAGGACCAAGCTCGACCGAAAGATAATGTGAGCGCGCCCACTTTTGCCGCCACACCGAGCGGCCACATGGCCGACCCCCGAGAAGCCGAGGCTCCAGGACTGATCCAGAGCCCGCGCCGGCAGTGGTCGACCTGCAGCGATGCATCCTCGGACCGGCCGTCTGAGACTGTCTCGATGCACAGGTCAGGGCGGTGACACGGTCGACGGCGCCGTTCGAGCCCGCACTCCCCGCCTCGGGCTGCGCGCGCGGCACTGCAGAACTAAGAGGGCCGCCGGCCGACGCGAGTCAAGCGGCCGGTCGAGCGCTCCTACGCCTGTGCCGCTCGGCTGCGAATCCCGCCGGCACGAGCAGCAGCCAAAACCACATACCCGCCGAGGCCGACAAGAAGGCGACCGGAATCGACAGGAGGAAGACGGCAACCGGCACAGCCAGGTCGCGAAGTGGCAGAACCGCCCGGATGTCGACCGAATCCTTAGTGAGCCGGGGTCTCGCCCGGAGGCGCAGCAACATAATCAGGAAGGTGATGTCAATTGCCGCGACTGTGGCCGCGTATGCGGCCACTACCAGCGATTCGGTGCCGTACTCCGCTAGAAGGCCGGTCGGGAACGGAAACAGGGCGACCAGCCCGAGCCCGGCCAGGGCGAACCGCATCAGCGGCCCGTCGATCTTCCCGACGTACATGAATATGCGACGGTGTCCGCGCCAGAACAGGGCGATCACCACGAAACTCAGTGCGTACGCGCCCAGCTGCGGCAGCGTCTGACGAAGCGCGGGATAGAACTGTTCAGGGTCCAGGCCATCGGCGACCGAGATGTCAAGGACCAGCAGCGTAAGAGCGATGGCATAGACGCCGTCGGACAGGCCGATCAGCCGGGCCGGAGACCCGAATTCGGGATCCCCACCAGGTACCCCGGCCGGCACGTTCGCCACGGATCGCCGATCAGGACGATCGTCACCGAAAGAGAGGGAATCATCGTCTGTAGCCATCTGGGCATCCTAAGTTTCCGCAGCGCCTCCCGGATGGATCACCGCTGACACGGAGCAGCGGTTCCACGACCCACACGATGGCCGGCTCCCTCGTGCCCGTCGGACGCCGCGGCCGAGGCCGCGGCGACAACCGGGTCAGGACCGATCGACGCAATAGAACAAGGCCGCCTCACCGTTCCGGTCGTATTCCCAGGCCGACCAGAGGCTAGGGCAGTCTGAGCTGGACTTCTTCAAGAGGTCAGCTTCGGACAAGTCTTCCCCTACGGCCAGCTCCTCAGCACTGACCACCTCGCCGACTGCCGCCGATGCGCCGCAGTCGACCTGAGTTATTCAGGGCTGCAACGTCTCTGATGGACTCCAA
>NZ_JAKZEW010000073.1 GCF_022548875.1 Glycomyces sp. L485 | reverse complement strand
GACTCCTACCAAGGCGACAACCAAGGCGTCATCTGGATCGACTTCGACCAGATCGGCGGCGCGATCTACGTAGGCGTCGCCGACCCGGACGATCCGCTCTACGTCTCGACCGACCGCGGTGCGACCTGGTCCCCCGTCCCCGGTGCGGCCGAGGCGCTCGGCGCCGTCGGCGACGTCCGGACCATCCCCAAGCAGTCGGCGGTGGACGACGAGAACGGCTACCTGTTCGTCGTCACCAGCCACGACCCCGGCCCCTACAACGGCGGCGTCGAAGGCAAGGCCGGCGGCAAGATCATGCGCCTGGCCACCCAGACCGGCGAATGGACCGACATCACCCCGCCGCACAACCCCACCGGCGACATCCCCGGATTCGGGGGCGTCACAGTCGACCGCCAGAACCCCGGCACTCTCATGGCGGCCACGCAGAACAACTGGTGGCCCGACGAGGTTCTGTTCCGATCGACCGACTCCGGCTCGACCTGGCAGACCAGCTGGGACTACGTGTGGGACGCCGAGTTCTCGTGGCCCCCGCAGCGCACCGACCGGTTCGACATGGACCCCGCGGGCAGCCCGTGGCTCTCCTTCGGCGGCAGCGACGACGGCCCCTCCTATGCGATCAAGCACGGCTGGATGATCGACGCGCTCGCGATCGACCCGCACGACTCCGACCGGATCATGTGGGGCACGGGCGCCACCATCTGGGGCACTGAGAGCCTCACCGAGTGGGATGAGCAGGGCGACCTGGTCGGCTGGGACGACGAGGCGGGACAGCAGGTCGGGCTGCCGGTCGACAAGTTCACCGTCGGCGTCCGCGTCGAGGGGCTCGAAGAGACCGCGATCCAGGACATCGCGGCGCTCGGCGGCACCGTCGTCACGGCCGTCGGCGACCTGGGCGGCTTCGTCCACACCGACCTCGACAAGGCCGAGACGATGATCCGCCGCCCGAACTGGACGTCGGGCCGGAGCGTCGACTTCGCGGAATTGAACAGGGACGTCATCGTCGGCACCGGCGACGTCGAAGGAGAAGACGACGGCCACGTCGGCGTCTCGACCGACCGCGGCGCGACCTGGCTGACCACCACGAGGCTCCCCGGCGTGCCCGGTGGCGCACACGGCGGCGTCGTCGCGGTCACCGCCGACGGCTCCACGATCCTGTGGTCCCCCGGCGACAGCGAGGTCACGCCCGTCTACAGCACGGATCTCGGCCAGACCTGGACGAGCGTCATCGGGCTGCCCGCGGGCGCCACGATCCGCACCGACCGCGTCAGGCCGAACCAGGTCTACGCCTTCGCGAGCGGCGTCTTCTACGCCAGCACCGACGCGGGCGCGACGTTCTCCGAGACCGGAGCCGACGGGCTCCCGGCCGAGGGCGACGTCGACTTCCGCGCCGTGCCGGGACGCGCCGCCAACCTCTGGCTCGTCGGCGGCGACGTCGACGCGGAGTACGGCATGTGGCGCTCGAGGGACGGCGGCCTCACCTGGAAGCGCATCCGCGCGTTCGAAGAGGCAGACGCGGTCGGCTTCGGCAAGGCCGCCAAATGGTCCTTCTATCCGGCGATCTACACCTCCGCCAAGGCGAACGGGACGCGCGGCATCTACCGGTCGACCGACGGCGGCGTCCGCTGGAGCCGCATCAACGACGACGACCACCAGTGGGCGTGGACCGGGGCCGCCATCACCGGCGACCCGGAGATCTACGGCCGCGTCTACCTGACCACCAACGGCCGGGGCCTGATCTACGGCGACATCGAAGACTGACCTTTCGGTCAAGACAGGGCGCCGCACCGTGAAATCGGTGCGGCGCCCGCTGATAATGGAACGATGGACCAGAATCTTCGTTCCCACCTGAGCGTCAAACACGCCATCCTCTCCGACCGACTCACCGAACAGGATGTGGAGGCGGCCTTCGAGGCGGTGCGGCCCATCGCCGAGCGGGCCGGCGGCGCCGCGCCCCAGCTGCTCGGCCTGAGCGACCCGTTCGAGGCGGAGGTGCACGGCGCGGTCGCGCTCTCGGCACTCCTGTGCCTCCCGATCGGTCAGGACCGGATCGGCGTCGCGATGCTGGCCGCCCTGATCGGCCGGGGCGGCGACGCCGCCGCGTCGGCCCTGCTGCACGCCATCGAGGTCGTCACCGCCGGACCGGCCAAGACCTACATCACCACCGAGATCGAACTCCTCGAAGGCGCGGGCGTCCCCTGCCCGCCTTGGGAGTCCGGGCTGGACGACCCGGTCGAATCCGTGTCGGCCTGGGCCTGCTCCCCCGTGATGGAGAGCGGCGGCGCGCCCCACGCGGTGCTCGTCTTCGAGTTCTCCAGGGCCGGCTCCACGCACGCGTTCATCATCCACCGCGACTACCAGGGCGACGGCTCGATCCGCAAGGTCAACGGCATCCCCGACATAGGCTGGCACAGCTTCCGCAAGTTCCTGCTCACCGGCAAGGCCCTCGAAGTCCCCTACGCCATCGAGGAGATGGACTTCAACCGGGCCGTCGACCACTTCGACGCCCCACGGATGGCCATGTGGCGCAACCTGAGCGAAGACCCGGACCGCTTCGCCGCCGACACGGACCTGTCCACCGCCCCGGGCATGACCCTCCTGCTCGAAACCCACATGACCGCCGCCATGTGACGACGCTGCCCGGCTACGCCGTGGAGCGCTCCATGACCGATCCGGGCTGACGTTCCGCGAAGCCGCGCGAGGTATCCGACTCACCCACCAGGCCGTGAACGGATACGTTCGCGGAAAGCACGCGCCGCAGGCCAAGGGGAGCAACAGCGAGCTGTTCCTCGAACTGCTCCGCGTCGGATACGGCGTCGAGGACCAGAGCGTCCTGAACGCGTGGACCGAGGCGCTGCGCCGAGTGGCGGCGCCAGAAGCTCCTGGAGGCCCTGCGAACGGCGGTCGAAGACCGAGTCCCCGAGTCGTTCCTGGTCATGGCGATGCGCGCGGACTTCTACGAGCAGGTCCTTCAAGAGCCTTTCCTCGCCGCCATCGCCGCCGAACGCCAGATCACGGTCGGCCCGATGAACGCCGAGTAGCTCGCCGCCGCCATCGAGAAGCCCGCCCGCGCCGCCAAGGCCGAGGTCGAGCCAGGACTGACCGAAGTGCTCCTGCGCGACCTCGCCGCTCGATGCTCAGCGCCTCGACCGGCTTCGAGGTCGCGTGGCGCTGACCGATCGGCGGGTCCGCAGCACCATCCGGCCACAGCCGTGAACCCGCGGATCGCAGGCACTGCCCTGACCTGAGATCCGCTCCCGCGTCTCCCAGGATCAGGCGAGGCGTACGGGGAGCCCGGAGCGCACGGACTGCTCGCAGGCTTCGGCCAGTGCGAGGCTTCGGAGGCTCGCCTCCGCCGGCGAGGGGTTGCCGGCCCCGCCGGAGGCTATGGCGGCGAAGGCCTTGAGTTCGTTCAGGTACGCCAGTCGGTAGCGGTCCTGGAAACCCCTGTACGGCGAGGCCGGTCGGGGGCCGTCGGGTTCCAGGGAGTTGACGGGGGTTCGGGGGTCGAGACCGGCGGCGAGGGTGTCCTTGCTGCCGTAGAGGATCGTGCGGCAGTCGTAGCCGACCGGGTCGTGGCGGGAGGCCGAGAGCAGGGCCTGGGCACCGCTCGGGAAGCGGAGGGTCGCGGTGACGTTGTCCCAGTCGCCTATGTCGGCGAATGCCTCGTCGACGAGCACCGAGCCTGAGGCGTAGACCTCGGTGACGGGCTCGTCGAGGAGCCACGGGATCGCGTCCAGGTCGTGGATGAGGCAGTCGCGGAACAGGCCGCCGGAGGTGGCGATGAACTCGCCGGGCGGGGGCTCGAAGTCGTTGCAGACCGCGTGGACCTGGTAGACCCTGCCGACTTCGCCCGCTCTGAGTCGGCGGTGGAGTTCGACGGTCGCCGGGTCGAAGCGGCGGTGGAAGCCCACGGTGACCGGGACGTCCGAGGCCTCGATCTCGGGGACCAGGGTCCGCATCTCGGCGAGGCTCGGGGCCAGGGGCTTCTCGCAGAGGGCGGGGACCTTCGCCTTGATCGCCCGGCGCACCAGTTCCGGGTGGGTGTCGGTGGGTGTGCAGATGAGGACCGCGTCGGCGGTGAGCAGGTGGTCCAGATCCTCGGTCGCCTCGGCGCCCACGGCTTGGGCAAGGCGGGCGGCACGGTCCGGGGCGGGGTCGTAGATCAGGATGTCGTCGAACTCGTCGAGGGTCGAGGTGTTCTCGGCGTGCATCGAGCCGATGCGGCCCGCGCCGGCTATACCGATCCGCATTGGGTCCCCTAACCGTAGACTAGAGCGCTCTAGTCCATCATTATGCACGCGGAACTGCACCGCCGGGCGCCGTCCCAGCGGCCGGGCATCGCCTCACGTCAGGTCAGCTGCTCCCGCAGCCAGGGGGAGCGCCGTTCGGCGCTCCCCCTCTTCCGAACGTCGGGACGTAGGACCCGCTGCACTCGTGTCGTTCGGCCCTGTCGAGGCCTGGGCCCCGCGAATAGCGTTGGCGCTGGGCATATAAGCCATCGAGAAGAGGAGGCGGCCATGAAAGCCGCGGTCTGCACCGATTTCCATCGTCCGCTGGAGCTCAGGGACCTCGACGTCCCCGAGCCGGGGCCCGGGCAGTTGCTGGTGAAGCTCGAGGCTTCCGGGCTGTGCCATACGGACATTCATGCGGCCCACGGCGACTGGCCGGTGAAACCGAAGCTGCCTTTCATTCCGGGGCACGAGGGAATCGGCCGAGTCGTGAAGGTCGGCGAGGGCACGTCCGAGGCCCTGGCCGGCAGGCGGGTCGCCATCCCGTGGCTCGGCACCTCCTGCGGCCACTGCCACTACTGCGTCACCGGTGCGGAGAACCTGTGCGAGAGCCAGGTGAACAGCGGCTACAGCGTCGACGGCGCTTATGCCGAGTTCGCGGTGGCCTACGCGCACGGCATCGTCGAGGTGCCCGACGGAGTTTCCAGTTTCGATGCCGCGCCTCTGACATGCGCGGGCGTCACCACGTACAAGGCGGTCAAGCTCGCCCGAGTGACGCCGTCGGAGCGCGTGGCGGTCTTCGGCATCGGAGGGCTGGGACACCTGGCGCTCCAGTACGCGCGACTGGTCGGCGGTTTCACCGTCGCGGTCGACATCGAGCCCGAGAAGCTCGAGCTCGCAGCCGAGCTCGGCGCCGACCAGGTCGTCAACGCGCGCGATACCGACCCGGTCGAGGCCATCCGGGCCGCCGGCGGCGCCGACGTCGCGATCGTCCTGGCCGCCTCGCCGAAGGTCTTCGAGCAGGCGCTGCGGTCGCTCAACCGCGGCGGGCGCCTGGTGATGGTCGCGCTGCCCGCCGACGACGCGGCCCTGTCCGTGCCGATCTTCGACACCGTCCTCGGCGGGATCTCGGTGATCGGGTCCATCGTGGGCACGCGCGCGGACCTGGCAGAGGTGTTCGCCCTGCACGCGGCGGGCCGCACCGAGGTCATCGCCGAGCGCCGAAGCCTGGAGACGGTGAACGACGACTTCGAGGCGGTGCTCGCCGGGAAGGTCTCGGCGAGGCTGGTCTTCGAGTTCTAGAGTGACGGAGGCACCGGGTTCTGCTGCCTCCGTCCAATACTCACGTACACGGACTCACAACGTGGAGTAGCCTGGAGCGGTCCCTCGCAGGGGTGGCGGGGAACCGCAACCCATGGCCCAGGCCCGTGCCGATAGGAACCTCGAAGTTGACTGAAGCAGACGACGGATGGCCGCCTCCCGGAATCGACATCTCCGTGCCGTCGACCGCGAGAGTCTATGACGCGATCCTCGGCGGCAAGGACAACTTCAAGGCCGACCGGGAGGCCGCCGAGGTCTTCGTCGGCCATGTCCCGCAGGCGAAGGAGTGCGCCCAGGAGAACCGCCGCGCACTCATCCGCGGAGTCCAGTACCTGGTCCGCATGGCCGGGATCGACCAGATCCTCGACATCGGGTGCGGCCTGCCGACCAAGCAGAACACCCATGAAGCCGCCCAGGAGATCAATCCGGACACTCGTGTGGTCTATGTCGACAATGACCCCATGGTGCTCTCGCACGGCCGGGCCCTGCTGGCCACCGATGACTCCACGAGGATCGTGACCGCCGACCTGCGCGATCCGGAGCTCATCCTCGCCCACCCGGACGTCCGGTCGTTCCTCGACTTCGACCGTCCCGTCGCGCTCATGGTCGTCGGCATGATCATGCAGATCAGCGAGCACGAGAACCCGAACCAGATCCTCGCGGACCTGATGGAGCCGCTGCCGTCTGGCAGCCACCTGTTCCTCACCGCGTGGCCCGACACCGGGGACGCCGCCCAGCGGAGCCTGTCGCGAGCCTGCCTGGAGACGCTCGGCAACGGGTGGATCCGCTCGCTCGAGCAGTTGGAGGCCCACTTCCTGGGCATGGAGATGGTCTCACCGGGCCTGGAATACGTGGCCAGGTGGTTCCCCGAGGAGCCCGACAAACCGGTGCCGACCTTCGAGGAGCTTCAGCCGTTCGAGCGAACGCAGATGGCGGGCATCGCGAAGAAGGCGTGAACGCCTACACCCGACCGTCGAGCAGGCGCTCGAACAGTTCCTCGTAACGCCCCGCGACCTGCTCCGCCTCGAAGTGCCAGGCGGTCTCCCGGCCGGCGGAGGCGAGCTTGCCGCGAAGTTCGCGGTCGCCCATGAGCCGCTCCAACGCCTCGGTGAGCGCCCCGACGTCTCTCGGCGTGACGAGCAGGCCGTTGAACTCGTGCTCGACGACTTCGCGCGGGCCGTGCGGGACGGCGGCCGCGATGACCGGGACGCCCGCGGACATCGCCTCCGCCATCGACAACCCGAACGACTCGTGATGGGAGGGCACGACGGCGATCGCGGCCTTCGCCCACTCGGAGTCGAGCGGGGCGACCGGGCCCATGAGCTCGGTGCGGTTCTCAGAACGGGTGTCGTCGATGAGCTGCTCGAGCGCCGTCTGCTCCTTGCCCTGTCCGTAGATCCGCAACCGCCACCGCCCGAATCGGTCGTCGGTGCGCGAAAAGGCGCGGATGAGGGTGTCGAAGCCCTTGGAGGCGATGAGTCGACCGGCGGCCATGACGATCGGCCCGGGCTCGATCTCTCTGTCGATGCCGGTGCGCGGCAACAAATTCGGGACGGCCTCGATCGGACCGGCGAAATCTGGCAGCGCCTCGCGGTAGTCGCCGGCATCGGTCTCGGTGGCGGTCACGATGGCGTCGAGGTGCGGGTAATCGGCCTTGATCCATTCCTGGACCGGCTGCTTGTGCCTGTCGAACGAGGCGTGCTCCTGGACGATCGCGGCGGCGGAGGAGCGGCGGCGGGCCAGGTAGAGACCGAGGCTCGGGTGGGTGGCTATCAAGACGTCGGTGTCAACCTTGCGCAGGTACTTCGCGACGCGGTGGTCGAACAGCGCCGAGGAGGCGCCCATGGGGTTGACCATGCATTCGTCCATGATGGAAGGACGCCGGGCGCGCCAGCGATCGAGGAGCGTCCGTGACTCACCGCCGTCGGCGGCCTTCCGCCTGTCCCACAGATTGACGACCGTGATCCTCGGGTCGATCGGAAACACAGGCTCCGTCCTGGAGCGGACTACCGAGGCGATGGTGACATCGTGGCCGCGAGCGGCCAGGGCCGCGGCGTTGTTGAGCGTGGCCTTGATGGTGCCGCCCATCCCCCAGACGTCCCTGATGATGAAGGTGATGCGCATGGTCGCGGTTCCTTTCTGGAATGGGTCATCTGGAGCGGTTCGCGAGCAGCCGCTCGAACAGGTCCACATGCCGGTGGACCACCTGGTCGGGTTCGAAGCGACGGGCGGTCTCACGTCCCGCGTCGGCGAGCTTGTCCCGCAAAGAGGGGTCCTCGATGAGCCTGATCAGCGCCGCTTCGAGGGACTTGCGGTCCTTCTTGCCGACGAACAGGCCGTTGGTCTCGTGGTCGACCAGTTCGAGCGGCCCGTTGGGGACCCTGGTGCAGATCAGCGGGGCCCCGGCTCCCATCGCCTCGACGATGGTGAGGCCGAACGATTCGAAGTCGGAGGGCACGACGGCGATCGCGGCCTTCGCCCACTCGGGTCCGAGCGGGGCGACCGGGCCCATGAGCTCGATGCGGTCGGTCTGGCGAAGGTCCTCCACGAGCTGCTGCAGCTGCTTCTCGGCCGGCCCGCGCCCATAGATCCGCAGCTTCCAGTCCGGATGGCGGTCCGCGACGCGCGCGAAGGCGCGGGCGAGGGTATCGAAGCCCTTCTTGCGGTGGATGCGCCCGCCGGCCATGATGACGTTCTCGACGTGCGCGGGACGTTCGACAGGGCAGGCGGGCACGGAGTTGGGGACGCATTCGACGACGCCCCGGTACCCCGGGATGGCCTTGCGATAAGCCTCGGCGTCGATCTCGGTGGTGGTGACGATCGCGTCGAGCTTCCCGAACTTGGAGGTGATCCAGCCGCGGATGCCGGGCTTGTACAGGTCGAGGTAGAGGTGTTCCTGGGCGACGCGGACGGTGCGACGGCGCCCGTAGACGGCCAGGTAGAGGTTCATGCCCGCGTTGGTCCCCACGACCACGTCGGCGGTCGTGGTGCGCAAGTGGTGCTTGACCCGCTGGTCCATGAGCGCCGAGTCTCCCGGCGGACCGGGGACCTCGTGTTTCTTAAGGACGGAGGGGCGCGCGAGGAGGGCTTCGTCGGCCGGACTGAGGGTCTCGCCGCCCTCTGCGGGGTCGCGCAGGTCGTAGAGCGTATGGACCTCGATCCTCGGATCTATCTCGAAGTCGGAGACCTCCTTGTTGCGAGCGCACGTGACGATGGAGACCTCGTGTCCGAGGTCCAAGAGGGAGGTCGCGGTGTTGAGCGTGGTCCGGATGGTCCCGCCCATGCCCCATATGGTTCTGACCAGGAATTCTATACGCACAACAACAAATCATATCGATCTATCACGCATTGACCCAAATGGTTGTGACCAAAGGGACCGGACCCACGCGGTCCAGAGGATCGCCGGCGCCATGCGCAGGAGCGCGGCCGTGTTGACCGCCCGGACGCGGTCTCAACGAATCCAGACGGCCTCGCCGAACGGCTCCCGAACGACGGGCAGCGCGGCGTCCGCGATCGAGGCGGTGACCAGGTCGACACGTATCTCCCTGCGGCGCTTCAACTCCGGTCGTTCGCAGGCCCGAAGCGGTTCATGCGGCGAGAAATTCACGGCGCACTTCCCATTCCAGGTTCGTGCCCAGGGAATCACGGGAGCCTCCGAGACCGGTACCTCATGAACGGTCAGGTGCCGCCGCGTACGCTCTAACCGACCAGCCGGTGTCGCAGAGGAAAAGAGACCAGCCCATGCCCATGCTCGAAATCCGCCGGCACAGCAAGCGCGACGGAGCCGAGGCCGTCCATCTCTCCCAGAAGGGCGTCGAACTCGCCCGTTGGGCCGGAACGCTCATGGGCCCCTTCGAAATCGTTGCCGCAAGTGTCGCTCCGCGCACCCGCGAGACCGCCATCGCGATGGGATTCGCCGTCAACCTCGAACTGCCCACCTTGAAGAACGTCAACGAGTTCATGACCGAGTCCCAAATGGCCGCCCACGAAGTGGGCGCGCCGTTCACCAGGCTGGCGCGGCTGGTCAACCACCACGGGGCCGTCCACGACTACGCGAGCGCCATGGCCGTCCAGTGGCAGCAGTTGATGGCGTCGCTCGGGCCCGGCGACGCCGCGCTGGTCATCGGGCACGGCGGCCATCTCGAGTGCGGGCTCATCACGTTGTTCCCCGACGCCGACCACGACTCGTGGGGGCCGCTGTTCGACTACATGGAAGGCGCTCGGGTGCACTATGACAGTGCCGCCGAGCGCTTCCACGACGTCGAGCTCGTTCGCATGTAGCTCGGGCAAGCGAGCCGAGCATGGCGAGTTCCTTGGTCCGACCAGCGAGGTCGATCTCCCCGCCTTCGAGCGCAGGGAGCCGATAGCGGCGAATGAAGGCGTGAAATGCGTCCACCCCCGCGGCTGGAGGTCACTCTGACGTGGACGGTTGCTTGTTACTCGTGCGCAGAGGGAGGCCGGAAATGGCCCTTGGGGCGCTGGCGGCATCTTTCTCGTGGATGGTTGTTGTGCGCCAAGGGCGGCAGCGACTGTCAGGATGG
>NZ_JAKZEW010000032.1 GCF_022548875.1 Glycomyces sp. L485 | reverse complement strand
ACTCCACCGACCAGGAAGGACAGCGATGACCCACACCGACGACCGGCCCCGGGCCTTCATCCTCACCGGAGCGTTCTGGGTGATCTGCCGCAGCCCCCGCTACCTCACCGAACTCGCCGACCGCGGACTGAAGATCCTCGTCGTCACGCCCGAAGGCTTCCGTGACCGCGCCGAGGCCGTCCGAGCCCAAGACAGCGGCCCCGCCTCGCTCATCGACGACGTTGCCTACGTGACCGGTTCGCTCGACAAGGAGGCCTCCTTCAACCCCGGCGTCGTCGCCGCGTTCACGGCTTGGCGCGCCCGCTACCGCGTCGAAGGCGTCTACGCCGTCGGCGAGACCCTCGTCGAGCCGACCGGCATCATCGCCGACCTCCTCGGCCTGCCGTTCCCGGGCCTACGCGCTACCCGGGTGTGTCGCAGCAAATACCTCCAGCGCTGTTACCTCCACGGTCACAGCCCCGCTTCGCTCATCGTCCCGCCCTCCGACCGGGACCGACTCGACCCCGCCGCGATCGAGTACCCGGCGGTGCTCAAGCCGGCCACCCGCCACTCCTCCTCCGGCGTCGTGACCGCCGACAGCCCCGCCGACATCGCCCGCGAACTCTCCGCGTACCCCGACCACGAGACCGTCCTCATCGAGCAGAAGATCACCGGTCCCGAGTACTCGGTCGAGACCCTCAGCCAGGACCGGCGGCGCGTCTTCGCGTCGGTCACCGCCAAGACCACCACCGACACCCACAGCCGCGCCTTCGTGGAGCTGTCCCACACCGTCGGAGGCACCGGCCCCGCCGACCGAGCCCTCCTCGACGCCAACGCCGAGGTCCTCGACCGGCTCGGATTCGCGGACGGCATCACCCATTCCGAATGGCGCCTCGACGACACCGGCACGCCGCGCCTGATGGAGATCGCCGCCCGCACACCGGGCGACGGCCTGCTCCCGCTCTACGAGCTCGCCACCGGTCTGCCGCTCGAAGACCAGATCATCCGCATCGCCCTCGGCGAGCGGGCCGACTACCCGCGGCCCGCCCGAGTCGCCCGCCAGGTCTACCTCGAACACCCCCTCGGCGTCCTCGAGGACGTCAGGCTCGACTGGCCCGGCGTCACCGCATCGTGGATCGGCGAGACCGACCTGTGGCCCCGCCTCGAACCCGGAGGACCCGACGACGCCCCGAGCCTCCGCGCCGTCTTCGTGCACAAGGAGAAAGGCACCCGCCTCGAGCCGCTGCGCTCCTCGGACGACCGCGCCGTCACCTTCTACATCGACGCGCCGGATACCCAAGGGCTCGACGAGCTCGAAGCCCGTGTCCGATCCGCCATCGACATCGTCGTGTCCTAGGAGCGATCCGTGACCGACACCGCCCCCGCACCCGCGGCGCCCCGCGTCTGGGAGACCTTCCGCGACAGCCCCGCCGCCGCCAAGGTCATCCTCGCCGGCGTCACCGTCAACCGACTCTCGGGCTTCCTCCAGATCTTCATCGTCCTCTACCTCACCCACGAGGGCTTCTCCTCCGAGCAGGCCGTCATCGCCGTCGGCTGCTACGGCGGCGGCGCCGTCGTCGGTGCCCTCGCCGGCGGCACCGCCACCGAACGGCTCGGCCCGCGCGCCGCCACCGTGATCAGCATGGCCGCCACCGCGGTCCTGACCGCCTCACTGCTCTACACACCGAACTACCTGCTGCTGCTCGCCTTCGTCGCCGCGGCCAGCGCGTGCACCCAGCTGTTCCGGCCGGCCTCGTCGACGTTGCTGTCGTCCCTGATCGAATCCGAGCGACAGACGATGATCTTCGCGATGTACCGCCTGGGCCTCAACCTCGGCGCCACCGGCGCCCCGCTGGTCGGCTACGGGCTCTACAACCTCGGCGGCGAGAGCTTCGTCTACGTGTTCTGGGGCGAGGCCGCCATCGCCGCAGCCTACGCCGCGCTGGCCTACGCCACGCTTCCCTCCAAGAGCGCGCTCCCGGTCGTCCCCGACGACCCAGACCAGACCGTGACGAAAGCGCGCGGCGGCTACGCGGCCGTCCTCGCCGATCGGAGGTTCGCCCTCTACCTGGTCGCGACGCTGCTGCACTCGGCCGTATTCGTCCAGTACGTGACGACGCTGCCGCTCCAAGTGGAGGACCGGGGCATCGCCCTGTTCTGGTACACGCTCGCCGTCTCGGTCAACGGCGCGATCGTCATCGCCTTCGAGCTGGCCATCACGAAGATCACCCAGCGCCTCGCGGCGCGGACCGTGCTCGCCGCCGGCTTCGCGCTCGTCGGAGCCGGCGTGGCCTTCTACGCTCTCCCCATCGGACCCGCCGCCCTGATCGTCGGCACCCTCATCTGGTCACTCGGCGAGATCATCTCCGGGCCGGCGTTCTTCGCCCACCCAGCGAAGGCCGGCCCCGCCCGGCTCAAGGCCCACTACCTCGGCAGTTTCCACTTCATGTTCAGCCTCGGCATCGCCGTCGGACCTCTGGTCGGCGGCTGGCTGTACCTCCACATCGGGTCACTGGTGTGGCCGGCGATCGCCACCGCGTCCCTCGCGGCGGCCGCCATCGCCTGGACCTGCATCCCCCGACCCGAACGGCACGGCAACGCCTGAACCCACCCCAACACCACCGCACGGGCGCAAGCCCGTACCCCACAGGAAGGACTCGACGTGGGACCAGCACCACAGCATTGGACGACGTCCGATGGTCCGACACGCCACCTCCGGCTCGCCGGCATCGGCGCCGGCCCGGCCAACCTCAGTCTCGCCGCACTGCTGCACGGCGACCCCGAGCAGCCGAACGTGTTCTTCGACCGCAAGGCCGACTTCACCTGGCACGACGACCAGCTCATCACCGGAGCGACCCTCCAGGTGTCGATCTTCAAGGACCTGGTGAGCCTGTCCGACCCGACCAACCGATTCTCGTTCCTGTCCTACCTGCACGAGCACGGACGGACCTACCACTTCCTCAACGCCCAGTTCGCCGAGGCGCCACGCACCGAGTTCCGCAACTACCTGGCCTGGGCGGCGCAGAGCAACGAGAACATCGCCTTCTGCGAGTCGGTCGAGCGCGTCGACTTCGACGGGGTCTTCCACGTCACCACCGACCGCAGGAAGGTCACCGCCGACAACATAGCCGTCGGCGTCGGCACCGTCCCGTGGGTCCCCGACTTCGTCCGGCCGCACCAGGGCGACACCCAGTTCCACGTCAGCGAGCACCTGAGCAAGTCGAAGGGCCTGGGAGGCAAGCGCGTCGCCGTCGTCGGCGGCGGCCAGTCCGGCGCTGAGGCGTTCCTCGACCTCCTCGCGCTGCCCGAGTCCGAACGACCCGAACGCGTCGTGTGGATCTCCAGGCGCCGCAATTACTTCCCGATCGACGACTCGACGTTCACCAACGACTTCTTCATGCCGGACTACTCCGACTACTTCTTCCGGCTGCCCGAGAACAAGCGTTCCGAGCTCGTCGCGGCCCACCTGCTCGCCTCCGACGGCATCTCCGAGTCCACGCTCCGCGCGATCTACCAGGAGCTCTACCGGCTCCAGTTCATCGACCACGACGAGCGCCGGTTCGGGCTGCTGCCCAATCGGACCGTCACCGCCTGCGACCGCGCCGGAGGAGGGACGTGGGAGCTGACCCTGCGCCACAACGACGAGCCCGACCAGACCCAGTGCCTCGCAGTCGACGCCGTCGTCTGGGCGACCGGGTTCCTGCCGGCCCCTAAGACGTTCCTGGAGCCACTGCTCGACCGCATCGAGACCGAGAACGGCGAGTTCCGCGTCAACGAGGACTTCGCGGCAAGTTGGGACGGCCCGCCCGACCGCAACATCTTCATGCAGAACGCGGTGCGTGGGCAGCGCGGACTGCCCGACGTCAACCTGAGCCTCAACGCCTGGCGCGCGAGGCGCATCGCCGACCGCCTGCGCGGCCGGCCCGCCGCCGACCCGGCGATGTCGTTCATCGAATGGTCCGCCAAGAACTCCAAGGACACCCAATGGACGGTGTAGACATCGCGATCATCGGCGGCGGCATCATCGGCGCCGTCACCGCCTACGAGGCCGCGGCCGCATTCCCCGACGCCCACATCGCCGTCGTCGAACGCGGTCTGGTCGGCCGGGGCGCCACCGGCCGCTCGGCCGGCGTCCACTTCCCGCGCGGCGCGACCGAGCGCGTCCGGTCCATGACCGAGCACAGCCACCGCTACTGGCAGCGCCTCGCCGCCGAGCTCGACCTGCCGCTGCACCCCACCGACGCGACCGTCCTCGCCTCGGCCGACCGCGCCGCGTCGATCCGCGACGCCTACCTGCGGCTCGGACCCGAGACCGACACGGTGCCCGGTGCCCGCGAATGGACCCTCCAAGGGTGTCACTACGCCGACGTCGAAGGCGTCGCCCGAGCGATCCTCACCGAACTGCGCCCCCGCGCGGCCGTCTGGGAGGGCGTCGAAGTCGCCGTCCTCGAAGCCGACGACGGCTGGCGCCTGACCCTCGGCCACGGCGAGCGGCTCCGGGCCCGCCGCGTCGTGCTCGCGCCCGGCCCTTGGATCGCGCACCCCGCCTGGGCCGAGTTCGTCGCGCCGCTGGGGTTGCGGGTCAAGAAGATCGTCGCGGCCCACATCGACGCTGTTCCCGGCCCCGACGACGCGCTGGAGGTCCTCGACGACGAGGACGCCTTCGTGCTGCCGCTGCATCACCGCGGGCATTTCTTGTTCAGCTACACCTGTGATGACTGGGACGTCGACCCCGACACCGTCGAGCGCGGACTCGCGCCAGCCGACCTCGCGGACGCCCGGGCCGTCCTCGAGCGCTACGCACCGGAGCTGGCTCCGCTGTGCCGCTCCGGGCGTGTCTTCTGCGACGCCTACAGCCCGGCCCGCGAACCCGTGGTCGCCGAGCTGCGCCCCGGCCTGGTCTTCGCCGGCGCGGCGGGCGGCTCAGGCTACCGGCTCGCCCCCGCCATCGCCGCCGAGACCGTAGACGTACTCGCCCCCACACCCTCCCAGGCCCCGAACCGCTAACGACGGAGGAAGTCATGATCCTGAACCAGTACAGCGAATCCGAACTCACCGAGGCCTTCGGCATCGATATGTCCTCAATAGATGGACTGGGCGTCGGCGCCGGCTGGGGTCGCGTCGCAACAGGCGTGAGCTCCACCAGCCACCAGCACGACGAGACCGAGTTCTTCGTAATCGTCGCCGGCGAAGGCGAACTCCACGTCGACGGTGCCGTCCACCCGGCCCGACCCGGCACCGTGGCCCTGTTCGAGCCGTTCGAATCCCACGTCATCACCAACACCGGCGAGAGCGACCTCGTCTTCTTCACCCAGTACTGGCGCGACGCCGCCCGCGCGCAGACCTCGGCCACGTCCCGGTTCCGGCCCCACGCCACCGGCCGCCCCCAGTTCGTGTTCTCCACGCCGCCCACCCCCAATGGCGACCTCCACCTCGGACACCTCTCGGGGCCCTATCTCGGCGCCGACGCCTACGTGCGCTTCCAGCGACTCTGCGGCAACCGCGCCTGGCACCTCACCGGCAGCGACGACTTCCAGAGCTACGTCGAGGCCGCCGCCGCCCGCGACGGCGTCACCCCCGCCGAGGCCGCCCGCCACTACTCCGCCGAGATCGCCGCCACCCTGAAGGCGATGGACATCGACGTCGACCAGTACTACGCCACCAGCGTCGACGATGGTTACATCGAAGGGCTCAGGCGGTTCTTCACCCGCCTGGTCGAGTCCGGCCGGGTCCGCCCGAAGGCGACCCCCGCCCTGGTCGACGGCGACAGCGGCAAGTACCTGTACGAGGTCGACGTCTCCGGCACCTGCCCCGGATGCTCAGGTCCCACCGGCGGCAACATCTGCGAGGAATGCGGCGAACCCAACCTCGTCGCAGACCTCGGCGAGCCGCGCTCGCGCGTGAGCGAGGCGGCCCCGCAGTCCGCCGACGTCGAACGCTGGAGCCTGCCGCTCCACGAATTCGCCGACGCGGTCGCCGACCACCACCTGCTCGGGCGCGTCCCGGCCCGCCTGCGCGAACTCGCCGAACGGGTCTTCTCCCGCGACACCCTCGAACTGCCCGTCTCGCACCTCTCCGACTGGGGCGTGCGACCGGCCGAAGACGACCCCGGCTCCCAGGTGATCTGGGTGTGGCCCGAGATGAGCTACGGCTTCCTCCACGGCATCGAGCGCCTCGGCGGCGATGTGGGGGAGCAGTGGACCCGCGAGAAGCCGTCGAGAGACTGGAAGATCGTCCACTTCTTCGGCTACGACAACAGCTTCTACCACTCGATCCTCTATCCGGTCCTGTACCGGCTCGCCTTCCCCGAGTGGAACCCCGACATCGACTACCACGTCAACGAGTTCTACCTCCTCGAAGGCTCCAAGTTCTCCACCAGCCGCCGACACGTCATCTGGGGCAAGGAGATCCTCACCCCCGAGACGGTCGATTCGGTGCGCTACCACCTGTGCCGCACCAGGCCCGAGCATGAGCGGACCGACTTCCGCCGCGCCGAGTACGACCGCGCCGTCACCGACATCCTCATCGGACGGTGGGAGGGCTGGCTGAACGGCCTCGGTGAGCGCGTCCGCCGCGACTTCGACGGACGCATTCCGGACGCCGGCACCTGGACGACCGAGCACACCGCCTTCTTCGCGCGGCTCGCCCAGCATCTCGACCAGGCCACCGCCGCCCTCGGCGCCGAGGCGTTCTCGCTGCGCCGGGCCTCGGCCGTCCTAGACGCCATCATCGACGACGCCGCCGGGTTCTCCCGCCAGCAGTCCCGGCTGCACGGCCTCGGCCGCTGGGAGTCCGAGGGCCGCACCGCGATCGCCCTCGAACTGGCCGCGGCCCGACTCCTAGCGACCGCCGCCGCGCCGCTGATGCCGCGGTTCTCGCGGCGGCTGGCCGCCGCGCTCGGCCTCGCCCCGATCGACGCCTGGCCCGACACGGTCGAACTCGTCCCGCCCGGCAACCGTTCCACCTTGGCCGAGACCCGCTTCTTCACCGCCGCACCGCCACCCGCCACGCTTCCCTGGCTGCGCGCCAAGGTCGCCGTCCTGCTGAGCCTTGAAGCGGACTTCGAGGACCTGTCGCTCCCCGAACTCGGCGCGAACTCCCTGGCCGCGACCACACTCCAGTACCACGCCCTCAACGAGCTCAAGGCCGATGTGCCGCTGGAGGCCCTCCTCGGCGACGTCCCACTGAGCGCCCTGGCATCCACACTGGATGACCTGGCCGACCCTGACCTGCTCGCCGCACTCGGACGGGAAGAACGATGACCGACACCCCAGCCGCCGTCCTCGCCGACCTCCACCGGGCGGGCCTGGCGATCTCCGTGGTCGACGCCAACCTCAAGCTCGAGGGCCCCAAGGAGGCCATGACCTCCGAGCTCGTTGCCCGGCTCAAGGCCTCCAAGGCCGAACTGGTCGAGCATCTCACCGCGCTCGAGGACGCCTTTCCCCTGACGCCCCTGCAACGCGCCTACCTGCTCGGACGCTCCGACCTGGTCGACATCGGCGACGTCGCCAACCAGGTCTACCACGAGATCGAAGGCACCTGGGACCTCGACCGTTTGCACCGCGCCCTGGAGGACGTCGCCCGCGCCCACTCCGCGCTGCGTCTGGCAGTCCTCGACGAGGAACGGCAGGCCGAGACCGGAACGCTCCCCGGCTTCACCGTCACCGACCTGCGCGAACTCGACCCCGAGGAACAAGACCGGCGGCGCCTCGCCGTCCGTGAACGCCGCTCTCACCTCAAGCTCCCCGCCACCGGACCCCTGATCGACGCCGAGGTCTGCGTCCTCGCCGACGACCGGATGGCGCTGTGCGTCAACCACGACGGCATGGCCGTCGACGGCATCAGCATGTTCCTCCTCTTCAGCGAGTGGCACCGCCGCTACGTGTCCGGCGACGACCGCGAGGCGCCCCGCATGGACTTCCGCGCCCACGTGGAGGCCCTCGATGCGCTGGCCGGCACAGCCGTCCACGAACGCTCCCGCGACTACTGGCGCTCGCGCCTCGACGAGATCCCGCCCGCGCCCCGGCTGCCGCTCGCCGCCGACCCATCCGCCATCGGCCCCACCAGGGTCGTCCAGCGGCGGGTGCGGCTCGACGCCGACGACTGGACGCGGCTGCGACGCAACATCAAGGCCGCCGGCCTCACACCCTCGGCCGCGCTGCTCGCCGCCTGGGCCGAGACGCTGTCGCAGTGGGGAGCCGGGAACGAGTTCACACTCAACACCACCGTCTCCCAGCGCCGACCGATCCATCCCGGCGCCTTCACCGCCATCGGCCAGTTCTCCGACCCTCTGCTTCTCGCCGTCCACATCGATCGGACCAGGCCGTTCGTCGAACGCGCCCGATCCCTCCAGGAGAGGCTGCGGACCGACCTCGACCACCGCCACTACTCCGGGATCGACGTCATGCGCGACCTGGCGCGCCACCGCTCGGATGCTCGATCCGCCGCCATGCCCTACACCTTTAATTCCACATTGGACGCCATCGGTGGCGTCGACGGCTCGGCGCTGGAAGCATTCGGGACCGAGGCCTACACCGTCTCCCAGACCCCGCAGGTCCACCTCGATGTGTTCGTCCTCCAGCAGCACGGCGAGCTCGTCATCCGCCTCGACGCGGTCGAGGCACTGTACCCGCCCGGCCTGCTCGACGCCCTCACCTCTGGACTCGACGTGCTCCTGCACCGGCTCTGTGACGAGACCGCTTGGGACGCCGTGCGGTTCGATCTCCTGCCGGTCTCGCAGCGCGAGGCCCGCGAGCGCGCGAACGACACCGCGCGCGAATTCGAGCCGGCCATGCTCACCGACGCCTTCCTCCAACACGCCGCCGAGCGCCCCGAGGCGGCGGCGATCATCAGCGCGAGCGAGCGGATCACCTACGGCGAACTGCTCGCCCGCGCCGCCGGCGCCGCCACCTGGCTCCGTGGACGGGGCGTCGGCCGCGGCGACCTCGTCGGCCTGGTGATGCGCCGCGGACCGGAGCAGATCGTCGGCATCCTCGCCACGCTCCTCTCCGGAGCCGCCTACGTCCCAGTCGACGCCGACCTCCCCTCCGCCCGCCGCGACCGGCTGCTGCGCGACGGCCGAGTCGCCCAGGTCCTCACTAACGCGGACCCCGAGACCGGTCTCCCGAAGCTCGACCTGCGCGAAGCACCGCGAGCGGACGAACCTCCCGAGCTTCGCGGCGCCGACCCCGGCGACCTCGCCTACGTCCTCCACACCTCCGGTACCACTGGAGAACCCAAGGGCGTCATGGTGACTCACAGGAACGTGGCCAATGTCGTCGCCGACTGCGCCGAACGGTTCGCAATCGGCCCCGACGACCGCTTCTTCGCCATCAGCGCCTTCAACTTCGACCTGTCGGTGTGGGACGTCTTCGGCGCCCTCAGTGCCGGGGCGGCGCTGGTCATGCCGGAGGCCGACCGGGCCGCCGACCCCGCGCACTGGAGGGAACTCGCCGAAGCGTCGGGCACGACAGTCTGGAACTCGGTCCCGGCGTTCGTGCGCATGCTCGCCGACCACGACGAGGCACTGCCGCCCTCACTTCGGCTGGTCATGATGAGCGGCGACCGCATCCCGCCCGATCTGCCGGCCGCGCTCTACCGCCGCCGCCACGACCTGCGTGTCGTCTCGCTCGGCGGACCGACCGAGACCACCATCTGGAACATCTGGCATCCGATTCCGGCCGATCACCCGGCGGACGTGCCGATCCCGTACGGCCGCCCCAATGCGAACAATCGCGCTCACGTCCGCGACGCGGACGGCCACGACTGCCCCGCCTGGGTTCCCGGCGAGATCCTCGCCGCAGGCGCGGGCGTCACCCCCGGCTACCTGGGCTCGCCCGAACTGACCGCCGAGCGCTACTTCGACGACCCGGCCACCGGCGATCGGCTCTACCGCACCGGCGACCTCGGACGCTACCGGCCCGACGGGACGATCGACATACTCGGCCGCACCGACTTCCAGATCAAGGTCAACGGCTACCGCATCGAGGCCGGCGAAGTCGAGACCCGGCTGGCAGCCCTCGACGCCGTCGCACAGGCAGCCGTCGTGGCCCACAAGGCCGCCTCCGGCGCGCTGCTCGTCGCACATCTGGTCCCCGCCTCGGAAGCCCGGCCGACACTCGCCGAGATCCGCGAGGCCCTGCGCATCGAACTGCCCGACTACATGGTCCCCGCCGCGCTCGCGTGGCACGAGGCGCTGCCGCTGAACCGCAACCGCAAGGTCGACCGGGCCTCGCTCGCCGCCGTCCCGATCGACGACCAGGACGCCTCGACCCAGCGGCCCGCCGATCCGGCCGTCGAGGCCAGGATCGCCGCGCTGTGGTCGAGCGCTCTGCACGTCGACCAGGTCGAGCCCGAGGTGGACTTCGCCGCCCTCGGCGGCGACTCCCTGACCGCGGCGCGCATCCTCACCGCCGTGCGCGCCGAATACGGGATCGGCCTGCCTCTCGACGCGATCTTCGCCCTCAACACCGTGCGCGCCATGGCGGCCCACATCGCAGACGCCAAGGAACGGGAGCAATGATGACCGAATCGATCGTCAACCGCATCATCGCCGAACGCCCGAACCACGACGGTGCCCTCACCGTCGCCGGGCTCGGGCACCGTCGCCGCATGCCGCTGTCCGAACTGCACGACCGCGCCCGCGCCGTCGCCGGAGCCCTGGGGCGCAATGGCATCCGAGAAGGCGACCGGATCGGCGTCCTCGCCGCCAACCGCCTCGAATGGGTACTGCTGGACCTCGCCGCGCTGATGCTCAAGGCCCAGACCGCCGGGTTCGAGCCCGGCAAGTTCACGCCCGACGCCGAACTAGTGGAGCGCTACGACCTCGACCTGCTCTACACCGACGTCCCGGTCCCCGGCGGCGCGCCGGCCACCGTGCGCCCGATCGCCGAGATCGCCGGGCACGCCGACGAGGACCCTCCGGAACTCGGGAACCTCCTGTGGGAACCGGGCGAATGCACCACCGTCAAGTTCACCTCGGGCTCCACCGGAATCCCCAAGGGACTCGAGGCCACCGCCGCGAGCGTCGACTCCTCGCTGCGCGACGTCCAAGGCATCTTCGGGCACCGCCCCGGCGACGACGTCCTCGTCTTCCTGCCGCTGTCGCTGCTCCAGCAGCGCTACTGGCTCTACTCGGCGCTGCGCTGGGGCCACGACATCACCATCACGACCTTCCAGTCGGTGTTCGCCGTGATGCCCGCGGTGGAGCCGACCGTCGTCATGGGCGTGCCCGCGTTCTTCGACACCGCGAAGCGGCACATCGAAGGGCGCCTCGCCGACGGCGTCGACTCCTCGAAGGCAGCCGCCGAGCTGTTCGGCTCGCGCATCCGCTACCTGTGGACCGGATCGGCCCCCGCCGACCAGGCCATGCTGCGGTTCTTCAACGAAGCCGGGCTTCCGATCTTCGAAGGCTACGGTCTCAACGAGACCTGCATCGCCACTAAGAACCACCCCGGCGCCCACCGCGAAGGTAGCGTCGGCAAGGCCCTCCCCGGCAAGGAGATCCTCATCGGCGACGATGGCGTGGTCCGTGTCCGCAGCGACCACCCGGTCAACACCGCCTACACCTACGCCCCGCCAGGAGAGAGCGAGCGGATGTTCAAGCTGGGCGGCGTCGTCCGCACCGGCGATCTCGGCCACCTCGACGACGACGGCTTCCTGTACATCCACGGCCGCGCTGACGACCTCATAGTCCTCGACAACGGCAAGAAGGTTATCGTCCGCCCCGTCGAGACCCGCTTCCGCGACACCGGCGCCGTCGCCGAGTGCGTCCTGTACTGCCCCGCCCAGACCGAGCTGGTCGCCGTCGTCTCCCCGCCCCCCGGCCCGGTCGACGCCGAGGCGATCACGGCGGCGCTCGAAGCGGTCAACGCCGCGTCCGAACCCGACGAGCGCATCGCCAGAGTGATCACCGCCGACGAGCCGTTCACCATCGACAACGGGCTGCTCACCTCCCAGTTCAAACCGATCCGCAAACGCATCCACGAGCGGTACCGAGCCCGCATCGACGACCCGAAAGAAGGCATCCATGCCCGCTGACATCGACACCCTGGCCCGCGAGCAGCTCGCGCAGGTCCTGCGCGACCGACCCGACCCGACCTCCCTCGACCTCGGCGAGGACCTCGTTGAAACCTACGGGCTCACCTCCCTGAACAAGGTCCTGTTCCTCACCTCGCTTTGCAAGGCCGCCGAAGTCGGCCTCGAGAGCTTCACCGAAGACGACCTCGCCGGCATGCGCACCCTTGGCGACGTCGTCGACGCCCTCCGACCCCACGCAGACCAGAAGGGATGACACCGATGACCGACACCGCGTGGAACCGGACCGCCTCGGCCGTCCTCGAGAACGACCACGTTCAACTGAGGCCGGTGACCGAGGCCCACCGCGAACCGCTGCGCAAGATCGCGTTCGGCGACGGCATCTGGGACTACTTCGTCAGCCGAGTCGACACGGCCGCCGACTTCGACGCGCTCTTCGACGCCATGGTCGCCGACCAGGCCGCCGGACGGCGCGCCGTCTTCACCATCGTCGACAAGGCCACCGAGCGAGCCGCCGGCAGCTCCAGCTACGGCAACATGGCCGAGGCCGACCGGCGACTCGAGATCGGCTGGTCCTGGCTCGGCGTCGACTTCCAAGGCCAGGGCGTCAACCGCTGGGCCAAGTACCTGCTGCTCCAACACGCATTCGAGGACATGGGCGCCGTCCGCGTCGAGTTCAAGACCGACGTGCTCAACGCGCGTGCCCGCGCCGGTCTGCGCAAGATCGGCGCCCGCGAGGAGGGCGTGCTGCGCAGCTTCAACTACATGCCGGGAGGCCGCAGGCGCGACGCCGTCTACTACTCGGTGCTCGCGAACGAATGGCCGTCGGTGAAGGACCAGCTCCGCGACCGGGGCAAGGCCGTCAACCCGTCGCTGTGAATGACATGACGCACATCGAACTCGCTGGAGGGCCCCGCGAGCGGGGCCTTGCGCACGGGCGTGCCATCGCGGAACGGCTCCGTGCCTTCCTCGACGACGCGCTCGCCCGACTCGACCACCTGACCGACCGGCCCCTGGACCGCCGCGCGGTGCGCCTCGCGATCACCGCCCACAGCAAGGCCGTCGCCGAGGCACTCCCTGACCTCGCCGAGGAGATCGACGGCCTGGCCGCCGGCGCCGGCATCGACCTAGACGAGGCATGGCTGCTCCAACTGCGCCGCGAGCTCCTCGGTTACAGCCGAATCACCGCAGGCGACTGCACCACCTACGCGTCCGCGCGGGGCCGGCCCGTCCTGGCCCAGACCGTGGACTTGAACGGGAACCTCGACGACCAGATCGCAGTCCTCGCCGTCTCCGGACCGCGCCACCGCTCGCTGGTGCTCAGCTTCGGAGGCCTCCTCGGCTACCTCGGCGTCAACGACGCCGGGGTGGCCGTCGGCCTCAACCTCGTCATCGGAGGGACGTGGAAGCCCGGAGTGCCGCCGTACCTTGCGATCCGGCACGTCCTCGACAACGCCGACAGCGTCGACCAAGCGGTGGAGATCCTCAGCGGGCTTAGGCTCGCCAGTTCGCGCTCGTTCACCGTCTGCGGCGCCGACCGCGCCGCCTGCGTCGAGGCACTTGGGACGGAGCGCCGGCTCCTCGAAGGCCCGGAACTGGTCCACACCAACCACTTCCTGCACCCGGACTTCGCCGTACACGACGAGATCCACGTCTTCGCGAAGAATTCCTCGAAGAGGCGGCTCGAGGCCGTCCACACCGCGGGCATCCCCGACGCGGACGACGTCGAGGGCCACCACCGACTCCTGGCGGGCCGCCCGGTCAACGTGCCCGACAACGGCGACATCCGCCGCGAGCGCACGGTCGCGGCGGCCATGCTCCGCCCCGACACCGGCGAACTTCGCCTGTGGCCCGGCGATCCCGCCACCGCGAAGGAACACCTGTGGGCCCTGCGGTGACGGTCCACGTGTGGGTGGTGCCCCCGGTTGAGGAACACCGGGCGGAGGCGTCCCGCCTGCGCGCCATGCTCGCCGACGACGAGCGAGACCGCCTGGAACGCTTCGCATACCCTTACACCAGAAGCCAGTACCTCACCGCGCACGCGCTCCTGCGGTGCGCACTGAGCGCGCTTACCGACGGCGTTGTCGCCGCGCAGTGGCGGTTCACGGCCTCCCGAAGCGGCAAGCCCGCGATCGCGGCCCCCGATTCGACGCTGCGCTTCAACCTGTCCCACACCGACGGCGCGGTCGCGTGCGCGATCGCCGACGGCGCCGAATGCGGCATCGACGTCGAGGTCGCCGACGCGGTCGGGCAGGACGTCGACGCCTTCGCCTTCACCGCCGAAGAACGCGTACGCCTCGCGCTGGTGCCCAATGAATCACGCAGTCCGCTTCGAACAGCGCTGTGGACACTGAAGGAGGCCTACGGCAAGGCCACCGGCGAGGGCCTCACCGCTCGGGTCCGAGCCACGACCCTCGACCCTTCGCCGCCCGCAGGCCGCCTCCTCCGACAGTGGCGCTTCAAGCGCTTCGCTGCGGGCCGCCACACGGTGTCGCTCGTCTGCGAACCCAAGGGTCGACGGCTCAGATGCCGCCTGCACCACGTCTTTCCCACCCCGCCGACGACAGGGAGAAGAGTCTGATGCCGACGCCGAGACGCAGAGGATGGTTCATCGAGGCCGACGACGCGCCCGACTCCGGCCCGAACCTCTACACCTTCGTGCACGCGGGCGGGCGGTCCGACCGATTCCTGGACTGGCAGCCCGGCTTCCAAGACCTGGCCCGCGTCGTCGCGGTCTGCGCACCCGGCACCGGCCACCGCTTCGCCGAACCCCGCCTCGACGACATCGCCGAACTCGCCGAGGCCGCCGCCGAAGCGATCACCGCGCACGCCACCGGGCCGTACTTCCTCTTCGGACACAGCCTGGGAGCCCTGGTGGCCTTCGAGACCGCGCGACGACTGCGCGAAGGCCCGGCGGCCCTGGCTGTTTCGGGCTGCGCGGGCCCGCCGCTCCTGCCGTCCGATCGCGTGAAGCGGCTCGCCGCCCTCGGACCCGGTGAATTCGCAGAGGAGGTCCGTTTCTTCGGCGGCATACCGCCCGAGATCGAAAGTGGCTCCGCGGCGGCGGCGGCGCTGCTGCTCGAGCCGCTCCGTCGCGACTTCTGCATGGTGGCTGCCTACGCATTCCGACCGGCACGCCCGCTCGACGTCCCGGTGGTCAGCGTCGTCGGCGCCGACGACCCGCACGTGGACGGCGAGGGCGCCACACGTTGGCAGGACGTCACCTCGCAACCGCTGGAGCGCCACGACGTGACCGGCGACCATTTCTACTTCGAGGACGACGACCGCCCCGTCATCGAGATCCTCCGCCGAACCGTCGACCGCCACCACCCGGCCCCGCGCGATTCCGACACTCATGTCGAACTCATCTAGCCTCGGTCATTCGTACGCCGAACGATTGGTAGGTGGTCAAACACGATCATGAGCTGGTCTGAAGCTCGTCGGTGCTTGCCGGTGCGAGTCCGGTCCGGGTAGTCGCCAGGGAGCCCAGTAGCAGGCTGGAGGCTGTGCAGCCGCCAGGCGCTCCCACTACCGACGCAGAGACGATCACTGCACGTCATGAAACGAACTTCCGCTCGCGCGCGTCTTCCTGCAGCCCGATGCCGCCTCGGACCCGCAAGGAACTGCGGACGCGATCGCCACAGCGCGTCGGTCGTCCGATATCTACGGCGTGCTAAGGAATCTGACCGAGCCGCTCCGTTGAGTGCTCCCAAAGCCGTCGAGCGAACATCGCGGCGCGCCCTCGTACCGGGATCAGGATCTCCGACTCGGCAGACCGCTGAGCGGCCGACGTCTCATCTGCCCTCCCGCGGATCAAGAACAAGAGCAGCCGCGCCTCCCAGTCGTCTGCCCGCTCGAGCGCCGAGACGTCCGGCGGAGCGCCGTCGGGCCGCAGCAGCCAGGACTTGACCAGGTCCCGCTCCTGCTGTGCGAAGTTAGCCATTGCCGCGTTGCCTGCGGCGGACGCACGCCACCACCCCGCCGCCTTGGCCATGTCTCCGGACAGAAAGTGGATGTTGCCTCTGAATTGTGCGATCTGCGCCCGGCCCGGCTGGTAGCCAATGTCGGTGAACAGTCGTTCGACCCGTTCGAGCAGGTCCAGAGCCGCTTCGGTGCTTCCCTCGAACCCCTGGACCAGCGCCTTCGAGCATTCGATGAGCGCACGAAGCGTAGGCGTGTCCCGCACCTCCTCGGTCAGGACCTCCAAGGCGTCCAATGCCTCCATGACCGGGCGATCGTCGAGGGCAGTGAACAGCGAGAGATTGCCGTACACTTCGGCTGTCCCCAGGCCGTAGCTATACTCGCGCGCCACATGATGCGCGCTGGAGAGCAGCGCCACCGCGCCCGGATAGTCGCCCTTCCTGGCCATGAGGATTCCGTCCCAGGTGGTCAATCGCATGGAAGCCATGGGATCGGATGCCTGCTCCACCTTCCTTCTGGCCTCACTGGGATCTCCCACACCCAGTACCAGCGCCGTCACGGCAAGATGCGCGGCAGCCGAAGCGTTGGCCTCCGAGGTCCGCGTCCGCCTCGCGAGCTTCCGGGCCTGTTCCAGCCGGCCGACGGCCGCCAGCGCGTAGCAATGGAGCGAGACCGCCTCCTCATGAGAGGCGGTCTCCTCGCCCTCCTCAGCGATCTGTATCGCCTGCTCAGCGAAGTCGAGTGCCTTGACCGGCTCGGTGATCGCGATCGCATACCGTGCGGCACCGAGCAGGGAACCGACCGCCAGAGCCCGCGCCTCGGGGACGCGGTCCGGTTCGGAGTTCACCGCGTCCTCGAACGCCTGCACCGCGTTCTGCACGGCGAGCAGCAGCAGCTGGGGGTCGGTCCGGCTCATCGCCGCCAGAGTCGCGGCGATCCGGATCCTCAGCTCGATCCTGTCCTTGACGGTCAGGTGCTGATAGGAGACCTCGCCGATCATGCGGTTGCCAACGAATGCCGCCTGCTGCAGCCTGTCGAATGTCTGGAATACGGCCTCGTCGTCGAGATCCGTCATCACAGTGAAGAGGTCGGATGCCCGGTCGATACCGAGGATCGAGGCGGCCGCGAGCAGCATTCGCTCTTCTCTGGTCAACGGTGCGATTCTAGCGCCGAATACTGCCTCGGCGGCCGGTGGGAGCAGGTCGCGCTCGCTTTCGGCCAGCGCCGCGAGTTGCTCGATGTAGAGCGGATTGCCATGGGCGCGTTCGATCACCTCCGTCGCGTCGGCGGTGTGCGAATGGAGTTCGAGCTCCGGCCGGAGCAGTTCGACGAACTCGCCGGCGTGCGCATCGTCCAGAGGCGGGATGGCGACCGATTCGACATTTGGCAAGGGGGCGGATCCGGAGGTCACGAGCACCGCACCCGGTCTGGACAGGACTGCGGCGGTCAAGAAGTCGCTCACCGACGAGGCCAGCAGGTCGGCGTCGTCGACCAGGTAGACAACGGCGTCGCCGGTCGACATCCGGGAGAGGCGCGTTCTCACCTGCCACTGGAGTTCTCGCACGGAGAACATTCTCGACGTGACGGGGAGGCCCTCCGCCGAGCCGAGCTGTTCGTCGATCTCGCGGAGTTGCCACAGCTCCTCGTCCGGTCCCCGAGGGCACTGCATCGGCACGGTCCGGAGACCGGCCCGCCGGAGCAGGTGTTCCAGTTGGAGCAGGAAACTGCTCTTACCTACCCCCATGTCTCCGAAGACATGGAGGTGGAGCGGCTCGGATTCGCGCCCTGCCGGATCGATCCTTCCCGTGACCGTCTCCAAGAGCGGTTTCTGGTTCACGAAGATCTGCTGCGGAGCGGGAGCGGGAGGCCGCGCTGGGTCCGCCGACCATACCCGCAGCGGATGATCGAAGCCCTTGGCCCGCACGGGAGCGAGTTCCTCGGTGTGGAAGCGGTCTCGCACGAGGAACCAGGTCCGCACGTCGATGCCGATGCCGTCCAATGGAGCGCTCGATTGGAGTCGTGCCGCCTTGTTCATGACCGAGCCGATGGCGAACGATGAGTCGCGGCCCGCGGTCACTACCCGTCCCGAGGCGATGCCGGTCCTGGTGTGGAAGTGCGCACCGTACCGCGCGGCGGTCTCCCTGTTGAAGTGCTCCAACTGGTCGCGAATCGAGGCGGCTCCCATGACTGCGCGAGGCGCCTCGTCGCCTTCGGCCGCGACCGCACCGTACACGGCGACCACCGCGTCTCCGATGAACTTCTCGACCCTGCCCCCGGTCGAGGTGAGGGCCGTCTTGGTGCCCGTGAAGTACTCGTCGAGGAGTGTGTTCCAGACCTGTGGATCGTACTGCTGGCTCAGCTGCGTGGAGCCGGCGATGTCGCAGAAGACCGCGGTGACGAAGCGCATGACCGCGTGGTCGCCGTCGGCGCCGAGGTCGGAGCCGCATGCCATGCAGAATCGGGCGACTTGCGGGTTGCTTGTGCCGCATTGGAGGCAGTCGGCGTAGTTCGTCACCATACCGCTCCTCCTCCGATCATGTCCTCGTGCCCCTCGACGTCGAGCCCGTCGTCCAGCCGGTCCTTGAGGTGCAGCAGCATGTTCCACTCCTCGTCGTCGAGCGCGAGGATCTGCTCGGCCTGCCGGTCGCTGAGTTGTGTTCGATCGAGGCCCAGTTGTGCAAAGCGGTCCGGGTTGCTCATGGTTTCCCCCTGATGTCGCGGATGGAGTGCATGACGGAGATCTGGTCGGTGACGGATGCGATCAGACTGCGTCGTATCAGTTGCTGGAGCGCCGGTTCCGGATCCAGTTCCTTGAGTAGTCGAGTGAGTACGTCGCCGTGGTCGACGTCCAATTCTGAGTGTCCGATCAGCGTTCGGAACGCCGAGTCCGGCAGTCCGGTACGGCTTCGCAGGTCGCGCACGAGCGCCATGGTGGGGGGTGTCGACTCCAGCGCCGCGATGTGGGACAGGAGTGCGACGGGATGGCGCAGTAGGAGGGCTCGCTGGCGCCCCACCATGTTCGCCACGGCGGGCGGTTCGGGTCCCGCTGACACCGGCTTTCCGTATACGGCTTGGAGATCCGACAGGGCCCACTCGTGGTGCCCGCTCTCCTCGACGAGTTGAAAGTGGAGATAGGGCGCCAGTTGCCGCGAGGTCGGATCGTCGCGCCGGGAGCATTGGTCGAGCGCCGCTCGGAGCAGCTCCGGAGTGTGGCGCATGGCGTGGTAGCTCGACCGCAGCCAGGCACCGTAGAGGTCCACGGCGGGCTCGGCCGTCCACATGAGCGCGGCTTGCCTGGTGAGCTGGGGACGAAGCAGCATGAACAGTGCTTCTATCATGTGGCCTCGCTTTCGAGCAGGTCGAACAGCACCGAGATGTGCCGCTGCCGGCTCCTCGCGTCCTGGAGGGTCCAGCACGCACCGCAGAGCGTCGCCCTATCCTGGGTGAGCAGGGACGCCAGGGCTGCCGGACCGGTCCGCCGCAGGATCCGGTGCAGGGGGTCGGCGGCGAGGCCGTCGAGAATCCCGCCCAGTTCCTCGGGCCGGGTCGCTTGGCGGCGCAGCCGGTCGGGGCCGCCTCCTATGATCACCTCTTCGTTGCAGCAGGCGGTGACCGTTCCGTCGTAGCGGATGGTCGGCGAGTTGAGCAGATGGCATGCGCCCAGGTCGGCGACGGGCCGTTCCGCCATCCCTTGCCGCAGCAGGCGTCCCCGCCCATAGGGCAGGATCGGCACGCGGTGCACCTCCGCCTCTGGAATCCGGTCCGCCCAGCGGTCGGCTTCCTCCCGGCTCCCCGCGACCTGGACCACCAAGGTGCAGTCCGACTCCAGCACGGCTCGGGCCGCGGCCTCGACGGTCGGAGGCTTCACACTGGCGGCATGAAAGGAGTCGGTGCTCAGGTACACGGTTCCGGTCGCCTGGAGTACGCGGCGAATCCACAGGGGAATGCGAGGGCCGGCCCAGTGGCCGCTGGTGAAGACGGCGGTGGTCTTCCCGTTCGCCGTCAGCGCCTCCGTGGCCAGTTGCAGTCCGCGGCGCTCGGCGAACGGCTCGCCGCCGGTGAGGGCGACCAACTGCAGGCCTTCGCGCGATCCGAGCTCGTCGACTATGCCGGTGAACAAGTTCCAGTCGGTGATGCGAGGGCTTCGGGGCAGCGAGCCCACCGAGCAGTGGTCGCAGCCGACTGGGCATCGATCCGTGAGGAAGAGTACGGCGGTCGCGCCCGGCGTCCGGCGCAGCGCCTCGCACTCCGCATGGGTCGGCCCACTCATCGGGACCGCCCCCACTCCACCGCGTCCGCGTAGGGTCCCGCACCCCACCGGGCGGCGAGGGTTCGCGCCGGAATAGCGGGTACGAGGCGCTCAGCGGAGGTCAGGAAGCGGTCGGACGGCAGGCTTTCGGCGGAGTCCAGACCGACACAGGTGCCGCAGATGCCCCCCGAGTCGCGCAGTCCCGCCGCGGAGGCCGTCCCGATCGGTCCGATGGTGCGGACGCTTCGCAGATGCGGGCTGGTCAGTACCCGGTCGCGGACGGTCCGCCAGGCGGTGTCGGCGGCGTTGCCGAGCACCAGGTGCGGGGGCCGCAGCCGCCGCAGCATCGACCCCTGGCAGCACGCGAAGATCGTCCCGTCCGAGTCGATCAGTGGCCAGGAGGCGAACTCGCAGGGGCCGACGGAGAGGACGTCGTCGTGTCGGGGGGCCCATTCGGCGGCACGGCCCGCCGACCGGAGCGAAGCGACCAGCACCGGCACTTCGGAGTCGAACTCGTCTCTGATCCGATCGACCAGATCGCGCAGATACGGATCGTGCCCGCGGGCTCCGACCGTATGGAGGCTCACCTCCACACCCCAGCTCCTGACGGTGTGCAGTGCGGCGAAGACGTCGGTCCTCGGCACCTCACGCTCGTGGAAGACGTCGATGCTGGCCGAGAAGTGGTCCACCGCCCGGATGGCTCGCTCGATCGGTGGAGGAATGCCGCCGGACCGGCAGAAATACATGCCGGACAGCACCGCGGTGGCCGCGCCGCACGCCCTACCGCGCGCGGCCAAGCGCCGGACCAGGCCGGGGCGCAGCAACGGCTCACCGCCGGACAGGAATACGACCTCCGGATGGGACTCGTCGGTCCAGGTGCCGCTGAAGGCCAAGAACGGCTCCTCGCCGAACTGAGGAGCACCGCGGTTGGACGAGGTCGAGCAATGAGCGCAGCTCAGCGGGCAGCGGTCGGTGAGCGACACGAGCACTCCGGCGGCGGGCACGGTTCGCAAGGAGAGGAGGTCTGCCAGATGCACGATTCACCTCACGGTCAGCCGCTCGATGACCTCGAACAGGTCGTTGACGGCCGTCTCCTGGGCGGGGTTCAGGCGGTCCAGAACCTGGGCCAGCCGTTCCACCGCCCCGTCCGGTTCCGCGCGGCGGCGCTGCGCGGCGCGGTCCTGGAGGATCAGGGCGAGCGCGGCTCCGCACTGGCCGGCCAGCTCGGTCAGCAGGTCGACCGCCGAGGTGCCCCCGATCGTGTCCGACTTGGGATCGAGCACTTCGAGGACGCCCAGCACCTCGCCTTCGAACTCGACCGGGGCCGCCATCAGGACATCGGGAACGAAGCCGGTGCCGCGGGCGAAGGCGGTGTCGAATCGGGGGTCGGATGCGGCACCGCGGATGATCGCGGACTCGCCGGTGTTGGCCACCCAGCCCGCCACTCCGGCGTCCGGGGCGATGGCTGCTCCCAGG
Source organism: Glycomyces sp. L485 (assembly GCF_022548875.1). Taxonomy (GTDB): domain Bacteria; phylum Actinomycetota; class Actinomycetes; order Mycobacteriales; family Micromonosporaceae; genus Glycomyces. The sequence continues at coordinate 29,373 of NZ_JAKZEW010000032.1, read as the reverse complement.
ACGAATTCCTCGCCGATTCCGGAAGACGCCTCGAAGACCAACATCCCGCGCTCCTCGTCGTACAGGAATACGGAAGCCGCCGCGGCGGAGAACGCGAGGCGCGCGAGCCTGACGGTGGACCTGAGGATCTCACCATGTTGATTCATCATGCCGCTCTCATTCCAGATTGTCGGCGATACAGGACAGGACGATCCGCAGTTGGGACGTTCCGAATTTCGGATGCGCCTCGAGGATGCGCGCGCACATGCCGGTGACGTGCGGAGCGGCGAAGCTGTTCCCCGACACTGAGCGGGTGGCGCCGCCGATCCAGTTGACGGGGACGTCGACGCCGTAGGCGAAGAAGTCCACCGGAGGGGTGGGGTTCCATTGCAGGTGCTCAGCGTCTGCTACCGCGTGCGATCCGACCGACAGCACCGAGGGGAAGCGCCACGGATAGCTGATGACCGGACTGTTGTGTGCCGCGGTGACCAGCGTGACGCCTGAGTACCAGGCGGTGTCGGCCATGTCGTGCAGTTGCTCCTTGATATCGGGCTTGCGGGTGGACAGGCTGAGGTTGATGAGTTGGAATCGCTCCTGGATCGCCCACGACAGGGCCGCGGCGAGCGCCTGCCCGCTGGACCGGAGGTTGCCGGTCAGGATCCGGACGCTGGTCAAGCGGCAGTCCGGAGCCAGGGACCGGATGATCCCGGCGCAGGCCGTCCCGTGACCGGCGGTGTCGTTCGGCGCGTCGGGGACGACGTGCCATTCGTCGCCGCGCTGTTCCATGGTGAAAGCGGAGCCGTCGTCGAGCAGCTCCGCCTCCACCCCGCTGTCGATGACGCACACCTCGACTCCGCGGCCGGTCGCCGATCCCCAGGCCCATGACCGGTCCAAGGGTTCCCGAACGGGGAGGGCACTCCGGGTTCCGCTGCGGCCCTTGGAGGCATGTGCGAATGGGATATCGGGCATCCCGGTCCTTTCTCGAGGTCGGACATCGGTGCGTACGCGGGTCACGGTGGCACGAGGCGGCCGCGAGAGCGCTTGACGTCGGCCAGGCCGAGCCCGACCCGAAGCCGCAGTTCCTCGATGACGTCGTTGGACGGGCCCGGGGCACTGTCGGGCTTTCGCCCGAGACGCTCGAACGCACCCCTCCTGACCTGCCCGTCGCCGGCAGTCTCCCGGTTCGCGACCACCCGCTCCAGGAGCCGGTCCGCCTCCTCCTGCGAGCCCATGCGGAGCAGCGTGTCGGCCAGGTGGGCCTCGCACTTCATCCTGGTGCCCGGCTGGGCGTGGGCGAGATCCGCTCCGGTGACCGACTCGACGAGTTCGTCGGCGTCCTGGCCGGCCCGCCCCTCCCGATCGACCTCGGCGGCGAGCATATGCAGTCTGCTGACGACGGCGAGCGTGCGCAGGTCCTTTCGGAGACGCTGCCAGTGTTCGCCCCCGAACGCGGTGGTCTCCCGTCCCAGCATCCAGGGGACCTCGTGGGCGTGGTGCAGGGTGGACCGGCGCAGCGGCCACTTGGCGCGCAGCCGCTCCGCATGCTCGGAGAGTGCTTCGTACCTTCGGTGTCGCCATAGGATCTTGCACACCTCGACGATGACGGCGTTCTTCGCGAACGTGGACAGGGGCACTCCCGCCTCCCGCATCGCCTCGGCCGTGTCCGCGCCGAGGTCGAGTCCGTCGAAGCGGGCGCCGAGCCCAGGCGTGGTCAGCCGTTCCATCTGTTCGAGTTCGGCCAACGCGTGGTCGGCGCGGTCGCCGTATCCCCACAGGCGAATGAGATTGACCTGAGCCTGCAGCGCGAACCGGGCGAGGTGAACCCGGTCGTCGACTGCGCCCGCTTCGATTGCGGCGGCCCGTTCCTCCCTGCACAGCGCCTCCGCCTCCACGCCCCGCCGACGCCGGAAGAGGATGAGCGCCAGCAGGTTGGCCGCCGTGAACACGTCGTCAGCGGTCCGCTCGGGCTTGTCCAGCAGATGTTCGACATCGGTCAGCACTTGGTGGTCGTCGACGGTGGTGCGCACTTCATCCGAGAGGGGACCGGTCCAGCGAGTCGCGGAGATGATGTTCATGGTCATGCCCGCCACGGGTCGATGGGGGCCTGGACGCCGCCGGGCAGTCCGTCGGGAGCGATGACGGGGTGCCCGCATGCCAGCGCGAAGGTGACGAATTCCGCCGGCCCCGCCAGGCCGAGGAGGGCGTCGGCCTCGCTGTTGCGAATCGCGCCGGTGATCGCCGCCCCGAGACGGAACGCGGCGCAGACGGTCGAGAACACCTGGGCGACATGGCCGACGTTGTGGTGGAGGAGCTTGTACGCGACGGGATGCCGATACTTCCAGACGAAGCGCTCGGTCATGGCGACGGTGAACACGCCGAACGCGGCGCGTTCGTAGAATCCTTGGTGGAAAGTGAGGTGCTCCATCTGGTCTCGCGTCACCTCGTCGCGGACGGGAGCCAGGCCGTGGCGGATTTCGTCATACCGGTACAGGCCGGGGGCCACGTCGGCCACATTGAAGACCGCGACGTAGGCGTCGGTTTCATGGCGCGCGCCGCCTGATGCCGCGGCACGCAGCTGCAGGACGCCCATCTGGCCGGCGTCCACGAACCGCAGCGGCGCGAACGAGTAGTGGAGTATGTCGGCGAGGTGCTGGAGGTCGACCGGTGCGTCCTCGAATCGACGGCAGGTCCTACGGCGCTCCAGCACCTCCCAGAAGTCTTCGGCGGTGCGGCTTCGGGTCCGGGGCAGCAGGAGCACTTCCGCCCCTTCCGTGCGCGGAGCGACCGGCAGCGGACGGCTGAGGACCTCCTCGAGGTACCGCTCAGATCGCTCCTCCTCGTGCGTGTGCTCGATGAACCTCGTGTCGCGAATCCTCTGGTGGTAGTTCCACGCAGCGACGCCCCAGGTGTCCCATGGGCGGGGCGTCTGCGGTGCCTCCGCGCCGTCGCCTCGGAGGAATCCGGTGCGCTTCAGGTGCGCCACGCGGGGATCGTCGGGGTCCAGGTCGCTCCCGGCGCGTGCCTCCAGAAGTGTCGTGAGCACTTCGGGTGCCACCTTGAGCCTGGCGGAGAGGCGCGGGCTCGAGACCACGGTCTTCGCGTGTTCGCATTCGATGACCAGGGGGTCAACGGTGAAGAGTTTTTCGGTCACTGCGAGTCCTCCATGCTGGTCATACGGATCATGGACGCTTGACGGGCGAACGCCTCGAGATGGGAGTGGATCGCTCCGGGGAACGACTGGAAGACGATGCCGAGGAAGCGTTCGAACGACGCGGCGGACATGCCGGCCTGGATGAAGGGCGATATCCACGACAAGAGCTTTTCGGCGTCGCGAACCTGCGTGTCCAGCGAGCGGGCGAATTGCTTCCGGTGGATCTCCCACTGCTCGCGAGGCAGGTGGGCGATCCGGGCGATGTCGCTCTCGGCGATCCGGGCGATCTCGGCCGACCGTCGGGGGTCGACGGATGTGACGATTCTCGTCATGGCGATTGCTTCCGACCCGTGGCGCGCGCAGATCACTTCGGACTCCATCTCGTAGGCCGCGCCCAACTCCTCGCGGAAGTGGCGGTGCCAGGCGGCTCCGCTCCAGCCCGCCAGGCCGTGACAGACGATGTGCGCCACGGCGAACCGTTCGGCGTCTTCGAGGTGGACCACGGCGGCGACGGCGAGCAGGTCTTGGGTGCAGCGGGGTTCGTGGAGCGTCGATCGCGGTTTCGCCCTGTCCGGTCGAGCGACCGATGAGGGTTCGCTCTGTTTCACGGACGGCAGCGAACACAGCCAGTCCTCGGACTCGCCGTGAGTCAGTCCGACGCCTATCAGGTTCCAGGCATGTCGTGTCTCGAGTGCAGCGATCGCCTGCCTCGCATCGTCGGCGGTAAGGTTTTCGATGGCGCGAGCGCTGCCGTCGGGGTGGTCTATGACGTTGGATTCCGGGTGGAAATGCATCGCACGCACGTGCCTGCGGGCCGCGTCGACCGGTCGTCGCTCCGATCTCGCCGCGCCGGCCCGCCGGATGCTGCGGGCGCGGTCGAACAGGGAGCGCTCAAGCGGCGGCTCGACGATCGCCCTGCGACACTCGTCGACGGCGTCCCAGATCAGTTCGCTCGGCGCGGCCACCGCTACTGCGATGGAGCCGAGATGGGATTCCACCGACCATTGTGCGCCAAGGGAATCGAGTCGACGGGAGCGGCCCAGCGCCCAGTCGAGAGCGATGGCGTAGCGGGCGTCGGAGGGGTTGTCCACTCGCCAGAACAGCCGGGCGGCGGCGATCCGCCGATGTTCGGGCGCGTCGAGCAGGTGCACCGTGTGCGGACCGAAATCGATCGGCGTCATCGTGAACGGAGTGCCGGACTCCTCGGTGTCGCGGGTGTTCACGGGGCGAACAGGATCTCGCATCGCTCCCCCCTCTGCCAGGTCTGCAGTGCGCCGCGGATCTCCTCTGCGCCGGGCATCGGGGTGTCGGGCCACTCCAGGTAGGCGGCTTCGTCGCCCGTGAGCAGGGCATGCGACAGGCCGTTGGCCAGGCCGACGGGATCGTCGTCGCCCTGCAACCACTCCGTGCGATAGGTCGGCCACACTCGTTCGATGCGGTCCTCCAGATCGGGTGCGTCGGCGAGCTGCCGCAAGGCGAGGTCGAACGATGCGACCGCGTGCCGGGCATCGCTCCCGGAATCGGGCACGAGTTCGATCAGGCCGATCGAATGCGTCCTGGACCGCGGCAGGAGCTTGGCCCGCACTGTGGCGACGCACTTGGGGACGATGCTCTGCCGCAGTCGGTCGGACCTGTCGTTTCCCGCGAACAGCAGGGTGGCGAGGCGGAGATGCTCGAAGGAGTGGATCTTGTAGGCCGGGAGCGGAACGCCGAGGACGGCTCGTTCACCGCCGTCGACGGAATGAGCGGCGACGCACCGGGGACCGGGATTGATCGGCAGGCGTTCCGCTGCCGATGCCGAGGAGCCGTCGAACCGAGTCCCTAGCGACTCGGCGAGTGCCGACATCTGCTCGGGCTCGACGTCGCCGACCGCCGATACGGCGACGCGTGCTCGGCGGTAGCGGTGCTCCAGGAACGCGACGCATGACTCCGGCTCGATACGTTGGAGGTGCGAGGGCGTTCCCATGGAGAGGAAGGATGCCGGGGCTCCCGGGCCGTACCACGAGCTCATGACGTGCTCCTGAGCGGCCAGCAGTTCCTTCCTGCCGCGCCGCTGCCGGATCTCGTTGAGGACCACGTTCTTCTCGTGCTCGAGTGATGCGGAGGTCAGCCAATCCAAGGTGTCCGTCATGCGGTCGGCCTCTCGCGCGAACAGCTTCGAGCTCAGTCCGGCCGGAACCGCCGCGTAGAAGTTGGTGTGCTCCGCCGAGGTTCTCGCGTTCGCGAAGCCGCCCATGTGTTCGACGACTTGGAAGCTGCCCCCTTGCGAGCCGGGATTGGGTCCGTACAGGAGGTGCTCGACCAGGTGGGTGGTGCCATTGCGGCCCTCGGGGTCGTCGAAGGATCCTACGGAGAGCCGGATGCTGAGGGCGGTGACGCGCGCTCCGGGTCGGGCGACGACGACGGCGCTCGCGCCGCCGGTCGTCTCCAGGAAGTGGGCGGTCTCCGGGGCAGGTGAATACGGCATGGTTCGCACGGACTGGTTCGCCCTTTCGTGGCGGCGTACTGGACGGCGTTGGCCGCTGCCGTCAGATCAGACGGCGGGCTGCGCTTCGGGGTGAAGGAGCAGCCCGCCGTCGTACGGCGTACGGTGCTGATGCGGGGACGCACCTGCGCCTAGTTCGGCCTACTGCAGCTTGTTGCAGCCGAAGTTGACGTCGAGAACATCGGCGTCGCCTTCGTCCTCGTCTTCGATTCCGTGGCCTTCCACGTCTTCTTCGGCCTTGGCGAGTTCTTCCTCGCCGGGGGTCTGTTCTTTGTCTGGCATCCGAACGACTCCTTTACGCATGTGATTGATGTGCGTCTGAGGCATGCCGCAATTGAGAATATCAGCGAGTGACCATGATGGTCAATGCATCGACATGGATGCATTTCCCGGTTCCCAAGACTGCTTGCTGTCGAATTCCTCGATGGCGAGCGATGATCAATTTCCATGATCATTCTTTGCCAATGTTCATGTGGAGATTCAGGACGATGCGAATCGTCGCTGATAGATCTTGATTGGCAGAAGGGATACATTGGCGCTCTTGCGGCTGCATACGAAAATACAGAAATTTCGATGAATTGCCGGATTTCAGCGATTATGGACCGAATGCAACCGGTCTACCTGGGGATACGACCGGGTGCCGAACGCATCTACCAGCGCATTCGAGAGATCCCGGATCGAGCCGCGGCCGGCGGTGCGGCGGATGTGGAGCGACTAGGCGGCATCGTTCACGAGGTGTTGACATGCGTCGCCGCCGACGGTATCTTGGATCACATGCGGGTATAAGTAGACCGAGTGGGCCTATCGGGGTTCCGCCGTGTGTCATGCGTCGAGAACGACAATGCGATGGTGCATGACGGATCAACTCACGTCGGCAGTGCGCGGTATGCGTATTCGAAGATTCAGTCTGCCCAATTCTCAAGTGACTCGTCGCCATCTTTAAGGCTCGGATTTCGCCCCGTTCATAAGGAAGCATATGGATCCACTCAAGACCCTCGCCGACGACCCGGACTTGCTAATGGAATACTGGGACGAAAAGCCACTGCTCACCACCGTCACCAGAGATTTCTCCGACATCCTCGATTTGAAGGAGATCGAGTCGATGCTCTCTAGAGGAGTTCCCGAGCGATCGCTTCGGGTCTTCGAGGACGGCAGCGCGGCTGAACGGGGCGGCATCTTCCACCCCAGGGAGCGGGGCGGCAGGACAAGGGAGCGGGTCGCGACCGCCTCCGGCTTGGCGGAGGTCCTCTCCTCGGGTTGTACGGTGCTGCTGGAGGAGGTCCAGACCTTCAGTCCCGGCGTGGCCCGCTTCGCCGACGAGTTCACCCGAGCGACGGGCTTCGAGACCTACTGCGTCGTCTTCATCACTCCGCCGGGACACAGCGGGGTGAAGCTCCACTACGACGTGGACAGCGTGTTCCTGCTGCAGCTTCACGGTTCCAAGTCGTGGCGGCTGCACGCCCCGACCGCGCCGTATCCCCTCCGGCAGACCGTGCTCGAATGCACCACCGAGCCGGTGCTCGAGACCGACCTCGATGAGGGCGAATGCCTGTACATCCCCCGGGGATACTGGCATGCGGGAACCGCGCGCGGATCGGCCTCGGTCCACCTGAGTATCGGGGTCCGCACGAGAGCCTGGCTCCCCGAAGTCCTGAGAGAACTGGAGCGGAGGGCGGGTGCCGATCCCGAACTCCGGCGGTCACTGACCCCGCACCCCGCCCAAGATGACCGCGACGACTCCCATCTGTTCGACCGCCTCACCGCGCTGGTCCGCGAGATCCCCAGCCCGCGTGCGACGGCACGGCAGCTCTCCCGGCCCGCGCCGCACGGGTGGCTCGGCGCGGCCATCGGCGAGCGGAGGGCCGCGGCATGACGACCGCGAACAGGCGGACAGGGCTCCGAAGCAATCGCAACTTTCGGCTCCTGTGGACAGGCCAGGCGATCTCCATCGTCGGCGATCTCATCTTCGACGTCACCGTCGTCCTCTGGGTCGGGACGGTCGTGGCCGGAGGGGAGTCCTGGGCGCCGACGGCGGTGTCGGCAGTGCTGATCGCCGCGGCGGCACCCATCCTCGTGGTGGGACCGCTGGCCGGCGTCTTCGTGGACAGGTGGAATCGCCGCACGATCATGATTTGGGCGAACCTCGCGCAGGCGATCTTGAGCTTCGCCATGCTCGCCGTCGCCGTGACCGGCGGCGACCTGCCCGCGGTGACCCAGCTGAGCGCCATCTGCTTCCTGGTGTTCTTGAGCAACTCCGCCGCGCAGTTCTTCAATCCGGCCCGCTTTGCCGTTATCGGTCAAGCGGTGCCCGAATCGGACCGCCCCAGGGCGTTCGGCCTGTTCTCTGCCACATCGAACACCGCCGCGATCCTGGCACCCCCGTTGGCGGCGCCCATCCTCTTCGCCAGCGGCGTCGAGTGGGCACTCGGGATCAACGCGGTGTCCTTCCTGGTCTCCGCGCTGTGCGTGTGGGCGGTGCGGCTCCGGCCCGCCGAGCCTGCGGAGCGGACCCCGCATCAAGGCTTCTGGAACGAGCTCAAGGAGGGGTTCGCCTTCTTCGTCACCATGCGACCCTTGGTCATCCTGATCCTCGGGACCTGCGTCTACATGTTCGGGATCGGTGCGCTCAACGTCCTGGAAGTCTTCTTCGTCACCGACAACCTGGCCACGAACGCCTCGTGGCTCGGCACGATCACCGCCGCGGCGGGGGCGGGCACGATCGTGGGCGCCCTCCTGACGGGGCGGGTGAGCGGCAGACTCGGCGAGGCCAAGGTCTTCAGCTGGGGCCTGGTGGCGATCGGACTGCTGGTTCTGCTCTACTCCCGCCAGACGGCGCTCATACCGGCCCTGGTCGTCCTCATGCTCGCGGCGGTGCCGCTCGGGATGGTCAGCACCATCCTCGGCCCGCTCGTCCTGAAGATCGTCCCGGACCACCTGCTCGGCAGGGTCAACTCCATAATGAACCCACTGACCTACACCACGTCCATCACCGCCATGGCCGTGACGGGCGTCCTCGCCGGCACGGTCCTAGCGGACTTCGACACCACGGTCGCCGGGGTCCGATTCACGACCGTCGACACGGTCTACGGTGTGGCCGCGCTGTTCATGATCGCGGCCGGAGCGGTCGTGTTCAGGCCGCTGCGCAACGCCCTGAAGAAGGCCCCCGAGGGCGGGCAAGACGCGCCGGCGGTCTCGGATTCGGGAGCTGAGCGCGTATGAACACCGCAGCCGGCGAGGAGCCTCGCGACCCCTGTGCTCGACTGCTCGAGGTCTGCGCGGGACATGGGATGCTCGACGGGAGCCCTGTCGTGGTGGGCTTCGAGGCGGATCGGAAGTCCGAGGCCGCGATGCTGCTGGCCTATCTGCGGACCGCGGGCGCGCCGGCAGTTCCGAAACTGCGGCGCTCGGCCGAAGGCGCTGAGGTGGTTCGACTCGGGCGGGGCCACCGACGGTGGCACCTGTTGGTGGTCGGTGAGGACCCGCTGGCGGTGCCGGGAGTCCCAGGGCTCGCGGGAGCGATGCAGGTGGCCGGACCACCTGCAGGCTGGGGGACCGAGTCGGACGGCGGGCCCCGTCCACCGGCCGTGCTCCACCGCGGGGACCTGCGCCTGAAGACCACCGGACCGTGGGAACGCGCGGCCCTCGCCTCCCGCATACCCTTGTCTCCCACGCCGTACGGATGGCGAGCGGGAGTCGGCGTCGCCGAGGGACGATTCGTGGCCGATGCCGCCGTCACCTACTCGAGGCACCTGGGCATGGACGGGCGGCTGGCCGGCAGCCCGGTCGAAATTCTCCTGAGCGACGGCAGAGCGACCGAAGTCTCCTGCACCGACGTGGTGCTGCACCGGTTCCTGAACCGACTGCTCGAACACCACGGACTCTCCAGAGTCGATTCGGTGTTCACCCGCTCACCCAGCGACAGCCGGGACCGGCGGGTGTCCGCACTCGGCGGTGTCACTTCACTGGAGTTCCGCCTCCCGGCCCCGGCGGGCCGGGCCGATCGGGACGCCGACCCGGTGCTGTCATTCCTCTCCACGGAACGGACGAAACCATGAAGCGAAGCCGCTACCTGCTCATCGGTTCGAAGACCTACCGCGATTCAGCGGGAGCCGAGGTGCGATTCGCCTACGCGACACGCACCGGAACGGTGTTCGCGCTTCCCCTGCCGGTCGCCGCCGCCTTGGAGAACGGCGAAGACGTGTCCGACCACGACCTCGCCCCCACGCTGAGCGACATCGCGGCGGTCGTCCCCGAGGACGAGAACGAGCTGCGGACGGTCACCTCCGGCTTCGAGCAGCGCGCCGCGGAGAGCCGGAACCGGACGTTCACCGTCATGCCAACCTCATACTGCAACATGGATTGCGACTACTGCGGCCAAGAGCACTTCAAGACCGCGGTGAACTGGAACCGGGTCGACAGGATGACCGGTCGGATCACCGGCGTCCTCGAACAGCCCCAAGTCGACGGAGCCTCGGTCACCTGGTTCGGCGGAGAACCGATGCTGGCCTACAAGGTGATCACCACGATGAGCGCTCGCATCGTGGCGGCCGCGGAGCGTCTAGGAAAGACCTACTCCGCTGCTCTGGTGACCAACGGCAGCCTGCTCACACCGGGCAAGATATCGGAACTGAGCGAAGAATGCCGGGTCCGACTGCTCGAAGTGACCATAGACGGACCGCGCGAGATCCACAACGCCCGACGCCACAAACGCAACGGGAAGGGGAGCTTCGACACCACCGTGGAGGCCCTGGCGGAGACCGTGAGCTCCGGCATGGCACCCGACCTCGCGATCAGCGTCCGCGTCAACGTCGACCGGGAAAACCGCGAAGAGGTCGACAACCTGCTGTTCGACCTGGCCCACGCGGGCCTCGCGGTCCGCCGCATCGAACTCCACCTCGCCCCCGTCCACTCCTGGGGCAATGACGTCTCAGCGGTGGAACTGCAGGCCAAAGAATTCGCCGCCTGGGAGATCGCCGCATACGAGACCGCGCACCGACTGGGGTTCAGCGTGCCCCGCATGCCGAACCGGCCCAAAGCGGCGACCTGCCTGGCCACCACTCGCAAGGGAGAGCTCATCGACCCGCTCGAGCGAGTGTACTCGTGCTCAGAGCATCCCCTCGTCCCCGGACCCCGGAGTAGCGAGATCATCGGCACCGTCGAGAGCCTCGGCAACACGCTTCGCCCGGCGGGCAAGTTCGACGACTGGTACGCCCAGGTGACCGCGGGCGAATGGCAGTGCAGCTCGTGCCCCATCCTGCCCGTTTGCGGCGGCAGCTGCCCGAAATTGTGGACGGAGGGGCACCTGCCGTGTCCAAGTATCAAGTTCAACTGGGACGAGAAGCTGTCATGGGAGGCCGAACGCCGAGGATACGTCCCTGCCGCGCCCGCGAATCCGAACACCCGCGTGTAGAGTGCGTGCTCGGCCAGGCTGACGATCATGGAGGCCGCAGGAAATCGTGCTTTCGCCCCTCGCGGCGATGCGGTCGAGCCGCTCTGCTCGGGCGGTCAGATCTCGTTCTATGGGCCCTGGACAGCACGAATGGCGCTGATATCCGGCCGGCGTGGTTCACATCGGTGACCGCTCGGGTACCTCGCAAATCGGCTTTCCAGCGCGGGCACGGGGCCATTGCCTCGACGCGCTTGCGGCCGACGTGGATCCCGTCCCGGCCGAACCGGCCCCACACCCGGTCGGATCCATAGGTCCGACCCGAGTCCTCCCAGATGCGGCGGATGTGGACGCCACCTTCCGCGAGGGCGCCTCCCGGCTGCGCACGCAGAACGCGCCCCGCGCCATGGCCAGCTTCCGCAAACTCGCCATCGGCGCGCTCCGCCTTTCGGGCGTCGACAACCTCGCCAAAGCTACCAGACGCAACGCCTGAAACCCTTACAGGCCACTGACATTCATCGGAATCACGCTATTAGCGACACCGCGAACTTTCGCCCACGCCCTGACGCACGGAACTGCCCGAAGCCGCGAATCCGCCGCTCCGGGCCACTTTCCGTCAACCGGTCAGGCAGTACCTACTTCGCTGTACCGATGGCCTGAGTAGGTCCCGTTCCGTGAGAACCAGAGGTGGATTCGGACCACCTTGCCTTCAGGGAGACTGTAGTTGCAACACCGTTGTTTTAGGGTGTTGTTGCTGGTGGTGGGGTGAGGCGCCATATGTGGATTCGGTAATCGGCCCTGGTCGTGGCGGGTGTGGTGCGGTCGCGGGTGGGGAAGCGGAAGGATCTGCGGGTGACTTCGCGTGACGCGGTGCGGCTTCGGCGTTCGGGGAGCAGATCGTCGAAAAGCTCGCCCAGTGCCCATCGGTCGAGGGCGGCAAGGTGCTCAGGGGGAAAAGGGCCGTCCAGTCTGCTTGACTGAGCGGCGGGCGGTGTTCAGGGCGGTGGTGAAGGAGATCCGGTCGGGATCGAGGCCGGCCGGTCCGGCGGTGCGTCCGATGAGGTCGGACAGGGCCTGGTAGACCAGCAGCAGCGCCCAGGCTTCCTGGCGGACCAGGTCAGGGGTCTGGGAGCGGAACCGGACGGTCGTGCCGCCGCGCAGCTCGGTCTTGACCGCGTCGTAGAGGATCTCGGACTCCCAGCGGGAGGCGTACAGGCCCGGGAAGTCCTCGATCGGCCACAGGTCGGGGTCGGTCAGGCTGGTGACCAGGGTGATCGTCTCTCCGGTGGTCTCGGCCCCGGTGTCGGGGTCGGTGGTGTAGACGGTGTATTCGATGACCCGGACCAGTGGCCCGCCGGCCTTGAGGTGGGCGGTGTAGGACCCGTCGGGCAGGACCTGGACCGGGGTGAGGCCGAACTGGGCTCCGGCGCGCATGATGACCTCGCATCCGGTAGCGGTGACCTGCTCGTAGAGGTCGGAGCCGCAGAAGCCGGAGTCGAAGACGGCGAGCATCCCGCGCCGGAAGGAGGCGGTGATCCGTTCGGTCAGGGCTTTCTCGCTGGTGGCGTAGGCGTCGAAGGCGGCGTCGATGACCGCGCGGGTGCCGATCTCGCAGTGGCAGACCAGGCGGAGCTGCCCGAACGCGCCATCGGTCGGGCCGCCGAACGCCTCCCGGTTCTCGGGCGTGTTCGCCACATCCAGGCAGGTGCCGTCCACCGCGGTCAAGCGCAGTCCCCGCCACCACGCGCCGGGCGTGTCGGGCCGGGCGAGGGGGCCGGCGGTCTCGGCGAACAGCAACGCGAGCGGCTCGGTCCCCAGTCGGGCTCGGGCCCGGGTGATCGAGGAGGCCTCGGGCGCACCGGTCGCAGGCAGGGCCAGATCGTCGGCCCCACCGCTGAAAGCGCAGCCATCGGCGAGCCGCCGCCACACTTTCTTATAGGACAGGTTGCGCCACAGCCACAAGGCCAACACCAGGTACAGCGTCAACCGGGCGGGTAGATCCCGCTGCCGCTCCCACACCGCGCCGCCCTCGGCGGTGACAGTGTCGACCAGGCCAGGGTCGAACGTCTGGGTCAACACTCCAGAAGAGGCACGATCAGCCGCGTTCGTCACGCCACCAAGCATCTCCCAGACCACACCAGCCCCGGACACGACCCCACCGACCAGCAACGATCACCGAACCGCAATGACCCGCAACCCCACGACCAGCACCTCCACCTAAACGCAACGGTGTTGGTGGCCAGGGGTGGCGGTCCCGAACCGCTCGTTGTGGGTCTTGAGGGCTTCGATCAGGCGTGGCGGGATCGGCGCCGGTCGGGTGCTGAGGGCGCTTGCATGACGTCTCGGTTGATCTCGCCGTAGTTTAACCACACGCATGTTTGGCCGTCGAGTACACGCATGTTTGGACAGGGTGCGCAGGCATGATGGTTCGGGGGATTTCACCGCAAATGTACGATATTTAGGGGTGTCAAGTCCGGATCTAGAGGAGGCTGAGAAGCAATAGACGGGCTACTGCGCATGTTTGGTCGCAATCGCTGAGCTGCTTTTGGCTTCAGCGATCGCCGCGCGGCCGAAGCCACACCGGCCTCCGCCTCTGCGCGCCCGCCGCAGGGTCGACGCTCTGTCTTGGCGAGCGAGCGCGAGCGCGCGCGCGGGCGTTCGCCTGGACCAGATGTGCGGGCCCCGCCTGAGTCCATCAAAGCGCCCTTGGGGTCTTCACCGCTCGCGAGCTGACCAGCATCGCCAAAGGCCCATTGAGCCGGCGCCAACGCATCGGTCCGGCAGGCGCGAGGCGACCGCGTGTTGCAGGTCTTCGGAGCCGGCTCGTGTCCTCGGATCGACATCTGCGTCAGTGCAGACTGTCTCGCCGCAGGCGAAGCGGGAGGAGTTGTGATCAAAATGTGATCTAGGCTCGTTACTGCGGAGATTCCAGTTCGGACTTGATATTGCGTAATCGCATGGTGTCACCTGTGAGGGTGTGTCTAGTGTGCTGCATGTTTCTTGATGGCTTATGGCGAGCAATGCACGTGGATTTTAGGCGATTCGGGCCAATAATCCATTTTGATCATCACCGCTATTTGAGTGCAGGGGTTGACTACAGGAATGCGGACCGTTAGTTTCCGTCCTGTCCCGACTCTGCCCGGTGTCGAGGGCTTGCCCACTACAACTGGAAGACCTCTCGTGAATTTTTCTCTGTCCCTTGTAGGTGATATTGGCCGACGGGTGCGTGAAAGCGCCTTCAGGCTGGCCCTACCTCGGCCTAGTTCATTCTCCCGCTTGGGTGTCCGATCGCTGGCACTCGTGGTGCTAGGAACGGTCGGGCTGGTCGGCGCCTCCGCGCCGGCCCAGGCGCAGACCTGTGTCGGCGATGTCGAGTCCGACTTCGACGGGGACGGCGTAGCCGACCTGGCGATCGGCGATCCGGACGCGACGGTGTCCGGAGCAGCCCGCTCAGGGAGCGTGCACATTGCCTTCGGCAACGGAGATACGCAGACCATCACGCAGCTTGGGGTCTCTGATAACGACAACGCGGCGGGGGACCGGTTCGGGCATGCTCTCGCCTCGACGGACTGGAACGGTGACGGCTGTTCGGATCTGTTCATCGGCGTGCCATTCGAAAACTGGGCGAACAACACCAAGGCCGATGCCGGTGTCATCGTGTACATCCCAGGTTCCCCCTCAGGACTTGACCAAGCTACCGCCGAGACCTGGAACCAGGCGACGTTCGGTACATCGGCAGCCAGCGAACCCGGTGACCAGTTCGGACACAGCTTGACGGCCGGGACCATGATCAACGGAACGCCGTACCTGGTCGCGGGAGCACCCGGCGAGTCGATCGGCACCATTGCAAAAGCCGGCATGGTCATCTACTCCACCCCGACCCATGCAGTGAACATCCACCAGGATTCGACCGGAGTGCCCGGCGTGGCAGAGACCGGAGACCTATATGGCTTCGCGCTGTCGTCTTCGCCTACCAGCTTCACCGTCGCCGCCCCGGGCGAGGCAATCGGAGACCTCAAGAACGCCGGAATGGTACAGGCGTTCGTGCACAACGCCGCAGAGAGCATTCCTTCGCTTCTCGGTGGGATCCATCAAGACACTGAGGGGATCTCGGGGGCAGCTGAGTCCGGCGATCTGTTCGGTTACGCCGTGGCGATGGTGGATTACACCGCGCCTGGCGGCTCGGGTACATCGACGCTGATAGCGGTGTCAACGCCTGGTGAAGACGGCGGGTCTCAGGATCAGGGAGGGGTTTACGAGATCGCTGCGGACGGCTCGCTGACCGAGAAGGCCGCCTTCAATCAAGGCACTGCAAGTGTCGAGGGAGCCAGGGAAGACGGTGATCTGTTCGGCACAGCCCTGGCCCTGGTCAACCGCAGCCCTGGGTCGGCAGTGTCATGGGAAGACCTGCTGCTGGCAGTAGGCGCGCCGGGTGAGGACCTCGAGTCAAGTGGACTTGCCGACCGTGGCTGGGTGCAGGTCTTCTCGATGATCGGTGAGCCTGGCGACCACGACGTCTCCGCCTCTTCTGCCTTGGAGGACGGAGGCGTCAAATGGCGCTCAGGGATGCAGTTGGGGATCTCGATACATGCCACGGCCGGGTACCTGTACATAGCCGACCCCTGGTCCACTATGCCTGCGGTGTACGGGATTCCCTGGAACAACTTGGTCGCAGGTGCTGAAGCGACGGTACAGGTTTACACCCCAGAAGACTTCGGCGTTTCGGCAGCGGCCAGTGGCTCATTCGGAATGAGTTTTGGATGAACCGGTTACGCACATCGGATCGAGCTGTAGTCGCCTGAGCCCCTTGGAATGAACGGAATACCGATGTCCTCCGCCCCGCGTGGATCCGAGTCCGCCCCTGTACTCCCTTTGGAACAACACCGCCGGTCGCGGCTGCGTGCCCGCTGGTTCCACTATTCGTTGATGCTGTCGCTGTTGGCCGGACTCCTTGCGGTCCCTCCAGGGGATTTCTTCAGCACGGGCGACGATCCGTGGTGGTGGCCGTTCGGCGGCAGTACCGAGGCGCCGCAGCAGGAGGTTCCTGAAATCGCGGTCGGCGATGGTACGGCTGAGATGGACGGGAGTTGGGACGTTGAGGTGCCCGAGGTACCCGGTGCTGTGCATGTGGACGATCCGACGCTGGAGCCGATCGATTTCGACGTGCCCGAGCTTGAACCCCAGTCGCTGGATCTGCAGACCACAGATCCGGGCATTCCGACCGGCTATGTGGAGGGACAGTCGCAGGAGCAAGTCGAGGATCGAACTGAGACAACGACGGTGTTCGACAATCCTGACGGCACCAAGACCCTCCGAGTCTTCCAGGCGGCTGCGTTCACCGCCTCCGGCGCTGGCCAGTATGTCCCCCTTGACCCCACCCTGCGGCCGAACATCTTCGGGCGTTGGGTCCCCGAGGCAGCGGCCGACGTGTCGTTCGCGTCAATTGCAGGGCCGGACGACATCATCCGATTCGACGTCGGTGGACACGAGATCCACTACGGGGTGCTCGGAGCTGAGCCGGTGTTCGCGCAGATAGACGGCCACCAGGTCGTCTACGAGGACATCCTCCGAGCGACCGACCTGCGGTTTACCGCTGCGGGTTGGGGGGCGAAGGCCGACATCGTGCTCCATGATGCGACCGCTCAGACGTCGTGGCTGTTCCCGCTCGAACTGGACGGGCTCTCGGCGGTAGTCGATGAAGCGTCCGGGTCCGTCCAGTTCCGAGATGTCGATGGAGCCGTCGTCGCGATCGTTCCTGCAGGGTTCGCCGAAGACAGCGATATCAACGAGCTCACCGGCGAGGGCACCCGGACCCACGCGCTGGGCTACGAGGTCGTCGACATCGACGGCGCTCCGGCGCTGCGGGTGAGCCTCGACAAGGAGTGGTTCGACGATCCGGGCCGCGTCTTCCCGATCACGGTTGATCCGACCTTGAGCGACAGCAATGGACTGGTGTACGGCGACACCTATGTGATGAAGCCGTACAACAACAATTACTCCGGCGAGGGCGAGATCAAGGTCGGCACGGTCGACGGGCTGCTCGCGGCAGGACTGTTGAAGTTCAACACCTCCATGAGCGCGCTGGACAACAAGTACATCCGCGGCGCCACGCTGAATATGTACAACACGTACTCGTGGTCATGTGCCGACAGGACGGTGAAAATCCACCGGCTCACCGAGTCGTGGTCGGCCAACTCCTCGATGTCCTGGCCCGGCCCATCCTACGATTCGACGGCCTTGACCTCGAAGAGCTTCGCCCACGGATACAGCTCGAGCTGCGGCCGGGCTTGGGAGACGTTCAATCTGGATCCGTGGCAGTTCACCCAGTGGACCCATGGGAAGGAAGCGTTCTACGGCTTCCGCATCGAAGCCTCCCACACCGACGTCAAAGGTTGGAAGAAGTTCGCGTCAAAACAAACCTCAATCCCCGGGGCGGTCCCGTTCCTCGATGTCGTCTATTCCGATCAGGCCGCCAGGTACTCCCTTCCCTCAGGCGGGTTCACCTCGCCGGTGACGGCCAGTTCGTCGGGCACGCTTCCGGTGACCGTGACCAACTGGGGGAGCGACACGTGGAAGGCCGGTACGGGCTATCACTTGCGGGTCAAGGTCTATGACCTCGACGGCAACGCGGTGCGGATTAGCGAGGGTCCGTTCTACGCCCCCACAGACGTTGGCCCGCATCAGTCGGCCACGTTTGAGGCGACGGTCAAGGCACTGCCGCCGGGATCGTACAAGTTGAGGATCACGATGGTCGATCCCCAGGGGAAGTGGTTCACCAGCTCGCCGTATTACATGCCGAAGACCTGGGCGAAGTTCGATGTGGTCAATGCCTCGCCCTATATCGCCGGCAACAGTCCGGGCCATGGGGCGGTAGTGGAATCGAACGAGCCGACGCTGTGGGTGCAGTTCGCCGACGCAGACACCTCGGCCTCGAACGCTGAGTACCGGTACAAGATCTGCCGCGGTGAATCGGGCGACACCACCGACTGCATCGCCTCGGCATGGCAGTCGGTCCCTGCATGGAAGGTGCCCGCCGATTTCCTGTCCTGGGGCGACCGCGTCCACTGGTACGCCCAGGTGACCGATGGTATCGCCACCTCCGAGTGGACTCCCGGCATCGCCTTGACTCCGCAGCCGCAGCAGCCGCCGATCACCTCCCATCTTGCCGGGGCTGCCGACGGTTCGACCGTCCCGGGTTTGAACCCGCAGGTCGGAAACTTCACTACGACGGTGACCGACGCGCAGGTAGCCGCTGTCGGTCCCGCTCTGGCAGCACAGCGGACCTACAACTCCCAGGACCTGCGCACCGACGGTGCATTCGGCACCGGCTGGTCGACACCTTGGGACCAGCGCCTTGTCGTCGAACCCGAATCGACGGTGCTGGTGGTACTGCAGTCTGGTCGCACCGTCCGGTTCGGGCAAAACCCCGACGGCAGCTTCGCTTCCCCGCTGGGCGAATCATTGGAGCTCAAAGCCTCTGGTACAGGCTACCTACTGCGAAACACGGCAGGCGAAATCAGAGAGTTCAATGCCTCAGGGCAATTGGTGCGCATCACCGATCCGTTCGGGCGGCATCAGAACCTTGCCTACACCTCCGGGCAACTGACCGCGATCACCGACGACGCTTCGGGACGCTACATCAACCTTGAATGGACCGGCGAGCACGTCACCGCCGTCACGACCGCCCCGGCGGCCGAAGGAGCACAGCCGGGCCGTTGGACGTATACCTATCAGGGCGACCTGCTGGTCAGCGTGTGCTCGCCGCTGTCGACAGTCGACTGCACGACCTACGACTATGAGTCGACGTCGTTCTACGAGGCCGCAGTCCAGGATGCGAACCCGAAGGCCTACTACACCTTCGATGAGCCCAGCCTCGGATCGGTCCTGCCCAACCAGGCTGCCGACGCTCAGGGTGAATTCGACGGCCGGCGAACCGGACCGTTGTACACCTCGGTCGGCGGCGCCTTGGCAGCATCGAATGGCCGAGCACTGGACCTGGGGGGCAGCAGTGAAACCCTCGCACAACTACCGGACCGCCTGATGGAGGGATCGGTCACCGTCGGCATCGAGCTTTGGTTTCGCGCTGAGCCCGGTGAGCGAGGCGCTCTGTTCTCTATCCAACGAAACGATGACGGCACACAGAGCCCGGATTGCTACAACCCGTTGCTGTACATCGACACCGATGGTTATCTCAGGTCCGGTTTCTGGATGTCCAGTGGTACCACGAAGCGACAAGAGCTCGTCTCTGGCGCTGTGGTCGACGATGGACAATGGCACCATGTGGCATTGACATCGGCGGCGACGCAGCAATGGTTGTATCTTGACGGCGATGTTGCTGACGGTGAGTCAGGGCGCACGGTCAATCAGTACAACTGCGTCAAGGCACTTGTCGGCAACGGATGGGGCACGGACTCATGGCCGGGTATGCCATCCGGCTCCGGCTACTACCCGTATCCGGGCGAGATCGACGAACTGGCCGTCTACACCCGGACTCTGACGGCCGAGGAGATCGCGCTTCGCTTTCAGTCCGGGCGGTACAGCACCGCTCGGATGACCACCGTGACCAACGACCAGGGACACGCGGTCTGGGACATCGACTACGACAAGACGACCGGTCGGGTGGCCACGCTGACCGACGTCAACGGCGCCGAATGGCAGCTGTCCTCACCGTATATGACGGACACCTCCCGGCTGGTGACGCTGTCTTCCAGTTACGGCATGACCGAGCAGTACACCTACGATGCCGCGCACAGCGGCCGACTCATCTCCCGCTCCGATGCGTTCGGGACGGTCTCATGGGAGTACAACTCGGCCGGGTTCGTCTCCGAACACCACGACGAGACGGGCCTGACCCGAGCCTTCGCCACCGATGAGCACGGCCGCCGTCTCGCCCAGACCACGTGCCGCGCTGAAGGCGACTGCGCCACCCCCTACACCGCGTACTACGACAGCGCCGATTCGTTCGATCTTCGCAACGGGAGAGTCGTCTGGCGATCCGACGGCCGATCGGCCGACAGGAACGACACCACCTACCGCACCACATACTCCTACAACAGCAGTGGACAACTGCTCACGACCGATTTCCCTGGCACCGCCGGAGACGCCTCAGACCCGTCCGGTCAGGTCGCGCACACCTACACCACAGGCAGCGAAGCAGCCACCGACGGCGGCACCGTTCCGGCCGGTTTGACCGCCATGGTCATCGACGAGTCCGGCGCTCAGACAGAGTACAAGTACAATCAGGCGGGTGACTTGGTAGAAACCCTGGCGCCCACCGGGCAAGTGACCCAATTCGGCCACGACCAGTTGGGCCGCATCGTCTCGAGCGCGGTCGGTCATTACGCGAATGGACAGTTCGAGGCCAGACACACCACGGCCTACACCCTCAACGCGCTCGGAAAGACGGTTGCGAGTAGCGGTACGGCGTTCACCAACCCTGTCACCGGTACCGAACATCGTCTAGATGAGTCCTACACGTACGACGAGTTCGGACGGCTCGAGTCCACGTCGAGCCGTGACACCGCCGATTCGCTGCAATCGCGAGTGACCTCCTACACCTACGACCCCGGCGGGCGGATCATCTCGACGACCTACCCTGACGGCTCGATCGCGACCCGACAGTGGGATGAGGCCGGACTGACGACAGGGGAGACAACACCAACCGGCCTTGAACTCACCTACACCTATGACGAGCGCGGCAGACTCCTGACGACCGCCGCCGTCGGCGAGGGGATCGACCCGTCCGACCCCGCTGCCACCGAGCTCCTGCTCGAGTACCGCACCTACTACGACAACGACTGGCCGGCCTCGACCACTGACGCAGCCGGGCGCAAGACGTCGTTGGAGTACTGGGGCGACGGCAACGTCAAGATCGAAACACATTCGTTCGGCGGCGCTGACACAGTCATGGCCCAGTACGACTACGACCAGGCCGGCAACGTCACCTCCGCCTCCGATGCAGCTGGGAATGTCACCGCTACGACCTACAACCGCCGCAGCTGGCTCGTGACCACCACCATGGACCCTAGCGGCGCAGCCGCAAGTACGGCCATGGTCTATGACGCGGTCGGGCGCACCACCGGAATCGACTACACCTACGGCGGCCAGACCTACCAGAGCGAAACATTCGACTACGACGCAGCCGGAAACATGATCGCCTCGTGGACCACGGCGCCCACCGTCGCAGGTGTCTGCATCGACGACGCAGGCCACTTGTGCACCGTGACCAAGACCCGCAATGTCTACGACACCGAAGGCCTCCTGGTCGAGACCGCGACTGGCGGGGACGGCGCTGAGACCTACACGTACAACGCCCACGGCCTAGTCGAAACCGCGACCGGCACAACCCGAGACGTCTGGCTCGACGGCGTGAACACCGGCACCCATGCACCAGCCACTACATACGGCTACAACGCCTTCGGCGAACTCACCCACCTCCGCGACGCCAACGGGAACATCACCGAGACCCGCTACGACACCTCGGGCCGACCGACCAGCACCCTGCTGCCCGCCGAAACCGTGCCAGGTGCGACCGAACCGGTCAGGCCACAGATCACCACCAGCTACCAGCCCGGCGGCCTCGTCCAGTCCGAAAGCGACCCCCGCGGCGCCGTCACCTCCTATGAGTACGACGCCTTCGGCCAACCAGTCCGACTGACCCAACCCGACCCCGACGCCGAAGGATCACAGACCGCCCCGGTCACCCAGTACGCCTACGACCGGGCCGGACAACTGGTGAAAGAGACCGACCCGCTCGGCGCGATCACCACCTCCACCTACGACGGCTTCGGGAACCTCGCCACGGTCACCGGGACCGAACGCGTCGGCACCGAACTGGCCTACTTCACCAGCACGCTCGAATACGACGCTGCCGGGAGGCTCACTGCAACCACCACACCTGGCGGGGAGCAGACGGCCTACACTTACGACGCGCTCGGGCGTACCAAGACTGTCACCGATCCTTCCGGCGCGGTGACCGCGTTCGAGTACCCGACCGCCACTAGGGAGGAGACCTACCTTCCCGACGGCGGCGACGGCATCGCCCGCCGCCAGGCAACAGTCCGCGACGTCCTCGGCAACCCGATCGCCGTCTCCTCTGAAGTCGACACCGGCAGCGGCTGGTCGAGCGTCCAATGCTCAGAGAGCCGCTACGACCTGTCCGGACGAGTGACCGATTCGACCGGGATCCAGCGCCAGACCTGCACCGGCGCCTTCGACACCGCCTACACCTATGACACCGCAGGACAGCTGACCGCCATCACCGGCACGGTCAGTGACACCTCGGCCATCACGGTCGAACTCGGCTACGACCTGGCCGGCAACCAGACCCGCATGGTCGACGGCAACGGCCACGCCACGTTCTACGACTTCAACGCCTGGGGCCTGCAGACCAGCACAACCGAACCGGCCACCGCCGCCCATCCCGATGCGGCCGACCGGACCTGGACGACCGGCTACGACCTGGCCGGCAATACAGTCGAACAGCACCTGCCCGGCGGCGTCACACAGACTGCCGAGTACGACCTGCTCGGCCGCAAGACCAAGGAGACCGGCACCGGCGCCGCAGCCCTCACGTCGATCAAAACCTACGAATGGGACGCGGTCGGAAACCTGACCAACTTCTCCGGCGACGTCGGCGACACGACCCTGACCTACAACGATCGGGGCCTACTGACCGGCATCGGGGGCGCGCAACAGGCGACTTATGCATACAACGCCAACGGCATGGTCATCGAACGGACCGACGCGGCCGGCACCACCGGCTTCACCTACGATGCGGCTGGACGTCTGAACACTCTCACCGACCCGCTCACCGGCATCACCCACACCTACGGATGGCGCCAGGACGGCCAACTCGCCTCGGTCACCTCCGGCGACGTAACCCGCAGCTTCACCTACGACGGCTACGGCCAACTCGCCCTCGACCAGATCACGGTCGCCGGCCAGACACAACGCTCGATCACCTACGACTACGACGGCCAACTGCTCACCGCGAAAACGACGGCGGGGCTGCCCAACGCCGGCACCCAAACCTACGACTACGACCAGCAAGGCCGCCTGACCAACTGGACCGACCCGGCCGGGGTCGAGACCACCTACGCCTGGGACGGCGCCTCCAACCGCATCGCCGTCCACCGCTGGGGCACCGAATGCGGCACCGCAGCCGCCGAGACGCGCCTGTACGTCTACGACGAACGCAACCGCGTCACCGAAGCCATGGACGGGCCAGTCCAATGCGTCCAAAACGGCGAGATCTGGGAAGCCCAGACGGTCACCACCACGACCGACGAGACCTGGACCTACACCCCGCGAGGCACCCTGGCGAGCCATCAGGAGACCGAGGGGCAAACCACCTACAGCTTCGACGCGTTCGAACGCCTCAAGACCGCCACCACCGGCAGCGGATCGATCAGCAATCTATATGACGCCCTTGACCGCCTAGTGGATCGCAACGGAGCGACCTTCGCCTACGACGGCCTGACGAACAACCTGACCGCCATGCCTTCGGGCCAGGCGGGCACCGACACCATCGTCCGCGACCCGGCCGGCGGCACAGTCTCCCAAACCCACAACGGCACCACCGGCCTGACCTGGACCGACCGTCACAGCGACCTCGTGGCAGTCCTGTCCGCGACCACCGGCGAGACGATCACCGGCGGCGGCTTCGACCCCTTCGGCCAACCACTCCCTGACACCACCACCAGCGGTATCGGGTTCCAAGGCGGCTACACCGACCCCGAAACCGGCGAAGTCAACGCCCACGCCCGCTGGTACGACCCGGGCACCGGCACCTTCATTAGCCGCGACACTTGGCAGCTGTCCCCAAGTCCTGTCACCCAGAGCAACCGCTACCTCTACGGAAATGCCTCATCCCTCAACTACACCGACCCCACCGGTCATCTCGTCTTCTTGCTGGCGATCCCGGCAGTTATTGGAGGAGGGGAGCTTCTCGCTGCCGCCGGAATCGTGGCGGGTGCCGGCTTGGCTACGGCAGCCTGTGTCGACTATTGCGACGAGATCAGCGTCCCGACTACTAGCTCCGGTGGGAACGGGAACAGATCCAGCTCGGGTACTTCAGCCGCAACAACCGGAGCCCTGGGCCTTGGAATCACGAGCGCAGTTGAATCCTGGCGTTACAACCAGAACAATTCGCCGCACGGGTCATCAAATCCGAGTGGCCCGTCTCCATCCGATGTGGCTAGTGTCACAAATCTTGGGAACGGAGTACTCTACTGCACCTATGCAGGGAACTGCTGGGTCCAGGGCTTCAATCAAGGAACGTCTCCAGGGCCGGATACCGATACCGATCCAGGAACTCCGCCTGGAGGTGGGAACGATGATGGAAATTGGTCCGGTGGCGGCTCTGGTGGCGGCCAGCCGCGAGTTCCAGTCTGGATCGACTGGAACGCCATCAAGACCCGCCCAGCGAACACAGCGCAGGACGCTGCCGATGAAGCTCCGAGCGAGATCGACCTGCTCAACGGCGCGCTCATGGGCAATGATGAGCTAGTCAAGGCGCTCGAAGGGGAGAACATCGTTACTACCGACCGTGATGGTAATGTCGCTGCCATCAATTGGCGTGCAGATGATCAGGACTGCGAGAACACGGAGATCTACATGCCCGCAAACTACAAGAAAGCGAGTGATCCAATTTCGCGTAATAGTGGATTCCAGGCAAGTGGTGCCCTCGCATATCTTTGCAATGCTAAAGGGGGAAGTTCGGCTGAACATGCAATCGAACCTTGGGACTGGCCAAGGAATAATAAGGTATCGGTTAAGAATGGGAGAATGTCACGATGCCACCTACTAGGAAAACAGCTGGGCGGATCTGGTTACTTGGTCGAGAACTTGGTTACGTGCTTTCAATACCCTACTAATAGTCCGGATATGAGTAAGCTGGAGTCCGACGTCCGAAAGGCTGTAGACTTTGGGGAGGATATAGTCTATATATCCATACCGCAGTATAATGGCACGAACGGCGCATTGAGTGGAATTCGAATCCAAGCGATTGGGGACATGGGATACTATGCTGATCAATGTTTCAAGAACTCCAAGGGTGGGGGAATAGTTTATGGAGCTCGCTGCTGAATTTCAGTCTCTCGTGGGTCCGTCGGAAGCGCCTCATCCGCCTATTGACTGGCCTGTTATTGAACGCAGGCTCGGGATAGAATTCCCGCCTGATTACAAGACCTGGGCTCAGAGTTATCCGAGTTTGGAGCTCGACGGCTTTCTCTGGATTCGGCATCCCACTGAATTCTATGGGCGAAGCACGATAGAAGAGGTAGCTGAGGAACTGCTTGGGCTATCGGATATTAGTGCGGATCGAGAGGAAAGGGAGGAGGTGTTTGACAGCCAAGGAAATCTCCTAGGTTCCAAGCCTGCTTTGCCATTTTACCCCCAAGAGAATGGGTTGATTCCGTGGGGAACAACTGACAATGGGGACTATCTAATGTGGCTCGCGATTGGAAAATCGAGTGACTGGAAAATTGTTGTTGCGGACGGCGACGCATTCTCGTGGCAGGAGTTCGATTGTGGTTTTCTAGAATTCCTTATTGGTCTTATGCGGCACGAGTTTGTCATGAAGATTTTTCCAGAGGATTTTCCCAATGTTTCTTCAATCAAGGAATGTCGAGATATGGAGAGTCTAGCTGGCGATTCATACCTTCCTGAGTTTCGAACGACTTCTAGATGGGAAGCCTATTTTCGAGGTATCTAGTAGTATTTTGTCTGGTTTCTGACGTTCTTCTTGTGTTACAGGTGATCTGAGGGTTTCCATGGGTTCATGGATGCTACGGGGGATGTTGAGTTCGCTGAGGACTTCTGCGAGGTGGTCGGGGGCCTGACCGCTTCGCTGGCAAGGTATCAGTGGCAGTCGCGGGCGTTCGACTACGTCAAGGGGCTGCTGCTGGCTGGCCACCGGAAATCGATCGAGGGCATCAGCGTCGCGCTGGGGCTGCCGCACTGCCAGGGGCTGCACCACTTCATCTCGAACGCCTCGTGGGACGCCTCGGTGGTGATGGCCGATCTGGCGCGGGCGGCCGAGGCGGTGATCGATCCGGCCTGGTGGATCGTGGACGACACTGGGTTCCGCAAGTGCGGCAAGCACTCGGCGGGCGTGGCGCGGCAGTACACCGGGACGGCCGGGGATGTGAAGAACTGCCAGATCGGGGTCAGTCTGCAACTGGCGCGCCATGAGGCCTCCAGCCCGATCGGGTGGCGGCTGTTCCTGCCCGAGTCCTGGGATCCGGCCAGCCCCAAGGCCGGAGCCGACATCACCGAGCGGCGCCGGCGGGCGAAGGTCCCGACCAGGGCCCCGGCAAGGTAGCTGTGCGTGACTGGTCATTGGCTCAGTAGTGTTTTCCGGAGGTGTTCGGGTCGGTTGGCGCATCGTCTAAGTCCTGCGGCTATGTTGGTTTCTCCTGCGAGTCTGAGCAGGCTGATGACGAGGTTGCGCAGCGTGGCCATGATGCGTGGTCCGGTGCCGGTGCGGATCTGGGATCGGTCCTCGTCGAAAGTGACGTCTCTGACCCAGTGGAGCCGGTTCTCGATATGCCACTCCGAGCGGATCCATGTCGCGAGTTGAGTGGCGGTGGCGTCTTCGAAGGCGAGGTTGGTGAGGTAGTAGCAGACCTCGACTGATTCGCGGTGGCCTTCGCGGCGGACGCGTTCGACACGGATGACCTGGGCCGCGGCCGGGAAGTCGAGTACGAACGCTTCGCCGAGGGCGAGGGTCTGGACGGTGCGCAGCTCTTCCCTGCCGTGGCCGGTCGAGTCGTCGGTGGCGCCGATGCCCGCCTCGCTCCAGTCGAAAGCCTCGACGGCTTCGAACATGCCGCCCTGGTTGGCCTTGAGCTGCAGCAGGTAGTAGCCGCCGCGGCCGGCGATGGTGGCGGCGAGGTCTCTTTGGCAGTGGAGGGCGTCGGCGAGGACCACGGTGTCGTGCAAGGGGATACGGGACAGCAGCGGGGCCGCGGCGGGGATCTCGTTGGACTTCTTCGCGACTTGCCGCTGGGCGATGACGGTGCCCGAGTCGATGTCGAGCAGGGCCACGGTGACCGGTGTGACGTATTTGGGGGCGGCCCCTCGCAGGGCCTTGCCGTCGAAGGCCACGGCCCGCAGGCCCGGGCGCTGCGGCAGGTGCGCCCAGATCCATGAACCGAGCGCGTTGTCGACCGCCTGGCCGTCGACCTCGGACAGGGTGCGGCGGAACGTCGATTCATCGGGGATGCCGTGCCGGTATCCGGTCAGATCCATGCGGTCGGGTGCCACTTCGGCCGCCCACTGCCCGATGGCCTCCCAGGAGCGGTTCCCGCAGGCGACCGCTGCGGTCGCGATCGACAGCAGCAACCCGATCGGGTGACGCACACCGCGTGGATCGCGCGGGTCTTCGACCAGGTCATAGAGCCCCAGCAGACTGCCTGGGGCGATGTCCAGGTCCTCGACGGACTCGGCGAGGGTTGCGATCAGCTCAGGGGTAGTGGAAGACTCGCTCACGGCAGGTTCCTTCGGCGCGGATGTGTGAGAACACCTCGCCTAACGAGGAACCTGCCCTTCCGTTACGCCCCAAACGGAATCCATCACACTTCACCGACTTTGCCGGGCCCCTGGGTCCCCGACACCGCGAGCCACCGCACCAAGGGCGAACTCGCCCTGGACCTGATCGATGCCGCACTGGCGCAGGGACTCTCCCCCCGGCCGGTCAGCGCCGATTCGGGCTACGGCAACGAATCCCTGGGATTGGCCTTCTGGCAAGAATCCAATGGGAGAGAAGAACCAGCAGAAGTACGCTCGATGCCACCTTGTTGCTAAGGTGTTGGGCGGATCCGGAAATGCCAACAATCTCGTAACTTGCTTGCAGGAGCCGACTAACAGGTCGCATATGAGACCGTTCGAAGAGCGCATCAAGGATGAAGTGGACGTTGGAGTGAATGTTCTATACATTTCAGTCCCTCATTACAATGGCTTGAGTGACTCCGGGCGGCACGCTTCACTGTCAGGCATTCAAGTCCTTGCCTTCGCGGTTGACGGGCAGGTGTACGATAAATGCTTCGCAAATAATGTTGTTGGAGTTAATACGAGACCAAAAGGAAGGCCTTGCTAGCATGCCGTCAACGAGCATAGAAGATTTCAAGCTACTGGTCGGACTGCCTGAAATTGATCCGAACGCTACACAGTATGAGCGGTTTCGAAATGAAGTTGGGATTGACCTGCCAGATGATTACGTTTCATGGTCTCGGGAATATTCAACGCTAGAGATATGTAACGAGCTGATCGTATTCAATTATCTTTCAACACGAGTGGACTTGATTGGAGCTGAAAGGTGCAGTGAATCGCTAGACAGTGTTCGGCGAGTTCAATATAGAGATGAAAGAAGTCATGTGTATAATGAGATTGGTCTCAAAATCGATCCGAAGCCCCGTCTCCCGGTTTATCCGGATGAGGGTGGGCTATTTCTCTGGGGAAGCGACAATAATGCCGCCCAATACATGTGGAACACGGGTTACAAGGATCCTAACAAATGGACTATTGTAGCTTTCGATGGCAGGTGGCACGAGTTTGATTGTGGCTTCCTTGAATTTCTGGTGAATCTTCTTCATTTGCGCTACTCAGGTTCGAATCTATTCATGCCAAATTGGCCGTGGTTGCCTGCCATTCAAGAATATGTGGGCAAGGTAGATGGTGAGGAAATCTGGAATGTTCCAGAGCAATGGATGGATTTCTACGAAGATTTTGAGCTGCGTTCAGAAAGCGGCGACTTCAATTGGGGAGACATTTCATGGATGGACCAATACCGGTGAGGGGGTGTAGCCTCGATTCGTCAGTGGCCATTGTGGTTTGAGTTGCGGCCCGTGTTCTCCCGGTTTGTCCTCGGCCGGTTGAGGATTGACCGGGTCGTCGAGTCGTGACGGTGACGCCAGGCGGCATCCTTGCCTGGTCAGGGCCGCGTTTCCTCCTTCCGGCGTCGGATCGGCGGGATAGGGGTGTCGGTTAGGTTGGGAGCGGATCGATGGCGCCGATGCGCTTCCAGCACTGAGCGAACGCTGTGGCCCAGGGCCAGTCGGCGGCGAGGCGGAGGGTGCGGCGGCGGGCGTGGCGGGCGAGCTTGGCGGGGATGGCGTAGAGGCGATGGCGCATCGAGCTGATCTCGGCGTCGGCGAGGTCGGGCTCCTCGCGCAGGCCCAGGTGGGCTACCCCCGTTTTCTTGGACATGACTTCCTGGTAATTCCACGCGTGTAGTTGTGGAGGAAGGTACTACTTCAGGAATGAATGTCCGTTATCCCGAAGAGTTCAAGAACCGTGCGTTGAGCCTGCACTTCGACGAGGGTATGACGCAGGGCTTGATCAAGTTCCGTGAGGGTCTGGTTGGTTGCT
>NZ_JAKZEW010000053.1 GCF_022548875.1 Glycomyces sp. L485 | reverse complement strand
CCTGCCAGCGGTAGAGCCCGCCGATGTCGGTCCGGGCGTAGATCAGGTCCGCCTCGGTCTCGTTGAACACGATCCCGGGGACGTAGCCGCCGCCGTTGATGACCGCGTTGCGCCAGGAGTAAGTGTCCTCGCACTTCCACCAGGCTTTGGCGTAGGCCGCGTCGGGGACGGCCGCGGCCGCGACAGCGGCGGCGCCGAGGGATGCTGCGAATGTGCGTCGTCGCACAGGTGCCTCCTTGAGGGAAACCACAGGGTTAGTTGGGACGGTCAACATAACAAGCGCGCCGCCTCCGTGCAACAACGAGGTGAGGTGAACTCGCAGGACACGACTTCGGTAGGGTTGGTGAGGGTTGGCGCAGATTGCGGTTGATTTCTATGCGCATGACCTTGGAGGCGAAGGGCGGTCAGTACACAGGCGGTCGTCACCGCCGTCGACCGATCACCCGGCGACCTTCGGCATCGGCTCCCCGCTCTCGGGCGGCGGCGACGCCTTCCGCGCCACGCCGTGGGAATCAGCCGAGACGATCGACGACCACCAGCGCGAGATCTAGGCAAAGGCCGTGCAGGGCACCGCATCCGGAAGTTCAGGCTCGCCTTCGGCCGCGGCCTGGAATGTCCCGGTGGCAGCCTCGCCCGGGCCGAGCGCGCCGTTCCAGTCCTCATTGCGGTACCGGTCGCCGTCGGCGCGGTGCATGCCCCAGCTGTGGTAGACGTCGACGCCGTCGATC
This sequence comes from Glycomyces sp. L485, assembly GCF_022548875.1. Classification (GTDB taxonomy): domain Bacteria; phylum Actinomycetota; class Actinomycetes; order Mycobacteriales; family Micromonosporaceae; genus Glycomyces. The sequence goes on along the minus strand of NZ_JAKZEW010000053.1, from coordinate 22,050 downwards.
GCGACGGTCACCTCCCAACCGGAGACCGCCTCGTCGCCGGTGTTCGCGACCTCGACCCTGACCTGCACATTGCCTTCCCAGGAGCTCTCCAGCCACAGCGTCGCCGAGCAGGACGCGCCTTCGGGCTCCGACTCCGGCTCCAGCCCCGGCTCGCCTTCGGTCGGCGCGGCCTCGGTGGCCGGGGCCGGACCGCCGGACTCGGGCGATGTAGCTTCAGTTGCGGCGCTAGAGAATTCGGACGACGGCTCGGACTCGGTGGTGGTGGTTGCGCCCGAGCCCGCGGCGGCATTGCTCGGCGGCTCCTCGTCGTCGGTGAAGACCGCCGTCGGCTCCTCCTGCCACGGCCACGCAGTGGACGCGTCTTCGGAGAGCATCGCCGGGCCCAGCAGCCAGGTCGCGACCAGCGCCGCGCCCGCCGAGACGACGGCGAGGGTACGCAGCCAGTGCCCGTGCAGGTTCCCCCGGCGGGCCTCGGACCCGACCTGTTGTTCTTCCACGCCACCGCCTTTCGCCGCGGATTCCCGAGAAGCGTACCGGGAGGCGCGTCCGCGCAGGACACGGTGCCGATCGGCTGAGGATTAGAGGCGACCGGCTCGGGTATGCCCTGAAATGTGAAGGCGACATTTCGGCTCGGCACCATCGCAGGCATCAGCGTCGGGCTCCACTGGAGCGTGCTCGGCGTCGTGGCGCTGCTCGTCGCCGTCGTGTCCGCCGGGATGGCCACCGCCTACCCGGGGCACTCCGCGCTCGCCTACTTCGCCGCGGGGCTCCTCGCCGCCGCGTTGTTCATGCTCTCGCTGCTCGCCCACGAGGTCGCGCACGCGGTCGTCGCCAGGCGCCACGGCGTCGAGGTCGAGGACATCACGCTGTGGCTGCTCGGCGGCGTCGCGCGACTCAAAGGGGACGCGCCCACGCCCGGCGCGGACTTCCGCATCGCCGTCGTCGGGCCGCTCGTGAGCATGCTCGCGGCCGTCGGATTCGCCGTGCTCGGTTGGCTCATGGCGATCGTCGGCGTCGGCGAGCCGTGGACGCCGGTCGTCGGCTATCTCGCCGTCGTCAACGCCATCCTCGCCGTCTTCAACCTCATTCCGGCCGCCCCGCTCGACGGCGGCCGCGTCCTGCGCGCCGCCCTGTGGGCCTGGAAGGGCGACCGCACGAGCGCCGCCGTCTGGTCCGCCCGCGCCGGCCGAGCCTTCGGCCTGTTCCTGCTCACCGCCGGCGTCTTCGGCTTCCTGTTCGGCTACGGCGGCGGCTTCTGGTGGGTCCTGCTGGGCCTTTTCATCCTCGTCATGGCCAGCGCCGAGGAACGCCAGGCGGAGATGGGATCGGCGCTGGAAGGACTGCGCGTGCGCGACGTGATGACCCAGGACCCCGACACCGCGCCCGGCGACGTCGACATCGAGGAGTTCCTGCAGCAGACCGCGATGCTGCGCCGCCACTCCGCGTTCCCGCTGCTCGACGAGTCCGGGCGCCTCGAAGGGCTCATCACCTTCAACAGGATGAAGGCCGTACCCGCCGAAGGCCGCTCCCGGACCACGCTCCGCGAGGCCGCCTGCCCGCCCGGGGAGATCCCGCTCGCCGGGCCCGACGACCGGCTCGACGAGCTGCTGGCGCGCATGAGCGACAGCTCGGACCGGCGCGCACTGGTGTTCAGCGAGGGCCGCCTGGTCGGCATCGTCTCGCCCAGCGACATCAGCCGCGCGGTGACCCTGCGCGGCTTCGGCGTGTCGGGTCCTAGACTTGCCGGATGACCGAGGCTCCCACCGACGACCCGGGCCAGGACGCGCCGGACGTCCGCCGCCCCGAGCGGCACGCCGTCGGGCTGCCCGCCGTGGCGAACTCGATCCGGTTCGTCGCCTCGCAGGCCGGTGTCCGCCGCGGACTGCCGCTGCTGCGCCGGATCAACCAGGTCGGCGGCTTCGACTGCCCCGGCTGCGCCTGGCCCGAGCCTGAGCACCGGCATCCGGCCGAGTTCTGCGAGAACGGCGCCAAGGCCGTCGCCGAGGAGGCCACGCGGCTGCGGGTCGGACCGGACTTCTTCGCCGAGCACCCGGTCGGGGAGCTGGCCGGCAGGTCCGGTTACTGGCTCGGACAGCAAGGCCGCATCACCCATCCGATGTACCTGGCCGAAGGCGCCGACCACTACGTGCCGGTCGAGTGGGACGAGGCGTTCGCGCTCATCGCCGACCGTCTCGCGGCGCTGGATGACCCGAACGAGGCTGCGTTCTACACCTCGGGCCGGACCGGCAACGAGGCGGCGTTCCTGTACCAGTTGTTCGCACGCAGATTCGGGACGAACAACCTGCCGGACTGCTCGAACATGTGCCACGAGTCGTCCGGCGCGGCGCTGAACGAGACGATCGGGATCGGCAAGGGCAGCGTCCGGCTCGACGACCTCTGGGCAGCCGACCTGGTCATCGTCGCCGGGCAGAACCCCGGCACGAACCATCCGCGCATGCTCACCGCCCTGGAGAAGGCCAAGCGGGCCGGAACCAGGATCGTCACGGTCAACCCCCTGCCGGAGGCGGGGATGCGCCGCTTCAAGAACCCGCAGGCGCTGCGCGGCCTGGCCGGGCGCGGCACTGAGCTGACCGACCTGTTCCTCCAGATCCGCGTCGGCGGCGATCTCGCGTTGTTCAGCGCCCTCAACAGGATGCTGCTGCGCTCGGACGCGGTCGACCGGGAGTTCGTCGAGCAGTACACGCACGGCTTCGACGCGCTCGCCGAGCACCACGCGGCCGGCGACGACGAGGAGGTGCTGGCGGACGCGGTGCGGCGCACCGGCTTGTCGCGCGAGGAGATCGAGCGGCTGCTGGACATGGTGCTCGCCTCGGAGCGGACGGTCGTGTGCTGGGCGATGGGCCTGACCCAGCACAAGCACGCCGTGCCGACGATCCGCGAGATCGTCAACCTCCTGCTGCTGCGCGGGGACATCGGGAAACCCGGAGCGGGGGTCTGCCCGGTGCGGGGGCACTCGAACGTCCAGGGCGACAGGACGATGGGGATCTGGGAGCAGATGCCCGACCGGTTCCTCGACGCGCTCGGCGCCGAATTCGACTTCGCGCCGCCGCGCGACCACGGTTACGACACTGTGGACACGATCCGGGCGATGCGGGACGGGCGCGTCAAGGTCTTCTTCGCCATGGGCGGCAACTTCGTCGCCGCCACGCCCGACACCGAGGCCACCGAGGCGGCCATGCGCCGATGCGACCTCACCGTCCACGTCTCGACCAAGCTCAACCGTTCGCACGTCGTCACCGGCACCCGCGCTCTGATCCTGCCCGCATTGGGGCGCACCGACATCGATGTCCAGAGCAGCGGCGAGCAGTTCGTGACCGTCGAGGACTCGATGGGCATGGTCCACGCCTCCAGCGGCACGGTCCCGCCGCTGAGCGACCTGATGCGCTCCGAGGTCGCGATCGTGGCCGGGCTGGCGCGCAAGGTCTTCGGCGAGGACGGCGTCCCGTGGGAGGACTTCGCCGCCGACTACGACCGGATCCGCGAGCGCATCGAACGCGTCGTGCCCGGCTTCGACGGCTACAACGTCCGCGCCCGGGAGCCGGGCGGGTTCGCGCTGCCGCACGCCCCGCGCGACGAGCGCGCCTTCCCCACCGCCACGGGCAAGGCCAACTTCACCGTCAACCCGGTCACCTCGCCCGAAGCGGCTGAAGGCCGACTCCTGCTCCAGACCCTCCGAAGCCACGACCAGTTCAACACCACGATCTACGGCCTGAACGACCGCTACCGGGGCATTCGCAACGGGCGGCGCGTCGTCCTGGTCAACCCCGAGGACGCCGCCGAACTCGGCCTGGCCGACGGCGCCTACTGCGACCTGGTGAGCGAATGGGGCGGGACCGAACGGCGCGCGGCGCACTTCAAGGTCGTCCACTACCCGACCGTCCGCGGCTGCGCGGCCGCGTACTATCCGGAGACGAACGTGCTCGTCCCGCTCGACTCGGTGGCCGAGACCAGCAACACCCCCACCTCGAAGTCCATCGTCGTGCGCTTCGAGCCCGACAGCGGAGCATAGAGGCATGGGACGCGTAACCACGAGGCAGAAGATCGTAAGACTCACCGGCGGTGAACGCTCGACACGCGTCGAGACCCTGGTGGTCGAGGAGCCGTTGGAACTGCGCGTCGGCGGCGAATCGCTGATGGTCACGATGCGCACCCCGGGCGACGACTTCGACCTCGCCGCGGGCTTCCTCGTCTCCGAGGGCGTGGTCACCGAAGCCGGCGACCTCTCGACGATGCGCTTCTGCGCCGGCGCCGACGAGAACGGCGAACAGACATACAATCTCCTGGACATCGTCCTAGGCTCCGGCGTCGCCCCGCCCACGGCCGCAGCGAAGCGCGAGACGACCACGACCTCCGCCTGCGGCGTCTGCGGCAAGACCGCCCTGGACGACGTTCTCACCGAGTCCTTCTGGTCCGTCGAGGACGACCCCCTCCAGATCTCCGCCGACACCCTCGCCGCCCTGCCCGAACGTCTGCGTGCCGCACAGAAGCTCTTCGACCGCACCGGCGGCCTCCACGCCGCAGGGCTCTTCACCGCCGAAGGCGAACTCCTCGCCTCCCGTGAGGACGTCGGCCGCCACAACGCCGTCGACAAGGTCATCGGCTGGGCCCTGCGCCAGAACCTGCTGCCGCTGCGCGGCACCGTCCTCATGGTCTCCGGCCGCGCCTCGTTCGAACTGGTCCAGAAGGCGGTGATGGCCGGAATCCCCGCCCTGGCGGCGGTCTCGGCCCCGTCCTCGCTGGCAGTCGACCTCGCCGCCGAGACCGGCCTGACCCTCGCGGGCTTTCTCCGCGGCGACACCGTGAACCTCTACGCTCGAGACGACCGAGTCTGCTACTGACTTTGAAGTAACAGGGTCGCTGGGTGTTTCCCTGTTCCCTTGTCGTCGTTGAACATGATGTGCGGTACGAGGATGGCGGCGCGCACCTTCGCGGAGACCGTGGCGCGGAGGGTGGTTCATCTGCCGCCGAGGGTGACCTGTGCGCTCTGGCGTTCGCTCTCCGTGCCTCGATTGAACCAAACTTCGACCGTCTGACCGGGCTCATACCGTGCGATGAGGTCAACCAGCTCGCTCGCGGACCCGACCGGGCTGTCGTCGATGGCGACGATGAGGTCGTGTTCCAGCAGGCCGGCCTGCTCCGCCGCTGAACCGGGATTGACGGAGACCACCACGGCGCCGCTGACATCCGCCGCCGCGTTCGGAGGGTCGACGACCTCGACTCCCAGGACGGCGCCGTGGTCGATCGCGGCGGGGTAGAGGGTCAACGCGGGCGGGGAATCCCACGACTCATCGACACGGAGGCCGTATCCGGGCCCGACCTCGGTGAGCGCGCCCGGGAGTCCATCGGCCAGATATTCGCCAGTGTAGGCGTCGATGGCAGCGAACGTACTGTAGTAGGTGTCGGCGACGTAGAGGACACCTTTCGAGAAGGCGCTCACGAGATCAGGGTGCTCCCAGTCGACTGGGACGTACCTGCTGCTCCAGACCGAATCACCGGTGGCGGTGTCGAACACCTCGAGGTAGGAACGCTCCTCGTCGGCGCAGCCGATCAGGCCGAAGCCGTCGTGCAGGCAGGAGACCGTCCCCTCCGATTCGGTCTCGAACGCGATCAGCTCTTCGCCGCTCGCCGCGTCGATGATCCGGTTCGACTGCGCAACCGATTCGAATCCGCCCCCCGCCTCCTGTAGCGCGGACTCGTATTCGTATTCGTACTCGTAGGCCGCCAAGAGGCCGTCGCCGAGGTGGACTATGTCCGATATGGGACCGAGCTCGAGCTCCCACACCTCTTCGCCCGACGCGAGCTCGATGCCGACGATCGACCGGGTATGGGACAGGTCGAGTCGCCAGCCCGCGAGGACGCCGTCGCTCTCGACCACAGGGGCCACGTCCAAGTCGAGCGCGGTCCGTTCGCCGTCGGCCGTGCCGAGCACCCATGCCTCCAGGCCAGCGAAGCCTTCGTTCCATCCGGTGACGATCACGTGGTCGTCGCTCACCGAGCGGATGTCCATGCTGCCCAGACCGTCGAACCCGCTGTCGGTTTCGATGGGCGACGACAGCGCGAAGCTCGATTCCCAGACAATGGCTCCGTCTTCGGTGTCGAACATCGTGACGTTCATCGTCTCGTTCGTCTCGCCGGTCTGCGAGTCCTCGCTCTCGGTAATGCGCGCGTATACGAGCACGACCTTCCCGTCGACCTTGGCCAACCGGGCCCGCTGATACCCGTGTTCCCTCAAGGCGGTGGCGATGCCGTCGACGAACACGGTGCCGGTGATCTCACCGGTCTCGATCGACCGGGAGGTGATCGAGTCGGCCCGCGCCCCGGTAGGGTCGGAGGCGTCGAGGGTGTAGAGGCGATCGCCGTCTATGAAGTACGCCTCGACCTCGGCCCTCACGGTCTCGCCGCCGAACGACAGCGGTGGCGTGTAGTCCTCGGCTGCGGGCTGCTCCTCGGCGGACGCGGCCGGATCGCCGATGGTGCCCTGTTCGGCCGAGGTGCAGGCCGCAGTGAGCGCAAGGGCCGAGATCACGGGGATAAGCGAGATCCAGCGGCGAGCGGAGGTGAGCTGCATCCCTCAATGATAGGTTCGTATTGCAAGGCAAGCGATCTCGAAGGGACTTCCGGGAGTGGACGATCTGCGGCCCCGGTGGCGGATAGGTGTGAGCAACCTGATCAGTATCCGAGGCATCTGCAGGACAGATACTGCCCGAACGTGAGGTCGGATTCCTAGGAGAAGAATCCGATTTCCACATGTTGGCTCGTGCAGTTGCCTATCAAGCTCTCCTCCAGTGTCAGCAAGCGGAACTACAGCCGCTGGAGTGACAGGGTCTACGGGGGTTTGAGTCTGGTTCCGGCGAAGATCCCGTCGATGAGGTCGGTGCGGGCCATCTTGGTGGTGCCCTATGAAGCAGGGGCATATCATTCCGTCGGAAGCGCCTACGAGCTCTTCGAGTCGAGGGTGGGGAGTTCCCCAAGACGGTGTACCTAGAATCGTTTGAAGGGGCTCGCTATTTGGAGGTGCCCGAAACGGTTGCCTCGTTCCAGGACTCGTTCGACGAGTCCGTCAAGAAGGCCGTACCGATTAAGGATTTCCAACTGTTATGACGACAACGAAGTGGCGCAAGTCCAGCCGTTCCGGCAACGGAGAGGCAGGCAGCGACTGCGTTGAAGCCCGTGCCACCACGGCCGGGTTCGAGGTCCGCGACTCCAAACTGTCCGACGGCTCCCCAGTCTTCGGGCTCGCGCAGGGCGACTTCGTCGCCCTGCTGGAGACCGCGCAGCGCTGATCGCCAGCGCCCTAGTACCTCCTGGCCCGACACCTTCAGGTGCTGACACCACTGGGCAAGGTGCCCCAAGGCCAGGCAGCCAGCGGCAGAAGCCAAGAGCGCCAAGTGAAAACATCACAACTATCGGATATGAGCCAGGGCCAGCGCGAGCGGGCCTTGGCTATTTTCATCCCTCTCGATCGAGCCGAAGGCGAGCCACTTGCGGCTTCGGTGTTGACCATAGACACCTCCCATCGGTACCTCTTCAGGCGTCCCGAGTACACAACCCATCAGTGGATAGCATCCAGCTCTGCCGAATTAAACCCCAGGTCAAAGGCTTGGAATCGCCCTCTTCTTCCCCTAGATTCAAGTCGTCGGTGCGCGGTGGGGCGCATCGGCTCGGCGAGGGGAGGCGGCTCGGCGCTGCCGTCGGTGGGGCCTCCTCTCGCCAACTCCATCCAGGATCGAACGGAGGCGGCTATGCCGCAACATCAGACCCTGATCGAAACGCTCGTCGAAGTCCTCGGCGAGATCGACATCGCCGGCCAACCGGCGACCGTTTCTTGGCCGCGCATGGGCGATGCGGTCGGCATCGACTTCATCGACCAGTCCGTCCGATTCGGTGTCGTGGTAGCCCTCGACAGCGACCCGCGCCTGTGCGTCGAGCCGGAGCACGCCTCCCTGATCGATGTCGAAGAGCGCCTGATCGTCCTCGAACAGGTCGGCGCCCTCTGGTACGGCTCAGGGCTCTACATCGGCCAGGCCGACCGGGACGGTGAGGCGGCATGAGTGATCGCGATGCCACGGTCGCCCGGGCCGACGCGACGCCGCATCGGCTCGGCGAGTTCAACGTCGCGAAGTCGCTGAGCTTCATCGTCTACGGCGATGACGAACACGATCCGATCGCCGTCCGGGTGATGCTCGACGACGGCATCCAAGCGCCGTATCAGATCCTCGCTGTAGAAGGCGTCGGCTGTTACTACCCGTCGCCCGAGGTCTCCTGGCTCAAGGGCTGGATAGACTCCGGCGATCCCTGGGCCCGCGTCATCTACGGCAACACCATCGGTGTCGTCCGCCAAGCCCGGGCGCGCGGACAGAACCGACCCTCCTGAGGCTCGGGCGCGGAGGTGGGCAGACCGTTGTTCCTCCCGATCACCGCCGCGCCCGACCTGAGCCTTGCGGATCCGCCATTTCATGGCCGAGAATCGGCCATGAAATCTCGGATTCTCAGAGAAATGGAAGAGATGCTGCAAGTACCGGATTCGCTCGTCAATCGGTAGCGGCGGGAACGCCTTTCGGTACCTCGGCGAGCGCCGAGGTGTGGCCGCAGTTGCTCGGTCGATGCTTTCACTCTCGAGTCCACATACGGCTCCGGGACAGGAGCCGAGAATTCGTCGTAACCACTCTTGGCGACCGTCGCGGGCGCCGAGTGCTGACAGGGAATCCTCGGTAGAGTGGGTTCACTCATTGTTTAGAAAGCAGGGCGGAGCGTCATGTATGCGGTGATCGACGTGGAGACCACCGGTCTGTACAGCAAGGACCGAATCGTCGAAATAGCCGTGGCGCACCTCGACTCCGAGGGCAGGGTCACCGACCGGTGGGCCACGCTCGTCAATCCCCGGCGCGACCTCGGACCGCAGGTGCTGCACGGCATCCGGGCCGCCGACGTCCGCCGGGCCCCCACGTTCGACCAGATCGCCGGCGAAGTGCTCGCACGCCTCGTCGGACGGATCCCCGTCGCGCACAACATCGCCTTCGACAGCCGGATGCTCCTCAACGAGTACGCCCGGCTGGGTACGGCGATACCGAATCTCGCCGAGTACGGCGTCTGCACCATGTCCTGGGCGTCGCACTTCCTACCGGGTGTGAGGCGAACCCTCGGGGACTGCTGCCACGCGGCCGGGATCGACAATGACCGGCCGCACGAGGCGCTGTCGGACGTGCTCGCGACCGCGGAGCTGCTCACCTTCTATCTCGGCAGCACCAGCGTCATCCCACCCTGGGAGGAGCTGCGCTGGATCGCCGCGCGGCTCGCCTGGCCCCAGCTGCCGACCGGGCTCGCCGAGCCGGTGCGTCGGGGCGCGGGTTCCACCGGCGGCGCCGACTTCCTCGCGCGTCTCGTCGAGCACCTGCCCCGCGTTCCCGATCCCCCGCAAGCGGACCTGTACCTGGCCATGCTCGACCGGGCCCTGATCGACCGGCACGTGTCCTCCACCGAGGCCGACGAGCTGGTGGCGCTGGCCGCCGAACTGGGCATCGCCCGCCCGGCCGCCATCGAGCTGCACCGCGGATATCTGCTCGCCTTGGCGTCGGTGGCCCTCGATGACGGCGTCCTCACCGATGGCGAGCTGGAAGACCTCAAGCTCGTCGCGGCGCAGTTGTCGCTTCCCGAGGAGGAGGTGGGCAAGGCGATTCAGGATGCAGCCGCGGACGCGGCGGTGGCCGTCGACCCCGTCGATCGCTTCGAGTTGCGCCGAGGCGACCTCGTGGTGCTCACCGGCTCCTTCGCCGAATCCAAACAGTACTGGGCCGAACGACTCGGCACGGCGGGGATCGCGGTGGGAACCAACGTCACCAAGAGGACGGCCCTCGTGGTGGCCGCGGATCCGGACTCCATGTCGGGCAAGGCGGCCAAGGCCCGGCAGTACGGCATCCCGGTGGTGGGGGTCGAAGCGGTCGACTTGATCCTCTCCCGGTTGCGATAAGGACTTGCCGAAAAGGAGGTGCTTCTATATAGTCATGATGACTATTGAAGGGAACCCCTCGCATGCTTCTCACGGATGTCGCCGACTTTCTCCAGCAACCTCTGTTCACCCTGCTCGGCACGAGTGTCACCTGGACCGAGGTCCTCGGGTTCGGGACGGGCGCGTTGTGCGTCTGGCTCGTCGCCCGGCAGCACATCGCCAACTGGCCCTTGGGCATCGCCAACTGCCTGCTGTTCATCCTCCTGTTCTCGCAGGCCGGCCTCTATGCCGATGCCGGGCTTCAGCTGGTGTTCATCTCCCTCGGCGTGTACGGCTGGTGGAACTGGGTCCGCGGCGGCGGGCCCGGCGCGGACACGCTGCCGGTGCGGCGCACGACCCGCAACGAGTGGGTCGTGCTCGGCGCGGCGGGCGTCGCCGGACTGGCCGGCATCATCTGGCTGCTCGTGACCGCGACGGACTCCACGGTCCCGTTCTGGGACGCGCTCACCACCGTGTTGTCGCTCATGGCCACATACGGGCAGTGCCGCAAGCGACTGGAGTCGTGGTGGCTCTGGATCGCGGCGGACATCGTATACGTCCCGCTCTACGCCTACAAGGGGCTCTTCCTCACCTCGCTGCTGTACATCGGGTTCATGGCCCTGTGCGTCACCGGGTTGGTGAACTGGCGGCGCAGCATGGCCGCCGACCACGAGCGGGTGGAGGTCGCGGCGTGAGCCACGGGCTGGTGCTCGGCAAGTTCTATCCGCCGCACGCCGGGCATCACCACCTGATTCGGACAGCCCAGCGGCGGTGCGAGAAGCTCACGGTGCTCGTATGCGCCTCCTCGGTCGAGTCGATCGGGCTCGGCGACCGGGTGGCCTGGCTTCGCGAGTCGCACCCCGGCGTCCGGGTGATCGGCGCGGTCGACGATGTGCGCATGGACCTGCTCGACCCCGCGATCTGGGACGCGCACATGGCGATCTTCACGGCCGCCGTTCCCGAGCCGGTCGATGCCGTCTTCACCTCCGAGGCGTACGGCGACGAGCTCGCCCGGCGGTTCGGCGCCGACCACGTCCAGATCGACGTCGGCCGAGCCCGCTATCCGGTCTCCGGAACGGCGGTGCGCGCCGATCCGGTCGCGCACTGGGAGTTCCTGGAAGGCCCGGTCCGTGCCGCGCTCACCCGGCGGGTGGTGGTCCTCGGGCCCGAGTCGAGCGGCACCACCACGCTCGCCCACGAGATCGCAGATGTATATCGGTCACGAGGTTTTCCTTGGTCGCTGACGCAGTACGTCCCCGAGTACGGCCGGACCTTCAGCCAGGAGAAGTTGGCGGCTCTGCGAGCCGTCCGCCCCGATGCGGCCTGGTCCGATGCGGTGTTCTCTTCCGAGGAGTTCCCCTTGATCGCCGCGCGGCAGAACGAAGCGGAGGAACGGGCCGCTCGGCTCGGCGCTCCGGTGCTCGTGTGCGACACCGATTCGTTCGCGACCGCGATCTGGCACGAGCGCTACCTCGGCGGACGCAATCCTGAGATCGACGCCGTCGCCGATCGGATCCGCCACCATCTGTGGCTGCTCACCGATCACCGCGGCGTCCCGTTCGAGGACGACGGCCTCCGTGACGGCGAGCATCTGCGCTCCTGGATGTACGACCGCTTCCGCACGGAGTTGTACGAGACCGGCCGCCGCTTCGTCGAACTCACCGGCACCCGTCAGGAGCGCCTCGCCGCGGCGGTCAGCGCCGTCGACGGTCTCCTCGCCGAGGGCTGGGCGTTCGCCGATCCGCTTCCGGAGCGCCGATGAGCGTCGAAGGGTACGACAAGCACGCGTTCGAGCCGTTCGCCGTCACGGTCGACTTGGCGGTCTTCACCATTCGGGAAGACCGGCTCCAGGTACTGCTCATCGAGCGAGGCGAGGAACCGTACCGGGGGCGATGGGCCCTGCCCGGCGGATTCGTGCTGCCTCGCGAATCGACCGACGATGCCGCGCGCCGGGAGTTGGCCGAGGAGACCGGGCTCGACGGCTCTCCCGACCGGTTTCACCTCGAGCAGCTTCGCACCTACGGCGATCCGGACCGCGACCCGCGCATGCGTGTGGTCTCGGTCGCCTATGCCGCGCTCCTTTCCGACCTGCCCGAGCCGAGAGGCGGCGGCGATGCCGTCCATGCCCGCTGGTTCCCCCACGGGGACGCACCCCCGCTGGCGTTCGACCACGACGCGATCCTTTCCGATGCCTACGAACGCGTCTGCTCCAAGTTGGAGTACACGACGCTCGCCACCGTCTTCTGTCCCGAGCGCTTCACGTTGGGGGAGCTGCAGCAGATCTACGAGATCGTGTGGGGGACCGGCCTGGACAGGCCCAACTTCCGCCGCAAGGTCCTCGCCACTCCCGGATTCGTCGAGCCCGTCGAAGGTCCACCTCGCAGGACCGCCGGACGCGGCAAACCCGGTGCGCTGTACCGCGCCGGATCGGCGGCCGCGCTCCAGCCGGCGCTGCTTCGTCCGACCGCGTCGTTATCTCGCGGCGTCCGATCGATAGCGGATGGGAGCCGGCGTGTGACGCTCGGCGTCCAATGTTGAAGGAGGCGGACATCGCGTCGCTTCGACATTCACTACCCCTGTGAGGCTTTCCATGAAACTTCTCAGAGCTCCCGCAGCGCTCCTCCTCGCCGTGCTCGTGGCGACGGGCTGCTCCTCAAGCGACGGCGGGACCGATGCCGCACGGGTCGAATCCGGGGCCGTGCCGGAGGAATCCGTCGACGGGGCCGCTCCCGGCGCGGCCCAGTTCGATGTCGCCGAGCAGCGCGACCTCATCTACGTCGGCACCCTCGATGCGCTCGATCCCGATCCTGTCGCGGTGGCCGAACAAGTCTGGGCGACCGCCGAGTCCTACGGCGGACTCGTCACCGCCGACCGCCGCCACGACGACGAGTCCGGGGCCCGCGCCGAGCTGACCGTCCGGATTCCGTCCGAGCGATTCGGCGAGGCCGTCGAGGCGCTCGCCGGCCTCGCGGAGGAGGAGATCGGCCGCACCGTCGACACCGAGGACGTCACCGGCCAGGCCGTCGACCTCGAATCCAGCATCGCGACCAGACGGGCCAGCCTCGAACGCGTCCGGGAACTCCTCGCCGATGCCTCCTCGGTCGAGGCGATTCTAGACCTGGAGGCCGAGATCGCCGACCGCGAGGCCGCCCTCGCCTCCCTCGAATCGCAGCTGGCCGACCTCCAGGACCGCGTAGCGCTGTCAACCATCACCTACATCGTCAGCACTCCCGAGGAGACCGAGGAGGTCGACGGGTCCACCGGCCCGGGCAACTTCGCGGAGGCCGTCGGCACCGGATGGTCCGGCGTCACGAGCCTCCTACGCGTCGCCTCGATCGTGCTCGGCGTCCTGCTGCCGTTCACGCCGCTCATCGCGGTCGTCCTCGCGGCGATCTTTGTTCCATTGTGGTATGTGCGGCGCTCTCGCCGCCGCAGCGCGATCTGAGACGGCGCCCTTGAGGCACTTGTGTATTGATGTAAATCGATATATTCTGTCTGGACTCTCACGACGTCTCTCATTGCGATTCTCCGACTCACGTGGTTCGGTCCAGTCGACGTCGGACGACTGGGAGCGCTTCTGCCAGGTGCGTCCGACAGTCTGGACCGCCGCCACCCGGCAGACAAGGAAGACTCCATGGCTCCAACGATCCGACTCAGAACGCGGCGCGCCGCGGTCGCCCTGGCGACCGCGGTGTTCGTCATCGCCGGCGCGCTCCTAGCCGTCACACTGCCCAATCAGGCCGAGGCGCAGTCGGGCCCCGTGCCGACCGGGGAGCTGACCGAGGTGACGGGCTTCGGCTCCAACCCCGGCGACCTCCAGATGTACGTGTACGTGCCGGACGCTGTGCAGCCCGACGCGCCGCTCCTCGTCGGCGTCCACTGGTGCACCGGCTCCGGCCCCGACTTCTACAACGGCACTCCGTACGCCCAGCTGGCCGAGGAGCACGGCTTCATCGTCCTGTACCCGTCGGTGACGCGCGAGAGCAAGTGCTTCGACGTCGCCTCGCCCGAGGCCCTCACCAGGGGCGGGGGCAGCGATCCGGTGAGCATCAAGTCGATGATCGACTGGGTCGAGTCGAACTACACCATCGACGCCGAGCGGAGATTCGTAACCGGCGTCTCCTCGGGCGCGATGATGACCAACGTCCTCCTCGGCCTCTACCCGGACGTCTTCGCCGCCGGCTCGGCGTTCGCGGGAGTCCCGTTCGGATGCTTCGCGACGACCGACGGCTCGGAATGGAACTCGCAGTGCTCGGAGGGCGAGATCATCCGCACACCGCAGGAGTGGGGCGATCTGGTTCGCAACGCCTACCCGGGTTTCACCGGGGAGCGCCCGCGCATGCAGACCTGGCACGGCACCGAGGACGACGCCCTGCGCTACCCGAACTTCGGCGAGCAGATCAAGCAGTGGACGAACGTCCACGGAGTTTCCCAGACGCCGTCGTTCAGCGACCGGCCGCGGTCGAACTGGGAGCGGACCCGCTACGGCGGCACCGATTCCCAAGCTCCGGTCGAAGCGATCAGCGTCGAGGACGTCGGCCACAACGTCATCACCGGCGAGATGATTCCCTATGTGGTGGAGTTCTTCGGCCTCGACGATCCGGCTGAGGACCCGACCGACCCGACCTCCGAGCCGACCGACCCGACCGACCCGACCTCCGAGCCGACGACCGATCCGCCCGACGGCGACTGCAGTGCCACCGTCGACGTCGTCAGCGACTGGGGCTCGGGCTGGCAGGCCAATGTGAACGTCACCGCCGGCGCCGAGAGCATCGGCGGCTGGACCCTGACGTGGACCTGGCCCGGCGGCCAGACGATCACCAGCTCGTGGAACGCCGACGTGAGTGCCTCCGGATCGACGGTGACCGCCGGAGACGCCGGTTGGAACGGCGAAGTCGCAGCAGGTGAGACCAGGAACGCCTGGGGGTTCATAGCCTCGGGTCCGGCCGTAGCGCCCGATGTGACCTGTTCCGCCGGTTAGCGTTTCGGCAATCCGGTCGGGGGCGCCTGGCGCCCCCGACCTCGCTGTTTCTCGGTCCGTGCGCCAGAGCGGTGAGCCGCGCATGATCCTCGTCGTCGCGGCCGGACCTCGCAGCACCACGACTGTCCGAACGGAGAGGTCAGGAGAGGCGGCCCGTTCCCATACCAGCTCACCATCATCGGGGCCACCGGCGTGACCGGACACCGACGAGGGGCGGGGCCCGGCCGGGCCCCGCCCCTCACTCGATCACGTGTCAAGGCGTGTGGACGTCGGGCCAGGGGTAGGTCGTGACTTCGCTGCCGATGTAGAAGCTCGGGTGCGGCGGCTGGTTGTACGCGGTGTTCTGCCAGGCTATGGCGACGCGGTATTGAA
This sequence comes from Glycomyces sp. L485, assembly GCF_022548875.1. Classification (GTDB taxonomy): domain Bacteria; phylum Actinomycetota; class Actinomycetes; order Mycobacteriales; family Micromonosporaceae; genus Glycomyces. Next base: position 6,691 of record NZ_JAKZEW010000053.1, on the reverse strand, counting down.
TATCGTGCATGAGCGTCGGGATGCGCAGGTCCGTCTCGTGCGGCGTCGAGTAGATCCGGAGCGCGGAGCTGTCGCTGGTGCGCCACACGACTTCTTCGCGCCAGTCGCCGAACAGGTCGGCCGAGATCGCCGGGGTCGACTTGGTGCCGTTGTTCGAGGCCACTCCCGAACCGGTCAGCAGCCGCTGGCCGGGGGAGTAGTTGTCGATGCGGGTGCCGTCGAGGAGTTCCCGCTCTCCGTCGCCGTCCCACCAGGACAGGAAGTTGATCGAGCCGGGCTTCGAACCGATGTTCTGGCCCGAGGCGTTGAGCAGGCCGCTCACCTGCGACGACCAGAATTCGGCGCCCGGATTGCTCGCCGAGACGTTGGCGGCCACGGCCCTGCCGTTGTCGCCGGTCGGCGAGGTCTGGAACAGGATCGATCCGGTGTCGCCGTCGACGAGTCGCGATGAGGGCTGGTTGGAGTGTTCCCCGGGCATGAACACCTCTTGGCCGGGATTGTCCGGCATGAAGTCGGAGACGTGGAGGGCGTCGCCGTGGTACATGCGGGTGTTCCACAGCGCCTGCCCGTTCGAGCCGATCGCCATCGCCCCGAAGACCACGTCCTGGCGGCCGTCGCCGTCCAGGTCGGCGATCGAGAGCGAGTGCGCGCCTTGGCCCTCGTACTGGGAGCCTGCCTGGTCGGAGTCGAAGATCCAGCGGGTGGACAGGTCCGATCCGTTCCAGTCGACCGCCCAGATCACCGAGCGGGTGTAGTAGCCGCGGGAGAAGATCATCGAGGGGGTCTCGCCGTCGAGATAGGCCGTTCCGGCGAGGAACCGGTCGACCCGGTTGCCGTAGTTGTCACCCCAAGAGGAGACGTTGCCGCGGGCCGGCTGGTAGTCGATGGTGTCCATCGCCGCGCCGCTCTGGCCGTCGAAGATCGTCAAGAACTCCGGGCCCGCGAGGACGCGCCCGGAGGAGTTGCGGTGGTCGGCACTGGACGAGCCGATCACGGTGCCGTCGCCGTCGCGGGTGCCGTCGGCGGTCTTCACCGCGATCTCGGCGGTGCCGTCGCCGTCGTAGTCGTACACCTGGAACTGGGTGTAGTGCGCGCCCGAGCGGATGTTGCGGCCCAGGTCGATGCGCCACAGCCGTTGACCGTTCTGGCGGTAGGCGTCGATGTAGGTGTTGCCGGTGTAGCCGTCGTGCGCGTTGTCGTGCGCATTGGAGGGATACCACTTGAGGATGTACTCGTAGGTGCCGTCGCCGTCGAGGTCGGCGACGCTGGCGTCGTTGGCCTCGTACGAGTAGGACTCGCCGCTCGGCGTGGTGCCGCCGGAGGGCCGCTGGATCGGGATGTCGAGATAGCCGCTGGAGTTGAAGACCGCCTCGGCGGCGGAGGCCGATCCCTCCGAACCGTCGGTCACGGCCCTGACGGTGTACTGCGAGTCGGAGGAACCGCCCGAGTCGAGATGGTTCGTCGCCCCGGTGATCGGGGAGGAGTTGAGCTTGGCGCCGTCGCGGTAGACGTTGAACGCCACATCGGGGTCGTCGGTGCCCAGCAAGCGCCACGACACGAGTCGTCCGCTGCCCGAGGGCACGACCGTCACCCCGCGGGTGAGCGCCTCGACTTCGTACCGGCCGTCCCCGCCCTGACCCGGTTCACCGGTCGGATCGTCGGTGGGTTCGTCGGTGGGTTCGTCGTTCGTAGGTTCGTCTGTGGGTTCGTCTGTGGGATCGTCCGTGGGATCGTCCGAGCCGTCGCAGGTCGTTCCGTTGAACGTGAACGAGCTCGGCTCCGGGTTCGACGACGACCACGAGCCGTTGAATCCGAACTCGACGGCGCCACCGGAGACGACGCTGCCGTTGTAGGACATGTTCGTCGCGGTCACGGTCGAACCGGACTGGCTGACGTCGGCGTTCCAGGCGCTGGTGACCTGTTGCCCGGAGTCGTAGTTCCAGCCGACCGTCCACGAGGTGACCGGGTCGCCCAGGTTCGTCGCCTTGACCGCTGCGGTGAAGCCGCCGGGCCATTCGTTCGACACCGTGTAGGTGACCTCGCAGCCGGTCGCCGCTTGGGCGCTGACGGCCCAGGCCGCCGGCAAGGTCACTGCCAGGGCGGCAGCGGATACGGCCGCGATGGCCTTCCATCGTCTTCTGGGGAATATTCGCATGGTTACTCCGCGTCGTAGATCATGGGAGAGGCCGTGCCGACGTGGAGATACCGGGCTTCCACGGGACACTGCCATCGGTATATTGAATTGAATCAATATCAGAGTCGGCTCAGCATATCGGCACCACTCGAAGGCAACGGATCGCCCTCCAAACGTCCCGATTCGTCCAGCTGCGCTTTACTTCTGCGAAAATGGGCATTTAACGGCTCTGGCGACGCTGAGCCTCGAACGACCGCCCCGCCGCCCCACGAAAGTGAAAAACAGCATGGCAGACCAACAGCACAAGCTCGACCGACGCGGACTCCTCAAACGCTCGGCGGGCCTCGCCGCCGGAGTCATCGCCGCGCCGGCCGCCGCCGAGACCTTCACCGCCGCACCCGCCGCCGCATCCCCGGCCGGGGTCTTCGCGACCCGACCGGCGCCGTACATCGTCCCGAACTCGGCACGCTACGACCTGTGGTCCGGCAAGGCCTTCGTCGACGACTACCTGACCAACAGCACCGACAACCTCTCCTCCGACACCAACGCCGCCGTCCGAATCCTCACGGGCATGGAGGAGCTGTGGCAGACCGGCTCCGAATGGGACAACGGCACCGTCCTCGACCCGGGAACCCTCCGCGACAACATGCGCTACGTCGCCGAGATCACCGCCGAGCGCACCGTCCCCGAAGCCAAGCAGTCGTACATCTTCGACCGCCAGCACCAGAGCCACAGCGCACTCGGCGGACTCGGCCCCCTCGAATCCCTCTTCAAGTCCGGCGCCAAGGCCGTCACCGCGATCACCGGCGCCCCCGACGGGGTGCCCGACGGGAAGATCAGTGACTCGGTCCCGCCGGACGCCCCTCCCGGCTCCGAGCGCGGAGCAGGTTCCACCGACTCCGACCTCGGCAGGGTCGTCGAGCTCGTCAACACCGTCCGCGGCCCCCACGCCTCCTCGAACCCCAGCAAGTACACCTACCAGTACCCGCGTCCATGGCGGATGAACGAGGACAGCGAAGTCGTCGAGACCGACGGCCTGCCCTTCCTCGGCATCCCCGTCTACGACACCGACGTGATCGCCGCTCCGCAGCTGCTCCGCCAGCGCTCGGACAACCCCGATGAGGACGGCGGCTACCCCAGTGGACACGCCAACGCCGCATTCCTGGCCTCGTTCGCTCTGGCCCACGCCGTCCCCGAACGGTTCCAGGAGCTGCTGGTGCGCGCCGGCGAAGTCGCCCACTCCCGGATCGTGTCCGGCATGCACTCGCCGGTCGACACCATCGGCGGCCGCATCCTGGCGACCGCACTCGCGGCCGCCGCCCTCTACGACCCGACCCACGCCGAGCTCAAGGCCGATGCGCGCGCCCAGGCCCTGGCGTACTTCACCGACAAGACCGGCACCACCGTCGACACCCTGTACTCCTACGCCCACCGCGAGGGGCCGGACACCGACCGGTATGCCGACCACGCCGCCAACCGGGAGCTGTACGAGCAGCGGCTGACCTACTTCCTGGAGCGGCGCGGCGACGACACCGAGATGACCGTGCCCAAGGGAGCCGAGGTCCTCCTGGAGACCCGACTGCCCTATCTCGACGCCGAGCAGCGCCGGGAAGTCCTGCGCACGACCGCGCTCCGCGGGGGCTACGCCCTGCTGGACGGCCCCGAGAAGTGGGGGAGGCTCAACCTGTTCGCGGCCGCCGACGGCTACGGCCGCTTCGACGGCGACGTCCGGGTCTCCATGGACGCCTCGAAAGGCGGCTTCAACACCTCTGACATGTGGCGCAACGACATCGGAGGGAAGGGCAAGCTCATGAAGGTCGGTTCGGGCTCGCTCGCGCTGGCCGGCGACAATACCTTCTCCGGTGAGGTCTACGTCGAGTCCGGCACGCTGGTGGCGGCCTCGTCGACCGCGCTCGGCAAGGGCGACGTGTCGGTCAAGGGCGGCACTCTGGTGGTGGACGCCGAGCAGGTCGAGGTGAGGGGCGCCTACACGCAGGCGGGTGCGGCTCTGCGCCTGACGGTCGTGTCCGGGGCCGAGGCGCCGCTGAAGGTTTCGGGTCGCGTCGGCCTCGAATCCGGCAGTGTGCTGGAGCTGCGACTCGACCCGCAGCGTCCTCCGGCGGCGGGTGAGTCGGTCCCGGTGATCGCCGCCAAGGGCGTCAGCGGCGAGTTCGGATCGGTCGTGGTCGACTTGGACGGCTACACCGCGACGGCGGAGCACTCCTCCGAGGGCGTGTCGGTGCGGATCGACGCCTAGGGTGCGTCGCCTTGCGGCCCGAGGGCCGCAAGGCGACGATGCTCAGGCGGTGAGCAGGGCGTCCATTTGGCCTACTGCCCCCGCCAGGCCCTCTTCCATGCCCATCTCGACGAGCTGGTCCATCTGCTCGCGGGAGTCGAAGGTCGAGCGCAGTTCCATGCGCGTGCCGCCGTCGTGGTCGGACAGGCGCATCCGCATGATGCTCGCGGGCATCTCAGGGATCGGCCTCCCTTCGTCGTCGGCGAAGCCTTCGGTGATCTCGACCGACCTCGGCGGGTCGATCGCCGTGACCTTCCACCAGCCGTAGTGCTTGTCGCCCTCGGGGCCGGTCATGTAGTACGCGGTCTCGCCGCCCTGCTTGAAGTCGTGGCGCTCGAACGTCGCCGGGTAGGTCGGCGGCCCCCACCAGCGCTCGATCTTGCGCGGGTCCTCCCACAGCCGCCACACCTGCTCGGCGGGTGCGTCGAAGTCGGCGATGAGGGTCAGGGTCAGTTGTTCGAAGTCCTTGTCGACACTGGTGACGCTCATTGGTCCGTTCCTTTCGTCGTTTCGTGGTCTTCGGGCGCGTTTTCCTCCGCGAGCAGGTCGGACATCCGATTCACACGCTCGCGCCATGTCGTCTCGAGCCGGTCGAGGACCTGCCGTGCTCTGCGCAGGGCCTCGGGGTCGGTGCGCACGAGTTGCTCCCGTCCGCGGCGCCGCTTGATCACCAGGCCGGCGCGTTCGAGCACCGCGACGTGCTTCTGCACGGCTGCGAAGCTCATCGGGTAGGCATCGGCCAGTCGCGAGACCGACGGTTCGCCGTCGGCGCAGCGGCTGAGGATGTCGCGGCGCGTGGCGTCGGCCAGTGCGTGGAACACGTGGTCCGTGGCCCGCTCGTTCAATTCATCTACAACCATTTGGTTGTAGATTACTGCCGTCGCTCAGCGCTGTCAAGCGGTTCGACCCTATCGAGGCCCGGGCGGCCCGGTGGTGGATTCGCGGATGACCAGACTCGTCGCCAACTGCACGTGGTGGGAGTCGGGCACCTTGCCGCCGGCCAGTTCGAGAACGGTGCGGGCGGCGACGCGGCCCATCTGGCGCAGCGGCTGTCGGACCGTGGTGAGCCCCGGCTCGATCCACATCGCACCGTACGTGTCGTCGAATCCGACGACGCTCAGCTCCTCGGGGATGCGAACGCCGCGGTGCTGGGCGACCCGGATTGCGCCCAAGGCGATCACGTCGCTGCCCGCGAAGATCGCCGTGGGCGGCTCGCCCATGTCCAGTAGGGACTCGGCGATCTGGACTCCGGTCTCGGCTGCGAAGGGGCCGTGACTCGTCAACGCCGGGTCGGGGGCGAGGCCCGCGGTCTCCAGGGCCTCGCGATAGCCGTGGAGGCGCTCGCGGCCGGGCACCGAGTGCTCGGGGCCGCCGGCGAAGGCGATCCTGCGGTGCCCGAGATCGAGCAGGTGCCGCGTAGCCTGCACGCCCCCGGCCCAGTTGGTGGCGCCGATGCTGGTGACGCGGTCGTCGAGCGGGTTGAGCGGGTCGATGACCACCAGCGGCAGGCCGAGGCTCTCGCACAGGGCGATCTCCTCGCCGGTCAGCTGGGCGGTGACCACGATCAGGCCCGTGTGGCCGCGGGCCGCGATCTCCCTGATGCGATCGGTGCCAAGCGACTGGTCGGGGATGACCCCGTCGGCGGCCAAGGCGCTCGTGACGATGTCGACGCCGTGTTCGGCCCCGGCGCTGATGACGCCGTCGAGGACGTAGAGGGAGTACATGTTGATGATCGTGTCGAACACGACGTGGACCGCGCTGCGCGCGACCGGCTCCCTCGGGCCGGTGCTGGGGATGTAGCCGAGCTCCTGGATCGCCTGCCGAACCTGCCGCCTGGTCCCCTCGGAGACGCCGGGCCTGTCGTTGAGCACTTTGGAGGCAGTGGCCTTCGAGACGCCCGCGCGCTCGGCGACGGCGGCCAGCGTCGGGCGGGGGTGGGCCGGTCTGCTCATCGCTCGCACCTCGTCCTCGTCGGGGACGCCATTCTATCCTGCCTACGAAACAGTTTCAATGTCTGAGGTGGGCCCGCCGATCGCAACAGTGCGGGCGGACGATCTTTATGTTTCTGTGGCTTGACGCGCTCGCAGCCGATGCGTATGTTCGAGAGCGCCGAGAAACGAGTGCGAAACTGTTTCGAACACTGAGTTCGGAGACGATGGAATAGAGCCTCGACGCGCCGATGGAAGACCTCGAGATCTGAAGCAGCAAAGGATGAAAGACATGAGCGACAAGTACTCGCCGACGCCCCAGGACCGGTTCTC
>NZ_JAKZEW010000013.1:74953-87257 GCF_022548875.1 Glycomyces sp. L485 | reverse complement strand
CCAGACCTTCCACACCAGCGCGGAACTTGATCAAGCCCTGGGTATGACGATCGCCGACATCGCCAGGAAGCTCAATGTCACCTACGAGTCGGTCCGTACCTGGGTGCGCAAGGCCAAGGCCACGAACGCCGCGCCTGCGCCCGAGGGCGGTGAGGGCGAGCCCTCGCGCGCCGAGCTGATCACGGCGAACGCCGATCTGGCCAAGCGGCTGCGGGAAGCCGAGAAGGTCATCGAGGTGTTGAAGGCCTCGACGGCATTTTTCGCCTCCGAGATCCGTCGATCGTGGTGAGTCTGGTTCGCGCCCTTCGCCCCACGCACGAGGTCGGTCTCATCCTGCGGGTGTTGGGCATCAGCCGATCGACCTACTATCACTGGCAGGCGCGCGAGCATGATCCGAGCGCGCGGGAGGTCGACGATCGGGCCCTGACCGCCCATATCCAGCGGATCTGGGAGGACTCCGATCGCACCTACGGCGCCGACCGCGTCTGGGGTCGCCTGCGTCGCGATGGTGTGCGCGTGGGCCGCAAGCGCGTCGAGCGGCTCATGCGCGTCCAGGGCTGGCAAGGGGCCTATCGCCGGGCCCGGACCGGTACCGCCTGGCACGATCGGCGCGCTGTGGAGGCTGAGGACTTGGTCAGACGCGATTTCACCGCCACCGCGCCCGATCGGCTGTGGCTGGCCGATGCCTCCTGGATTCCCACCCGCGACGGCGGGGCGTGGATCGCGGCGATCAAGGACGTCTTCGCCGGCACGATCGTGGGATGGTCGACCGCGCGCACCTGCGATACCGACCTGATCGAGACCGCCTTGGACTACGCGTTGGTCACCCGCGACCATCGCCCGCACATAACGGTCCATCACTCGGGACTCGACGATCCACCGGATGCTGGCCGGGATCGACCAGCGGGCGGCATGCCTGCGCATCGGTAAGTTGGCGACTTGAGAGCGGCTTGGCTCCGAGGGCGTTGGTTTACAGGCCAATGGAGGGTTCGTGGGGTCGGGTCCGACGAGGCGTTGAACGGCTGGTCGTCGGGGAGGAGTCTGTGTCTGTCCACATAGACACGGGTTCGGTTTCCACCTCGAACCAGCCTCGAAATCTTGCCAACGGTCGCCACCGGTGGCACATGGTCGCCGACTACCTGCGTGACTACCCTGACTACCCAAACGCCCCCGGTTCGATCCTGCGATCGGAACCGGGGGCGTTTTCCCAGCTAGTGGGGCTGAGCGGGCGACGAGAATCGAACTCGCGTCATTGGTTTGGAAGACCAAGGCTTTACCATTAAGCTACGCCCGCGCGGGCCGCCAGCGGCGGACCGGGAACGAGTCTAGCGTGCGGTGATTCTCTCCTGCAAGGAACCCGCCGGGGGAGTGTCAGCCGGTGTGCTCGAGGACGCTTCTCAGAGCTTCGGTGCTGGTGAAGGTGTGGACTTGCCAGCCCCGTTCGGCCGCAGCGGCGGTGTTCTGGCGGTTGTCGTCGATGAAGAGCAGTTGGTGCGGGGACGCCTCCTGGGCGGTGCGGAGGTGGTCCTCGACAAGTCGGTAGGCCTCCGGGTCCGGTTTGCGCGCCTTCAGGCGGCAGGCGAAGTATCGGTGGCGGAACCACTTGGCGGCCTCGGGGAAGCGCTCGTCGAAGAAGTCGGCGAACAGCGGCCCGTTGTTCGAGAAGATCGCCAGCGGGAGGTTTGCCGAGGTCAGGGCGTCGAAGACGTCCTTGTCGGGTGTGAACGCCGACGTCCAGATCCTGCTCAGCTCGTCGGTGTCCCCGTCGAAGCCGATCATGTCGCCCACCTGGTCGCGGATTTCCTCCTGGGTGAACTCGCCGGCTTCGCAGCGTGTCTCGAAGCCGGAGGCGAAGAGGCGTTCTTCCAGTTCGCCGCGGAGCAGGCCGGTTCGCTCGGCGAGGATCTCGAACCGGTGCTCGGGGTCGAACTTGAACAGAACGGAGCCGATGTCGGTCACGATGACGCGTATGCCGTCGGCCAAGGAAACCACCTCGTCGGGGATCGGGTGCGTCTGGCCCTAAAGCATAACGTGGCATCTCTCACTGCTTGGGGAGGACACTTTCCAGCCCACCGCGAATATGGCGCAGGAACACGGGGTCGGAATATGCGGAGATGTCGTGACCCAGAGCGGTGTAGAAGCACCGGCCGGCCTCGAGGCGGCGGTGCCAGGCGAGGGGGTGGGGGTCGCCCATCGCCAGGTCGGCGGTGTCGTAGCTGTCCTCGTCGACTTCGAGCAGCACTTCGACGCCGGTCGGGCGCTCGTCGAAGCTGTACCACTCGTCATTCCAGGTCCATTCCTGTGGCAGGTGGGACGTGGAGGGGTGCGCCGTGTCGACCTTGACCTTGCCTTCGGTGCAGCCCGGGGGGTGGCCGATGAAGCGGGCCCCGACGAGCTGGCGGAAATAAGGCCAGCTCCGCTCGGCGGTCGAGGCGGCGTGGATGCCGCACCAGCCCCCGCCGCCGGTCACGTAGTCCGCGAGTGCGGCCCTGCCCAGCTCGTCCAGCACGTCGCCGGAGGTAGACAGCCACACCATCGCCGTGTATGCAGTGAGGTCGGTCGGGTTGAAGACGCTCGCGTCCTCGGTGTGCTCGGCGTGGAAGCCCAGGTCGTCGGCGATGGACTTGAGAGCCTCCACCCCGGCGGGGATGGAGTCGTGCCGGAAGCCGGTCGTCTTGGTGAACAGCAGGATTGCGGGAGCGGCCATTCGTCCTCCTGGATAGCGGTAGCTCGGCGTAGTCTAGGCGTCATGCCGTCCCCAGTCCACGCTGCCGTCTCATGGTGACCTCCGGCGATATCGGCCACACCCGCCGGGGTGGCGCGCCCGCGACGACCTAGACTCGATCTGAGCGGGGGTGGATTCTGCGTGTTCGAGACCGCGAGCCCCCGTGTTGACGCAATAGCAATTAAGCGAACTTGATCTAGGAGTACGCCTGTGAAGAGCACTGTCGAGACCCTGAGCCCGACCAGGGTACGGCTGTCGGTCGAGGTGCCGTTCGAGGAGCTGGCGCCGTACATCAATGAGGCGTACAAGTCGGTCGGGCAGCAGGTCCGCGTCCCCGGTTTCCGTCCTGGCAAGGCCCCCCGTCCGGTCATCGACCAGCGCGTCGGCCGCGAGTCGGTCTACGCCCAGGCGATGGACCCGGCGGTTCAGGCCAACTTGAACAAGGCCGTCAGCGAGAACGACGTGAACGCCCTCGGCCGCCCCGAGCTGACCGAGGTCAAGCCGATCGAGGACGGCAAGCCGTTCGAGTTCGTCGTCGAGACCGATGTGACCCCTGACTACGAACTGCCCGACTTCTCGACCCTGAAGGTCACCGTCGAGGCCGACGACGTCTCCGAGGAGGACATCGACGCTGACCTCGAGTCGCAGCGCCTGCGCTTCTCCTCGCTCAAGACCGTCGAGCGCCCCGCCGCCGACGGCGACTTCGTCGTCGTCGACCTCAAGGCCACCCAGAACGGCGAAGAGGTCGAGGGCGGTTCGGTCACCGGCATGAGCCACGAGGTCGGCTCGGGCAATCTGCTCGACGGCCTGGACGAGGCCCTCATCGGCATGAGCGCCGAAGACGAGAAGACCATCCAGTCGACCCTGGCCGGCGAGCAGGAGGGCCAGACCGCCGACGTCGAGGTCCGCGTCCAGCAGGTCAAGGAGCGCGAGCTGCCCGAGCTAGACGACGAGTTCGCCGAGATGTCGAGCCCGCACGACACCCTTGAGGAGCTGCGCGACGCCACTCGCCAGCGCCTGGAGGAGCAGGCCGTCTCGGGCAAGGCCTCCGAGGCCCGCTCCAAGACCCTCGACGCACTTCTCGAGGCCGTCGATCTGCCGCTGCCGGAGAAGACCGTCAACGACGAGATCGACAACAGCCGGAACCACCTCGAAGAGCAGGTCACGCAGATGGCCGGCAGCTTCGAGGAGTACCTCGCCGCGATCGAAAAGACCGCCGAGGAGTTCGACGCCGATCTGCGCAAGGACATCGAGTCGAACCTTCGCCAGTCGATCATCCTGGGCCGTATCGCCCGCGAGAAGGAGCTGGAGGTCTCCGGCGACCTCATGACCGCCGAGGTGGTGCGTCAGGCGCAGCAGCGCGGCGTCCCGCAGGAGCAGTTCCAGCAGTTCGTCGACCAGCTCCGCGGCAATGGCGGTCTCCAGCAGATCGCCGCGAACCTGCGCCAGCAGCTCGCGCTGGAGGAGGTCGTCAAGGAGGCGACGATCGTCGACGCCAAGGGCAACGAGCTGTCCGAGGAGGCCCTGTTCCCGGGCCGCGCCAAGGCCGAAGCCGAAGCCGAGGAGTCGACCGAGGAGTAGTCGCTCCCGTCTGATTCGTCTGGGGCCCACCGCGAAAGCGGTGGGCCCTTTCGTCTTGCATGCGCTTTCGGAATTTCTTGCCACTCGCGGGTGGAGATGCAATTCACGATAAGCATTTAAGTTTCTCGATGTAGCACACGACCGCAACGGAAGTGCCACATGTGAGTCCCCGTCCTCATCCGACGGGTATCCAGGCAGCAGCCGGGCTCTGCTTCGCATCGACCTTCGCGTTCGAATTCCTCTCGTGACCGAATGTCGCCGCGGCGTGTGCGACTACGTCTACGTCCTCGATTTCGGGCAGCTCCTCACCGAGGGCGAACCTGAGGACGTCCAGCGGCACCCTGAAGTGATCGCCGCGTACCTGGGAGGTGGCGGGCTGCTTGGCATCTCGGACCTGGGCTCCGGCTGGCTCGGTGCCGGTGCTCCGCGGGGTCTCGATGAGCATCGAGGAGGGCTCGAGGTCCTGCTGGGTCTCGACGGAGCCGGAAAGAGCACGGCGCGCATGACCCTGGCGGGCGTCCAGCCGGTCACTGACGGGGACGTCTACTACGACGGCCGGAAGCGCAGACGTGCAGTGGGGGAGCCTGACACATTGTGCTCCATTGTGCTCCATTGTGGTCTAAATGGGGACGTTTCGCATCACGTTACGTAAGGTAACCAAACCTATCGATATCTTGATATGGTGTGACAGAAGCCATAGTAGAATGCTGCAGAAGGGTGAAACCCCATGCCTAGCACGACCTTCAGGCCCATCCGTCGCCTCCTCCTCACCGCGGCCACCGCCGCGGCCCTCACCGGTCTCGCCGCCGTACCGGCGGTCGCCGATACCGGCGCCGATCCAGGGCGCGCGTCCGGCGAGATCCTCGGCGCCTCCCTCCCGACCGCCATCTCCGGGGAGTACATCGTCGTGTTCGAAGACGACGCCTCCGAAGCGGTCGTCGAGGACTTCGGCGGTACAGTCGCCGAGGTCTTCGACTCCGTCGACGCCGCCTTCGCCACCATGAGCGAGCGCGAGGCCGAGCGCCTGGCCGCCGACCCGGCCGTGGCCTACGTCGAGCAGAACCAGACCGTCCGGGCCGGCGCCACTCAGACCGATCCGCCCTCATGGGGCCTCGACCGCATCGACCAGCGCTCACTGCCGCTCGACGACTCCTACACCTACCCGAACGCCGGCGAGGGCGTCCACGCCTACATCATCGACACCGGCATCTGGCTGGGCCACGAGGAGTTCTCAGGGCGCCTCGCCCCCGGCTTCAGCTCGGTCCTGCCGATCATCGGCGACGGCAACGACTGCAACGGCCACGGCACCCACGTCGCCGGGACCGTCGGCGGCACCGACTACGGCGTCGCCAAGGAGGTCACGCTCGTGCCCGTTCAGGTCCTCAACTGCGTCGGTTCGGGCACCACCGCCGGCGTCATCGAGGGCGTCGAGTGGGTCACCGAGAACGCCCGGCAGCCCGCCGTCGCCAACATGAGCCTCGGCGGCGCGAACTCCGAGGCCCTCGACGACGCCGTCGCCGCCTCGATCGCCTCCGGCGTCACCTACGCCGTCGCCGCCGGCAACGAGGACGCCGACGCCTGCAGCTCGTCCCCGGCCGCCGAACCTTCCGCGCTGACCGTCGCCGCCTCCGCCGCCGACGACGCCCGCGCCGACTTCTCCAACTGGGGCTCGTGCGTAGACCTCTTCGCGCCGGGCGTCGACATCGAATCCGCCTACCTCCTCGGGCTCACCCAGAGCCTCAGCGGCACCTCCATGGCCGCGCCGCATGTCGCCGGTGCCGCCGCCGTCTACCTGTCGACGCACCCGAACGCCACCCCCGGCCAAGTTGCCGCGGCCCTGACCGGCGCGGCCACCTCGGGGGCGATCGGCGACCCGCAGGGCAGCCCGGACCTACTCCTCCACGTCACCGACTAGCCGAACGCCAGAGCGGACCCGGCCGGCCCCGCCGGCCGGGTTTCGTGCTGTCGCACACCGAGTGCGAGCGGCGGTCCCGGGTACGCCGGACGATGGGGCCCGGTCCGCACTCCCGGGCTCCGCTGGAAGCGAACACGGAGCCCAGGCGCGTCCGAACGTCGGCCCGACGGGTTAAGGTCTGGGAGGTAATCGCAAAGCCGACTGCATATCGCCGAGACAGAATGAAGGTGCAAGTCATGGAGCATTCGATTCCATTCTCCTCGGAGCTGGAGAGGAACGTCTTCCTTCCGGCCGCCCGCCGAGGCGGCTCCGCGAGCTCCCCCGGCCTGGACGACATGGTGTTCGACCGCCTGCTCCAGGAGCGGGTGATCTTCCTCGGCTCCGAGGTGAACTCCGAGATCGCCAATCGGCTGTGCGCGCAGCTCATCCTGCTCGAAGCCGAGGATCCGGAGCGGGACATCAAGCTCTACATCAACTCGCCCGGCGGCTCGGTGTACGACGGCATGGCGATCTACGACACCATGCAGTACATCAAGAACGACGTCGCCACCGTCGCCATGGGCATGGCCGCCTCCATGGGCCAGCTGCTCCTGTGCGCCGGCACCTCGGGCAAGCGCTACGCACTTCCCCACGCGCGCATCATGATGCACCAGCCTTCGGGCGGCATCGGCGGCACCGCGTCGGACGTTGCGATCCTGGCCGAGCAGATGCTCTACACCAAGCAGATGTTCCAGGAGCGCGTCGGCCACCACACCGGGCGCACCATCGAGGAGATCGAGACCGACTCCGACCGCGACCGCTGGTTCACCGCCTCCGAGGCGAAGGACTACGGCTTCATCGACCATGTGGTCCAGCGAGTGACCGACGTCCCGGCTGACGCCCAGTAGGAACGAGGGGATAAAAGACATGGAATTCAACGCCCACTCCGGCCCGGCCTACCAGCAGCAGGCCCGCTACATCGTCCCGTCGTTCACCGAGAAGACGTCGTACGGGGTCAAGGAGATGAACCCGTACAACAAGATGTTCGAGGACAGGATCATCTTCCTGGGCTCCCCGGTCGACGACACCTCCGCCAACGACATCATGAGCCAGCTGATCGTCCTCGAAGGCAACGACCCCGAGCGCGACATCATCATGTACATCAACTCGCCCGGCGGCTCGCTCACGGCGCTCATGGCCATCTACGACACGATGCAGTACGTGCGCCCGGACATCCAGACCGTGTGCATGGGCCAGGCCGCCTCGGCCGCCGCCGTGCTCCTCGCAGCCGGCACGCCCGGCAAGCGCACCGCGCTGCCGAACTCGCGCGTGATCATCCATCAGCCCGCCACCGAGGGCACCTTCGGGCAGGCTTCCGACATGGAGATCCAGGCGCGCGAGATCATGCGCATGCGCGACCAGCTGGAGAAGGTCCTCGCCCGTCACACCGGCCAGGACCTCGCTCGGGTCCGCAAGGACATCGAGCGCGACAAGATCTTCACCGCCGAGGAGGCCGTGGCCTACGGCCTGGTCGACAACGTGCTGGCATACCGCAAGAAGAACGCGCTGCCCGCCGAGGCCGCGGCTTAGCTCCAACCGCATATGAGAGAGGGCGCGGCGGGCCGACGGCACGCCAGCGGAGCCGTCGGTTCGCCGCGCCCTGCACCACCGCGCGACGGAGCCTCGTGTCTGGACGATCCCCTTCCCTTTGTCGCCCACTCGAGGTACCGTGGCGCTGGCACTGGCGGAACGCTTGCCACGTCCGCTCAGGTACCGGATCGTCACTAGCGATCCGGCCGCAAATGCGAAATAATGGATTGAGACACCGGTTCGTCCAGAATCAACCGAGCACCTTAGGAGCGACTGCGATGGCGCCACGCCTGGGAGACAGTGAGATCTTGAAGTGCTCCTTCTGCTCGAAGTCGCAGCGGCAGGTCCGGAAGCTGATCGCGGGGCCGAACAACGTCTACATCTGCGACGAGTGCATCGATCTGTGCAACGAGATCATCGAAGAGGAGTTCGCCGAGGAAGCCGAGGTCGCCTGGGAGGACCTTCCCAAGCCCAAGGAGATCGTCGAGTTCCTCGACCAGTGGGTCATCGGCCAGGGCGACGCCAAGCGCTCCCTCGCCGTCGCGGTCTACAACCACTACAAGCGTGTCCAGCTCGGCGAGCTGGGCTCCTCCAAACCCGGTGTCGACCACGTCGAGCTGCAGAAGTCGAACATCCTCCTGGTCGGCCCCACCGGCTCCGGCAAGACGCACTTGGCGCAGACGCTCGCGCGCATGCTGGACGTGCCGTTCGCGATCGCCGACGCCACGGCCCTGACCGAGGCCGGCTATGTCGGCGAGGACGTCGAGAACATCCTCCTCAAGCTCATCCAGGCCGCCGACTTCGACGTCAAACGCGCAGAGACCGGCATCGTCTACATCGACGAGATCGACAAGGCAGGCAGGAAGGCCGACAACCCCTCGATCACCCGTGACGTCTCCGGTGAGGGTGTGCAGCAGGCATTGCTGAAGATCCTGGAGGGCACGGTGGCGTCGGTGCCGCCGCAGGGCGGGCGCAAGCATCCGCACCAGGAGCACATCCAGATCGACACCTCGAACATCCTCTTCGTCTGCGGCGGCGCGTTCGCCGGGATCGAGGAGATCATCGAGAACCGTATCGGGAAGCGCACCGTCGGCTTCACCGCGCCGTTGCGCTCGGCGGAGGACGACGCGGACGACGCGATCGTTTCGCAGGTCATGCCTGACGACCTGCTGAAATACGGTCTCATCCCGGAGATGGTCGGACGCCTGCCGGTGCTGACCACTGTGAACCATCTGGACAAGCCGTCGCTGCTTCGGATCCTGACCGAACCGAAGAACGCGCTCGTGAAGCAGTACCAGCGGCTGCTGGAGCTCGACGGCGTGGAGCTGGAGTTCGCCGACGACGCGTTGGAGCCGATCGTGGAGTCGGCGCTGCTGCGCGGCACCGGCGCACGCGGGCTGCGTGCGATCCTCGAAGAAGTCCTGCAGCCGGTGATGTTCGAGATCCCGTCGCGCGCCGACGAGGTGGCGAAGGTGTGCATCACCGCCGACGTGGTGCGACGCAACGTGAACCCCACGCTGGTGCCGAGGACGAAGGCCACCCCGCGCCGGACGGCGCGCCCTCGTCGAGAGCGGTCCGCCTGACCAGGCGGCGCGCCCCGGACACGGAACAGGGCCGGGCTGGCGCCCGGCCCTTCGACGGTGCCGCGGTCAGTCTTCTCGTCGCTCGTCGTCGCGGAGCTGGCGGTCGAGGTCCCGCAGGAAGTCGGGATCGTCGTCCGGAGCGACCGGGCCGCGCGGCCGCCTCGGGCCGCCGCCGGCGCCGCCGCTCGGCCGTCCGGGACCAGGCATGCCGCCCTCCGGTCTGGCGCGCCCCAAGAGGAACCACAGCAGCGAGCCCGCGATCGGCAGGAGCACGATGATGAGCACCCACCAGCCGCGTGTGAGCCGCCGGGGCGACTTCTCACCGCCGAGGCAATCCGCCACTGCGGCGATGAGCAGTGCCAGGTGGACGAGGAACAGGAGGACCGCAACCCGGATCATTCTCCAATCATGCCTTGTCCGGCTCGCCGGGTCCAACAACGGCTCGGGTAGTTACTCGCTGGTAACTTCATTAGGATATAGTCACTGGTCCGTACGTACTGACCCTGCGGAGGTTGTCTATGAACATCGTGGTTCTGGTCAAGCAAGTCCCCGACTCGGGACTCGCAAGACAGCTGGACGCCGAATTGCGGGTCGACCGCAACGGCGCCAACAACGTCATGGGGGAGCTCGACGAGTACGCCGTCGAAGCCGCCCTCCAGCTCAAGGAGGCTCACGGCGGCGAGGTCACCGTTCTCACGCTCGGGCCCGACCAGGCGACCGAGACCGTCCGCAAGACCCTCGCCATGGGGGCCGACAAGGCCGTCCACGTCAGCGACGAAGCCGTGGCCGGCTCCGATGCCCTGGCCACCTCCAAGATCCTGGCCGCCGCGCTCGGCCGCCTCGAATGGGACCTCGTCATCGCCGGCGCCGAGTCCACCGACTCCGGCATGGGCGTCATGGCCCACATGCTCGCCGCCCGCACCGGCGCCGCGGCCGCCACCGGCGCACGCAAGATCGAGCTCGACGGTGATGCGATCACAGTGGAGCACCAGCGTGAGAACGGCTACGACGTCCTCACCGCGTCCCTGCCCGCGATCGTCTCCGTGTGGGACACCATCAACACGCCGCGCTACCCGTCGCTCAAGGGCATCATGGCCGCCAAGCGCAAGAAGGTCGAGACGTTGACCGTCGCCGACCTCGGCATCGACCCGAGTGAAGTCGGCGCCGGCGCCGCCACCACCGAGGTCCTCACCGCCGCCGACCGGCCCGAGCGCAGCGCCGGCCAGATCGTCACCGATGAGGGCGAAGGCGGCCGCAAGCTCGCCGCGTTCCTCGCCGCCGAGAAGTTCATCTAGGAGACCGCCATGGCTGACATCCTCGTCTACGTACCCGAAACCGGCAAGCACGCCGCCGAGGTCCTCACGCTCGGACGCTCCCTCGGCGACGTCTCGGCGATCGCCTTCGACGCCCAATCCGCGGCCCTCGCGAGCGAGTACGGCGCCGCCAAGGTCTACCGTGTCAGCGCCGAGGGCGCCGACGACTACTTCGTCGATCCCAAAGCGACGGTCCTCGCCGACGTGGCCCGCAAGACCGAACCGGCCGCGTTCCTGCTGCCGAGCACCGACGAGGGCAAGGCGCTCGCCGCCCGGCTCGCCGTCGACCTCGACAACGGGCTGCTGACCGATGTGACCGGACTCGACGCCGAAGGCGTCGCCGAGCAGGACATCTTCGCCGGCGCAACGATCACGACTTCGAAGATCACCAAGGGCTTCACGCTCGCCACGGTCAAGGCAGGGGCGACCGAAGCCGAGGCCGCGCCGAGTGAGCCGGTCGTGGAGGACGTCGAAGCCGAGGTGGCCGAGTCCGACAGGCGCGTCCGGATCGCCGAGAGCGTCGTCGAGCCCGCGGGCGACCGCCCGGGCCTGGCCGAAGCCGACGTGGTCGTCTCCGGCGGCCGCGGCGTCGGTTCCGCCGACGACTTCGCGCTCATCGAGCGCGTCGCCGACGTCCTCGGCGGCGCCGTCGGCGCCTCCCGCGCCGCGACCGACGCCGGGTACTACCCGCACAAGTTCCAGGTCGGGCAGACCGGCACCACCGTCAGCCCGCAGCTGTACGTCGCCGCCGGCATCTCCGGCGCGATCCAGCACCGGGCCGGAATGCAGACCTCCAAGCTCATCGTCGCGGTCAACAAGGACGCCGATGCCCCGATCTTCTCCATGGCCGACTTCGGCGTCGTGGGCGACCTGTTCGAGGTGCTCCCGCAGGTGCTCGAAGAGGCCGAGAAGCGCAAGTAGCTGCGCTGCTGGGGCGTCATCGGTCCGAAACAACTGTGGGTTAGGCTTCGAAACAGCCTCTCGTTTGACGAAACCTACAGATGATGTTGGAGGAATCCGCAATGACCGCCCCAGCAGCCGCGCTCCCCGCGCCCCGAGTCCTGGCCGATCTGCTGCCCGGCACCTCGCGTGCCGCCGCGGTCGCCCGTGACGCCGTCCTCGTCCTCGGCGGAGCCGCAGCCGTGGGTGCCTCGGCTCAGGTCGCGATCACGATCCCGCAGATCAGTCCGGTCCCGTTCGTCCTGACGACGTTCACCGTGCTGCTCCTCGGCGCCTCTTACGGGCCGCTTCGCGCGGGGCTGACGCTCCTGGTCTACCTCGTCGCCGGCATGGCCGGAGTCCCCTGGTTCACCGATGGCGCTTCCGGCCACGCCATCCCGACCCTCGGCTACATCGTCGGCTTCCTCGCCGCGGGCATCGCGGTCGGCTGGCTGGCCGGGCGCGGAGCCGACCGGACCGTGCTCAAGACGGTCGGGCTCATGGCCGTGGGCAACATCGTCATCTACGCCTTCGGCGTGCCGTACCTCGCCTGGTCCTACGGCGTCGACGCCGCTCAGGCGGTCGCGTGGGGCATGACGCCGTACCTCATCGGCGACTTCATCAAGCTCGTCGCCGCCGCGCTGCTCCTGCCGAGCGCCTGGTGGGCGGTCAGGCGCTT
>NZ_JAKZEW010000013.1:0-74929 GCF_022548875.1 Glycomyces sp. L485 | reverse complement strand
GAGCGCTAGCGAGGCGCGGAACCAGAAGCGCAGCCGCAACGCGGAAGACCAGCCAAAACCGAGAAGGGGCGCCTCCGGATCTCCGGAGGCGCCCCTCTTCGGTTGCCTATGCGTCCCAGCCGATGCCGAGCGCGCCTGGTCTGGGCACCGGCTCCGCCAACGCCACGGTCCGGCCCGGGCCGAGCTGGAGGTCGCCGGTCTCGCGCTTGTCGCGCTGGAGCGAGGACTGGGCGAAACGGTAGACGCGCCTCGGTATGGCGTCGGGAGCGAAGCGGATCTGCAGCGAGTAGTGGTCGACCGGGTAGCGGAAGGCGTTGCCGTGCCCGGTCGAGACGCCGCCGTTGCCCTGCACGACGATCTCGAACAGGTGCGTCGCGCCTTGCGGCAGCGGCTGGTCGAACACGATCTCCGCCAGTGCGACCGGTGCTTCGTCGTGGCGCAGCACATTGGGCACCGAGCAGTCGCGCACCGGCTTGAACTCGATGTCGTCGATGTCGCAGCCCGTGTCGCCCCGGTACAGCAGGATATAGCGGTCGACATCGTCTCTTCTGGCCCTGACCAGCATCGACAGCTCGAACACCGACTCCTGGTACCGGGAGTCGACGTGGACGACCACTTGCTGGCTGAGGATGTCGAGCGTGTGCTCCCGGGATGCCGGGACCTGGTCGCACAGTTCGCGCACCGCGTCGCCGCCGAGGACCGAGTCGGGCCGGGGGAGCTGTCCGCGGATGGACCGGGGGCCGCGGGCGCGCTTGGGGCCGAGCAGGGCCCGGAGGGACCCCGCCGGGAGTTCGAGGAGGTCTTCGAGGGCGGTGACGGCCGCGAGCGACTCGGCGCGTTCGGGCCGGGACCGGCCGGACTGCCAGTAGGACAGGCTGGTCGTGGAGACGGTGATGCCGCGCATCGCCAGTCGGTGCCGGATCCGGTCGAGGCCGAGGCCGCTGGATTGGATGGCGACACGCAGGGCGGTGTGGAACGGCCCTGCGCGAAGTGCTTCGTCGAGTTCGGGCGACATCGGCACACACTTCCTTTGAAAAAGCCCAGCCTTTGAAGGACCCAGCCTCTGGGGGGTATCGACTCCCCGTGACCGAAAAGGCAACGAGAATTCGTCAGATTCTATCTCGAGCGCGTGACCTCACATTCACCTGCGGCCTCAGCCTAGTCGAAGCCCCCTGTTCGCGCCGTAGACTGGAGAGGCCATGGCATACCTCGATCACGCCGCGACCACGCCGATGCTGCCCAGAGTGCTCGACGTCTACGTGCGCACCGCACGCGAACTCGGCAACGCCTCGTCCCTCCACGCCTCCGGCCGCGCCGCCCGCCGCACCGTCGAAGAGGCCCGAGAACGCATCGGCGAAGCCCTCGGCGCCAAACCCAGCGAAGTCGTCTTCACCGGCTCGGGCACCGAGGCCGACAACCTCGCCGTCAAGGGTCTCCACTGGGCCCGCCGGGACGAAGGCCGTGGCCGCGTCGTCTCCACCGCGATCGAGCACCACGCCGTCGCCGACGCCGTCGCCTGGCTCGGTGACCACGAGGGGGCCGACGTCACCGAACTGCCGGTCGACAAGCTCGGGCGCGTTCGGGTCGACGCCCTCGCAGAGCTGCTCGACGAGCGGGCCGACGAGATCACCGTCATCACGTGCATGTGGGCCAACAACGAGGTCGGCACCCTCCAGCCGATCGACGAGATCGTCGCGCTCGCGACGCCGCTGGGCATCCCCGTCCACACCGACGCCGTCCAGGCCGTCGGCCACACCCCCGTCTGCTTCACCGCCTGCCAGGCCGACGCGCTCGCGCTCTCAGGCCACAAGCTCGGCGGCCCGACCGGCACCGGCGCGCTCCTGCTGCGTCGCGACACCAAATGCACCCCCCTGCTCCACGGCGGCGGGCAGGAGCGCGAGATCCGCTCCGGCACGCTCGACGTGCCCGGCATCGCCGCACTCGCCGAGGCCGTCGCCCACGCCGTCCGTACCCAGGAGACCGAAGCGCAACGCCTCGCGGTGCTCCGCGACGAGCTCGTCGCCGGCATCCGCGAAGCCGTTCCCGAAACGATCTACAACGGCGACCCCGAGCAGCGCCTCCCCGGCAACGCCCACTTCTCGTTCCCCGGCTGCGAAGGCGACGCCCTGCTCATGCTCCTCGACGCAGCAGGTGTCGAATGCGCCACAGGCTCGGCCTGCTCGGCCGGAATCGCTCAGCCCTCCCACGTCCTGCTCGCCATGGGCGCCGGCGAAGACGACGCCCGCTCCTCCCTGCGCTTCACCCTCGGCTGGCCCACCACCAAGGCCGAGGTGGACGCACTGGTGGCCGCCATCCCCGAAGCCGTCGAACGTGCGCGAAGCGCGGGTCTGTCCTAAGGTTGACAGCGTGAAACTGCGAGTACTGGCCGCCATGAGCGGCGGAGTCGACTCGGCGGTCGCCGCCGCGCGGGCCGTCGAGGCCGGGCACGACGTCACCGGCGTCCACCTGGCGCTGTCCAAGAACCCACAGACCTACCGCACCGGCGCCCGCGGGTGCTGCACGATCGAGGACTCCCGCGACGCCCGCCGGGCCGCCGACGTCATCGGCATCCCCTTCTACGTGTGGGACATGGCCGAACGCTTCCACGAAGACGTCGTCGAGGACTTCTACGCCGAGTACGCGGCCGGGCGCACCCCGAACCCGTGCCTGCGCTGCAACGAGAAGATCAAGTTCGCCGCCGTCCTCGACCGCGCGATGGCGCTCGGCTTCGACGCCGTCGTCACCGGCCACTACGCACGCAAGGCCGACGACGGACTCCTGCGCCGCGCCGTCGACCCCGGCAAGGACCAGTCCTACGTGCTGGCCGTCCTCACGCCGAAGCAGCTCGCCCACTCGATGTTCCCGCTCGGCGACACCCCCAAGGACGAGGTCCGCATCGAGGCCGAGGAGCGCGGCCTGGCCGTCGCCCGCAAGCCCGACAGCCACGACATCTGCTTTATCGCCGACGGCGACACCTCCGGGTTCCTCAAGAAGAAGCTCGGCTCCGAACAAGGCGAGATCGTCGACGCCGCCACCGGCGAAGTCGTCGGCAGGCACGACGGCGCCCACCAGTTCACCATCGGCCAGCGCCACGGCCTCGGCCTCAAGGTCCCGGCCGCCAACGGCAAGCCCCGATACGTCCTGTCGATCACGCCGGTCGACAACCGCGTCGAGGTCGGACCGCGCGAAGCGCTGCGCATCGACCGCATCCGCACCGGCGCGCCGGTCTGGCTCGGCGGCGAGCGCACCGGCACGTTCGAGGGCGAAGTCCAACTGCGCGCCCACGGCGAGGTCTACCCGGCCACCGTCACAGTCGAGGACGGCGGACTGACCGCGCGCTTGGGCAAGCCCGCCTTCGGCGTAGCCGCCGGGCAGGCCATGGTCGTCTACGACCCCGACCCAGACGCCGAACTCGGGGACGCCGTCCTCGCATCGGGCACCATCGACGCCGCAGAGTCGGTCGAGGCCGCCGGTGTCTGACGAAGCGGCGGCGCTGCCCTCCGGAGTCGCCACGGGCGTCGGATCGCTGCCGGGCACCGACATCGGCGAGGCCGTCCGCCTCGTCCTCGGCGAACTCGCTGATTGGCCCCATCTTCCCGAACTGCCGGCACGTGGGCTCGGCGCCGACATGATCGGGCGCGGTGCGACCTTCCTGGAAGGCGTTCCCGTGCAGTGGTGGGCCTCAGGCTGGCAGATCGCCGACTTGCCCGGCCGCGACACCCGCCGCGCCTCCGACTTCCTCGAACGCGACCTCGACGCCCTTCACGAGGCCGCCGACAACACCGACGGGCCGGTCAGGCTCACCGTCGTCGGCCCCTGGACGCTCGCCGCGAACCTGTGGCGGCGCGCCGGAGGGGCGATGATCGCCGACCACGGCGCCGCGGCCGACATCGCCGCCTCGCTCGCCGAAGGGCTCCGCAACCACGCCGCGGCAGTGCAGGCCAGGCTTCCCAAGGCGCACCTGTCGATCCAACTGGACGAGCCGTCGCTGCCTGCGGCGCTGGCGGGCCGGATCCACACCGAGTCGGGCCTGGACTTCTACCGGCGCGTGCGGCCCGAGGTCGCCCGCGACCGGCTGCGCGAGGTCGTCGACGGCGTCGGCGTTCCGGTCGTCGTCCACTGCTGCGCCCCCGGGGCGCCGCTGAAACTCTTCGCCGAGGCCGGTGTCGGAGCGGTCTCGCTCGATCTGACGCTGCTCGACCTCGACGACGTGCCCGCCGTGGACGAGTTCGGGGAGTACCTCGA
Source organism: Glycomyces sp. L485 (assembly GCF_022548875.1). GTDB lineage: Bacteria > Actinomycetota > Actinomycetes > Mycobacteriales > Micromonosporaceae > Glycomyces. The sequence goes on along the minus strand of NZ_JAKZEW010000013.1, from coordinate 70,684 downwards.
CGGAGGCGGCCGCCTGATCGCCGGCGTCGTCCCGGCGACCGGCGCGCCGAGACCGGACCTGGCGGAGACGGCCGCGGCCCGGATCACCGGCTTGTGGGAACGCCTGGGGCTCGACCTCGAGCGGCTGCCCCGGCAGGTGAGCGTCTCCACGACGTGCGGCTTGGCCGGGGCGAGCCCGGACTACGCGCGGGCGGCGATGGAGGCGAGCCGTGAAACCGCCAAGCGGCTCCACGGCTGACCGGCGCGGCTACTGATCGCCCTGCTGGATGTCCGCGATGCGGTCGTGGAATTCCTTGGTGGAGTTCAGGTGCGGGAAGGGCTCTTCGGGGATCGGCAGCCCGAGGGCCGCGCACAGCGGCTCCCAGCCCGCGCCGGTTTCGAACTCGACGAGGCGCTCGGCCGGGATGGTCTCGCGGACCTTCTCGTGGTAGCGGTGGTAGGCGGCCTCGACGGCGTCCCTGTCCTCGATGGGGGCGCCCTCGAAGGTGTAGTCCCAGACGTCGCGGACCATCGCCAGCCACGGGCCGCCGCTCGGGTCGTCGATCTCGTTGAACTTCTTGAACACGGTGTTGGAGGCGCTGGTCCACCAGGATTCGAAGCTGTCCCGCCGTGAGAGGACGACGATCGCGTCCGGATAGTGGTCGGCCAACTCCGAGTAGAAGGCCGCGGCCGGCCAGTCGACGGCGGCGCCGTATCCCTTGAGGAGTTCGTCCCAGTCGGGGTGGTCGCCTCTGGCGGCGGCGCTGAAGCCCGGGACGTCGACGTCGACGCGTCCGAAGACCTCGGCCATGTGGTGGCACGGCTTGCCGAGCAGTGTTTCGAGTGCGTTCTTGAGGGTCATGGTTCCTGTTCGCGGGAGTCCCGCGCCGATTACTCGCAACATCTTCTGAAGGTATTCGGCCGCAACGAGGTTCGCAAACCGAGCAAGTAGGACAGTGTGGGTTCGTCTCGTGGCGGAAGGGCATGACACCAGGTTGTCTCGACCGTCGTGATGCTTCTGTGAGCTTCGGCATCCGGTCAGGCAAGCGAGCCGTGCAGGCCGGACGGCTGGTCGGCCGGACGCTCGTACGCGCCTTCCTGCGTCTGCGGTGATTCTTCGTGAGTGCTCATGCGAAGCCTTCTCGTCGGAGGCTGAGAGAATAGCGCACCGGTGCCAGCTGAATCGGGTTCCGAAACGCGAATGGCCACTTCATGGCCGGGTATACCGCCTACAGTGGTGCAATTGTCGTCATGTCGCCGCGTGGTGCGATCCGTGGTTCACTGGAGCGGTGATGTCAAGGGACGAGAAGCGGCACGGGAGCCTCGGGAGCCGGCTCAATTGGCTGCGCGCCGGTGTGCTCGGCGCGAACGACGGCATCGTCTCCACCGCCGGTCTCGTCATAGGTGTCGCCGGTGCCACGACCGATCGCTCCACAATCGTTGTCTCGGGCCTCGCCGGCCTGGTGGCCGGCGCGTTGTCGATGGCGGGAGGCGAGTACACCTCGGTGTCGACGCAGCGCGACACCGAGTCGACCCTGGTCGACGCCGAGCGCCGTGAACTCGTGGAGGATCCCGAGGCGGCGGAGGACGAGCTCGCCGGGAACCTGCGATCCAGAGGATTGTCCGAAACGACTGCTCGGCTGGTCGCCCGGGAACTGTCGGAGTCCGACGCGCTGCGGGCCCACTCCGAGATCGAGTTCGGACTCGACCCCGAGGTCCTCACCAATCCGTGGCACGCGGCGCTGTCGTCGTTCGTCAGTTTCATCTGCGGCGCGCTGCTGCCGCTGCTCGCGATCGGGCTACTGCCACCGGATGTGCGGGTGTGGGGTTGCGCGGTCGCGGTGGTCGCGGCGCTGGCGCTGACCGGATTCACCTCGGCGAAGCTCGGCGGGGCGCCTCCGATTCCAGCGATGGCGCGGGTCATGGCCATCGGGGCGGCCACCATGGCGGTCACCTACGCGATCGGCTCGCTGTTCGGCGTCGCGACGGGTTAGGGCTTCTCGGCGAGGTCGTCGACGGGCATCGTCAGGTATCGGTTGATGGTCGGTCCGACGGCAGCGGCCAGCGTGTCCGCGTCGAGCGAGGCGATCGGCTCGAGCTTGAGGATGTAGCGCGTGCAGATGAGCCCGAACATCTGGGACCCGACCAGGTTGGCGCGGAAGCGGTGGTGGTCGATCCGGTCGCCGAAGGAGTCGATGACCGTCCCCAGGATCCGGTGCTCGAACAGCTGCTTCAACATGAGGGTCATCGACGGCTTCGAGAGGCCGGAGCGCACGACGGCGATCAGCTTGGCCTGGTGCGGGCCCTCCCAGATGCCGACGAGGGTATGGACGAGGCGCTCGCCGACGTCGGAGACCTCGCCGGCCACGATCGCGGTGGCCACCTCGGGCGCCGGGTCCACCGGGAGTTCGATGGCGGCGATGAACAGGTCGTCCTTGGATCCGAAGTAGTGGTGGATGAGCGATGCGTCGACTCCGGCCTCTGCGGCGATGCGCCGCATGCTCACCGCCTCGAAGCTCTCGGCGGCGAACAGCGAGCGGGCGGCGGCGAGGATCTCCGCCCGGGTGTCGGGCTTGCCTGACCGCCGTCCGCTCCGCTTGACTTTGACCACGAACGGAGCCTAGCCGGTGCGGCGTCGCAGAGTGGCGGCCCCGAGCACGGTTGCGACGACGGCCGCACCCGCGATGATGCCGAGGTCTCTCAACATGGCGGCCGTGACCTCGGTCGCGGTCTGTACTTCCTGGAGAGCCTCGACCGAGTAGGTGAGCGGCAGCGCGTCGGACACGCCCTGGAGCCACCCGGCCATCTCCTCGCGCGGCCAGATCAGCCCGCACAGGAAGATCTGCGGGACGATGAGGACCGGCATGAACTGCACGGCCTGGAACTCGGTGGCGGCGAAGGCGGACACCAGCAGTCCCAATGCCATGCCGAACACGGAGGTGACGATCGCGATGAGCGCGACCAGCCAGGCCGACCCGACGGTGTCGAGGCCGAGCCACAGGTAGGCGACGGTGGCGGCGACGCCGGTCTGCACGGCTGCGCACAGCCCGAAGGCGATGGCGTAGCCGCCGATGAGGTCCAGCTTGGCCGTCGGCGTGGTCATGAGCCGCTCCAGGGTTCCGGCCGCCCGCTCGCGTTGCATGGTGATCGAGGTGAGCAGGAACATGATCGTGAACGGGAAGACGGCCAGCAGGATCAGGCCGACCCGGTCGAACATCTGCGGCGATCCGTCCATGATGGCGCTGATGAGCGCGAGGATGAGCGCCGGGACTGCGAGTATGAGAGCGACCGTGCGTCGATCGTTGAGCAGCTGGCGCAGGATGCGGGCGGCGGTGACGAGGGTGATTCGCAGCGACATGTCAGCCGGCCTTCTCGAGTTCGCGGATGAGGTGGAGGAACGCCGATTCGAGGTTGTCGGTCCCCGTAGAGGCCCGCAGATCGCCGGGGGTGTCGTCGGCGATGAAGCGGCCTTCGCGCAGCAGCAGCAGCCGGTCGCAGCGGTCGGCCTCGTCCATGACGTGGCTGGAGACGAGCACGGTCTTGCCGGCGGCGGCGAGATCGTGGAAGTGGTTCCACAGCTCCTCGCGGATGACCGGGTCGAGCCCCACGGTCGGCTCGTCGAGGACGAGGACCTCGGGCTCGCAGACCAGCGCGCACGCCAGTGAGGTGCGGGTCTTCTGGCCTCCCGAGAGGTTCCCGGCCAGCTGGTTCGCATGGTCGTGCATGCCGACGGCGTCGATGGCCGCCATCGCGTCCTCCTTGCTGCGCCCGCACAGCGCCGCGAAATAGGAGACATTGGACTTGACGCTGAGGTCGGGGTAGATCGAGGCGTCCTGGGTGACGTAGGCGACGCGGCGGCGCAAGGGCTTGGAGCCGGCGGGCTCGCCGAGGACGGTCACGGTGCCGGACTTGACCTTCTGGGTACCGACGATGGAGCGCATGAGGGTGGTCTTGCCAGAGCCGGAGGGGCCGAGCAGGCCGGTTACGGCGCCGGCGGGGATGGAGGTGGAGACGTCGAGCAGCACCGTGCGGTGGCCGCGCTCGACGACCAGGTGCTCGACGCTGACGGTGGGGGAGTCGGGTGGCATTGGAGCCTCCAGGAATTCAGTATCCGATGAATTCAAGGTAGCACAATAATTCAACGGATTATGAATTAAAATTGCCCGGCGGCGCCGGACAGCCGCGGCCGGCCGGCCTCGTACTGCACCGCGTGAGCCGGGACCTTCTGCCGACCCAATCCGCAGCTGGACGAATCACCACGTGCCCGGATTCTCTGGTGCCGGATCGCGGTTTCTGGGCAAGTCCTAGAGGACGCCCTTCTCCCACGGGCCCCAGACGGCGACAGTGCGGCCCGGCTCCAGGCTCGGGTCGGTCGGGTCGCCCCGCGTGGCGCCTTGGAGGTCGGCGAACAGCACCTTCCCGTCGGGGGAGAACGTCGCGCCGCACCACTCGGTGCCGCCCTCGTGATAGACGAACGGGAAGACCTCGCCGTCACGGGTCAGGCCGCGCACGGCCGGGAGGTCGCGGCTGGTGTCCTCGCACAGCAGCAGGTTGCCGCTGGGGGACACGGTGATGTTGTCGGGCTGGGACAGCAGCTCGGCGTTGGGGGACTCGAAGACGAGCCGAAGTCTCCCGCCGCCGCGACCGTTCGGGATGTACTCCCAGATCTGGCCCTCGCCCTCGTCGCCGCCGGAGGTGGACGCGATGTAGATCGCGCCGTCGCCCCACCAGCAGCCCTCAAGGCGGCCGAAGACGGCGCCGCCCTGCGCGTAGCCCTGGTTGAACACGGCCAGCGGGACCTTCTCGGCGTCGCTGGGGTCCGGGTCGTCGATGTCGACCCACTCGACCGGGATGGACTTCGTGGGCTTCTGGCCTGTGCGAGTGTCGTAGTTCCACTGGTCCTCGACCTTGAGCATCTGGAGCCGCCCGCCTTCGGCGAGCTCTCCGGGCCTGTCCGGCAGGAACCGGTAGAACCCGGCGGTGCGCTGGTCCTCGGTCTCGTAGACGGTCCCGGTGTTCGGGTCGACCGCGACGGCCTCGTGGACGAAGCGGCCCATAGCCTTCAGCGGCACCGGGTCCACCTCCCGCGGGGCGTCGGAGGGCACCTCGAAGACGTAGCCGTGCTCGGCGCCCCAGCCTGCGCCGGTCCCGGCCGTGGTCTCCTCGCACGACAGCCACGACCCCCAGGGGGTCGGGCCGCCGGCGCAGTTCACGATCGTGCCCGACAGGGACTGCCAGGCCTTCTCGAACACCGGGGCGTTCTGCTCCCAGCGGATCCGCATCGTGGTCGTGCCGCCGCCGCCGAGCGGGTCGTAGCGGTGCTCCTCGCGACCCGAGGGGTGGACGCCGCCGGGGACGGTCCGCTCCTCGTGGTTGCGGACGATGTGCCACACGGTCGGGTCGCCGGTGGCGAAGCAGGCCATCGCGTCGTGGCCGAGTGGGACCGTGTTGCCGTCGGGCATGAGGCTGCCGGCCGTCGAGAACACCTTGAAGTCGAAGCCTTCGGGCAGCATCAGCGTCTGCTCGAAGCCGGATTCGGGGTCGGTGCGGGTCAGCTCGCGCAGTTCGCCGTAGCCGCCGTTGTCAGCGGCGGTCTTGTCCTTGTGGCCGTCCTTGGCGGAGGCGGCCCGGATGGTGAGGCCCTCCATGGCGGCGACCGCGAACAGTCCGCCGCCGGCGGCCGTGGCGCCTCGGCGCAGGAACGTCCGGCGGTTCGAGCTTTCGGTCTGGGTCCGAGTGGCCAATGCGTGCTCCTTCTGCGAGAGCTGTCATGTCACTGTCAGTACAGATGTTTCCGACCACGGGAGAGAAGCGAGGAAGCGGAAAGTGAACAACAGTTGACTACCTGCATAAGCCTTCACCGCCCCCGGAATGTCGGACCAAGCTGCCACAATAAGTCGCGTGAGCACTGAAGACCTTGATTTCGACACAGCGCGTCAGCGTTACGAGCAACTGGCCGCCGAGATCACCGAGCACCGACGCCGCTACTTCGCGGAAGACGCGCCCACGATCTCCGATGCCCAGTACGACGAGCTCATGCATGAACTGGTCGAGATCGAGACCCGCCACCCGGAGCTGAAGAACGCCGATTCGCCCACCGAGCAGGTCGGCACCTTCTCCGAGGCGTTCACGCCGGTGCGGCATCTGGAGAAGATGCTCAGCCTCCAGGACGTCTTCAGTACGGACGACGTCCGTACCTGGGCCGAGCGCGTCTCCGAGGAGGCCGCCGGCGCCCGGTACCTGTGCGAGCTCAAGATCGACGGTCTCGCGGTCGACCTCGTCTACGAGAACGGCCGACTCGCGCGCGCCGCCACCCGCGGCGACGGCGTCACCGGCGAGGACGTCTCCGCGAACGTCGCCACCATCAAGGCCGTCCCGCACAACCTCAAGCCCGCCGACGGCTTCGACGTGCCCGAGCTCCTCGAGGTGCGCGGCGAGGTCTACTTCCCGACCGCCGACTTCAACCGGCTCAACGAAGCCCAGGTCGAGGCCGGAAAGGCCCCGTTCGCGAACCCGCGCAACGCCGCCGCCGGCTCGCTGCGCCAGAAGGACCCGGCCAAGACCGCATCGCGCCCGCTCAGCTTCATCTCCCACGGACTCGGCTCCCTGAGCGGGTTCGAACCGCAGTCCCAATCGCACTCCTACGCCGCCCTCGAAGCCTGGGGTCTGCCCGCCAGTCCCTACTGGCGCGTCGTCGACACCATGGATGAGGTCTTCGCCTACATCCACGAGTTCGGCGACAAGCGCCACGAGCTCGTCCACGAGATCGACGGCATCGTCGTGAAGCTCGACGACATCGCCAGCCAGCGGCGCCTGGGCGCCACTTCCCGCACCCCGCGCTGGGCCGTGGCCTACAAGTTCCCGCCCGAAGAGGTCAACACCAGGCTCCTCGACATCAAGGTCTCCATCGGACGCACCGGACGCGCCACCCCCTACGCCGTCCTCGAACCAGTGCACGTCGCCGGCTCCGAGGTCGAGTTCGCCACCCTCCACAACGCCGACCAGGTCAAGGCCAAGGGCGTCAAGGTCGGCGACACCGTCGTCCTCCGCAAGGCCGGCGACGTCATCCCCGAGGTCGTCGCCCCCGTCGTCGTCGCCCGCACCGGCGCCGAGACCGACTTCGTCATGCCCGAGCGATGCCCCGAATGCGGCTCGGCGCTCGCGCCCGCCTCCGAGGGTGACATCGACCTGCGCTGCCCCAACTCGCGCTCGTGCCCAGGGCAGCTGCGCGAACGCCTCGCCTACCTTTCAGGACGCTCCTGCTTCGACGTCGATCGCATGGGCTACATCGCCTGCAGCGCGCTCGTCCAGCCCCTCGCGCCCGCCGAACCGGTGCTCCAGGACGAGGGCGGCGTCTTCGACCTGCACATCGACGAGCTGTTGCCGATCAAGGTCGTCGTGCGCGACCCCGACTCCGGGCTCCCCAAGATCGACCCCAAGACCGAGGAAGAGAAGGTCGTCACCTATTTCGCCACCAAGGCAGGTGAACCGAAGAAGACCGCCGTCCAGATGCTCGAGAATCTCGACAAGGCCAAGTCCCAGCCCTTGTGGCGGGTCATCAACGCCTTGTCGATCCGCCACGTCGGTCCCGTCGCCGCCCAGGCCCTCGCCGAGCACTTCGGCGACCTCGACCGCATCATCGAGGCCGACGAGACCGAGCTGGCCGACATCGACGGTGTCGGTCCCACCATCGCGACGGCCGTCAAGGACTGGTTCACCGTCGACTGGCACCGCGACATCATCGAGCGATGGCGGGCCGCCGGGGTACGGATGCGCGATGAGCGGCCCGATCCCGCCCAGCGGGCCCCGCAGACCCTCGAAGGAGCCTCGGTCGTCATCACCGGCGCGATCTCCGGCTACACCCGCGAGGGCGCCGCGGCGGCCGTCAAGAGCCGCGGCGGGAAGGTCACCTCGTCGGTCTCGAAGAAGACCAGCGCCGTCGTCGCGGGCGACAAACCGGGATCGAAATACGACAAGGCCGTCAAGCTCGGGGTGTCGATCGTGCCCGGCGAGGAGTTCGAACAGATGCTCGCCGACGGGCTTCCCGAAGGTGTCGAGTCCGAAGCCGAATGATCACAAATCGATAACGATCCGTATTCCGAAGCGGGGGTCGGTTCGTTAGAACAGGGCAGAGTCATTGCGGGGAGTCGCCCCGCGCCCCTACGGCGGGTCATCTCGCTTCGCGCGGGGCGACTCGCGGGCGCGCGTCCGCGCTCGTCGGCGCTGCCGCGAATGGATGGATAACGGTTTCTGTAATTGATATGTCGCGCCTGGTCACAACTGTGCCGCATGTGCCGCCGACGTTGTCTGGGAGCCGAATTCGCGATATGACAGAAGAGTCGGTCACGGCCGATCAACGGTGATTCTGGCGCGTCACCTCGACGACCGTGGCAGTGGGAGGAGCGATATGGCCACGACGCTCATGCGCAACACTGCGCCTCGAGAGCATCCGGGCCGGTACTACGGCTTCATGGCGGCCGTCGCCGTGGGGGCGGTCGTCATCGCCGCGCTGACGGCGGCACAGGCCGGTAGTCCCGACACAGGGTGGTTCAGCGCGCCCTTCGCATTGTGGCTCACCGCGGGGCTCGCTCTGTTCGCGGAACTGCGCCCGGCCCGCTGGGCCGGGCTCGGCATGTCGCCGATCGCGATGATCTCCCTGACCTACGTCTACTCGACAATGGTCACCTGGGGTTTCGTTCCGGCGCTCATCGTCCAGTCCGCGGCGATGATGCTGCTGTACGTCCAGCTGGGCGCATCGCTGTGGCGGTCGGTGTTCAACCTGTCCCAGATCGGCATCGCGCTGTGCGCGGCCTGGTGGACGTGGACGGGGATCGCCGGCGGCGAATGGACCGCCTCGTTGACGCAGGTCGCCGGGCTGCTCGCCGCCGGGATGGTGTGGAGCGTCGTCTCCACCGCTCAGGTGTCGCTGGCGATGAAGATGCGCGCTGGCGGTTCGTGGGCCGACCACTTCTGGGCCTGGTTCCGCAGCGAATGGGCGCTGCGGGCGACTCTGACGGCGATCTCGCCGCTGCTGGCGGTCGCCGCCAGCACCTCGTGGTGGCTGGTGGCGGTCTCGGCCATCCCGATCTTCAGCGTCTACCGGATCCTTCAGACCGCCGCGCGGCGCGAGGAGCAGGCCGAGCGGGACCCGCTGACGGGCCTGCTCAACCGCAAGGGCTTTCAGCAGGCCGTCGAGGCCAAGCTCGTCGACGCCGGTGAGACCAACACCGCCGTGACCGTCATGATCCTCGACCTCGACCGCTTCGCGGACGTCAACTCGGCGCTCGGCCACGACGTCGGCGACAAGCTGCTCCTCGAACTCGCCGACCGTTTCCTGGCCGACAAGCCCCTCGGCAAACAGATCGCGCGGCTCGGCGGTGACGAGTTCGCGTTCGCGTGGAGCGAGCTGGACGGCATGACCGACCCGCTCGAATGCGCCCGCGAGATCCGCGCCCGCCTCGACAAGGCCATCGTCATCGACGACGTCTCGATCGAGATCGACGGCTCGGTCGGCATCGTGGTCTATCCCGACGACGGCAAGGACTTCCAGACCCTGTTCCGCCACGCCGACATCGCCATGGACGAGTCGAAGAAGCGCGCGGGCTCGTACGCCCGGTACGCGCCCGAGTTCGACCACCACTCGCCTGAGCGGCTCATCCTCCTCGGCGACCTCCGCCGCGCCCTCGACCACCCCGACGCCCCCGGCGTCAACCTCTTCTACCAGCCACAGGTCTGCCTGGCGACCGGCGAGGTCATCGGCGCCGAGGCGCTGCTGCGCTACCACCACCCCGAGCGCGGCATGGTCAATCCCGCCGAGATCATCGAGACCGCCGAGCACTCCTCGGTGATGCGGATGCTCACCGAACGGGTCGTCGACATCGCGCTGCGTCAACTGCGCTGCTGGAACGACGCCGGTTACCGGCTGCGGATGGCGGTCAACGTGAGCGTGCGGGACCTCCAGTCGCCCGAGTTCACCGACTACCTCACCGAGCGGATGGACGCCTACGGGGTTGACGCCTCCCGGCTTCAACTGGAGATCACCGAGAGCGCCCTCATGGCCGACCCGCGCCGAGTGGTCGACAATGTGCAATGCCTCTCCGACCTGGGCCTGGGCATCAGCCTCGACGACTTCGGCACCGGCTTCTCCTCGATGCAGCATCTGCGGCGCCTGCCGGTCACCGAGATCAAGATCGACAAGATGTTCGTGACCACCCTCATCGACGACCCGGACAACGCGGCGATCGTCTCCTCGACGATCGATCTGGGCCGCGCGCTGGACGTCGCGGTCGTCGCCGAGGGCGTCGAGGACGAGAAGGTGCGCAAGCAACTAGAGGACTGGGGCTGCCACGCTGGACAGGGCTGGCACTTCGCCAAGCCGATGAGCGCCGACGACTTCGACCGCTGGCTCCACCTCCACCGCGGGAACTCCTAGCTGATCTCGTTGACCCACACAGGGTTCAGTGCCACCGCTGTTCATGGCACGCGAGAGAACGCGCTCATTTCGTCGTAGGAGTGTGGAATCGTAGCGGTATGAACGACGTGCTCAACGCCTTCGAGCCGCATCGCCGAGAGCTGTGCGCCCACGCATACCGGATGCTCGGCTCCTCGTTCGAGGCCGAGGACGCGGTCCAGGAGACCTTCACTCGCGCTTGGAGCGCCATCGACTCGTTCGAAGGCCGCTCCAGCCTGCGCTCCTGGCTGTACAAGATCGCCACCAACGTCTGCCTGGACATGCTCAAGGGCCCGCAGCGGCGCGCCCGCCCCATGGACCTCGCGCCGGCCTCGGACGCCGGCGCGCCCCTTCCAGCCCCCGAACCGGAGTACGTGTGGATCGAGCCGATCCCCGACTCCATGGCGTTCGGCGCCGACCCGGCCGAGCACACCGCCGTGAAGGACTCGCTGCGGCTGGCGTTCGTAGCCGCGGTCCAGCACCTGCCGGCCAAGCAGCGCGCCGTCATGCTCATGCGAGAGGTCCTGCGGTTCTCCGCGTCCGAGACCGCAGAGGCCCTCCAGATCAGCCCCGCCTCGGTCAACAGCGCGCTCCAGCGGGCCAGGGCCACCATGGAGAAGCTCCAGCCCTCGCCCGCCGACGAGTACACGATCGACGACGCCGAGCTCAAGAAGCTCGTCGACGGCTACGTGGCCGCGTTCGAGGCCTACGACATGGAGGCGCTCACCTCGCTGCTGCACCAGGACGTGGCCCTGTCCATGCCGCCCATCCCGCTGTGGGTCCAAGGCCCGAGCGGCGTCGCCGAGTTCATGCTCGGCACCGGCGGCGACTGCCGCGACTCCCGCCTGGTCCGCATCGGCGCCAACGGCCTGCCCGCCTTCGGCCACTACAAGCCCTCGAACGAGCCCGGCGTGTGGAACCCGTGGTCGATCACCGTCCTGGAGGTAGAGGCCGGGCGGATCACCGGCCTGAACTACTTCCTCGACACCTCTCGCCTCTTCCCGCTGTTCGGTCTCCCGGCCGAATTTCGCGAGGGGAACCCGAGGTGAACGTCGCGGCATCGACTGCTCCAGATTCGTGTTCGCAGGCGATCCGCGACCTTCGTCCACCAGGACGGGTCGTGGCTCGTCTACTCCCGGGAGCGGGGCGTCGGCTACACCCCCAAGGTCTTCGCGAGATGCTGAGACCCTGAGCCTGACCACGCGAAACGGCCGTCCCGCGCAGCGGGGCGGCCGTCTTCCCGGGTTTCCCGGGTGTCAGGAAGTCGGATTCGGCATGTAGAACGGCTCCCACTGGTGGCCGTCGATGTCGAGGAAGGTGCGGCCGTACATGCCGACCTCGGCCTCCTGGCCACGTCGCTCGCTCTTGGCCGTCTCCTCGGCCCCGCCTGCCTTGAGCGCCGCCTCGGTGATCTCGTCGACCGCCTCGCGACTCGGCAGCGCCACCGCGTAGGCGGCGGCCGAATAGGCCGCGGTGTCGGCGATCGGCCGCTCGGAGAACGTCTTGTAGAACTCCTTGGTCAGCAGCATCAGACAGATGTTGTCGTCGATGACCACGCAGCTCGCTTTCTCATCGGTGAAGTCCTCGTTGATCGACCAACCCAGCGACACGTAGAACTCCTTGGAGCGCTGGAGGTCGTTCACCGGGAGGTTCAGGAAGATCATCTTGTCGGCCATGATCGGCGCCCTTTCTGCGTATGGTCGGTTCACCAGTACAGACGAGGCCGCCGCCGCGGATTCATCGTTCGCGGGAGGAATTTCCTCCGCAACCGCCCGCCGACCGCTCACCGACCGCTCGCCGCAGGCCCGGCGCAAGAACCGCACGCCTAGCGACACGCGTCACATCGGGACTTCTCACCGGCTCCACCAGGCCCTACGTTCTTGGTAATGCACGTCACCGTGTCGTCATGCGCCAGTTATACGACCGACACGGCAACCCCTTCAAGGAGGAAGGCCCGATGGCTACGACCCCCACGCGCGATGGCCCACCGCCCACCGCCACCGACGACGACCTTGCCGCCATGTACGACGACCCCCGCTTCGTCGACCTCAAGCGGCGCCTGTTCCGATTCGTCGTGCCCGCAACGGTCGGATTCTTCGCCTGGTACGTGCTCTACGTCCTCATGTCCGCCTACGCTCGCGACTTCATGGGCACCGTCCTGTTCGGCAACATCAACGTCGCCCTTGTGTTCGGTGTGCTTCAGTTCATCTCGACGTTCGGCATCGCGTGGGCTTACTCGCGCTACGCCGCCCGCGAGTACGACCCGCGGGCCAAAGAGCTCCACGACGAGATCCACTACGGAGGGAACGCCCGATGAACCTCCTCGCCCAGGCCGACACCACCGGCCGCACCCTGACCTTCACTCTGTTCGTGGTGATGGTCGCGGCCACCATCGTGATCACCGTGTGGGCCCGCCGCCACACCCGCGACGCGACCGACTTCCACTCCGGCGGGAGGGGATTCCGGCCGTGGCAGAACGGCTTCGCGATCGCCTCCGACTACATGTCGGCCGCCTCGTTCCTCGGCATCGCCGGCGTCATCGCCCTGTCCGGCTACGACGGCTTCCTGTACTCGATCGGCTTCCTGGTCGCCTGGCTCATCGCGCTGCTGCTCGTGGCCGAGCTGCTGCGCAACTCCGGCCGGTTCACCATGGCAGACGTGCTCTCCTTCCGGATGCGCCAGAGGCCGGTACGCACCGCGGCCGCCGTCTCCACCATGAGCGTCTCGATCTTCTACCTGATCGCGCAGATGGTCGGCGCCGGCGCCCTCATCGCGCTCCTGCTCGGCATCCAGGAAGGTGAGACCTTCCTCGGCATGGACGCCGCCACCGCAAAGATCGCCGGCATCGTCCTGGTCGGACTCCTGATGATCTTCTACGTCGCCCTCGGCGGCATGAAGGGCACCACCTGGGTCCAGATCGTCCAGGCGTGCGTGCTCCTCGGCGGCGCGGCCCTGCTGGCCCTGCTGGTCCTCGCCGACTACGGGTTCAACCTGTCGAACCTGCTCGGCGACGCCGCTGAGGCGTCCGGAGCCGGAGCCGCCTTCCTCGAACCGGGGCAACGCTTCGGTGCGGAGGTCGCCGGCGACGCCACCGCGACGATGTGGAACAAGCTCAACTTCATCAGTCTCGCGATGGCCCTGGTGTTCGGCACGGCCGGCCTGCCCCACATCCTTATCCGTTTCTACACCGTCCCCGACTCGCGGGCGGCCCGCAAATCGGTCAACTGGGGCATCGGCCTGATCGGCACGTTCTACCTGCTCACCCTGGTGCTCGGCTTCGGCGCCGCCGCCATCGTCGGCGCGGAGGCGATCACGGCACAGAACCCTGCCGGCAACACGGCCGCGCCCCAGTTGGCCGAGGCGGTCGGATCCAACATCGGCGGCTCCACGGTCGGCTCGATCCTGCTGGCCCTGATCGCTTCGGCGGCGTTCGCGGCCATCCTCTCGACCGTCGCCGGACTGGTCATCGCCTCGTCCTCGTCGCTGGCGCACGACCTGTACAACAGCGTCATCAGGCGCGGGGCTGCCAGCGACCGCGAGGAGGTCGTCTTCGCCAAGTTCGCCGCGATCGGCGTCGGCGTCGTCGCGATCATCCTGGCGATCTTCGCCCAGACGCTGAACGTCGCCTTCCTGGTGGCGCTGGCCTTCGCGGTCGCCGCCTCCGCCAACCTCCCCACGCTGCTGCTGAGCCTGTTCTGGAAGCGGTTCAACACGGCCGGCGCGGTCGCGGGGATCTACGGCGGACTCATCTCCGCCATCGGACTGGTGGTCTTCTCGCCGGTCTTCTCCGGCAATCCTGGTTCGCTGCTCGGCGAAGGGGTCGACATCGCCTGGTTCCCGATGTCGAACCCTGGCTTGGTGTCCATTCCGCTGGGGCTCGTCTGCGCCGTGGTCGGTACGCTGACGTCCTCCGAATCGAGGCCGGACCGGTTCGCGACCCTCCAGGTGAGGGCGCTGACAGGTGCGGGCTCGGAGCGGGCCGTGAAACACTGAGTCACTTCCACGCGGGGAGGGCCTACCCTCGGCCCTCCCCGCGGTTCCATGTGCCCCACGTTACAGTTGGCGGGTGATCGCGAGATCCCCTCACCAGCAACTGCGCCGCCGCGGCACCAATGCGGCGGCGCTGGCCGCCCTGCGGCTCTCACGCCAGGTCGGCGAGGCCCTCGCCGACGGGCTCGCGGGCAAGCACGCCGGCGACGCGGCCCGCCGCCTCGCCCGCCTCCTCGGCGCAGACGCGGTCGCGCTCGCCGACTGCGACCGGGTCCTCGCCGCCTGGGGCCGGTTCGATCCCGCCGCCGCCTCGCAGATCCTCGCCGAGACCCTCGATGAACTCGAGACCGTCACCGACCCACCCCTGCGCGCTGCGCCCCTCGTCGTCTCCGGGGACCTCGCCGGGGGACTCATCGTCGCCGGTGACGTCACCGACGCCGAGCTCACCGAGGCCGCCCGCCTCGTCGCCACCGCCCTAGACCACGCCGACCTCGACCGGGCCCGCGAGCGCATCGCCGCCGCTGACCTGCGGACCCTGCGCGCCCAGATCTCACCCCACTTCATGCACAACGCCCTGGCCGCGATCTCCGCCCACACCCGCACCGACCCCGAGCGGGCACGTGAGCTGCTCACCGACTTCTCCGACTACCTGCGCTACTCGTTCGCGAACACCGGCGACTACGCCACCGTCGCCGATGAGCTCCAGGCGGTCCAGACGTACCTCGAACTCCAGCGGGCCCGCTTCGACGACCGCCTCGACATCACCGTCCAGGTAGCACCAGAAGTCCTCCCGGTCGCCATCCCGTTCCTGGTCGTGCAACCCATCGTCGAGAACGCCGTCCGCCACGGCTTCGAGTCCCGCCCCGGCGTCGGCCACATCGCCGTCCGCGGGTTCTCCGAGGGCCCCCTGTGCGTCATCGAGGTAGAGGACGACGGCGCCGGGATGAACCCCGAGCACGCCAAGGCCGTCCTCACCGGCAACGAGCGCGGCACCGGCGGCATCGGCCTGGCCAACGTCGACCGGCGCCTGCGGGCCGTCTACGGTCCCGAGTACGGCCTGCTGCTCGACACCGCCCAAGGGGCAGGCACTAAGGCCACTGTCCGCATCCCCCGCTATGCCCGAGGAGTCCTCGCCCAATGAAGCGCCTCCGTGTCCTCGTCGTCGAAGACGAGCCCTCCACCCGCACCGAGCTCGCCGGCCAGCTCGCCGAGCACTCGAGCGTCGGCGACGTCGTCTGCGCAGACGGCGGCGACGAAGCCGTCCGCCTCCTCGGTTCGGGCATCTTCGACGCGGCCTTCCTCGACATCGCCATGCCCGGCCTCAACGGCATGGACGTCGCCCGGATCCTCACCAGGCTCTCCGACCCGCCCGCCATCGTCTTCGTCACCGCCTACGACAACCACGCCGTCGAGGCGTTCGGGCTCGGCGCCGTCGATTACCTCCTCAAACCGTTTCGGGCCGAGCGGCTCGCCGAGGCCGTCGCGCGCATCGACCACCATCGCAGCGGCCCCGCGTCCGCCGGGGAGAAGGCCGACGACCTCGCCGTCGTCCAGGTCGAGCTCGCCGGGCGCACCATCTTCATCCGCCGTGACGACATCGCCTTCGCCGAAGCCCACGGTGACTACGTCAGGCTCCACAGCGGGGAGGACTCGCATCTGCTGCGCCAGTCCCTGACCTACCTCGAACAGGTGTGGGACGAGGCCGGCTTCGTGCGAGCCCACCGCTCCTACCTGGTCAATCTGGCCGCCGTCACCGAACTGCGCGTCACTTCCACGGCCGGGCTCGTCGCCGTCACCGGCGCCGGGGAGGTCCCGGTCAGCCGCCGCCACTCCAGGCTGCTGCGCGAGCGACTCCTCCAGGCTGCGAGGAACAAGGACAGGAGCCGGCCGTGAACCCCACAAGCCCGTCACCCCGCACGGGTGCCGCTTCGTAACGCCCCGCCCCGAATCGGAGTGAACGCATGAGTCAAAGGGTCCGCGTCACCAGCCCTCAGACCCGCCTCGCCATGCGCCGCCGGGCCGACGCGATGCGGCGCGGCAGCCACCAATCCGGGCGAGCGCCGATCGTGTCCACCGCCATCGACATCGAGGCGGCCGAACGTGCCCTGCGGCGTCAGCGGCGCCTCGCCGTCCGCACCGTCGCCCTCCTCGGTATCGCCCTGACCGCCCTGCTCCTGGCCGCCGACCTCGCCGGCGGCCGCCTCGGCTGGGCGGTGCTGTTCTTCATGCCCTATCCGGTCCTGCTCGCGCTCGCCGCGATCCACGTGCGCCGGGCCGAGCGCATTGAGGCCGACCCTCGATGATCGGCCTCGCCTCGATCAGCCTGGTGCTCATCTCCAGCGTCGTCATCGGCGTCTGGGGCGTCAGGGCCGCACGCTCCACACCGGACTTCCTTGTGGCCTCCAGGCGCATCGTCCCCGGATGGAACGCCCTGGCCATCGCCGGCGAGTACGTCTCGGCCGCCTCCGTCCTCGGGCTCGCCGGGCTCTTGGTCAAGAACGGCGTCGGCGCGATGTGGTACGCCGTGGGCTTCACCGGCGGCTACGTACTGGTGGCCGCGCTCGTCGCCGGGCCGATGCGCCGCAGCGGCGCGTACACCGTCCCCGACTTCGCCGAATACCGGCTCGGCTCGCCCCGCCTCAGGCGCATGTGCGGCCTGGTCGTCCTGGTCATCATGCTGCTCTACCTCATCCCGCAGTTCAAGGCCGCGGGCGTCGTGCTCGAACTGGTCAGCGGCATCCCCTACTGGGTGGGCGTCGTCGGCGCCGGACTGGTCGTGGCCTCGACGATCGCCGTCGGCGGCATGCGGGCGGCCACCTACGTCCAGGCCTTCCACTACATGGTCAAGCTCGCGTTCATCGCCGTGCCGGCCTTGTTCCTGATCTTCCTGGCCGGGCCAGCCCGGCGCGCGGCGGCGATCAACCCCGCCGAAGTCGACGCCGAATGGATGCGGCCCCTGCTCGACCTCGACGGTTCCGGGCATCCCGTGCTGGCCACCGTCTCGGTCCTCGTCGCCACCACCCTGGGCGCCATGGGGCTGCCGCACGTCGTGATGCGCTTCCACACCGTCGCCGGAGCGCGCGCCGCCCGCCGGGTCGCCGTCGGCGTCATCGTGCTGCTCGGCGGGTTCTACCTCTTCCCGATCGTCTACGGGCTCCTCGGCCGGGTAGTCGCGCCCAACCCCGCCGAGACCGACATCGTGACGGTCCTGGTCCCCGGCGAGATCGCCCCGGGCGCCGTCGGCGCCGTCCTCACCGCGCTGGTGGCCGCGGGCGCCTTCGCGGCCTTCCTGTCGACCTCGTCGGGGCTCCTGCTCGCCCTCGCCGGCGGCCTCTCCCACGACCTGTTCGGGGGCTCCCTGCCCCGGCTCCGCCTCGGCGTCGCGGCCGGCACCGGCCTCGCGGTCGCCTTGGCGCTGCCTGCCGCGGGCGTCGACATCAACGTCCTCGTCGGATGGGCCTTCGCGGTGGCGGCCTCGACGTTCTGCCCGCTGCTGGCACTCGGCATCTGGTGGCGCGGCCTCACCGCGACCGGGGCGACCGTGGGGCTTCTCATCGGCGCCGGCGCCTCCACCGGAGCGGCTCTGGCCTCGGTCTTCATCGACCTCGAACCGGGAGTCGTCTCCATCCTCCTCTCGCAGCCTGCACTGTGGACGGTACCGATGGCGTTCACGGCGATGATCCTCGCCTCCAGGCCCTCGGAGATCCCCGAATGGGCCGACGAGGCGGTGCTGCGACTGCACCTGCCGACCCGCTCGCGGAAATCGGTCGACGCCCGCGAGGAGACCGACTAGCCCCTCGGCATGTACGGACGGGCCCGCGGTCTGCGCGCCCGCCGCATTCTCGGCCGCCGGGGGAGCACCGGCGCCTGGTCGGCCTCGGCTTCACCGGCAAGGGCGGTTCCCTCGCGGCCTCCCTCCGCCGGGCGTATCCGGCCCGGAGCGCCGACCGCGCCTGCGCTGCGGCCGGAATCGCCCGGGACGCGCCGGTCGGCTTCGTGTCACCTGACCGCTGGGTCAGGCTTTTCCAGGTGCTCCACCGGTGAGGAGTCAGAGGCCGACGAGCGCCGCTCGTTCCAGTGGCGTCCGCTCAGCAGGCGCAGGCCGTTGAGCCCGACGATCACCGTCGACAGCTCGTGGCCCGCCACTCCCAGCACCATCGGCAGGTGGCCCAGCAGGTCCCAGGCGGACAGCGCCACGATCACGGCCGCGGCGAAGCACAGGTTGGCCCGCGCGACGCGCCTCGCCCTGCGGGCCAGGGCGACCGCCGCGGGCAGGGCGGTCAGGCGTCGGCCGACCAGGACCACGTCGGCGGACTGCAACGCGAGGTCCGAGCCGGTGCCGCCCATCGCCGCGCCCACGTGGGACGCCGCCAGCGCGGGCGCGTCGTTCACGCCGTCGCCGCAGTAGAGGGTTCTCGTTCCGGCGAGTCTCGCCGCCTTGTCGCCGGGGAGCAGCTTGGACTCGGCGTCGCCGATGCCGACCGCTTCGGCGACCCGGTTCGCGGCCACCCGGTTGTCGCCCGTCAGGAGGCGGGTCTCGGTGCCGAGAATGGTTTCGAGTCGGCCGATCGCCTCGGCCGCTTCGGGTCTGATCGCGTCGGTCAGGGCGATCGCGCCGATCGGGCGGTCATCGGCCAGGACCACCGCCACGGTCATGCCCTTCGATTCGAGGTCCGCCACCGTCGCGGCGGCCTCGGCCGAGTTCTCGGCGGCCTCCAGGAGGACCGGGTGCCCCACCTGCACTTCGACGCCGTCGACTGCGGCCTTCACGCCTCTGCCTGGGAGCGCCTCGAACCACTCGGCGCCGCCGTTCGGACCGATCGCCGCAAGGACCCTCCCGATCGGGTGCTCGCTCTTGAGCTCCGCGGCGGCCACCAGTCGCCGCAGACGCGCCTGGTCTCCGTCGAGGACCGTGATCCGTTCGATCTCGGGCGCGCCGGTGGTGAGCGTGCCGGTCTTGTCGAACGCCGCCGTCTCGACCTCGGCGAGCCGTTCCATCATGAGCGCGCTCTTGACCAGCACACCTCGGCGCCCCGCCAGTGCCACCGCCGCGAGCAGCGGCGGCATCGTCGCAAGGACGATCGCGCAGGGGCTCGCGACGATCATGAAGGTCATGGCTCGCAGCAGCACCGGTTCGAACTGTGCTCCGAAGGCGAGCGGGAGGCCGATGAGTGCCAGGGTGATCGCGACGACCGCGAGGGAGTACGGCTGCTCCACCTTCTCGATCGTCAACTGGGTCCTCGACTTCGCCTCCGAGGCCTCCTCGACCTGGCGGGACACGCGGGCCAGGACCGAGTCGGAAGGGTCCCTGGCGACGGCGACGGTGAGCGCGCCAGTGCCGTTGACCGTTCCCGCCAGCACCGTCGAGCCGGGGGCCTTGCGGTTCGGCATCGGCTCGCCGGTGAGGGTCGACTCGTCGACCTCGGACTCCCCGGCGGTGACCGTGCCGTCGGCCGGCACGCGGTCGCCCGGGCGCACCAGGACCGCGTCTCCGGCGGCGAGGTCAGCCGCGTCGACGGCCTCCTCGGTTCCTCCGCTGAGGCGGACCGCGCGTTCGGGGGCGAGGTCGAGGAGCGAGCGGACCGAGTCTGCGGTCCGCTCGGTCAGGACCGCCTCCAGGGCGCCGGAGGTCGCGAAGATGACGATGAGCAGCGCCCCGTCGAACCACTGGCCTATGGCCGCCGCAGCGACGGCCGCGATGACCATGAGCAAGTCGACCTCGAAGCGCGGCTTGGCGAGCGCGCTGAGTCCTTCCCAGGCCGGTCCCCATCCTCCGGTCGCGTAGCAGGCCAGGTAGGCGCCGATCCACAGCCACGGTGGCGCGCCTGCCAGCTGGGCGAGGCCGCCGACGGCGAACCAGGCCAGCGCGGCGGCGGCCCATCTGACATCCGGGACTCTGAACATTCCCTCCAACATGCGCACAAGCGTATCTTCGCAGATACGAAGATATGAAGCCGCGGTAGGCTGTGGCCATGCACGATTCGCTGTCGGACTTCAGCATGCCGGACGACGAGCAGGTGCAGGTCGCCGCCGACGCGCTGCGCATGCTCTCCGACCCGACGAGACTCAAACTCATGTGGGCGCTCCTCCAGGGCGAGGAGAACGTCGCCTGCCTGGCCGACCTCGTCGGCGCCCGGCCGACCGCCGTGAGCCAGCACCTCGCGAAGCTCCGACTCGCCGGGCTCGTGACAACCCGTCGCGAAGGGACGTTCGTCTACTACTCGGCCGCCCACCACCACATCCTGCCCCTGGTCGAACAGGCCCTCTCACACGCGGCACACCTGACGGGTCGGCCGCTCGCGGCCCTGAAGGAGGAGCGCCGCACCGGAAGTTAACCGTTTGCCTTGGTAGTCGCCTGCGGCTATGGTGACCCGGTGACGCTCCTCCGCGCCCCCGACCTCCCCGCCGCCGACCCCGGGACGCCGACCCGCACCACCCCGTGGCGGCTGTTCTGGTGGCTCGCCACGCGCCGCAAACCCCTCGCCGCCGCGGTCTGGACCTCGGCGGTCTTCTCCCTCGGCCTGGTCCCGGTCATGCCCATCTTCCTCACCGGCGCCATCGACGACGGACTGTCGCAGAGGGACTGGGGCGCGCTGGCCGCCTGGGTCGGCGCCCTCATCGCGGCCGGATCGGTGGTGGCCGTGAGCATCGTCGTCCACCACCGCATGACCGTCTGGTGGCGCCAGGACGCCTCGTACCGCGCCCAGCAGCTCGCCATCGCCAAGGTGGGCGTACTCGGCAGCCGCCTGCGCACCCACGCGACCACAGGGGACGTCGTCAGCGTCGGCATCACCGACATGCGCACCGTCCAGCGGTCCGTCGAGTGCGTCGCCCCGACCGTCGGCTGCGCCGCCGGCATCATCGCCGTCGCCGTCCTGCTGTTCAGCACCTCGGTCGAACTCGGCGCGGTCGTCTTCGGCGGCGTCATCGCCGTCGCGGTCCTCACCGGGCCGCTCCTCGGCCGCCTCCAGCGCGGCTACAGCGCCTACCGCCGGCGCGTCGGCGCCATCACCACCCGCGCCTCCGACATCGTCGCGGGCCTGCGGGTCCTGCGCGGCGTCGGCGGCGAGGACGCCTTCAACGACTCCTACCGCCGCGACTCCCAGGCGCTCAAGCGGGCCGGCCTGCGCATCGCCGGTCCCGGCGCCTGGATCGACGTGCTCTCCGAGGGCGCACCGCTGGTCCTCCTCGGCGCCGTCGTCTGGATCTCGGCGCGGCTGGTCAGCGCCGGAGAGATCACCGTCGGGCAGATGGTCTCCTCCTACGGCTACACCGCCGCGCTGCTCCAGCCGGTCGGCTGGCTCATGAGCACCGCCATGGTCCTCATGCAGGGCCACGTCGCCTCCGCCAAGATCTGCGACCTGCTCAACCTGCCCGACCCGCCGCGACGCACCGACACCGTCCCCGGGCCCCAGGCCGGTGCGCCCCTTGCCGACCCCGACTCCGGACTCGCCTTGCGACCCGGCCTCACCGCCGTCGCCTCGGCCGACGCAGGGGCCGTCACCGAGCTGTTCGACCGACTCGCCGGGCTCGCACCGGGCGAGGCGGTCTTCGGCGACGTACCGGTGGACCGCATCGACCCCGACGAGCTGCGGCCCCGAGTGCTCGTCGCCGACCACGACGCGTTCCTGTTCGCCGGCACGCTCAGCGCCGTCATCGCCGGCCGCCGCGGACCCGAACGCGTCCGAGCGGCGGTCGAGGCCGCCAGCGCCGAGGACATCGTGGACGCCCTCCCCGACGGCCTCGACACCGAGGTCAGCAACCAGATCCGGACCCTGTCCGGCGGCCAGCGCCAGCGGCTGCGCCTGGCGCGAGCGCTCGCGGCCGACCCCGACGTGCTGCTCGCCCACGAGCCGACCTCCGCGGTCGACTCCCACACCGAGTCCCGCATCGTCGAGCGCGTCGCCGCGCTCCGCGGCGGCCTCACCACCGCGGTCGCGACCACCTCGCCGCTGTGGCTCGGCCGCGCCGACTCGGTCGCCTTCGTCCAGGACGGCAAGGTCAAAGCCGCCGGCACCCACGCCGAACTCATGACCTCCAACCCCGACTACCGGGCACTCGTCTCCAGGGAGCTGCCATGACGATCGAACTGCCGGTCGCCGAGGGCCGCCGGGTCCGCCGCGCGTTCTTCTCCCTGCTCGGCGCCGAGCGCCGTCGTGTCATCACGGGCGTCGTGCTGCACGTGGCCGCCGCCGGGGCCTCCACCGCCGCCCCGCTGCTCATGGGCCGCATGATCGACGACCTGTCGGCCGGCGCTTCAGTCGGCGACATCGACCGGCTCGCCCTCGGCCTGGCCGCGGCGCTCCTAGCCGCCCTCATACTGACCTGGGCGGCCGGCTACACGCTCAACCAGATCGGCGAGCTGCTCTCGGTCAGACTGCGTGAGCGCTTCATCGACCGCTGCCTCCGCCTGCCTCCGCACGTCGCCGAGCAGGCCGGGTCCGGCGACCTCACCACCAGGTCCACCGTCGACGTCCCCGAGGCAGGGAGCCTCCTGCGCGATACCGCGCCCTGGGTCACCACCGCGATCCTGACCTCGCTCGTCTACATCGGCGCCATGGCCTGGACCAGCCCTGTCCTCGCGCTCACCGTCCTGCTGGCCGCCCCCTCGATCTCCATCGGCGCCCGCTGGTACCTCAAACGCGCCCGCTCCGGCTACATCGACGAACGCCGCGCCGAGTCCAGAATGGGCGAGACCCTGGCCGCCAGCTCCGACGGCGCCCGCACCGCCGAACTGTTCGAACTCACCAGGCACCGCCGCCGGACCGGAGACGAGGCCATAGCCGCTCACTGGGGAGCGACGCGATACACGCTGTTCCTGCGCAGCGTGTACTTCCTCGGCCTGGAGAGCTCCTATGTCCTGCCCACCGCGGGTGTCCTCCTTGTCGGCGCGGTCCTGTACTTCGACGGCGCGGTCAGCCTCGGCGCCGTTTCCGCCTGCGCCGTGCTCAGCCGCCAGGCCATGGCCCCGCTCAACAACCTGCTCATGACCATCGAGCGGGTCCAGCGCGGCCTCGCCTCGCTCGCCCGCGTCGAAGGCGTCGGGCAAACCGAGTCCGACGAGCCCGTCCAGAGCGGCCGGGCGCCGACCGGCGGCGACGTCGTCCTTCGGGACGTCCGCTTCACCTACCCCACCGGGGGAGAGGTCCTCCACGGTGTCGACCTCGCCGTCCCCGCAGGGGAGCGGCTGGCCGTCGTCGGACCCTCCGGCGCCGGCAAGTCCACCCTCGCGCGCCTCATCGCCGGCATCGACCCGCCGGGATCGGGCTCGGTCGCGCTCGGCGGCGTCGACGTCGCGTCCATGCCGCTCGAGGTCCGCCGCAGGCACGTCACCCTCGTCACCCAGGAGCACCACGTCTTCACCGCCACGCTGCGCGAGAACCTCGCCCTCGCCGAACGCGACGCCACCGACGCCGAACTGCGGGACGCGCTGGCCACCGTCGGCGCCACCTGGGCGGACGACCTCGACGTCGAGCTCGGCGGCACCGCACGCGAGCTCGACGCGGCCTCGGCGCAGCAGATCGCCTTGGCGCGCATCATCCTCGCCGACCCGGACGTGGTGATCCTCGACGAGGCCACCGCGATGCTCGACCCGCGCGCCGCCCGCGACACCGAACGGGCCCTCGCGGCCGTCCTCGAAGGACGTACTGTGATCGGCATCGCCCACCGGCTCCACACCGCTCACGACGCCGACCGCATCGCGGTCGTCGACGGTGGCGAGGTCGCCGAGCTGGGCAGCCACGAAGAGCTCCTCGCCCGCGATGGCGCCTACGCCCGACTCTGGCAAAGCTGGCACGGGACCGCCGAGTCGTCCGCGACTTAATCGATTGCCGGATGCCGGAGGCCTACTTTACGGTCGACTAGTGAGGTTCCTCCGCGCTCCCGAACTCCCGCTCGAAGACCCGCTCCACCCTGACGGCACGACGGGCACCACCGCGTCCCCGGTCCCCCTGACACCCTGGAAGTACTTCGTCTGGCTCGCCACCCGCCGCAAGGGCCTCGCGTTGTCGGCCCTCACCGCCTCCGCGCTCGCCCTCGGCGCGCTGCCGTTGCTGCCATACTTCCTCACCGGAGCGGTCGACCACGGTTTGGCGCGAGGCGACTGGGGAGCCCTCGCCGCCTGGTGCGCCGGCCTGGTCCTCGCCGGCTTCGCCACGGCGGGCGCGATCGTCTGGTCCCACCGCCTGACGGTCTACTGGCGCATGGACGCCGCCTACCGCACACTCCAGCTCGCCACCCGGAAGGTCAACCGGCTCGGCGACGACCTGCGCCGCAAGGTCACCACCGGCGAGGTCGTCAGCGTCGGCGCCACCGACATCCGCCGCATCGCCGAGGGGGTCGACTCGCTGTCGCCCGCCGTCGGCTGCGTCGTCGGCCTCGTCGCCGTCGGCGTCCTGCTGTTCAACACCTCAGTCTCGCTGGGACTGACCATCTTCGGCGGCGTGTTCATCGTCGGCCTCATCACCGGCCCGGTGCTCACGCGGCTCCAAAAGCGCCAGGAGACCTACCGCGAGAGGGTCGGCGACATCACCGACCGCGCCTCGGACATCGTCTCTGGACTGCGCGTGCTGCGCGGCATCGGCGGCGAACGGCGCTTCAGCGCCTCCTACCGGCGCGACTCAGAGGAGCTGCGCGAGGCCGGCTACAAGGTCGCCGGCCCCGTCGCATGGCTCAACGCCCTCGGCGAGGGCACCCCTGCGATCCTGCTCGGCCTCGTCGTCTGGATCTCCGGCCGGCTCGTCGCCTCCGGCGAGATCAGTCCCGGCCAGATGGTCTCCGCGTTCGGCTACACCGGGGCGCTCCTCCTACCCGTCCACTGGCTGATCGGCACCGCCTACCGCATCATCGAGGCCCGCGTGGCCTGCGGGAAGGTCTGCAAGCTGCTGGGCGTACCGCTCCGGCCCGCCCCTGATCGGCCACAGGCGGGGCCGCAGGCCGGAGCCGAGCTCCACGACCCCGACTCCGGTCTCACCGTCGAAGGAGGTGAGCTGCTCGCCGTCGCCGCGGCCGACACCGACCGCGTCGCCGACGCATTCGACCGGCTCGGGGGCTACACCGACTCCGAAGCGCGCTTCGGCGAGGTGCCCGTCGCCCGCATGGACCGCGACGAGCTGCGCCGCCGCGTGCTCGTCGCCGAACACGACTCCTACCTTTTCGCGGGCACCGTCGCCGACGTCGTCGCCGCCCGCGACGGCGCCGCCCGCGTCGAGAAGGCCGTCGAAGCCGCCTCGGCCGCAGACGTCGTCGAGGCCCTCCCCGAAGGGCTCGACACTGAAGTAGACAACCAGATCCGCACGCTCTCCGGCGGGCAACGCCAGCGGCTGCGCCTCGCCCGCGCCATCGCGGCCGACCCCGAGGCCCTGCTGCTCCACGAGCCGACCTCAGCGGTCGACTCCCACACCGAAGCCCGCATCGTCGAGCGTCTCGCCACCGCCCGCACCGGCAAGTCGACCGCCGTGGCCACCACCTCGCCGCTGTGGCTCGGCCGCGCCGACCGCGTCGCGTTCATCCGAGACGGCCGGATCGCCGCCACCGGGACCCACCTGGAGCTGACCGCCCAGTGTCCCGACTACCGCGCCCTGGTCACCCGGGAGGAACAGTGAACGCCGAGACCCAAACCCCACCGGCCTCGAAGGGCGGGCAGCTGCCCGTCGCCGAGCGCGCGGAGGTCCGCCGCGCCTTCGTGGCGCTGCTGCTGTCCGAGAAGCGCCGGGTCGGCCTCGCCGTCGGCCTGCACCTGCTCGGTGCCGCCGCGGCCGCCGTCGCCCCGCTGCTGCTGGGCGAGATCATCGACGACCTCGCCGCTGGCGGCGGCGCCTCCGGTGTCGACCGGCTCGCCCTCGGCATCGGAGCCGCGGTCGTCGCCGTCGTCGTCTTCACCTGGGCCGGAACCTATGTCTCCCACCGGTTGGGGGAGCAGCTCTCGGCGCGCATGCGCGAGCAGTTCGTCGACCGTTGCCTGCGGCTGCCCATGCCCGTCGTCGAGCAGGCCGGCTCGGGCGACCTCATGACCCGGTCCTCGGCGGACGTCCCCGAAGCCGGCGGTCTGTTCCGCGAAGGCGTCCCGCAAGTCACCGTCTCCATGCTCAAGGTCCTCGTCTACCTCGGCGCGATGCTGTGGGTCAGTCCGCTGCTCGCCGCCTGCATGCTCGTGGCCTTCCCTCCGATCGCCTACGGCACCCGCTGGTACCTCAAGCGCGCCCGACACGGCTACCTCGCCGAGCGCGAGGCCGAGTCGAAGATCGGCGACACCATCGGCGCGTCGGCCGACGGAGCCCGCACCACCGATGCCTACCGTCTCGAAGACCGACGCCGCCGCGTCGGCGACGACTCCGTCGCCGGGCACTGGCGCGCCACCCGCTACACCCTCTACCTGCGCAGCGTCTTCTTCCCGTTCCTCGACGCCACCTATGCGCTGCCGACCGCCGCGGTCCTGCTCATCGGCGGAGGCCTTTACTTCCAGGGCTCGGTCAGCCTCGGCATGGTCGCCAGCTGCGCCGTGCTCACCCGTCAGATCATGTTCCCCATCGACCACATCCTCATGTGGGTCGAGCGCCTCCAGCGCGGTCTCGCCGCCCTGGCCCGCGTCGAAGGGGTCGCCGCAGCCGAAAACGCCGAGGACGGCGCCACCGCCGAGCGCCCCGCCGACGGGACGGTCGAGCTGCGCGAGGTCCGCTACGCCTATCCGACCGGCGGCGACGTCCTTCACGGCGTGAACCTCACCGTCCCGGCCGGTCAACGGCTCGCCGTGGTCGGTCCCTCCGGGGCCGGCAAGTCGACGCTGGCGCGCCTGGTCTCGGGGGCCGACGTCCCGCGTGAGGGCACCGTGACGATCGGCGGGGTCGACGTCGCCGCGCTCGGGCTCGACGAGCGGCGCCGACGCGTCACCCTGGTCACTCAGGAGCACCACGTGTTCACCGCGTCCCTGCGCGACAACCTGATCCTCGCCCGGGCCGATGCGCGCGACACCGAACTGGAGTCGGCGCTGGCGGCCGTCGGCGCGGACTGGGCCTTCGAGCTGCCCGACGGCCTCGACACGCGGCTGGGGGGCACCGCGCGTGAGCTCGACGCGGCCTCGGCGCAGCAGATCGCCTTGGCGCGCATCATCCTCGCCGACCCGGACGTGGTGATCCTCGACGAGGCGACCGCGATGCTCGACCCGCGCGCCGCCCGCGACACCGAGCGGGCACTGGGCGCGGTATTGGAGGGCCGCGCCGTCATCGC
Source organism: Glycomyces sp. L485 (assembly GCF_022548875.1). Lineage (GTDB taxonomy): Bacteria > Actinomycetota > Actinomycetes > Mycobacteriales > Micromonosporaceae > Glycomyces. The sequence continues at coordinate 43,041 of NZ_JAKZEW010000013.1, read as the reverse complement.
GATCGCCCACCGGCTCCACACCGCTCACGACGCCGAACGGATCGCGGTCGTGGAAGGCGGTCTCGTGGCAGAGCTTGGCAGTCATGACGAGCTCATCGCCCGCGACGGGCATTACGCCGAGCTCTGGCGCGCATGGCATGGGGAGGTCGCCGGGGTCCGCTGACGACGAAATCGGGCCCCGGACTTTCGCCCGGGGCCCGGCACTGGTCCGAGAACACCACCACAAGTCGGAACACCCACCGACTCGTTATTAGCAAGGAAACAGAAAGGAAACCAGGAAACCCGTTCCGAACCAGTGAGCACAATCATAGACCACGATCGAGGCATTCTGAAGGGGCCTCTGGTCCCTGATTAGCCGTGTCGCGCCATCCGCAGGTCACAGGGCCTGTCGGCGGGTGCCCAGGACCGGTGCGCGAGAAGCCCGAGGCTCTGGCGCGCAGGCGAATCCATGTGACGCGCCGACGCGGTCACGGCCGTCCGAGGTTGCCTGCCCGTCGGTAACGATTCCGCATCGGCGGTTGCCGACGCCACGTTCTCGCGGTGAGTCTGCGGTGAGCTCGAAACCACACGACGCCTCGATCACCGCGCTGTGCGGCAGTTTGCTGCGCGGCAGGGTGCCGGATGTGCCCGGCCGCGCACGACCTAGACTCGATAGGTCTTCCCGCAGCTAGAAACCGTTAGGAAACACCTGTCGTGAGTACGATTTCACGTGAGGAAGTCGCGCATTTGGCGCGACTGGCCCGCCTCGAAGTCACCGATGACGAGCTCGACGCCTTCGCAGGGCAGCTCGACGTCATCCTCGAATCGATGAAGACCCTCGGCGAGGTCGACACCGAAGGCGTCCAGCCGACCTCGCACGCGGTGCCCCTGGTGAACGTGCTCCGGGAAGACCAGCCCCAGCCATCGCTGCCCCGCGACGCCGTCCTCGCCGGTGGCCCCGACACCGCCGAGGGCCGTTTCCGCGTCCCGCGCATCCTGGACGAGGAGGCCTAGACATGGGTGAGCGCACCATCGACCAGACCGCCGCGCACATCGCCGAGGCCATCCGCGAAGGCCGCACCAGCGCTTACTCGGTCACCGAGGCGTTCCTCGACCGCATCGACGCCGTCGACGGCACCGTCAAGGCATTCCTCCACGTCGACCGCGAGGGCGCCCTCGCCACCGCGGCCGAGGTCGACGCCGCCATCGCCGCAGGCGAGGAACTCGGCCCGCTCGCCGGAGTCCCGATCGCCATCAAGGACGTCGTCGTCACCAAGGACATGCCGACCACCGCCGCCTCCAAGATCCTCGAAGGCTGGATCCCGCCCTACGACGCGACGATCACCGAGCGCGTCAAGGCCGCGAAGATGCCGATCCTCGGCAAGACCAACCTCGACGAGTTCGCCATGGGCTCCTCGACCGAGTACTCGGCCTACCGGCAGACCGCGAACCCGTGGGACACCGGGCGGATTCCCGGCGGCTCCGGCGGAGGCTCCGCCGCGGCCGTCGCCGCCAAGATGGCGCCGCTGGCCATCGGCACCGACACCGGCGGCTCCATCCGCCAGCCCGGCGCCGTCACCGGCACCTTCGGAGCCAAGCCCACCTACGGCTCCAACTCCCGGTACGGGCTGATCGCCTTCTCGTCCTCCCTGGACACCCCGGGCCCGGTGGCCCGCAACGCCCTCGACGCCGCGCTGCTTCACGAGGTCATCTCCGGGCACGACCCGCGCGACTCGACCACCATCGATGCTCCCGTCCCGCCCGTCGTCGAAGCCGCCAGGTCCGGCGCCTCCGGCGACCTCTCGGGCGTCAAGCTCGGCGTCGTCAAAGAGTTCGCCGAAGGCTCCGCCGCCGCCGAACCCGGCGTCGTCGAGGCCTACCAGGCCGGCGTCGACCAGCTCGTCAAGCTCGGCGCCCAGATCGTCGAGGTCTCCTGCCCGTCGTTCACCTACGCGCTGCCGACCTACTACCTCATCGCGCCGTCCGAGGCGAGCTCGAACCTCGCACGCTACGACGGCGTCCGCTACGGCCTGCGCGCCGGCGACGACGGCAAGCGGAGCCTCGAAGAGGTCATGAGCCTCACCCGCGAGGCCGGATTCGGCCCGGAGGTCAAGCGCCGCATCATCCTCGGCACCTACGCGCTCAGCGCCGGCTACGTCGACCAGTTCTACGGTCAGGCCCAGAAGGTCCGCACGCTCATCAAGCGCGACTTCGAGGCCGCGTTCGGTGAGTGCGACGCGCTCATCAGCCCCACCACGCCGTTCATCGCCTTCAAGTTCGGCGAGCGCACCGGCGACCCGTACCAGATGTACCTCGCCGACCTGTACACCATCCCGACCAACCTCTACGGCGGTCCCGGCGTCTCGGTGCCCGTGGGTCTCTCCGAAGGCATGCCAGTCGGACTCCAGGTCATGGGCCCGGTCATGGGCGACGACATCACCTACCGTGTCGCGGCGGCCCTCGAATCCACCCAGGAGACCCTGCTGGCCGACACCGCGCCCGAGATCGAGGGGAAGTAGCGCAGATGACGAAACTCAACACCTACGAAGCCGCCGTCGCCGCCTACGAGCCCGTCCTCGGGCTTGAGACGCACATCGAGCTCGACACGAACACCAAGATGTTCTGCGGCTGCTCCACGACCTTCGGCGCCGAACCGAACACCCAGGTCTGCCCGGTCTGCCTGGCCCTGCCCGGCGCGCTGCCGGTCGCCAACAAGGCAGCCGTCGAAGCGACCATCAAGATCGGTCTTGCCCTGAACTGCCGCATCGCCGAGTGGACCCGCTTCGCCCGGAAGAACTACTTCTACCCGGACATGCCGAAGAACTTCCAGACCAGCCAGTACGAGGAGCCGCTCTGCGAGGACGGCTACGTCGAGGTCACCGTGGACGGCGAGTCCTACCGAGTCGAGATCGAACGCGTCCACCTGGAAGAGGACACCGGCAAGACCCTCCACGTCGGCGGCGCGACCGGCCGCATCCACGGTGCCACCGAGTCGCTCGTCGACTACAACCGCGCCGGTATCCCGCTCGTCGAGATCGTCACCAGGCCCGTCCCGGGGACGGGCGCCCTCGCCCCCGAGGTCGCCCGCGCCTACACCGCCGAACTGCGCGACATCGTCCGCTCCCTCGGCGTCTCCGACGTCCGCATGGAGCAGGGCTCGCTGCGCTGCGACGTCAACCTCTCGCTGAACAAGTCCGGCGACGAGTGGGGCACCCGCACCGAGACCAAGAACGTCAACTCGCTGCGCAGCGTCGAGCGCGCCGTCCGCTACGAGATCCGCCGCCAGTCGGCGCTGCTCGACGCGGGCGACAAGATCCACCAGGAGACCCGCCACTTCCACGAGGCCACCGGCGAGACCAGCCCCGGGCGCTCCAAAGAGGAGGCCACCGACTACAGGTACTTCCCCGAGCCGGACCTGGCCGTCATGGAGCCCGGCCGCGAATGGGTCGAGGAGCTCCGCGCGAGCCTGCCCGAGCCGCCGCGCCAGCGCCGCGAGCGCCTCCAGGCCGAATGGGGCCTGGGGGACAAGGAGATGCAGTCGGTCGTCAACGCCGACGCCGTCGACCTCATCGCGGCCACCATCGCCGCCGGGGCCAGCGCCTCCGGCGCCGTCAAGTGGTGGCTCGGCGAGCTGTCGCGGCGCGCCAACGAGTCCGGCGCCGAGCTCGGCTCGCTCGCCATCACCCCGGCGCAGGTAGCCGAGCTCCAGGGCATGGTCGACGACGGCCGGCTCAACGACAAGCTGGCCCGCCAGGTCATCGACGGTGTCCTCGCCGGTGAGGGCGGCCCGGCCGCCGTGGCCGCCGCCCGCGGCCTGGAGGTCGTATCCGACACCGGCGCACTCGAAGCCGCCGTCGACGAGGCCATAGCCGCCAACCCCGATGTGGCCGAGAAGATCCGCGGCGGCAAGCACGCCGCCGCCGGGGCCCTCATCGGTGCGGTCATGAAGGCCACCAAGGGACAGGCCGACGCCGGGACGGTCCGCCAGATCATCCTCGACAAGCTCTCCTAGCCGAGACGCGAAGCGGCGGCGCGGGTCCGGGCGACCCGCGCCGCCGTTCGTCATCGGTCGGTGTGAGCCGCCATTCCCCGATGCCGCGAATCGAGTTGTCGTTCACGGGCCCTTGCTAGGCTTGACCGCGCTAGCACCGTTTCGGCCGGAGGAGGTGAGAGTCATGGGCGATGATCCCAGTCCTAGTCGAGATACCGACGTGCTGCCCCATGCTTCTTTCCACCGTGCTCCGCGTCCGACCTGCAGCTGAGGCGCGTCCGAACCTGTAGTCGAGACCCCGAGCACGGCCGTTCTCTCGTGCTAGGAGGTGACTCTGGTGTCGAATCAGGTCATCCAACCGATCTCTCCCGCGGCCATGGACTCCCTCGCCGCGCTCCGGGCCGAGCTCTCCGAATCCTCGGCCGTCGAACTCGCCGAAGAACTGCCCCGCATGGAACTCGCCGACCAGGCGGTGCGGTTCCGCCTGCTCCCCAAGGACCGCGCGCTGGCCGTCTTCGAAGAGCTCGACACCTACCACCAGCAGGAGCTGCTGGACGCGCTCAAGACCGAGACCGTCCGCGACCTGCTCGACTCCATGGAGGCCGACGACCGGGCGAAGCTCTTCGAGGAGATGCCCGCCATGGTCGCCACACGGCTCCAGGCGCAGCTCAGTCCGTCCGAGCGGCTGTCGACGGCGAGGCTCCTGGGCTACGACCCCGAGTCCGCCGGGCGCATCATGACGCCCGACTTCGTGTCGCTGCGGGCATCGATGATCGCCGCCGACGCGATCGAACGCATCCGGCACTTGCGCAGTCGGCCCCGCCACCTGGACATCCTGCCGGTGACCGACGGGCGCCGCAAGCTGCTCGGCACCGTCGCGCTGCCCGACCTGGTGGCCGCCGACCCCGACACCGTGGTCCACGACCTCATGGCCGACGACCACCACATGGTGCGCACCGACACCGACCAGGAGGAGGCCGCGCGCCTGGTCCAGGACGCCAACCTTGCGGCCCTGCCCGTCGTCGACCACGACGACCGCCTGGTGGGGCTCATCACCTTCGACGACGCCATGGAGGTCCTGGAGGCCGAGGACACCGAGGACGCCGCCCGATCCGGCGGCTCGGAGCCGCTGGAGCGGCCGTACCTCTCCGCCGGGGTGTTCATGCTCGCCCGCAAGCGGGCGTTCTGGCTGCTGCTGCTCGCCCTCGCCGGGATCCTGACCGTCTCGGTCCTCAACTACTACGAGGCCGCGCTGGAGCGGGTCACCGTTCTGGCGGTGTTCATCTCGCTGCTGACCGGCGTCGGCGGCAACTCCGGCTCCCAGGCATCGGCGGTCGTCATCCGCGCCATGGCCGTCGGTGAGATCCGCTTCTCCGACACGTTCAGGATCGTCTGGCGGGAGGGCCGGGTCGGCCTCATGCTCGGGGCGATGCTCGCGATCGTCGGCGGACCGCTCGTCGGACTCGCCTACGGGCCCGACATCGGCCTGATCATCGCGCTGACGCTGTTGACGATCTGCACCTGGTCGACGTTCGTCGGCGCGTTCCTGCCCCTGATCGCCAAGAAGGTCGGCATCGACCCTGCGGTGATCTCGGCGCCGATGGTCTCGACGCTGTGCGACGCGACCGGCCTGGTCCTGTACTTCTCGATCGCCGCGGCGGTGCTCGGCCCGCTGATGTGAGGGGTCATTCGGTCGGCTCGGGCGAGGTCGGCTCCGGCGAGGTCGTCTCGCCGTCCTCGATCTCGGCCTCGTCGACCTCCTCGTCCGCGGGGATGACGGTGCGGTCCAGCGTGATGTCCGATTCGCCGACCGTGCCGATGGAGATCGAGTCGTAGGCGGTGAGCGCCTTCGTGTCCCGGTCGAAGTAGAGCACGTCGAGCTCCATCTTCATCGGCGTGTCGGAGTCGAACGTCCGCAGCCCGGCCGCGCCGGTCGAGCCCTCGACCATGAGCGTCGTCCCCTCGCCGAGGTCCTGCACCGCCCGCTTGTGCGTGTGTCCGGCCAGCACCAGCGGCACGGAACCGGTGAGCGGCACCGACATCGGCGGCTCGTGCACCAGCGCCAGGTCGGCTCCGCCGGCGTCCTCGATCGCCTGCCGAAGCCGCTCGCCCGACTGGGCGAGCATCTGCTGGGCGTATTCGCTGGACGGTTGGCTGCCCTTGTCGGGCGTGAACCGGGGGTCGCCGACGCCGGAGAACCGCAGCCCGGCCACGTCCTGGACCTCGCCGTCGAGGATCACCACGTGGTCGTAGGCGGCCAGCGCCGCCACGGTGGTCGCCGAATCGTGGTTGCCCTTGACGAACACGTAAGGCACGTCGATCCGGTCCACACCGCGGGAGAAGATCTCGGCCTCCTGCTCCGAGCCCCAGTCGTTCAAGTCGCCGGTGTCGGCCACCGCGTCGATGTCGAACTGCTCGACCACCGACTCCATGACCGGGAACGCCGAGGGGTTGAGGTGGATGTCCGAGACGTGCAGGACGCGGATCGAGTCGTCGTCGATGCCCAGCTGGGGCATGTCCATCGCCAGCGCGTAGAACCCGGAGATGTTCGTGACGAACTTCTGGAGGTTCGTGACGTACTCCTCGTAGTTCTCGGCGATGTCCTCGGCGTTGCCGACCACCGAGGGGGCGTAGGCGAGCAGGCCCTCGTAGCGCGGTTGCGATATCGACTCGGCCTGCAGGGTGGTGGAGGAGTAGCCCATGAGCGCCGCGGTCACCGACAGGGACGCCAGGCCGGTCAGCAGCGTGCGGCGCATGTTGCGGAAGGCGAGCGCGCCTACCAGCAGGCCGCACAGCGTCACGATCGCCAGCGCCTCGACGACGACGCGGACGGCCGCCTCGGTGACTTCCGAGGCGAGGCCTTCGGAGGCGGCGGTGACGCCGCCGGGGGAGTTGATGATGGTCTGCGCCGCTTCGGGGTCGACCGAGTCGAGGGTGAGGTTCACGCCGATAGGGCCGTCGTGGCTGTCGAAGACGACCTGGCCGAGCGGCGGGATGTTGACGACGGTCTCGCCGTGGACGTCGGGATGCAGGGCGACGGTGGTGTCGAATGGGCCGATGGCGGCGTTCGTGCCGCCCACCAGCAGCAGGCCGCCGGCTGCCGAGGCGGTGCCGATCAGCAGGACCATGACGGTGACGGCGAGGCTGCGCGCGAGCCGGGAGGCCCGCAGCGCGTTCCAGACGGTGCGCGTGCGGTGGCCCGCCCGGCTCGATGCGCGTCCGATCACCTGCGCGCCGCGCCTAACGGGGCGCGCAGCGGATTTGAGGTGCTGGGGGAGCGAGTTGTGCCGATCCGGCATTAGACCCTTCCTTCGACGGCGTACGAGGTGGCGAAGCGGATGATGCGGTCGTCGGCCTCATCGGCGACGCAACCGCGGTCTTCGACGCAGCGGCCGTCGCGGTTGGAGGTGGTCACCCACAGCATCCCGTCGGGACCCATGGCGATCGATCGTAGCCGACCGAATTCACCTTCGAGCGCTGGTTGCGGCTCGCCGCTGATCGCGCCGGAGGGATCGAACTCGAGGATCCACAGGCGCTGGCCGCGCAGGCAGGCGGTGACGAAGGTCTGGTCGACGAAGACCGCGTCGGCGCACGAGGACTCGAACGGCTCCCAGGCCACGACCGGGTCGATGTAGTCGTCGTCGCCGCCGGGGCCCTCGAACAGCGGCCAGCCGTAGTTGCCGCCGGCCTCGATGCGGTTGACCTCGTCGGCGAGGTCGGCGCCGAACTCGGTGGCGTAGAGGCGCCCTTCGGTGTCCCAGGCGAGTCCCTCGATGTTGCGGTGGCCCGTGGAGTAGACCGGCGAGTCGGGGTCGGGGTTGTCCTCGGCGGCGTCCCCGTCGGTGTCGATGCGCAGGATCTTGCCGCCGAGTGAGCCCTCGTCCTGGGCGTTCTCGCTGTTGCCGGCGTCGCCGGTGGAGGCCCAGAGATAGCCGTCGGGACCGAAGGCGAGCGCGCCTCCGTTGTGGTTGGCGGCGGCGGGGATGCCGGTGAGGATCGGCTCGGGCTCGTCCTCGGATTCGAGGTCGATCGCGGTGATCCGGTTGTCCTCCTCGGTCGTGTAGTAGAGGTAGACCGTGGAGTCGTCCTCGAAGTCGGGGGAGACGGCGAGGCCGAGGAGGCCGCCTTCGCCTTGGGAGTCGACCTCGACGCTGCGGATCTCCTCCGGCTCGCCGGCGGTGCCGTCTTCGGCGACGGTGATCGAGAGGATCCGTCCGGAGTCGCGTTCGCCGACCAGGGCGGTGCCGTCGGGCAGGAAGTCGAGGCCCCATGGAACTTCGAGCCCTTCGGCGACGATGTCCATGAAGGTGGCAGGTTCCTCGGGCGAGCCGGAGGGGGTCGGCAGGTTCGGCGGCTCGCCGCCTTCGGGTTCGGGGGGGTCCCCGAACGAGCAGGAGGCGGTGGTGAGCATGACCGCGGCCGTCACGGCCGCCGGTACCGATCGGCGCATGGACCCAAGCCTAGTGGTGGATTAGGATTTGCCACGTGAAGGTATGGATCGCTCATGAAGAAGGCGGCGAATACATCGGCGAAATGCCCGAGAACGTCGAGGTGGAGGTGTTCACCGGCCGAGGAGAATATCCCTCTGATCCGGCGACGGTTGATTTCTGGGTCCCGCCGTTCCTGGCGAAGTCGAAGGTCACCAGGCCCCTGAACGACATGACATCACTGAAGGCGATTCAGCTGCTGAGCGCCGGGGCCGAGGTGTGGGTCCCGGTGGTGCCGCCGGGCGTCACGCTGTGCGACGCGCGCGGTGTCCATACCGGAGTGACCGCCGAATGGACGATCGGGGCGATCCTCGCCTCCATGCGCGGCTTCGACGTGTTCGCGCGGCAGCAGTCGCGCCGCGAGTGGAAGGTCCAGTGGGAGACGACGGTGTGCGACAAGCGCGCCCTGATAGTCGGCGCCGGCGACATAGGAGAGAAGGTCGCCGAGGTCTTGTCGGGGCTCGGCACGAGGATCACCAAGGTGGCCCGGCGGGCCAGGCCGGGCGTCCACGCCGTCGACGAGCTCGACGAGCTCCTTCCCGAGGCCGACATCGTGGTCCTCATACTCCCGCTGACCGACGCCACCCGGGGCCTGGTCGACGCGAACTTCCTCTCGCGGATGAAGGACGACTCGCTGCTGGTGAACGCCGCGCGGGGACCGGTCGTCGACACCGACGCCCTCGTCGCCGAGGTCGCTTCCGGGCGCCTGCGGTGTGCGCTCGACGTCGTCGACCCCGAGCCGCTCCCCGCCGACCACCCCCTGTGGGACCTGGAGGGCGCCCTCATCACACCGCACGTGGGCGCTTCGGTCGACGGCATGATCGAGCGCGCCTACGGACCGGTGGGCCCGCAGATCCGCCGGTTCGCCGCCGGCGAACCGCTCGAGAACATCGTCACCGAAGGCTATTAGTCCGCTTCGGGCTCGGAGTCGTCCCTGAGCTCCTGGCCTCCGATTTCGAGGACCTTCGGGAGGTTCTCGGCACGGAGGGGCTTGAGGCGGACCTGGGACTGGTCGTCGAGGATCGCGGCCACGCCCTCCTCGTCGGTGGCGAAGCCGTCGATGTGGCGCCATTCGATCAGGCGATGCGAGGTCAGCCTCCTGACGGTGATGCCCTCCCGGGTGACGTCCACACCGGATCGCCACGCCCACACTGAGAAGACGATCGGGGCGGCCAGCATCGCCAGGCCCAGCACCGTCGAGAACCAGTCCCACAGCGGCTGCTCGATCATCAGGGCCAGCGCCAGCGGGCCGACGGTGAGCCAGGCGATGAACGCGGCCACGGTGATCGCCGCCGATCGGCGAATGCGCAGGCGGGGCGAGGAAGCGGGCTCGGCAGCATGCATGGTCCGATCCTGACACACCCGAATGGGCGTCGCACCGCCAGTGCGGTCCGGTTTCTGTCGGATTGTCGCTTGGCGCACCCGTTTCACGTGGGACGATCACTTCAGAAGCAGCACTACGAGGCCGGCAGTGGTGGGGTGGCCGTGAAGATCACAATCCGTCCGACACCGCGCCAGGTGCTCGGGCGCGCCCTGTTCATCGCGGCGTTCGCCTGCGCCGTGGCGCTGCTGCCCGCCGCGGTCGCGATGGCGCTCTCCGGGCGCTGGCGCCCGCTCGTGCTGCTCGCCCTCGCGGCGGGGGTGTTGGCGTTCGCGATCGCCTTGGCCTATTGGAGCTCACGTCGCGCCGGCGTCGTGCTGGACGAGCACGGCATCCACCCGATCGTGCAGCCCGCGGTCTCGCCGAAGGCGGACCGCTACGCCCACTGGACCCGCGTCGGCGACATCCGCGCCGAGCGGCGGCGCGGGCGGACGGTCCCGGTCGTCTACCTTCTCGACGACGCGCAGCAGCCGTGGCGTCTGCGCGCCCCCTACTCGGGTCGCGGCATGGCCGCCGACCCCGAGCTCGACGAGAAGATCTTCGTCATGCGAAGCCTGTGGGAGACCTACAAGAGCGGTCGGCCGCCCCGCCGAACCTTCCGGGCCTGATGCACCTGCGACACCGGGGCCGTCGAGCTCGAAGACGGCGTCCGCCGCGAAAAGCTCGAACCTCGCGGCATCGTCAACATGCGATAGAAGAAAGCGTATGCCGAACATAATCCCGTCCGTGGACGAACTCGCCTTCGGTGGCGACTACAACCCCGAGCAGTGGCCCCGAGAAGTCACGCCTTCCACCGGAGCGATCTTCCGCCGCGAGTTCGGCAAGGGCGAGGTCTGGTACCTCTCGACCCGCCTGACCGACCTCGACCGCCTCGACATCACCGGAGAGCTCCCAGGTCTGCCGGTGGGCGTCGAGACGGTCCGCCGCGTCCACGAGGACGGCCGAAGCTACCTCTTCGCGATCAACCACACCGACAAGGCGGCGACCATCCCGACCGAAGGCACCGATCTCCTCACCGGAGCGACCTGGACCCCGAGGACCCGCCTCAGGGCAACAGCGCAGCCGTTATCCGAGAACGCTGACGGCCGTCGGCGTTCTGCGGAGATTTCGCTCGATGACCGCCAGATCCGCGAGGTCCTTCGGGCGATTGAGATGACGCTTGTACGCGACGACGTCCGGGATGGTGAGATATCGGAGTCCGTCGATGACGTCGGCGGTGCGAATGAGTTCCTCGGTATCGCAGCCGGGAACGACCCAGGTAACGCAGACTTCGACGATCCCACCGTAGAGCCGGGCGATCTTGTCGCCGGTGTGATCGCTGGTCCTCAGCGGGGAGTATCCGAAAAGCGGAGCATGCTCGAATGCGAGTTCGCTTGCCCGCCGCCAGGTCTCGCTGCCCTGGCGGGCGAGTATGTCGATGTCGGACAGCTGCTGCGTGATACCGCCGGCCCACAGACGCGCGCTCCCCGCGAACAAGAATTCGCTAGGATCGAAGTCGTGCGGAATATGCTGATGTATCAACTCCATGAGTTTGAAGCCGTTGAAGGTCTCAACCCGTACCCGAGTCACTGAAAAGATTCCTCATCCGTTGGATCGGTTTGTGATTGGCCGAGGTTGGCTCAGCCGTCGGCTTTCGCTTCGGGTTCGAGGCGTCGGGTGGATCGGTTGGCAGACGACCGCATTTCGCGCACCGGTCCGTGCTCACGGACATCTTGTGGCGCTTGGTCATCTCCTTCTCCCGGGTATGGACCGACTTGTAGCCGAACCATGCGCGGGCGATCACTGCCACGGAGGTGAATATGACCGCCGCGGCTGAGAGATGAATCGGATCGGGGTTCAACATCGTGGATCATGCCGGCGCGTCCTGGTCAGTGCGCGTGGTCAAGGCGCTGTGCGAGTACCTCGATCTGTTCGAGGTCGTGGATGAAGATTCGCTGTCGTCCGGTCGTGATCACACCTTTCGATTTGAGCTGCTTGAGGATCGCCGATACGGACTCCCGGGAGACCCCCGCCAGCGAGGCCAGGTCCCGCTGGTTGAACCCGGCGAGTTCCAAAGCGTTTCCGCGTTGAACGCCGATGCCGGATCTGACGATCTCGGTGATCGCACGGGCCAGGCGCCGTTCGGCGCTGGTGATCGATTTCGCGCGGTCCCCGAGTTCGTGGACCCGTTCGGCGAGCCCTTGGGCCACGGCGACCGCGACCTTGCCGTTGGAGGCGACGAGCTTGAGGAAGGCGTCGGCGGGGATCAGGATCGCCTCGATGTCGGTCACCGCGACGAGGTCGGCGGAACGGGCCGTGGATGTCAGGGCCGCGAGTTCACCGATCAACGTCCCCGGCCGATGGACGCCGAGGATGCATTCTGGGTCGTGGCGGACCGACTTCACATACCCGCTGAGGAGGTAAAGCACGAAATCGGTCTGGTCGCCGACGCAGACCAGGCGGGTCCCCGCCGGATACGCCAGGCGGTGGGCGCTCGGTCCGAGTGCTGCCTGCTCCTCATCGGTTAGGAGCGGTTCTCGCCTTTGGCCTGTAAAGCTCTCCATATTGTTGAGTGTAATAGTGCACACAATGTGATCTTGGGGACGAAACGCCGACTGTCGGGATTCCGACGGGGAATTCACGCCCGCCTTGTGTCGCTTCGCAACACGAATACATGTAGTGGCGTCTCGTCTCAGGCCGGTGGGATGCCTCGGTCAGGGGCGTCGGGTGCGGGCTTCGCGGGCGGTGGGGCGATCGGGTGGCGAAGGCCGGGATGGGCCGCCGGAAGTGACAATCTGATCACTGAGCCGGAGACTGCCAGGCAGAGCACGAGCAGGGGCCAGGAGAGGAGGACCTGCGCCGCACCTCCCCCCAGGACCGCGAGGTGCTCCTGATCGGCCAGCCAGAACGGGGTCAGGACCGCCACTCTCAGTCCGTACATCGCCACCCAGATCCACGAAGCTGCGCTGTAGGCGCGCACGAGCGCCGGGTCCAGCCGCCATCGCGCCCTCTGTCCCAGGAGCGCTCCGACGATCACTCCCAGCAGCGGCCACCTGAACGCGATCGAGCCCGCCCACACCAGCGCGCTCGCCGCGTTCGAGAAGATGCGGGGGAGCAGGATGTCCGCCGCCCGTCCTGTGTAGAGGACGACCAGGCCCGCCGCGCAGACGCTCAAGAGGCCGAGGATCACCGCTCGGGGCTTGGTCTTCTGGCGGAGTCGCACCGCGGCGATCACTGTCGCTGAGACGAGTGAAGCCGCGACTCCCCAGGCGATCGAATTGCCGGTCGCGAGCCAGGTGAGGACGAACACGAGGAGCGGGGCGGTGGCGTCGAACGCTCCGCGCCTGCCGCCTAGTAGGCTGACAAGCGTGTCTTGCCGCACAGTATCGGAAGCTTTTGAAGACAACTGCCAACCCTCAACCCTCATGGACCCGCTATGCCAGGCAAGGCTACCCTAACCGCAGCGAGCCGCCGGCTTCATGCCCGCGGCCCCACCCACGGATGGATTGGCGCAGTACCTGATGCTCGGCACACACCGGATCAGCGAATCGCAACTCGTTGAGCTCCTCCGCCGTGCCCGACAGACCGACTTCGGGCGGTGGAGCAAGGACGACCTGAAGCGGGCCATGACGAACCTGGGATGGCAGGTTCGCTCCGCCGAGGTCGACATCGGCATGTGGCGGGCCGAGACCGGCTACGAAACCGGCAACGCCATCGCTGACTCCGTACCGCCCCAGACCCCGGTCACCGGCCGCGCCGACTTCTACTCGATCGAGGTCATGGTGCTCCGGTCGGCGGAGCGAGGCAGACAAGGCGAGAACCACCGCACCATCGTCTTCCGCGAAGTGCTGCGCACCATGATGAACGAGCTCGGCGTCCCCGAAGTGCGCGGCGGAGACGGCGGCCCCTGGATCCGCTGGTACCGCGGCGACTTGATCTTCGAGCTGCACCTGCGGCGCTTCCACGGCGGCGTGACGCTGCGGCTGCTCTCACCTCAGCTGTTCGAGCAGTTGGAGGCGCACTCGGTCGGCAAGGGCGACGTCTCGGGCTGGCAGGCCTTCGCCCGCAAGTCCAAGCACCCGACAGAGCCCGCCTGCTACGACATGGGGGAGTTCACCGAGCGGCTCAGCTCGCTGCTCGGCGACATGGCCGCCGACGTCCCCACGATCGACACCTCCGGGACCGTGCTCCTGCGCACCGGCGACTGGTCGGCGCGGTACGTCGCGGCCTTCGTCGACGGCGGCCTGCGCGTCGAGGCCTCAGCCGCCGTCAAGGGCAACTGGCGCGGCGGCCTGTCGAACCTCCCCAACATGGGCTACCGGGCTCCGAGCGGCGCCCAGCCGAACTGGTCGCGCGCCTTCTCCTCGGCCGACCGGGCCGCCACCACGCAGGCCGCCCACATGATGGTCGACGCACTGCGAGCCTTCGGCATCCAGGACTTGTTCGACATCGTCTACGACGGTTTCACCGCAGACGGCGAGCGCATGTACTTGCCGGTCCTCGGCATCGGCAACGGCGACAACCCGTACTAGTCTCGGGGGCATGATCGTCGATCTGCGCTCCGACACCGTGACCCGCCCCGGCCAGGCCATGCTGGAGGCCATGGCGAACGCCGAAGTCGGCGACGACGTCTACGGCGAGGACCCGACCGTCAACGCACTCGAAGTCGAGGTCGCCGAGCTGTTCGGGCACGAGGCCGCCGTATTCACCCCGACCGGTTCGATGGCCAACCAGATCGCGCTCCAACTGCTGGTCCCTCGCGGAGACGAACTGTTGTGCGATTCCATGGCTCACGTCGTCAACTTCGAGGTCGGCGCCGCAGCCGCGCTCGGCGGCATCTCCACCCGCACCTGGACCGCGCCGAACGGGCGTCTCGACGTTTCGCTCGTCGAACCGATGATCAACCGGCCCAATCCGTACGTGACCACCACGCGCGCCGTCGCGGTAGAGAACACGCACAACATCGGCGGAGGGACCGTCCAGCCGCTCGCCGAGTTGAAGGCGCTGCGCGAGCTCGCCGACGCCTACGGCCTGGCGCTGCACCTCGACGGCGCCCGCGTCTGGAACGCCCATGCGGCGACCGGCGTACCGCTCCGCGAGTACGGCCGCCTGTTCGACACCGTCTCGGTGTGCCTGTCGAAGGGCCTCGGCGCCCCGGTCGGGTCGCTCCTGATCACCGACGCCGAGCGTGCCGAGCGCGGCCGGGTCGTCCGCAAGCGCCTCGGCGGCGGCATGCGCCAGGTCGGCTACCTCGCCGCCGCCGGTCGCTACGCGATCGCGAACAACATCACCCGGCTCGCCGAGGACCACGCCCGCGCCAGGCGCCTCGCCGAGGCGCTGGAGCCCTATGGGATCTGCGACGCCTCCCAGGTCGAGACGAACGTGATCCTCCTGCGGACCCCCGAGATCGGGAAGATCGCCGCCGCCGCTGCCGAGCAGGGCGTCCGCATCTCCGCCCTCGCTTCCGACTGGGGCCGCCTGCTCACCCACCTCGACGTCGACGACGCGGGGATCGAGCACGCGGTGAAGGTCTTGGGCGACCTCGTCCGATAGGCCCCGATCCCCGAACTGATCGGCTGTTGCCGATCGGCCCTGACAGAGAGTAGGTTAGGCATGCCTTTATTAGTCATGCCTAATCTCCCGGAGGTCTCGGGATGTACGCCTGCATCTGCCACGGAGTCCACGACCACGAGGTTCGTGACTGCATCCGTGCCGGCGCGCACAGCGAAGAGGCGATCGGCGACGCCTGCGAGGCCGGCACCGGCTGCGGCAACTGCCGCGAGCGCCTCGCCGACATGATCGAGAGCTACTTCGCATCCGAGGCCGTTCCCGCAGCGGTCTGAGCGTGCGCTCGTCTTGTTCCTGCGCTCTCGGTCCCCACGGGGTTAGGCTAGCTTGTCCTATTTTAGGCATTCCTGACTGGAAATCCGGCCTGAACTCGACCTACGCTGGGGTCGTCGGTCTTCGTGACCGGCCTCTGACGAACCTTGGGAAGGACGGAGCGACATGCAGGGCGACGAGCGAGTCATCGAATTCCTCAACGAGCAGCTGAGCGCCGAGCTCACCGCCATCAACCAGTACTTCCTGCACGCCAAGATGCAGGAGAACTGGGGCTACGCCAAGCTGGCGAAGTACACCCGGTCCGAATCGGTCGACGAGATGCGCCATGCCGAGGTCCTCACCGACCGCATCCTCTTCCTCGAAGGGCTGCCGAACTACCAGCGCCTCTTCCCACTGCGGATCGGGCAGAGCGTTCCGGAGATCTTCCGATGCGACCGCGAGATCGAAGTCGAGGCCATCGACCGCCTCAAGCGCGGCATCGAATACATGGAATCGGTGAAGGACTACGTCTCGCGGGACCTGTTCGAGGGGATCCTCAAGGACGAAGAGCACCACATCGACTACCTCGACACGCAGCTCGACATCATCGAGAAGATCGGCGAGGAGCTGTACATCCAGTCGCTCATCGAGCAGCCGAGCGAATAGGAGCCCTTCGGGCGGAACGAACGTGGAAGAGGGGGCCGGCGTGAGCCGGCCCCCTGTTCTGTTGCGGCGGAGCCCCTCACATCTCCACCGCAGTGGCAGGCCGACGCCGGTCTTGACAGCGTCGACCTGGGGATCGTAACATGTCGATACTTCGAATGAAAGTTTCGCGAAACTTTCAGTCCAAGCTCGCGGCGGCGATCGACTCCCGAATCCGTGCCCGGCACCCCGCGAGCCGGAACCGCAAAGGAGCGATGCATGAGACCCCTCCCGGCACCCCGAATCCAAGGCGCGCAAAGCCCACCGAGACGGCGTCCGCGCGCCGTGGCCCTGGGCGGCGCGGCAGTCCTCGCCCTCGGACTCCTCGTCGTCGACACCGAGGCGGCCGGAGCCGACGAGCCGATCCTCTCCACCGACTTCTCCTCGGGCACCACCGAAGGCTGGTTCAGCCGCGGCGACGTGGTCGTCGAGGCCACCGCCGAAGAGCACCTGCTCGTCGAGGGCCGCACCGAGACTTGGCACGGCGCCGCCATCGACATCACCGACCACATCGAGGTCGGCTCCCGGTACCGCCTCAGCGTGGATATGAAGCTGCCCGAAGGCGCCGATCCCGCGCAGCTGCGCACGACCGTCCAGCGCGACGTCGGCACGGAGTCGAGCTACGACTCCGTGGTCTTCAACCGCGAGGTCGGCGGCGATGCCTGGATCGAGTTCACCGGCGCCTACTCGATCGCGGCACCGGCCGACAGCCTCCACTTCTACGTCGAATCCGACCAGAGCCTCACCCCGATCCTCGTCGACGACTTCTCGCTCACCCGCCTCGACGACCCCGAGATCGAGGACCTCACGCCGCTCAAGGACGTCCTCGCCGACGACTTCGTCATGGGCACCGCCGTCGAACCGCCCGAAGTCACCGGCAAGCCCTCCGAACTGCTCGCCAAGCACTTCGCGCAGCTGACCGTCGGCAACCAGATGAAACCCGAGGCCATCCAGCCCGTCGAAGGCGTCTTCGACTTCTCCGAGGCCGACCGGATCGTCGACTTCGCCGAAGCCGCAGGGATGCGGATCTGGGGCCACACCCTCCTGTGGCACAACCAGACCCCCAACTGGTGGTTCGAGGACGCGAACGGCGAGCCGCTCACGGGAACCCCCGAGGACCGGGCGCTCATGATCGCGCGACTGGAGTCCCACATCAACGCGATCGCCGACCACTACGGCGACCGGATCTGGGCCTGGGACGTCGTCAACGAGGTAGTCGACCCCTCCGAGGCGGACGGGCTGCGCCACTCGCGCTGGTACGAGATCTTCGGAGGCGGCGACTACATCGCCCACGCCTTCACCATCGCCCGCGAGGCCTTCGGGCCGGACGTCAAGCTCTTCATCAACGACTACAACACCGAGTTCCCCGACAAGCGAAACGCGATGTACGACCTGGTCGAGTCCATGCGCGCCGACGGCGTCCCGATCGAGGGCGTCGGCCACCAGGCCCACGTCTCACTCGACCGGCCGGTCGAGTTGCTCGGTGAATCCATCGACGCATTCGCCGGACTCGGCGTCCTCCAGGCCGTCACCGAACTCGACGTCTCGATCTCCAGGCACGCCGAGGAGAGCCTCCCCGAGACGCCGCCCGAGCGTCTGGTCGAGCAGGGCTGGTATTACAGGGACCTGTTCGAAGTCCTGCGCGCCCGAGCCGACAAGCTCGAATCGGTGACGGTGTGGGGCCTGTACGACGCGGTCTCGTGGCTGCGCACCTGGCCGATCGACCGCCCGCACGAGGCGCCGCTGATCTTCGACGACGACCTTCAGTCCAAGCCCGCCTACTGGGGCATCGTGGACCCGAGCCGGCTGGACCACTTCGCGCCGGCCCAACGGGCCGCCCGAGCCGCCGTCGAGGTCGACGGCTTCTCGGAGACGGAGTGGTCGCTCGTGCCCGGTGGCGACTTCGGAACCGGAGCGTTCCAGACCCGCTGGGACGAGGAGCACCTGTACCTGCTGGCGCGCCTGGAGGGCGGCGAGAGGCTCGACGTGTTCGTGAACGACTCCGGTGAGCGGGCGGGGGAGTGGACCGAGGGCGACGCCGCCTACGCGGTCGCCCGCGACGGCACCGCCTCCGAGGGGATCGAGGCCGTGGTGGCCGAGGACGGCGGCGGCTGGCTCGTCGAAGCGGCGATCCCTCTTGCCACGCCCGGCGCGACAGGCCGGAGCATCGGTTTCGACCTGCGGGTGGCCGACGGCGGGATCCTCCAGTCCTGGTCCGATCCCGACCACGCCCAGGAGACCGACACCTCCCGCTTCGGCGCGGTCGAGCTGACGGAGGCCATCGCCGCCGTCGAGGTCCGCGAGGCCAAGTGGTTCATGAAGCCGGTGATCGACGGCAGGATCGACTGGGCCTGGTGGACGGCGCCGTGCATCGAGACCGAGGTCGACGTGGTCGGCGCCGACGGCGCACGGGCGAGGGTCCGGCTGCTGTGGGACGACACCTACCTGTACGCCCTGTTCGCGGTGGACGACGCCGAGCTCGACGAGTCGTCCCCGGACGTGTGGGCGCACGACAGCGTGGAGCTGTTCGTCAACCCCGGCAACACGAAGTCCGGCGCCTACGGGCCGCTCGACGGCCAGTACCGGGTGAGCTTCTCGGGCACCGAGAGCCTCAACACCGGCACCGCCGCCGGGGCGCTGACCTCGGCGGCGGCGACCACGGCGACCGGGTACCTGGTGGAGATGGCCGTCGCGCTGCCCGAGGGCTTCGGCACCGGCTCGATGCTCGGCCTGGACGCACAGGTCAACGACGCTGCGGACGGTGCCAGGACCGGCGTGACCACCTGGCACGACCCGACCGGCGACTCCTGGCAGAACACGTCGCGTTGGGGCGTGGCGATGCTCGACTGACCTGCCGCGAAGAGGGACCGGTGGCGGAGCGCGAGCCGGGCGCTCCGCCCTGCCCTTCCTACCGGCCCTTGCGGATCATCGGGACGTGCGCGATGCCGTCCTCGATGAACTCGGGGCCGTCCTCGACGAAGCCGAAGCGGCGATAGAACCCGGCCGCGTAGGTCTGGGCGTCGAGGGCGAACGTGGTCTCGGGCCCGGCCCGGCCGATCGCGGCGGCCATGAGCCTCGCGCTCAGACCTCGGCCCCGTTCGGCCTTCGCGCAGCAGACCCGGCCGATCTTCCACCCGGCGCCGTCGCGCAGCAGCCGCAAGCACGCGACGATACCGTTCTCCCCGCCGATCCAGAAGTGGACGGTCTCGGGATCGGTGTCGCGGTCGTCGAGGTCGGGATAGGCGCACTCCTGCTCGACGACGAACACCTCCTGCCTGAGGCGGGCCAGGCCGAACACCGTCGCGGCGTCGAGATCGGTGAACCGCCCGTGTCGAATTTCGCCCATGCCCGCAATTAGACCAGGGCCAGTCGGCGCTGCCACCATTCGAGGGTCTGGGCGAGTGCGGTCTCGGTCTCGGTCGGCTCGTCGCCGAACGTCGCGGTGAAGTCCGAGGAGTCCACGACGAACGGCCCGTCCCACTGGTGCCGAGTCTCGGCCAGGCCGCGCAACGCCGGCTGGAAGGCACCGGCCACCCTTATGAGGACCCACCAGGGGATCCGCTTGATCGTGGCCGGCCCGTGCCCGAGCAGCCGCGCCATGGCCTGGACCATCTCGCGCTGTGACGCGGCGGGCGCGGTGGGGATGTGCCAAGGGCGGCCCCAGGCGCGGTCGTCGCTGCCGAGCCGGACGAGCGCGTTCGCGACGTCGGGGATGTAGGTGAAGCTGTGGGGCGCGTCGAGGTCGCCGAAGACCGAGACGTCCTTGTTCTCGATGACCGGTCGGACGACGCGCTCGCCGAGCACGGAGTCGGCGAGGGCGCCGGGCCCGAAGTAGTCGGAGCCGCGGGCCTCGGTGAACCGGATGTCGCCCTTGCGGTGCAGCTCCATCGCCTGCTTCCACATGTCGGTGCGGATCTGCCCCTTCCGGCCGGGGGAGCGCAGCGGCGTCCGCTCGGTCATGGGTTCGCTCACGGGCCCGTAGACGTAGAGGTTGCCGGTCTGCACCAGGCTCGCGCCGCCTGCCTTGGCAGCGGCGAGGACGGCGGCGAACATGGGCGGCCACTCCTCGGCCCATTTGTGGTAGCCGGTGGGGTTGGCGCAGTTGTAGAGGACGTCGGCTCCGGCGGTGGCGGCGGTGAGCGCCGCGGCGTCTCTGGCGTCGACCTTGACGTGGGTGATGCCGGGGGCGTCGGCACCGCCGGAACGGCTGAGGACGCGGACGCGCTCGCCGCGCTCGGCGAGGATGGCGGCGACGGCCGAGCCGATCTGGCCCTTGCCGAGGATGACGTGGTCGGTCATGGCGGGTTCCCTTCTCAGAGAGAGCGATGCTCTCGTTATGGATCAACGATCGCATGTCGGACGGCATTCGTCAAGAGCGCTGCTCTCTTTTTTGTGCAGTGATCTGAATGTTGCGTCCGGGAAGGGAACCCGTTGCTGCTCAGGCGTATTCGTCGGCGATATCCCGGGCCCGGTCGCGGGCAGCCTCGATGGCGTCGTTGACGGCCGAGCGCACCCGGTGGTTGTCCAACTGCCGCACCGCGCTGATCGTCGTCCCCGCCGGGGACTCGACCGCCTCCCGCAGCTCCGCCGGGGAGGACTCGGCCTCCTTGAGCATCCGAGCGGCGCCCAGCGACGTCTGCGTCACCAGCTCGCACGCCACCGCCCGCGGCAGCCCCATGAGGACGCCCGCCTCGGTCATCGCCTCGGCCAGGTAGTAGAAGTACGCCGGACCCGAGCCTGAGATCGCCGTGACCGCGTCCTGGTGCTTCTCCTCGACGATCAGCGTGCGGCCCAAAGGTTTGAACAGCTCCTCGACCTCGGCCAGGCACCCGGCGTCGGTGTGCGTGCCCGGGGAGAGGACGGTCATGGCCTCGTCGACCAGTGCCGGAGTGTTCGGCATCGCCCGAACCACCGGCGTCGAATCGGGCAGCCGCTTCTCGAAGAAGGCGGTCGGCAGACCCGCGCAGATGCTCACCACCGGCGCGCCCGCCGCGAAGACCCCGTGCAGTTCTTCGAGGAGCGCGGCGGCGTCCTGGGGTTTGACCGCCACCACCACGACGTCGGCGCGCCTCACCGCCTCCTCGTTCGGCTCCACCGCGACGCCGTAGGCCTCGCGCAGCTCGGCCGCGCGCTCGGCGCTGCGCGCCGTCGCCACCACCGAGCCGGTCTCCCAGCCCGCGCGCAGCAGGCCCGACAGGATCGCCTGCCCCATCTTCCCGGCGCCGAGCACCGCAACTGTCCCCATGCCGTCTCCCCTCGAAATCGGTTGCCTCACCGATTGTGCCTCGCCCGAGCGGTGACCTACCTCGTCCGCGCGCATCGTGAAAGTCCCCGATTGTCGGGCGTTTAGTCCCGTGGGGGTCCGCAGCGCCGCCACGATAATTGCCGCAGCGAGCATTCTGGAAAACTCGATTGGGGCGATATGGACGTTCTTGATTTGGCGCGGTTGCAGTTCGGTGTCACCACCGTCTACCACTTCCTGTTCGTCCCCGTCACGATCGGACTGTCGCTGCTGGTGGCCATCCTGCAGACCCTGTGGCGCACCACCGGGAAGAACTCCTACCTGCGCGCCACCAAGTTCTGGGGCAAGCTCTTCCTCATCAACCTCGCGATGGGCCTGGTGACCGGCATCGTCCAGGAGTTCCAGTTCGGGATGAACTGGAGCGACTACTCCCGCTTCGTCGGCGACATCTTCGGCGCACCACTCGCGTTCGAGGCGCTCCTGGCGTTCTTCGTCGAGTCGACCTTCATCGGCATCTGGATCTTCGGCTGGGACAAGCTCAAACCGTCGATCCACCTCGCCTGCATATGGCTGGTCGCCTTCGGCACCATGGCAAGCGCCTACTTCATCCTGGCCGCCAACGCCTTCATGCAGAACCCCGTCGGCTACCAGATCAATGAGACCGCCGGGCGCGCCGAACTCACCGACTTCGGCGCGGTCCTGACCAACCCGGTCGTGCTCGCCGCCTTCCCCCACACGATCTTCGCCTCCTGGATGACCGCCGGGGTCGTCGTGATCGCGGTGTCCGCGTATCACTTCAAACACGAGCGCGACCTCGACGTCCACCGCCCCGCGATGCGCCTCGGAGTCCTGACGACGCTCGTCGGGGGCGTCGGCACCGCCATCTCCGGCGACGCCCTCAGCAAGGTCATGACCAGTACGCAGCCGATGAAGATGGCCGCCGCCGAGGCGCTCTACGAGACCACGGACAACGCGCCGTTCTCCGTTCTCACCATCGGCTCGCTCGACGGGCGCACCGGCACCCCGGTCGTCGAGATCCCCGGCCTCCTGTCCTACCTGGCGACCGGGGGCTTCGGCGGCCAAGTCCACGGCATCGACGACCTCAACGCCGACTACCAGGCTCTCTACGGGGCGGGCGACTACGCCCCGTACATCCCGCTCACCTATTGGTCGTTCCGCCTCATGATCGGCTTCGGCATGCTCGCGCTCGCCATGGCCGCCATCGTCTGGTGGTCCACCCGCCACGGGCGCCTGCCCTCGCGTCGCTGGTTCTGGCCCACGGTCATGTGGATGGCCGTCACGCCGTTCCTGGCCAACAGCTTCGGGTGGATCTTCACCGAGATGGGCCGCCAGCCATGGGTGGTGTTCAGCCTCTTCAGCACCGAGGCCGGCATCTCGCCGAGCGTCGGGATGCGGACCGTGGCCCTGTCCCTGGCAGGCTTCACCCTCGTCTACGCCGTGCTCATCGTCATCGCCCTCAAACTGTTCTTCAAGTTCGCCAAAGCCGGACCGCCGAGCGAAGAGGACGCGCTCGCGTCCGCCTCCGGCCCGTCCGACGACCCCGACAAGCCCATGGCATTCGCCTACTAAGGACCTCTGATGGAATTGACGACGATCTGGTTCCTGGCCATCGCGCTGCTGTTCACCGGCTACTTCATCCTGGAAGGATTCGACTTCGGCGTCGGAATCCTGCTGCCGGTGCTCGGACGCGACGACCGCGAGCGCCGCGTGATGATCAACACGATCGGTCCGCTGTGGGACGGCAACGAAGTGTGGGTGCTCACCGCCGGCGGCGCCATGTTCGCCGCCTTCCCGCACTGGTACGCCAGCCTGTTCTCCGGCTTCTACCTGCTGCTGTTCGTGATCCTTCTCGGCCTGATCGTTCGAGGCGTGGCCTTCGAATACCGCGGCAAGGGCACCACCGACCGGTGGCGGCGCGGCTGGGACGCCTGCCTGTTCGGCGGCTCGGTCCTCCCCGCGTTCTTCTGGGGCGTCGTCGTCGCCAACATGGTCCGCGGCGTTCCGCTCGACGACGGTTTCGACTACACCGGGACCGTCTGGCAGCTCCTCAACGGCTACGCGCTCCTGGGTGGACTGACAACGCTGCTGCTGTTCACCGCCCACGGCGCGTTCTTCCTGCACCTCAAGACCGCCGGTGACATCCGCGAACGGGCCAGGGCCCTCGGCTGGAAACTCGCCGCCCTCACCGCCGCGCCCGCCGCGGCGTTCCTGATCTGGACTCAGGCCGCCCACGGCGACGCGCTCAGCGCCATCCTCATCACGCTGTGCGTCCTGTCGCTCATCGGCGCACTCGTCCTCGACCTCCTCGGCCGCGGCGCTCTGGCGTTCGCCTGCACCGCCGGGACGGTCGCCCTCGCATCGGCCGCCCTGTTCGCGGCACTGTGGCCGAACGTACTGCCGTCCACCTCGGACCCGATGAACAGCCTCACCCACGCCAACGCGGCCGCGACCGACAAGACGCTGGGCATCATGACCTGGGCCGCGATCGTCTTCTTGCCGGTCATCCTGCTCTATCAGGCCTGGACGTACTGGGTGTTCCGCAAGCGCGTCTCCGTCAACCACATCCCGGTCGCATGACCGCGCTGTCGCCGCCGCGCGAGCGGACGTTCGACCGGCGCCTGCTGCACCGCGCCAAAGGGGCGACGCCCTACATCGCCGTGTGCGTCGCGATCGGCACCGCCACGACCGCGTGCGTCATCGCCGGAGCCTGGCTCATCGCCCGACTCGTCAGCGGCGCCTTCGCGGGCGGCCAGAGCCTGGAGGAACTGGCCCCCTCGCTCGCCGCGCTGGCCGCCGTCCTCGGCGCCCGGGCCCTCCTGGCCTCGGTCCAGGAGGCCGCCGCGCACAGTGCCGCCGCCGGGGTCAAGACCGCGCTGCGCCGCCAGGTCCTCGCCCACCTCATGCGCCTGCCCTCCACGGACCGCAACACGGGAGAGACCACCGCGCTGCTGGTGCGCGGCATCGACGCGCTCGACGCCTACTTCGCCCGCTACCTGCCGCAGCTCGTCCTCGCCGCCATCGTCCCGGTCGGCGTCCTGATCACCATGGCCGCCGCCTACCCGGCCGCCGCCTTGATCGTCGCCCTGACTCTGCCGCTCATCCCCGTGTTCGGCATCCTCATCGGCCTCTACACGAAGACCCACGCCGAACGCCGATGGCAGTCGACCGCAACGCTCGCGCACCACTTCGCCGACCTTGTCGCAGGGCTCCCGACCCTGAAGGCGTTCGGTCGCGCCGCGGCGCAGGTCGATTCGATCCGCTCCACCACCGGCGCCTACCGCAAGCGCACCATGTCACTCCTGCGCGTCGCCTTCTGCTCGGCGCTAGTCCTCGAGCTGGCCGCGAGCCTGTCGGTCGCGATCGTCGCCGTCACCGTCGGCGTCCAACTCGTCCACGGAGGCCTGTCCGGCCAGATCGGACTCCAGACCGCCCTGCTCGTGCTCATCCTGGCTCCCGAGGCCTACCTGCCGCTGCGCAACGTCGGCGCTCACTACCACGCCAGTGCCGAGGGACTTGCGGCCGCGGAACGGCTGTTCGCCGTTCTCGACCAACGCCCCGAGGCGTCGGGCGGCGCCTCCCGGATCGCCGACCGCGCCCCGGTGATCCTGTTCCGCCGCACCGTCTTCGCCTACCCCGGCCGCGAACCGCTCCCCGAAGTGAGCCTGACCGCCCCGCCCGGCCGGATCACCGTGCTCACCGCGCGCTCAGGCGCGGGGAAGTCGACGCTGCTGGCCGCCCTCGTAGGCTTCCGCGTTCCAGCGAGCGGTGCGATCGAAATCGACGGCACCCCGCTGGCAGAGCTCGACCTCACCGCGCTGCGCCGCTCCATCGCGTGGATGCCGCAGCGCCCCGCCCTGGTCGACGGCACCGTCGCCGACAACGTCCGCCTCGCCGTCCCCGACGGCGCCGACGAGGCCGCCGTGGCCGCCGCGATCGCCTCCGCCCGCGCTCCCGAAGCGGGCCGCCGCGTCTCCGCAGACGGCTCAGGCGTCTCTGCAGGAGAAGCCGCCCGCATCGGCCTCGCCCGAATCCTCCTGCGGGCCGAAGCGCTCGACACCCCGATACTGCTGCTGGACGAGCCCACCGCGCACCTCGACGCCGACACCGAGCAGGCCGTCCTCGCGTCGATCGAGACCGCCGCGACAGGCAGGACCGTTCTGATCGCCTCCCACCGCCCGGCGGTGCGCGCCATAGCCGACCTGGAGGTGCACTGGTGAAGGTGACCCTGTGGCGCACCGGCGTGGCGCCCCGGCTCGGCCTCGGCGCCGTCCTCGGTGCTCTGTCCCAGCTCAGCGCCCTCGCACTCCTGGCCGTCTCCGGCTACCTGATCTCGCGCGCCTGGCAGCAGCCGCCGATCCTGTACCTGATGGTCGCCGTCACCTCGGTGCGGCTCTTCGGCGTCAGTCGAGGCACCCTGCGCTACGCCGAACGCCTCGTCTCCCACGACGCGGCATTCCGAGGCCTGGAGCGGTTGCGCACCGCCGTCTACGGCAGGCTCGTCCGCCTAGCCCCGGCCGGGCTCCCCGTCTGGCGATCCGGGGACCTCCAATCGCGACTGATCGACGACGTCGACGGCGTCGGCGACCGCTGGCTGCGCGGCACCCTGCCCCTCGCCACCGCCGTCATCGTCGCGGCCGCGGCGGTCGCCCTCCAGAGCGTCCTTCTGCCCGCCGCGGGGGCCGTCCTCGCCGCGTCGATCCTCGCCGCGGCCACGCTCGGCCCCGCGCTGGCGTCCTGGGCCGCCCGGATCGCCGTGCGAACCACCGGGAGCGCGCGCGCCGACCTCACCCACGGCGTCCAGAGCTGCCTGGCCGGACGCGAAGAACTCGTCGCCTCCGGAGCCGACCGCCTCGCCCTCGACAACATCTCCGCCACCGACGACCGACTGCGCCGCGCCCACGCTCGCATCGCCTGGACCGCCGGGCTGGGCGAGGCCGTAGGGCTCCTGGCTCTCGCCGCCGCCGTGTGCGGCGCGCTCTACACCGGCATCCCCGCTGTCGCCGAAGGGACTCTCGACGGCGTGCTGCTGGCCGTGATCACGCTCGTGCCGCTCGCCGCCTTCGAACCGGTCCTGGCGTTGCCGCAAGCGGTCCAGCAGACCGCGATCGCGAAGGAATGCGGCCGCCGCCTCACCGAGATCACCGAGATGCCCGAGCCCAGACCCGATCCGGCCGAACCGCTCGAATTCGGACCCGAACCCGCGGGCGGGCCCGCGCCCATCGAGATCAAGCGGCTCAGCGTCACCTGGCCGGGCGCCGGGGCCCCGGCGCTGACCGGCCTCGACCTCACGCTCCAGCCCGGCGAACGCGTCGGCATCATGGGCCCCTCCGGGGCCGGCAAGTCCACCCTCGCCGCCGCGCTCATGGGCTTCCTGCCCTACGAGGGCAGCCTGCGCTTCGGCGGGATCGAACTGGCCGAACTCGACGGCGACGCCGTCCGCGCCCGAGTCGGCCTGTGCTCGCAGAACGCGCACGTCTTCGACACCACGCTCGCCGAGAACCTCCGCATCGCCCGCCCCGGAGCAGACGACGACGAGCTCGCCCGCGCCTTGCGCCGGGCCGGGCTCCGCGAGTGGTTCGACGGCCTCGAAGAGGGTCTGGCGACCCGCCTGGGGGAGCACGGCCGCGCCGTCTCAGGAGGCGAGAGAGGCCGCATCGCACTGGCAAGGTGTCTCCTGGCCGACCGCGAAGTGCTCGTCCTCGACGAGCCCGACGCCCATCTCGACGCCGCCTGCGCCGACCGCGTGCTGCGCAACGTCGCCGCCGCCCTCGAAGGGAAGTCGGCGATCATCATCACGCACCGGCCCCTGCCCGAGGGCGTCGTCGACCG
Source organism: Glycomyces sp. L485 (assembly GCF_022548875.1). Taxonomy (GTDB): domain Bacteria; phylum Actinomycetota; class Actinomycetes; order Mycobacteriales; family Micromonosporaceae; genus Glycomyces. The sequence goes on along the minus strand of NZ_JAKZEW010000013.1, from coordinate 15,610 downwards.
GGTACTCCGTCTCGACGCACCCGCGCCGCCGCTCCGTGACGCGCGGAACGACCCGCTGCTCGGAGTCGCCACAGGCATGTAGAATCCGGTTTCGGTGCTACCGAGCTCCATCGGTGGACGCAACAAGCGGCGCTGGACCCGGCGGCCGCCTCTCCCAACATTCTCTAAGGCATCAGCAGTGAATACATCTGCGCCAGAGCCCGAAAGCCCCAGATCCGGGCAGCGCTGGCCTGAAGGCTGGACGAAGCTCCACGTGTATCTCACCGATCTCGAAGAGGTCAAGCCGGTCGCGGACTCGTACCGCCCGGTCATCGAAGAGGTATCCGACGAAGTCGCCGTCCCCCACCAGTGGCTCCACGCCACCATCGCCTCGATCGAGTGCGATGCCGCCGACATCTCGTCGGAGACCCGCCACCGCCTCGTCGGATCGCTCCGCGATCGCGTCGGCGAGCAGGAGTCCTTCGGCCTCACCGTCGGACCGGCGCTCGCCGCGACCGGAGCGATCATGCTCGACACCAGTCCCGACGAGGAGTTCCAGCGTCTCGTGCGCACCTGCGTCGACGTCATCAACGAGGTCGTCGACGGCGGCTTCGGCCGCCCGTGCGGCGGGCCCGGTCACGTGTCGCTGTCATACCGCCCCGACTCGGTCGGCGCCGACACGAAACGCGGCGCCATACAGAACCATCTGCGCGACGTCAGGCCCGGTAGGGCCGAAATCACAGTGACCGGTGTGGATCTCGTCAGGGTCATTCAGTCCGAGGACGCCTCGACCTACACTTGGGAGACCGTTGCCCGAATCCCCTTGGGCTAGAACAACATCGACCTGACTCCGTAGGGTGAACCCGAGGTTAATTCCGAATTCGTTGACGGTTCGGACGCTTTTCTGACACTATCTCGTCACCGTTCTGTGGCCTACTGTTGGGACATGTGTCAATGTCCGGCCACGTGGGGTTCGAGCGTGGTCGAGGACAGATCCGCTTCCCACGGCGCCGGTTGGAGTCTCCGGTTCTCCCGGAGCGGCAGCTTGCCGTGAGTCAGGAGGTGTCGATGTTCGCCCAGAGAGAAGGTCGTATCGCAGCCCGAACGACCCAATACGTTCCGCCGCTTGAAGAGGCGGTGAATCCGACCGGACCCCGTCCGGTCGAACCTCATTGCGCCGGAACCGAAGTCTCCGAACCCTACCGTTTCTTCACCGACCTCGCCTCCAGCCACGTCCTGCACTCCCTTCAGATCCGTCCGGCCTACGCCCTCGCCGCGCCGACGCCGCTGGAGATATGGCGGCGCAACCTGGAGATCGTCTCGGCCCTGCTCACCGCCGTGGGTGTCGAGTTCTTCGCCGTCCCCGGCTTCAGCCTGACCCGGCCGGTCCTCGGCGTCGCCGACATCGACCGCCATCGCGTCTGCGCCGCCCTCGCGATGCTGTGCGACACCACCGGCGGGCGCCTGACGGTCCCCGAACCGGCCTACCTCGAATCCGAATCGGCCCTCGACAAGCCTGTGTGGGCGCGCGGCACCGGCCTGGGCGACGTGCCGATGGTGCGCGCCGACTGGCTGTGGACCGAGCCCACCCGCAACCTCGTCTTCGGCGCCGACTACGGCTGCGACGTCGAGTTCTGGACCGACACCGGCGACGGCCACCTGATCGCCCCGCGCCACAACCGCATCAGCCCGGTCGTCCGCCGCGACGGCGCGGCCGCGGTCGCGCCCGGGCGGCTGTTCACCGCGCTCGCGGGCGGCTCGCGCGCCAGCCTGCCCGATGTGGTCACCCGCCCCGAGTTCGCCGGGCCGGGGCCGGATTACGTCGGCTTCCCGATCGACGTCGTCTACACCTGGGTCGACGGCTCCGACCACGCCTGGCTTCGGCGGCGCGCCGAGGCCGACCAGTCGCCGTACCACGCTGAGTCCGCGAACGACGCCAGGTTCGTCGACCGCGAGGAGCTGCGGTACTCGCTGCGCTCGCTGCACATGAACGCGCCGTGGGTGCGCAACGTCTACCTGGTGACCGACCGGCAGCGCCCGCACTGGCTCGAATCCGAGGCGCCGGGCATCACCGTCGTCGACCACGCCGACCTGTTCGACGACCTCGACTGCCTGCCGACGTTCAACTCGCACGCGATCGAGACGCAGCTGCACCGCATCGAGGGCCTGTCGGAGCACTTCCTGTACTTCAACGACGACATGTTCCTGGGGCGCCCGGTCGGGCCGCAGTCGTTCTTCGAGCCCAACGGGCTGAGCCGGTTCTTCCCGGCTGAGACCTTCATCGGGATGGACCCCGTCAACGCGGCCGACACGCCGCCGAACGCGGCGTTCAAGAACGATCGGGCGCTCATCGAGCACGCGTTCGGGCGGACGATCTCGCGGATGATGAAGCACGTGCCGTACCCGATGCAGCGCAGCGTCCTCGCCGAGGTCGAGAAGGAGTTCAACGACGTCCACACGCGGACGGCGAACAGCTCCTTCCGCAATGTCACCGACGTGTCGGTGGTGACCTTGCAGCACTACTACGCGTTCTTGACCGGTCGGGCGGTGAAGGGCACCAGCCGGGACTCGTACCTGGAGCTGGGCAGGCCCGACCTCGCCGAGCGGCTCGACGAGCTGCTCGACCTGCGCGACCGGGAGTCGTTCTGCATCAACGACGCAGGGCTGAGCCCCGACATCGCCGAGGAGCGCTCGGCGATGATGCGGTCGTTCCTGGAGGCCTACTTCCCGGTGCCCTCGCCGTTCGAGCGCCCGATGGCCGTCTGAGCGAATGAGCAGGCCCGGTCGGAGGTGCTCCGACCGGGCCTTGGACTACTTCAGGCCGCGGCGTTCGAGCAGCGGCTCGATCTGGGCGTCCCGTCCGCGGAAGCGCCGGTAGGACTCCATCGGGTCGATCGATCCGCCCTTGCTGAGCAGGTGCTCCCGGAAGTAGTCGCCGTTCGCGCGGGTGAGGCCGCCGTTCTCCTTGAACCATTCGACCGTGTCGGCGTCCAGGATCTCCGACCAGATGTAGGAGTAGTACCCGGCCGAGTAGCCGCCGGCGAAGATGTGCGCGAAGTAGCCCGACCGGTAGCGCGGCGCGATCTCGTCCATCGCGATGCCCGCGTCCTGGAGCACCTTGCGCTCGAACGCCTCCACTGCCGCGGCAGGGTCGTCGCCGGGCTCGGGGACGTCCTCAGGGGAGAGCCGGTGCCAGGCCTGGTCGAGGATCGCCGCCTGGAGGTACTCGGTCGAGGCGAAGCCCTCGCCGAATTTGCCCGACTCCTCCCACTGCTCCAGCAGCTCGGTCGGGGCGGTCTCCCCGGTCGCGTGGTGGCGCGCGTAGTTCGCGACGACCTCGGGCCGGCGGATCCACATCTCGTTGACCTGCGAGGGGTATTCGACGAAGTCGCGCGGCGTCGAGGTCATCGACGTCTTCGGGTAGCGGCAGGCCGACAGCAGCCCGTGGATGGCATGCCCGAACTCGTGGAACAAGGTCTGGACGTTGTCGACGGTGACCAGCGCCGGCTCGCCCTCGGAGGGCGCCACGACGTTGAGGTTGTTCACGACCACCGGCTTGTCGCCGGTCAGGTCGGACTGGACGACGAGGGCGTTCATCCACGCGCCGCCCTTCTTGGAGTCGCGGGTGAAGTAGTCCGCGAGGAACAGGCCCAGTGTCCCGCCGTCGGCGTCGAAGACCTCGAAGACTCGCACGTCCGGGTGGTAGCCGACCAGGTCGTCCCTCTCGGCGAAGGTGAGGCCGAACTCCTTCTCCGCGGCGTGGAAGACGCCGTCGAACAGGACCCGATCGAGCTCCAGGTACGGCTGGAGCGCTTCGGCGTCGAAGCCGTACTTGGCCTTGCGGACCTTTCCGGCGTAGTACGACCAGTCCCAGGCGGCGAGCTTGAAGCCGCCGCCCTCGGCGTCGATGAGCTCCTGGAGTTCGGCGGCCTCGGCCCGGGCGTTGCGCGCCGACGGGGCGGCCAAGGACGCGAGGCGCTCGGCGATGATCGAGGCGTCGCCGGCGGTCTGGTCGGCGGCTATGTAGTCGGCGTGGTGCTCGAAGCCGAGCAGCCGGGCCTTCTCGGCGCGCAGCCGCACCATGGACAGGAGGGTCCCGGCGTTGTCGGCGCCGCGCGAGGTCGAGGCCCGCCACAGACGCTCGCGCAGGGCGCGGTTCGTCAGCTGCTCCAGCTGGGGGTGGTTGCTGAACAGGCTCTGGGTGAACAGGTAGCCGTCGAGATCGCGGTCGGCGGCGGCCGCCGCGGCGGCCCTGACGGCCTCCTGGCCGAGCCCGTCGAGCTCTGCGGCGTCGGTGACGTGGACGGCCGCGTCGTTGATGTCGGCCAGCACCTGCTGGTTGAACTTGGCCGACAGTTCGGCGAGCTCGGCGTTGATCCTGGACAGCCGGGTCTTGCCGTCCTCGTCGAGCGCGGCGCCGCCCCGCACGAACTCGGTGTGGTAGCGCTCGAGGAGCCGTTCGTCCTGCTCGTCGAGGCCGAGCCGGTCCCGGCGTCGCCACAGGGCGTCGACGCGGGCGAACAGTTCGGCGTCGAGGAGGATCTTGTCGTGGTGCTCGGCGAGCCGGGGGCTGATCTCGGTCTCGATCGCCTGGAGCTCGTCGTCGGTGTCCGAGGTGTTCTTGTTGTAGAACACCAGGCTGACGCGCGTGAGGATCCCGGTTCCGACCTGCTCCAGGGCGACGATGGTGTTCTCGAACGTCGGCTCGTCGGGGTTCGCGGTGATCGCACGAACGGAGGCGAGCTCCTCCTCCATGCCGGCCTCGAAGGCCGGCAGGTAGTGGCCGATGGAGATTTCCTCGAAGCGTGGGAGATGGAACGGCAGGTCGGAGACGGTCAGAAACGGGTTCTCGGTCACAGGTGCTCCTAACACAGTGGCGGTGGAGCGAATCCTATTCCCGACGCCTGTAGCCGACAACCGCATTCCCTGCGCGGCTTCGCCCCATTAATATCGAGTCCATGTCTGAGACGAGCCCGCTGTTCGTGGCCAGCGACGTCCACGGCCACTTCGATGCGCTCGTCGAGGCGCTGCGCGGACGTGGACTGGTAGACGGGGACGCCGCCTGGACCGGCGGCGACGCGCGGCTGTGGATACTCGGCGACCTGTTCGACCGCGGTGAGGAGGGCGTGGCGGTGGTGCGGCTGCTGCGCAGGCTCGCCGGCCAGGCCGCGGCCGAGGGCGGGATCGTCGACACGCTCGTCGGCAACCACGAGGTGCTTATGCTGGGCTCCAAGCGCTTCGGCGACCGCCGCTTCACCGACGTGGACGGCCAGGAGCGGCAGTTCCTGCACTGGTGGGTCCTCAACGGCGGCTTCGAGGACGACCTGGGCGAGCTGACCGATGACGAGGCCGAGTGGCTCCGGACGAGGCGCGTCGTCCATTTGGTCGGCCGGTCGCTGCTCGTCCACTCCGACACCGAGTCCTATCTGGCTTACGGGCGCAGCGAGGAGGCCGTGAACACGGCGGTGCGGGCGGTGATGGCCTCGGACGAGCCCGAGGAGTGGTGGCAGCTGTTCCGTGAGCTCACCCGCCGCCACGAGTTCATGGGCGCGGACGGGCCGTCGCGGGCGCGCGGGATGCTGCGCGCGTTCGGCGGCGAGGAACTCATCCACGGCCACTCGACCATCCCCGACACGACCGATCTGGAGCCGGGCCAGGTGACGCAGGCGCGCCGCTACTGCGACGGCCTGGCGCTGAATGTGGACGGCGGGGTCTACCAAGGCGGCCGTTGTCTGGTTGTGCACCTGAACTTATTCACCGCCTCGTTGTCGCGGAAACGAAAAGGCTGCGGCGATCGGTGGGGGAGTGGTGCTCTTCGCGGGTCTGGACTCCATCCACAGGCTCAGCGCGAGGGCCGCTCCGATGCCGAGGACGACCCATCCGGCGAGCGAGGAGAGGGCGATGAGGTGGCCCAGCACTGCGGCCGCCGCCGTGGAGAACGCCGCTCCTGTGAAGGCGTTGCCGAACGCATGCCGTCGCCGCCGCAGCGTCCGAACTTTGTCGTGTCTCATATCCGACACAACGATGCGGGCGCTTGAGTAGGCACGTTGCATGTGCATATTTTCCCGCATTCGGGTGGCTTAAACCCGTCATAACGGCATATAGCAGGCGTATTTCAGTGTCGGGCAGGAAATATTGTGATGAACTCTCAACGGAGAGTCGCTGCCGCCGCGCGCGGCCGTTGTGCTGAAGTGGAAAAACCTGTAGATACATATTGTCGGGGCGATCGTCCGGATGAGACCGACCGCTTCGGACGGAGCACTCCAGGGCGGGCCACGACCGCGACCGTCCGGCATCCGGTTGCGACCGTCGCCGCCCAATTCCATAAGGCACAGAAATGCGAAGTCCCAATGAATGCGTTTAACTCCTATAAGGACGGTGGGGTCTGATGGAGTCCGAAACACAACCGACGGGGCGGCGCGTGGCGTACTGGCGCCAGCGCCGCGGGATGTCCCAACAAGTGTTCGCCGATCGCATCGGCAAGTCCAAGAGCTGGGTCGACAAGATCGAACGAGGCGTCAGACGCCTCGACAAGTACTCGGTCATCACCGAGCTCGCGGAAGCCCTCAGCATCGACGCCGGGCAACTGCTCGGCCGCGAACCGAAACGCCGACCCGGACTGGGCGGGTGCCTCGACCAGGTGGAGGTCGAGTCCATCCGGCAGTCCCTCGAACGCTACGAACGACTCGGACGCTTTCTCGAAGCGGCCGCGATCGAACCGACGCCGATACCGGAACTGCGCGGCGCGGTCGCCTACGCGTGGCTCGCCTTCGAGAAGGGCCACTACCCGGTCGTCGCCCGCTCCCTCATCCAGCTCCTGCGCGACACACCCGTCGCCGAGGAGAACCCGATCGGCGGCACCAAAGCCGACGCCGCCGAACTCATGACCCAGGTCTACCAGATCGCCTCCACGGTCCTGCGCAAACTCGGCGAGCCCCAGCTCGCCTGGCTCGCCGCAGACCGCGCCATCAGCGCCGCCCAGCGCGGCAACGACCCGCTCCTGGCCGGCATCGCCACCACCCGCGTCGCCAACGCGCTCCGCGCGCTCGGCCGCTACCAGGCCGCGCTCGACCTCAACATCCAAGTGGCCCACGGACTCATCAGCGACACCGGCGGCGAGTCCGCCGGCCCCGAGGCCATCAGCGTCTACGGCGCCCTCCTGCTCCAGGGCGCCATGGCCGCCGCACTCTCCGGCGAAGGCGCTACCTGCTCTGACCTGCTCGACAGCGCCGACCGCGCCGCCGTCATCCTCGGCCGCGACGCCAACCACTACTACACCTCGTTCGGACCGACCAACGTCCTGCTCCACCGCGCCGCCGCGTTCGTCGAACTCGGGGAGGGCGCCGACGCCCTCGCCGTCCACGACACCATCGACCGGGGAGCACTGGGCGACCTCGTCGCCGAACGACGCGCGCACCACTACCTCGACATGGCGCGCGCCTGCATCCAGATCGGCGACATCGAACGCGCCGGACGGTCGCTGACCGCGGCCGACCGAACCGCACCGGCCGAGATCCGCTGCCGCCCGATCGCCGTCGAGCTCATAGACCAGATCCTGCATCGCGCCAAGGGCGAGCCGACGCCCGAAGTGCGACGACTGGCAGAACACGTGGGGGCCTTGAACTAGTCGGTCGGGACGTGCCCCGAGCCCAACCGCTCGGGCTCGGGGCACACCCCTCCGTCCGCGACACGAACATCAATAGACTCCAAGGCATGCGCACGCTCAGCGAGGTAACCGCAGCACTGGACGAGACCTATCCGCGCCACTGGGCCCAGGGCTGGGACCGGGTCGGACCCGTCTGCGGCCGCCCCGACATCGCGGTCAGGCGAGTCCTGTGCGCCGTCGACGTCGTCCCCGAGACCGTCATCGAGGCCATCGAAGGCGGCTGCGACCTCATCGTCGCCCACCACCCCCTCCTCCTCCGAGGCGTCTCCAGCCTCGACCCCTCCGCCGACTACAAGGGCGACCTCGTCCACACCCTCATCGAACGCAGCATCGGCCTGTACGTCGCCCACACCAACGCCGACGTCGCCAACCCCGGCGTCTCCGACGCGCTGGCCGGACGGCTCGGCCTTGCCGACCTGAGACCGCTCCGGCCGCTCGACGGACCCGAGCACGAGGACTCCGGCCGCGGCATCGGCCGCATCGGCCGCCTCTCCGACGTCAAATTCTCAGCCCTCGTCGAGCACGCCGCGAAGGTCCTGCCCGCCACCGCCTGGGGCATCCGCGCCGCGGGCGACCCCGACCGGATCGTCCGCACCGTCGCGGTGTGCGGCGGCGCCGGGGACGGCTACCTCGACGACGCCGTCGCCGCAGAGGCCGACGTCTACCTCACCGCCGACCTCAGACACCATCCCGTCAGCGAGCACATCGCGAGGGGCGGCCCGGCGCTCATCGACGCCGCCCACTGGGCGACCGAGCGACCCTGGCTCGATACTGTTGCAGAACGGCTGTCGGTTCTCGTAGACGAGGTGATCGTCTCCGACATCGACACCGATCCGTGGACCATCCATCAGAATTCCGGGGTGAACCGAGTTGAAAGCTGACCTGTTCGATCAGCGACGACTGCTCGACCTGCAAGCCGTCGACACCACGCTCACCCAGCTCGACCAGCGACGCAAGAGACTCGCCGAAGACTCGACGGTCGCCGACGCCCGCAGGCGCGTCCAGGCCCTGACCGACCGCGCCGCGTCCCTCACCGCCGACATCGCCGATCTCGACCGCGACATCAAGCGCATCGAGCAGGAGGTCGAACTCGTCACCAAGCGCGCCGCCGGCGACCGCGACCGCATGGCCTCAGGCGCGGCCAGCGCCAAGGAACTCGAAGGGCTCCAGAGCGAACTCGCATCGCTCGCCCGCCGCCAAGGCACCCTCGAAGACGACGAGCTCGAGTTCATGGAGCGCCGCGAAGGCCTCGAAGCCGAGCTGGAGGCGACTCGCCGCCAGACCGCCGAGGCCCAGAACGCCCTCGACGACGCCGAGACCGCCCACCGGGGGGTCCTCGACGAGATCGACGCCGAGACCGACACCGCGCGGGCCGGGCGGATCACCCTGACCTCCTCCATCCCCGGCAGACTCGTCGAGCTCTACGAGCGCATCCACACCCGCCAGCCGATCGCCGCCGCCGAACTGGTCGGGCGCCGCTGCGGCTCGTGCCGCATCGAGAAGTCCCCTGCCGACATGGCCCCCATCCGCGCCGCCGCCATCGATGAGGTCCTGCGCTGCGAGGAGTGCGGTTGCGTCCTCATCCGCACCGAGCTGCCCTCCGGCGGCCCGAAGACGAGCGCCTCCGAAGAAGAGCTCAAGAAGTACACCTAGACGACGGCGAAGGGGGCGAACCGAACGGTTCGCCCCCTCCGCGATGCGTTCACGACTTGCTGAACCCGGCCCAGCGCTCCACCAGCGCCGCCGCCGCGCCCTCGTCGACCGCCTTCGCGGCCTTCTTCAGGCCCGCTTCGAGCATCTCCCGGCGCCGGGACACATCGTGCAGGTCCACGTCGTCGACCAGCCCGTCCCGTGAGGCCAGCGCCGCGGCGGCGTTGATGAGCACCGCGTCGCGGACCGGGCCGCCCTTGCCGGCGAACACCTCGCGGGCCACGTTCGTGTTGAACTCCAGGTCGCCGCCGCGCAGCGCCTCCGGTCCGGCCTCGACCAGGCCGAACTCCCCGATGTCGAGGCTGCCCTCGGTGACCCGGCCGCCAGAGACCACCCATTCGGTGGTCGTCGACGACGTCGAGATCTCGTCCAGGCCGTCGTCGCCGCGCACGACGAACAGCGACGCGCCCCGGTCGGCGAAGACCTGCGCCATCAGCGGCGCCATGCGCGGGTCGGCGCAGCCGATGAGGCCGGACTTCGGCTGTCCCGGGTTCGTCAGCGGCCCGAGCACGTTGAACACGGTCGGGATGCCGAGCGCTGCGCGCACGGGACCGGCATGGCGCATGCCCGGGTGGAAGGCCCTCGCGAAGCAGAAGCCGATGCCGACCTCGCGGACCGACGCCTCGACCCGGTCGGCCGAGGCCTCCAGGTCCACGCCGAGCGCTTCGAGCAGGTCCGCCGAACCGACAGAGGAGGAGGCGGAACGGTTGCCGTGCTTGATCACCGGCACACCCGTCGCCGCGACGACGATCGCCGCCATCGTGGAGATGTTGACGCTGTTCGAGCCGTCGCCGCCGGTGCCGACGATGTCGACCGCCACGCCCAGGTCACTCACGTCTATCCGAGTCGTCTCGGCGAGCATCCGCCCGGCGATCGCCGCGATCTCCTGCGCCGTCTCACCCTTCGAGCGCAGCAGCACCGCGAACGCCGCCAACTGCGCCGGGTCGGCGTTGCCGGCCATGATCTCCGCCATCGCCCAGTCGGCACTGGCCTCATCGAGATGCGTGCCGCCGGAAAGGCGCGCGAGGACGTTCGGCCAGCTTGGAGCAGCGTCCACTCCGGTTCGGGTGGTGTCGGGAGACGGGCGGGTGGTGTCGGTCATGAAGGCTCCAGAGGGCTATAGGCTCAGGCGGCGCGCTGTGCGGGCAATTCGGCCGAGCGCCGGTTGACCAGCAAGTCTACTACCGTCTGCCCGGTCGTCACGGGGTTGAGAGGGTGGGTCAGGACGGAGTCGGCCCGCGACCACGCCGCCAGCCAGCGGTCGGCGGCTCGGGCCACGACCACCGCCAGGGTCGGGGGCGCGTCGAATTCGTCTCGGAGCTGGCGGGCTATGCCCATGCCGCCGGCGGGCTGCGCCTCGCCGTCGAGCAGGACGAGGTCGATCTCGTAGGAGTCGATCAGGGCCACCGCGTCGTCGTAGTCGTCGGCGACGGCGTACTCGATCTTCACGCCATCGGCCGGCTCGTCCCCGATCGCGGATCGCATCTGCTCGATCACGGAGGGCTTATGGCTGTAGAGCAGCACTGCGTACTCGGTCGTTGAGGTACTCACGCCTCGCATATTAAACCGGCCACACTGAAATGGGAAGACCGGCGCGGCCACTTCCGCCTCCCGCCGCGGCCACCTCGGCCGAACGGCAGATGACCTGCGGAAGCGATATCGAGGCGGGCGGAGCCTACCGTCGGCCGACACGCACGAAAAACACACCCCATGCACAGGTTGCGACCGCCGGGCCGTAATAATGTGCGCGTGACTGCCGCCGAAGCAACTATCGACCCCAGCCGAATCCACTCACTGACAAGGCCCAATGTCGTCAGTGTCGGCACCATCGTGTGGTTGAGCAGCGAACTCATGTTCTTTGCGGGCCTGTTCGCGATGTACTTCTCCATCCGCGCCGCCGCGCCGGAGCTGTGGAACGGGACCGCCGAGCACGTCGGAGGACCCGCGCACCTCAACATTCCCTACGCGCTGGTCTTCACCGTCATCCTGGTGGCCTCCTCGATCACCTGCCAGCTGGGCGTCTTCGCCGCGGAGAAGGGCGACGTCTACGCCCTCCGCCGCTGGTTCGCGATCACGTTCGTCATGGGTCTGGTCTTCGTGCTCGGCCAGGTCAACGAGTACCGCAACCTGATCGCGGAGGGGTACACCATCGCCTCGGACGGGTACTGGTCGATGTTCTACCTGACCACCGGCTTCCACGGCCTGCACGTGACCGGCGGCCTGGTCGCGTTCATCATCTTCCTCATCCGCACGACGATGGGGCGGTTCAGTCCCGCTCAGGCCACAGCTTCCATCGTGGTGTCCTACTACTGGCACTTCGTCGACGTGGTGTGGATCGCGCTGTTCGCGATGATCTACTTCCTCCAGTAATGAATTCGGGCCGGAAGCGACCACCGTCGAGTCCGGCCGCAATACTGTCAAGGCCCCGGCCCCGCGCCGTGGTGAAATCCCGAGAAGAGCGACGGCCGTCCCCCGGAGGCGGCCGCCCGATCGGCGGGGACCGCAGAGCCCCCGCCGGTCTGAGAGCTAGATAAAGGTGAGGCAACAACCGTGGCTGCATCAGCGAAACGCCGGCGAGGCTGGCGCAAGCGCCTCGGCGCGCTGGCCAGGTTCACCGGCGCGTTGGTCATTGTCGGTGGGCTCTACTCGGCCTTCTCGCCGAGCCTGTACGCCCAGGAAGCCGACGACAACGCCATCGAGTCGGACGTCGTCAAAGGCGAGGAGCTCTTCGACACGAGCTGCATCAGCTGCCACGGCGCGAACGGCGAGGGCATCGAAGGCCGCGGACCGAGCCTGATCGGTCTCGGTTCTGCGTCCGTGGAGTTCCAGGTGAACACCGGCCGCATGCCGATGGCCGCCCAGGGCGCCCAGGCGCCCCCCGGCGACCCGGTCTTCTCCGAGGAGGAGGCCGAGTGGCTCGGCGCCTTCGTCGAGCACCTCGGCGGCGGGCCCTCGGTCCCCGACGACCTCGAAGCACTCGTGACGGAGGGCAACGCGGCCGAAGGCGGCGACCTGTACCGCGTCAACTGCTCGTCCTGCCACGGCTATGCCGGCGGCGGCGGAGCACTCTCCTCCGGCGCGGAGGCGCCCTCGCTGAACGGCGTCACCGACGAGGAGCTCTACCAGGCGATGCTGACCGGCCCGCAGAACATGCCGGTCTTCGCCGACAACGAGCTCACCCCTGAGCAGAAGGCCGACGTCATCGCCTACGTCCAGTACATCGTCAACGACGACAAGGACCCGGGCGGCGTGTTCACCCTCGGACGCTTCGGCCCGTCCACCGAAGGGCTGGCCATCTTCCTGGTCGGCATCTCTTCGCTGCTGCTGGCCACGCTCTGGATTGCAGGTAAATCGTGAGTGCCCACAACGATGACAATCAGCCGGAAGCGGTCGACCTGAACGACCCGAAGCTCTCGCGCTTCGACGTCTACCGTGAGGGTCTGCGTCGCGACGGCATCGAGATCATTCACTACGAGCCGCGCTACGCGACGCCCGGGACGAAGGTCGAGCGGCGCATGGAACGCATCGTCGCCGGCCTGTTCCTCGGCTCCGGCCTGTTCGCGACGCTGTTCGTCGTCGCCTACATCTTCTGGCCCTGGGAATACGAGGGCGTGGCGACCGCCGCAGACCCGCAGACCTGGTACACGCCGATCCTCGGCGTCACCCTCGGCCTGTCCCTGCTGCTGTTCGCAGTCGGAGTCCTCACCTGGGCCAAGAAGCTGCTGCCGGTCGAGGAGCTCGTCCAGGACCGTCACGACGGCGGCTCCTCCGGCGACGACCGCAAGTTCGCCGAGTCCACCGTCGACAACATGGTCGACGACATGGGGATCAAACGGCGCCCGTTCCTGGTGAAGGCCGCGCTGCTCGGAGCCGCCCCGCTGGGCCTGGCTGCGGTCGCGCCGCTCGGGGCGCTCGTCAAGGACCCCGGCGACATGCTCACCGTCACCGGCTGGAACGCCGAGAAGTTCAACGACGGCAACCCGGTCCAGCTCATGATGAAGGACGGCGCGCTGGTGCGCCCGGACATGGTCTCGGCCGGCGGTCAGATCACCGTCTTCCCGGCCATCGAAGGCGGGGCCAGCAACGAGTTCGCGACCGCGCCGACGCTGCTGATCCGCCTGCGTGAACAGGACGCGGCGCTGCTTCGCGAGAACCTGTACCCCATGTACCAGGAAGCCGACGCCATGTGGGGCGACTACGTCGCCTACTCTAAGATCTGCACCCACGTCGGCTGCCCGGCCAGTCTCTACGAGCAGCAGTCCCAGCGTCTGTTGTGCCCGTGCCACCAGTCGCAGTTCAACGTGGTGGACAACGCGGCTCCGATCTTCGGCCCGGCGACGCGGCACCTGCCGATGCTGCCGCTGGACGTCGACGACGAGGGCTACTTCATCGCCAAGTCGGATTTCCTGGTGCCCCCGGGGCCGGCGTTCTGGAATCGCCCGTCCCTCCCAGAGGAGGATGAACAGTGAAGCGCCGCAAAGGCACTAGCGAGAGTCTGATGACGAAGGCGGGCGGCGAGCTCGACGACCGCTTCAAGCTCGCCGGACCGGCCCGGGTCCTCATGAACAAGGTCTTCCCGGACCACTGGTCGTTCCTGCTGGGCGAGATCGCGCTGTTCTCGTTCATCCTGCTGCTGTTGACCGGCACCTTCCTGGCGCTGTTCTTCGAGCCGTCCATGACCCACGTGACGTACGAGGGCTCCTACGTGCCCCTCCAGGGCGTGGGGATGTCCAAGGCCTACGAGTCGTCCCTGAACCTCTCGTTCGAGGTCCGCGGCGGGCTCATCATGCGGCAGATGCACCACTGGGCGACGCTGCTGTTCATGGCGTCGATCCTGGTCCACATGCTGCGGATCTTCTTCACCGGCGCGTTCCGCGCCCCGCGTGAGACCAACTGGATGATCGGCATCCTGCTGTTCTGGCTGGGCTTCTTCGAGGGCTTCATCGGCTACTCGCTGCCCGACGACGGCCTGTCCGGCACCGGCCTGCGCATCGCCGAGGGCATGACCGAGTCGCTGCCGTTCCTCGGCCCGTGGGTCTCCGCGGGTCTGTTCGGCGGGGCCTTCCCCGGCGACGAGGTCATCGCCAGGTTCTACATCATCCACGTGTTCCTGCTGCCGCTCGCGCTGCTCGCTCTCATCACCGTCCACGTCGGACTGGTATTCGCGCAGAAGCACACGCAGTGGCCCGGACCGGGGCGCACCGAGCACAACGTGGTCGGCTTCCGGATGTTCCCGAACTACGTCATGAAGCAGGTGGGCTTCATGCTGTTCATCTGGGGCGTGGTCGCCGCGATGTCGGGCCTGTTCCAGATCAACCCGATCTGGCTGTTCGGCCCGTACGAGGCCTCGGTGGTCTCCTCGGCCTCGCAGCCGGACTTCTACGTCATGTTCATGGACGGCCTCATCCGGCTCTTCCCGGCCTGGGAGTTCCGTGTGCCGCCGTACTTCACGCTGCCGGCCGTCTTCTGGCCGGGCATCGTGGGCATGGGCTTGTCGGTGCTGCTGCCGTTGGCCTACCCGCTGCTGGAGCGCCGCTTCACGAAGGACCGGGCCCACCACAACCTGCTCCAGCGCCCGCGCGACGTTCCGGCTCGCACCAGCCTCGGCGTCATGATCGTGGGCTTTTGGATCATCGGCGTGATCTCCGGCGGGAACGACGTCTTCGCCGAGACGTTCAACATCAGCCTGAACGCGATGACGTGGGCGGGCCGCATCGGTATCGTCGTCGTCCCGATCGCCCTGTACTACTTGACTTTCCGGATCTGCCTGGGACTCCAGCAGCACGACCGCGAGGTCCTGGCTCACGGCCTGGAGACCGGCATTCTCATGCGCGACCCGAACGGCCGCTTCTATGAGGTGCACCAGCCGCTGGCGGAGCCGGACGAGCACGGCCACACCGAGCTGGAGTACAACGGCTGGGTCGTTCCGAAGAAGATGAACCGCGTGGGGGCTCTGGAGCCGACCGACAAGGGATTCTTCAAGTCGATCGAGGAGCCGACCGGGAACGGCGAGCGACGAGACGAGATCGAGGCCGGCAAGTAGTAAGTTAGCAAGCCGGAACGACGGCGGGGCGGTACCGGAAGGTGCCGCCCCGCCGTGCGTCCTGGGGAGTGATGGCGCGTCCTGGGTTGACGGTGCGGCGTGCGTCTGCGGTGCGGGGTCGAGTTGGTCTCAGGGGCGGGCGTGCGGAGTCCGGCAATGGCAGAGGTTGCGTTGGCGGGAGCGGTGTGGGGTGGATGGTTGTTCTGCGCCAA
>NZ_JAKZEW010000052.1 GCF_022548875.1 Glycomyces sp. L485 | reverse complement strand
GGGGAAGAACGAGGAACCCGTCCGTAGCGGTGCCGTGCAAGTGGTGCCCGAGCCGGGAATCCTCGTCCCTTTAGGGCGAGGAGGAAGTCAATGCGTCCGCAGATGTGTCAGGCGCCGGGCCAGCTCGTCGGCGGTCGGTCGGTCGAAGAACCGGTCGATGCGGCCGTCGGCGACGAACGCGGTCGCGTGCGCCCGGGCGGCGGCGTCGGGGTCGTGCGTGACCATGACGACGGTCTGAGACAACTCTTCGACGAGGTCGCGCAGCAGGTCGAGCACCTCGGCGGCGGTGGCGTGGTCGAGCGCGCCGGTCGGCTCGTCGGCGAAGACGACCTCGGGCCGGGCCGCCAGCGAGCGGGCGATCGCGGCGCGCTGCTGCTGGCCGCCGGACAGCTCGCCCGGCTTGCGCCCGAGCAGGTCGCCCAAGTCGACCCGGTCGACCAGCGCTTCGAGCCACCGCGTGTCGGCCGGAGCGCCGGACAGGCGCAGCGGCAGCGTGATGTTCTCCTCGACCGTCAGCGACGGCAGCAGGTTGTACGACTGGAAGACGAAGCCGATGCGGCCGCGCCGCAGCATGGTCCGCTTCGTCTCGCTCAGCCGCGAGATCTCGGTCCCGCCGATGTGCACCGTGCCGGAGGTCGGCGCGTCGAGCCCGGCCGCGCAGTGCAACAGGGTCGACTTGCCCGAACCGGACGGCCCCATGACCGCCAGGAACGAGCCGCGCGGCACCTGGAGCGAGACGCGGTCGAGCGCGGTGACCGCGCCGTCGTAGGTCTTGGTGACCTCGCGCATGAGCAGCGCCGCGGGCCTGGTCGGGTCCTCGTGCAAGCCGGCCTGAGGCTTCGGCAGCGTTCGCATCGTCAGCTCCTGCGCATGAAGAAGCGGATGACGAGCGAGATGCCGGCGAAGGCGGCGACCGCCCCGAACGGGACGGACAGCAGCTCGAGCCCGAGGAGCGAGAGGATGCCGTCCATGCCGGCCCCGGCGATCAAGATGATCCACAGGAGCATGTCGGTCCCGTTGGCCCTCTCGCGGGGCTCAGGCTCGGAATTCTTCGCGTCGCTGACGCGGTACTGGTCGGGCATGGCTCGGCACCTTTCGCGGGCTCGAATCGGTATGCCTCGACGTTATGGCCGAAGACGTTGCGGCCCAATGCCGTCAGCCCCCGAATCGGGGTGGTGTCCGGGGTAGGCCGGGTGGTGCAGCCAGCTGTACCGACGAACGCGCGGGCTCGAGGGTAGCGTTTCGGACGACCCGGAGGAGGTGCCATGAGCAGGGAGGAAGCGGTCGACGCCGAGGAGCGGCAGATGCTCCGGCAGGCGCTGCGCAGCACCGGCTACGCCGCCGCCGGAGCGGGCATCGGCATTCTCGCGCTCTACACGATCCCCTTCCTGCTGCTGGTGGCCGTGCTCTGCCTTGTCGGTGTCGGCTGGCCCCTGGCCAAGCCCATGACGCGCTGGATCCGGGCCTTGGCCGATCTGGAACGGCGGCGCCTGCGCCGTCTCGGCCATGAGATCGAGGCCCCCTATCCGCGCGACGAGTTGGAACCGGACCGCTCCCTGCGCGCGCTGTTCGACACCCCGCACCTCCGGCGGGACCTCGGTTGGCTCTTCCTGCACGCCACTTGGGGTCTGATCCTCGGAGCAGTGGTCTTGCAGCTGCCGATCAACGCCGTCCGCGACGTCACCTATCCGCTCTGGTGGCTCCTGGCGCCCGAGCCCGACCGGGACATCCTCAGCGGTGTCATACCGGCCGACTCCTGGAACCTCGCGCCCCTGGGGGTCGCCACCGGCATCGCCATGGCCGCGCTGTGGGTGTTCTTCGCGGGCAAGCTCCTCGAATACCAGAACCGGCCCGGTGTCAACCTCCTCGGGCCCGACCCGGATGTCGATCTGTCCCAACGCGTCGCCCAGCTCACCGCTACCCGCGCCGCCGCGCTCGACGCCCACGCCGTGGAGCTGCGCCGCATCGAGCGGGCCCTCCACGACGGCGCGCAGAACCGCATGGTCGGCGTCGCAGTGCTGGTCGGGGCCGCACGGCGCGAGGTCGACCGCAATCCCGAGCGTGCCGATGAGATCCTCGCCCGCGCCCAGGACTCGGTCGAGGACGCGCTCGCCGAACTGCGGGCGGTGGTCCGGTCGATCCTGCCGCCGGTCCTGGAGGACCGGGGCCTGGAGGGTGCGCTCAGCGCCTTGGCCTCCGACTGCCCGGTGCCCTGCTCGGTCACCGTCGACGTGCCGATCCGGTGCCCGGCCAGCACGGAGGCGACCGCCTACTTCGTTGTGGCAGAGTCATTGACGAACGTCGCCAAGCACTCGCGGGCTGAGCATGCCGAAGTAGAGGTGCGGCTCTCCGCCGGCCGACTCCACGTGACCGTCACCGACGACGGCCGCGGCGGCGCCGACGCCGGGCTCGGCTCCGGCCTCGCCGGCATCGACCGCCGCGTCGAAGCCCACGACGGCGACGTGACCGTGACCAGCCCGCCCGGCGGGCCGACCGAGATCAGAGTGGAGCTGCCATGCGGATCGTGATCGCCGAGGACGACACCCTCCTTCGCGAGGGGCTGAACCTCGTCCTGCGCGGCGAGGGCTTCGACGTCGTCGCCTCGGTCGACGGCTCCGCCGCCTTCCTCGCCGCCGTCGAGGAGCACCGCCCCGATGTCGCCGTCGTCGATGTCCGCATGCCGCCCACCCACACCGACGAGGGCATCAAGGCCGCCGTCGCGGCCCGCCTCGCCCACCCCGAGCTCGCCGTCCTCGTCCTGTCCGCCTACGTCGAGCAGAGCTTCGCGACCGATCTCCTCGCCGGCGGCGCCAAACGCGTCGGCTATCTGCTGAAGGAGCGCGTCGGACGCGTCGACGCCTTCGTCGAGGCGCTCCACCGTGTCGCCGGCGGCGGGACCGCCATCGACCCGGAGGTGGTCGCCCAGCTGTTCGCGCAGCGGCGCACCGGCGATCCGCTGGAGAAGCTGACGCCGCGGGAGCGGGAGGTCCTGTCGGTCATGGCCGAGGGTCTGGGCAACAGCGCGATCGCGAAGCGGCTGTTCATCACCGAGAACGCCGTCCACAAGCACATCCGCAACATCTTCTTCAAGCTCGGTCTGACCCCCGACGACCACACCGATCGCCGCGTCGCCGCGGTCCTGCGCTACCTCGAATCCGCTTAGGCCCTAGTCGGAGGAGTGCGAGGACCACATGCCCCGCTTCTCGCCCTTGGCCAGGCGCTCGGCCTTGCGCAGCGTGTCGCCGATGACGAGCTCTTGGTGCCGCAGGATGTAGGTGTGGGCCATGCCCTCGGCGACCGCCAGGACGGCGTAGTTCATGCCGTTCTCCATGACCACGTGCGCGAGCAGCCGGTCGTACTGGTCGTAGATCTCGTCGCCCGGGTCGGTGAACAGGTGGACGTTCCGGCCTTCGAGCTTCTGCTTCGCGTAGGCCTTCGCCTCGGCGCCCCAGTCCTCCTCTTCTCGGAACCCGCCAGACTCGGGGGAGTTGATGCCCATGATGCGCACGCGGGTCTTCTCACCGTCGATCACGACGCGGAACGTGTCGCCGTCCACCACTTCGTACGCCTCCGCCGTCGCGAAGTAGTCGCCCGGACCTTCCATGTTCGCCTCCACTCGTCGATCCGGCCGCGCCGTGCGGCCGGGTGCCGACCCATCCTCGCATTCGCCATGCGCCCCCGGGAGACTCGTACCGGGCCTCGGGCCAGCGCTGGTGCCCTCCAGGATCGGTGTCCTATGAAAGACTGGTCGGCGTGGAGATGCGACCGAACACGCCGCCCCCCGCCGTCAAGACCAGGCAGCGGGACACCGTGGTCGTCGACCCCTCGGGACGGGCCGGGACGCCCCGCCGCCCGCGCACGCTCCTGGCCTCCTCGATCGCCACGACCCTGTGGTGCGCCACGGTCGTCTACACGCCGATCCTGGTCCTGGTCATCCTCGCGTGGTGGCTGACCGGGCGTGAAGGCGACGTGTCCACGGTGGTCGCCGCCGCCGGGGTCGCCTGGCTCGCCGGACACGGGGCTGCCGTGGACATCGCCGGGATCCATCTGACGGTCACGCCTCTGCTGCTCACCGCCGTGCTCGCCTGGCGGCTCTCCAAGGCCGCCGCCGGGACGGTCCGCGCGATCGGAGGGAAGGATGCCGCCGCCGTCCGGGCCGCCGCCGGAGCCGTCTCCATTCTCTACATCGGACTTTCGGCGGGGGCCGCCGCGCTCGTCTCGACCGGGCCGTTCTCCGTGTCGGTCCCGGGGACGCTCGCCTATACCGCGCCGTTCGCCGTCGCCGTCACCGCGTTCGGCGCCGCCCGCGAGGCCGGAGTGCTGGCGTGGGACCGGTCGTCGGTGTGGCTGCGGCGCGGCGTCCGCTCCGGCGCGCTCGTCGTCGCCGCGCTCCTCGCGTTCGGCGCGGCCGCCGTCGGCGCCGCCTTCGCGGTGCGCGGCTCGGCGGTCGCCGACACGTTCGGCCTCTACGGCTCCGGTGCCTGGGCCGTCGCGCTGCTCAGCCTGCTCTACCTGCCGAACCTCGCGATCTGGGCCGTCGCCTACATCTGCGGGCCCGGGTTCGCCGTAGGCACCGACACCGCCGTCCAGGCGGAACTGGTCGAACTCAACCCGCTCCCGGCATTCCCGGTGTTCGCCGCCGTCCCCACCGAGCCGCTGCCCGCCTCCGCGACGATCCTCATCGGTCTGCCGCTCATGCTCGCGGCCGTTTTCGGCGTGCTGCTCACCTACCGTTCGCCGGACCTGCGCGTCCCGCGCGTCACCACCGCCGCGATCCTCGCCTCCGGATGCGCCGCAGCCCTGCTCGCGGCCCTGGCGTGGATGTCCGGCGGCGCCGCCGGGACCGGCCTGCTGTCGCGGATCGGCCCCGACCCGTGGCCCGTGGCCGGGCTCGGGGGGCTCCAGATCCTCATCGGCACGGTCGGGTCCGCGCTCGTCGCCCGCCTGTTCGCCGTCCACCGCCGCGCCGCCGAATCCGAGCTCGTGCGGCGAGACACGGTGGTCATCCCCGAACCGGCGCAGGGCCTCGACGACGCGTTAGTGTGCAGTCGTGACCTCTAAGCTCGTCGTGCTCGTCTCCGGCTCCGGATCCAACCTGCAGGCGCTCATCGACGCCTGCCGCGACCCCGGGTACGGGGCCGAGGTCGCCGCCGTCGGCGCCGACCGCGACGGCACATTCGGCCTCGAACGCGCCGAAGACGCCGGAATTCCCACATTCGTACGCAAAGTCAGGGACTTCCCGGACCGCGACGCCTGGGACGCCGCGCTCACCGAGACGGTCGCCTCCTACGAACCGGACATCGTGGTCTCGGCCGGGTTCCTGAAGCTGTGCGGGCCCCGCTTCCTGGAGGCCTTCCCGGGGCGCTACATCAACACGCACAACTCGCTGCTGCCGGCGTTCCCCGGCATGAACGGCCCCGGGGAGGCCCTCGCCGCCGGCGTGAAACTCGCCGGCGCGACCCTGTTCATCTGCGACTCAGGCGTCGACACCGGCCCGATCATCGCCCAGAGCGCCGTCCCGGTCGAGGACGACGACACCGTCGAGACCCTCACCGAGCGCATCAAAGAGGCCGAGAGGGCCCAACTCGTCGACTCGGTCGGCCGCATGGTCCGCGACGGCTGGACCGTCGAAGGACGCCGGGTCCGCCTCGGCTGACCGGCGATGAACCCCCTCGCCGTCAACGCCCTCGAATCGACGACCCTCGCCGTCTCCTTCGCGCTGCTGCCGCTCGCCGGCGCGGTCGCCTGGCTGCTCGCGGGGTGGAGAATCCGAAAGGGCGCGCGGCCCCGGGCCGCATGGCGCGACTCCATAGCCGAGGTCGCCCTGGTGTTCGGCTCGATGCCGCTGCTCTTCCTGGGCCTGACGTCCCGGGAGGGGCCCGTCGCGGTACAGCTCGTCCCGTTCGTCGACCTCGCCGACCTGGCCGTCGCCGAGCCCCGCGTCATCGTCGAACAGCTGGCCGGGAACCTCCTCGTGTTCGCCGCCGCCGGATTCTTCGGGCCGATCCGATTCCGGATCGGGCTCGGCACGATCGCGCTCGGGGCGGCCCTCGCCTGCACCGCGCTGGAGGCGGTGCAGTGGGGCTTCCTGACCGGCCGGGTCGTCTCCGTCGACGACGCCATGCTCAACACGCTCGGCGCGGTCCTCGCCGCGCTCGCCTCCCGGCGATGGTGGCGGATCCTCTCACCGCAAGCCGCCGAGATGCACGGTGCCTGAGCCGCCGTCCATGCAGACCGTGCACAGGTGCGCGCTGGAACCGGAATGCAGGCTCCAGCCCTCGGCCTCGGCGGCCGCGCACAGCACCCGCCAGGAGAAGTAGGAGTCGTCGCGGCAGAAGAAATCCGCACCGCAGCCGTCACAACTCAACTCGTACTCGGTCGTGCCGTTCGTCGAGGAATACGTGTGCCTGCTCATGGTATTCATCCCGTCCGGTCTTGCCGGGCCGCAACAGCGGATTCCCCGGCCCGCCGAGCTCAAACCCGCCCCGGCGGCCGTGTTAACCTCAGCTTGTCGCGACTGGCGAGGACGTCGACGCAGGTTTCCCGTGGCACGGACCGGGCAGCTCGTTGTTGAGGGGGGACCCTGGAGACGTTCGCAGGTGGAGCACCACCGGGGAGCGGCACTGCTGAACCTGTTACTGCGGTCGAACGCCTGGGCCGCAGTCATCTCAACGATCAGGAGCAGTGCAATCGTGAGTGACGCATCCGTGTCCGAAACCAAGCCCTTCAAGCGGGCCCTCGTATCGGTCTTCGACAAGACCGGCATCACCGAACTGGCCGCCGACCTCCACGCCGCCGGCGTCGAGATCGTCTCCACCGGTTCGACCGCGGCCCGCATCAGCGAGGCCGGCATCCCCGTGACGAAGGTCGAAGACCTCACCGGCTTCCCCGAGATCCTCGACGACCGCGTCAAGACCCTCCACCCGAAGGTCCACGCCGGCATGCTCGCCGACGTCCGCAAGGACTCGCACCGCGAGCAGCTCGCCGAGCTCGGCATCGAGGCGTTCGACCTGCTCGTCGGCAACCTCTACCCCTTCGCGCAGACGGTCGCCTCCGGCGCCGGCTTCGACGACATCGTCGAGAAGATCGACGTCGGCGGGCCCTCGATGGTGCGCGGCGCCGCGAAGAACCACGCGAACGTCGCCGTCGTGGTCGACCCGGCCGACTACGAGTGGATCCGGGCTGCGGCCGCCGGGGGCGGCACCACCGCCGAGCAGCGGCTCCGGCTGGCCGCGAAGGCCTTCGCGCACCTGGCGACCTACGACTCGACCGTCGCCTCCTGGCTCGCCCGGCAGACCGCCGGGGAAGCACTCCCCGACTTCGTCGCCACGCCGATGACCAAGGCCGCCGACCTGCGCTACGGCGAGAACCCGCACCAGGGCGCAGCGCTTTACGACGACCCGCTCGCGCCGGCCGGGCTCGCCCAGGCCGAGCAGTTGCACGGCAAGGCCATGTCGTTCAACAACTACACCGACGCCGACGCCGCTTGGCGGGCCGCCCACGACTTCACCGAGCCGTGCGTCGCGATCATCAAGCACGCCAACCCGTGCGGTATCGCCGTCGGCGGCTCGATCGCTGAGGCCCACCGCAGAGCCCACGAATGCGACCCGGTCAGCGCCTTCGGCGGCGTCATCGCGGCCAACGGCGAGGTCGACGCCGAGGCGGCGGCCCAGATCGCCGAGATCTTCACCGAAGTCGTCGTCGCCCCCGCCTTCAGCGAGGAGGCCGTGGAGATCCTCACGAAGAAGAAGAACATCCGGCTCCTGCGGGCCCCGGAGTGGACCCCGTCGGACCTGGAGCTCAAGCCGATCTCCGGCGGCGTGCTCGCCCAGCGGCCCGACCGCATCGACGCCGACGGCGACGACCCGGCCCGATGGCGGCTGGTCACCGGTGAGCCGGCCGACGAGGCCACGCTCGCCGATCTGGCGTTCGCCTGGCGCGCGGTGCGCGCCGTCAAGTCGAACGCGATCCTCCTGGCCGCCGCGGGCGCCTCGGTCGGCGTCGGCATGGGCCAGGTCAACCGCGTCGATTCGGCGAAGCTCGCCGTCGAGCGGGCCGGCGACCGCGTCAAGGGCGCCGTCGCCGCTTCGGACGCGTTCTTCCCGTTCCCCGACGGACTCGAGATCCTCACCGGAAACGGAGTGAAGGCCGTCGTCCAGCCCGGAGGTTCGGTCCGCGACGAAGCGGTCATCGCCGCCGCCGAGCAGGCCGGTGTGACCATGTACTTCACCGGCACGAGGCACTTCACGCACTGACGAAGGAAGTGCGTGAAGCAGAGGGTCCGGTACGCACTGACGAAGGAAGTGCGTGAGGCAGAGGGTCGGGTACGCACTGACGAAGGAAGTGCGTCCAGCGGAGCATCCAGCACGCACTAGAGCAGCGCGAGTTTGAGCAGGAGTGCCCTATCGAGGGCCTCCTGCTCATCGTGTTCGAGCGTGCCCTTGAACTCTCCGAGTCGACCGTGGTCGACCGAGTAGGTCTGATCGGTGAGGACGCGGGTCTTCTCGCCGAGGAACTCGACTTGCGGCCTGTAGATCGTCGCCTGAGGCCGACTTGGAGGGTTTCGACCACCTCTTCGACTTCGACTAGGTCCTATTCCGCCAAGAAGTGGAAGACCTGCCTGGGCGTCCACGGCGTCGCCGTCCCGATCGGGCTGTCGGTCGTGCCGTGCGTGCCGTGCGTGTAGAGCGTGAACGAGTCGACCTTGAACTTCGCCTCGAAGCGCGCCAGCTCCAGGAACGCCCGGTCCAGCGCCTCCTTGTCGACGTCCTGCGCCACCGTGATGTGCGGGTGGTACGGGAAGCGCTGCTCCCGGCGTCGGATGGGCCCCTCCCGGATCGCCGACTCCAACTGCTCGCACACCGCGATGCCGTCGACGACGGCGACGAACACCACCTCGGTGACCGGCCGGAACGAGCCGGTGCCGCGCAGATGCAGCTCGAACGGCCGCATGTTCGCGGCCAGGTCGGCCAAGTGCTCTTCGAGCCGGCCGAGGTCGCCCGCGTCGATCTCGGTGGGCCCCAGCAGCGTCAGGTGGGCGGGCACCACGCCGCCGAGGGGGTCGCCCGAGGCGATGCGGGCGTCGTCGAGTTCGGTCCGCCACGGCTCGGGCACCGGGATCGCCACACCGACCGTGACACCCTCCTCGTCCACTAAACCGGCTACCGGGGGATAGAAGCCGACTTTCTTGTATGCCTTGGCGAGCGTCCGGGAGGCGACGGCTCGGGCCTTCTCGGCGCCCTTGGTGAGGATCCGGTCGAGCTCGGCCTTGTCGTCGAGGTACTCGCGGGTGGACTTCGCGACCGGCTCCAGGTGGTCGGCGACGACGTCGGCAAGGTCGCCCTTGAAGTCGCCGTAGCCCTTGCCCTGGTATTCGGCCTCGATCTTCTCGACCGCCTCGCCGGTGATCGCGGAGTAGATCGCCAGGAGGTTCGAGACGCCCGGCTTGCGCTCCTCGTCGAAGCGGACCTCGGCCTCGGAGTCGGTGACGGCGCTCTTGATCTTCTTGCGCATCTGGTTCGGAGTGTCGAGCAGGTACAGGCACCCGCGCGGGGACTCCGAGGACTTGGACATCTTCTTCTCGGGCTCGGCGAGGTCCTTGATCGTCGCGGTCCCCTTGACGATGTGGGCGTCGGGCACCGCGAAGGTCTTCCCGAACATGGTGTTGAACCGGATCGCCAGGTCGCGGCTGAGCTCGAGGTGCTGCTGCTGGTCCTTGCCGACCGGCACCTGATCGGTCTGGTAGAGCAGGATGTCGGCCGCCTGGAGCACCGGGTAGTTGAACAGCCCCACCGTTGTGCGTTCTTGTTTGGCGGACTTGTCCTTGAACTGGGTCATGCGCGACGCCTCGCCCATGCCGGTCTGGCAGCCGAGGATCCAGGCCAGCATCGGATGCTCGGGCACCTGGGACTGGATGAACAGGGTGCAGCGCTCGGGGTCGAGTCCGAGGGCCAGCAGCTGCGCCGCCGACACTCGCGAGCGCTCGTGCAATACCTTGGGTTCATGTCCGACGGTGATCGCGTGGAGGTCGACGACGCAGTAGAAGGCGTCGGCGGTGTCCTGGAGAGCCACCCACTGCCGCAGTGCACCCAGGTAGTTCCCGAGATGGAATGAGTCCGAGGTCGGCTGGATCCCCGAGAGCACTCGGGGCATGCGGTCTGCGGTGGTCATGGGTCGATTCTGACATCCGGACGGAGACCGCGGCCACCCGGTATTGCGCCGGGCGGCTAAGTGATGTTTAATTGTGTTGGATCTTGAGCACTCTGATTCTCGCAATCGAAGGAGCCATCGAAGATGCTGGCGCAACAGCGACAGAGCCGAATCGCCGAGCGAGTCCACCGGACCGGCGCGGTCCGCGTGGCCGAGCTGGTCGAGGAGTTCGGCGTCTCGGACATGACCATCCGGCGAGACCTCGAATCCCTGACCGAGCGCGGCCTTGTCGCCAAGGTCCACGGCGGCGCCACCGCAGTCGACTTCGGGTCCACCACCGAACCCGGCTTCGCAGTCAAGCAGGTCCGCCAAGAGGCCGAGAAAGAGGCCATCGCCGAGGCGGCCGCCGGACTGGTCGGCCCCGGGCAGGCCATCGCCCTGTCGGCGGGGACCACCACCTGGACCCTCGCCCACCGGCTCACCGACGTCCCCAACCTGACGGTAGTCACCAACTCGGTGCCCGTCGCCGACGTGTTCTACCGCTCGGGCACGACCGACCAGACGGTCATCCTCACCGGCGGAGTGCGGACGCCCTCCGACGCGCTGGTCGGGCCGTTCGCGGTCGCCTCGCTGGAGCGGGTCAACGTCGACACCGTGTTCCTCGGCGTCCACGGCATGTCGGCCCGAGCAGGGTTCACCACCCCGAACCTGATGGAGGCCGAGACGGTCGCGACCCTCGCGAACAAGGGCCGCCGACTCGTCGTCGTCGCCGATCACACCAAGTTCGACGTCGTCGGGGTCGCCACCATCGCGTCCCTGTCCGACGCCGACGTCATCGTCACCGACGCGGGCCTCGAGGAAGAGGCCCGCAAGATCCTGACCGAGCACGTCGACCAGGTCGTGCTAGCCCCCGTATCCGAGAAGAGTCCAGTGTGAGCGAACCGAGCCCGTACATCGAGACCGGCAGCCTCGCCGACGGCCGCCAGGTGCTCTACTTCAACACCGCCCCCGACGCCGGGCACGCCTCCTTCGCCGACAAGCGCGACCTCGGCGAGCGCGCCGCGGCGGGCCAGCTGCGCTACGACCCGCTGCGCGACGAGTGGATCGCCGTCTCCGCCGGCCGCAACGCCCGCCCGCAGCTCCCGGTCGCCTGCCCGCTGTGCCCCTCCGAAGGCGACGAGCTGACCGAGATCCCCGCGCCTGAATACGAGGTCGCGGTGTTCGA
The DNA here is from genome assembly GCF_022548875.1 of Glycomyces sp. L485. Lineage (GTDB taxonomy): Bacteria > Actinomycetota > Actinomycetes > Mycobacteriales > Micromonosporaceae > Glycomyces. The sequence continues at coordinate 13,245 of NZ_JAKZEW010000052.1, read as the reverse complement.
GAACCGCTTCCCGAGCTTCGGCGGCACGGTCACCGAAGAAGGCGCCCCCGCATCCGAGACAGGCGGGCCGGGCCTGGAGATCGCCGTCCCCGCGACCGGCCGCTGCGAGGTCGTCTGCTTCTCCTCCGAGCACGAGTCCTCTTTCGTGGACCTGCCGCCCGAACGCGTCGAACTCGTCCTCCGCGCCCTCGCCCAGCGCACCGCCGAACTCTCGGCCCGCGGGGACGTCGCCCAGGTGTTCCCCTTCGAGAACCGCGGCGTCGAGATCGGTGTGACCCTCCACCACCCCCACGGCCAGATCTACGGCTACCCGTTCGTCACCCCGCAGACCCGGTCTCACCTCGAAGCCGCCGTCCGCCACAAGGAGACCACCGGCCGCAACCTCTTCGGCGACATCCTCGCCTCCGAGCAGGCCGGCCCGCGCGTCATCGCATCGAACGACCACTGGACCGCGTTCGTGCCCTACGCCGCCCGCTGGCCCTTCGAGGTCCACCTCTACCCCAACGAGCGCTTCGCCGACCTCGCCGAACTGCCCGACGAGTACATCGCCTCGCTCGCACCGCTCTACCTCGAAGTGCTCCGCCGCTTCGACGGCGCCTTCCCCGAAGGCAGGATGCCCTACATGGCGGGTTGGCACCAGGCTCCCGTCAACGAGCACCGCGACCTCGCCTGGCTGCGGCTCGAAATCGTCTCCACCCGCCGCGCGGCGGGCAAGGTCAAGTTCCTGGCCTCATCGGAATCGGTCATGGGCGGCTTCGTCAACGACCTGGGACCCGAGAAGGCCGCAGAGATATTGAGGGATGCGCTGTGAAATACCTCGTCACCGGCGGCGCCGGATACATCGGCTCGATCGTCGCCACGATGCTGCTAGAAGAGGGCCACGAGGTCGTCGTCCTCGACGACTGCTCGACCGGGGCCGCCGAGCGCGTCCCCGCCGGCGCGACCCTGGTCCGCAAACCCGTCCAGTCCGCCGGGGAGGTGCTCGACTCCACCTTCGACGCGGTGCTCCACTTCGCGGGGCTCATCGCCGCCGGCGAGTCCATGCAGAAACCGGGCATCTACTGGGAGGCGAACACGACCGGCACCTTCTGGCTGCTCGGCGCCATGCGCGCCGCCGGAGTGAAGACGCTCGTGTTCTCCTCGACCGCGGCCGTCTACGGCAACCCCACCGAGGTCCCGATCCGCGAGGACGCCGTCAAGGCCCCCACCTCCACCTACGGCGCCACCAAGCTCTCCAGCGACATGGCGATCCAGTCCGCGGTCACCGCCTACGGCCTCGCCGCGGTCAGCCTCCGCTACTTCAACGTCGTCGGCGCCTACCGGGACCGCTCCGGGGCCTGGCACGGCGAGAACCACGAGCCGGAGACCCACATCATCCCGATCGCGCTCGACGCCGCCGCCGGCAAGCGCGAGCGGATGGTCCTGTTCGGCGACGACTACCCGACCAAGGACGGCACCTGCGTCCGCGACTACATCCACGTCGCCGACCTCGCCGACGCCCACCTGCTCGCCCTGCGCGCCGCCGAGCAGGGCGAGCACAAGATCTACAACCTCGGCAACGGCAACGGCTTCACCAACAAGGAGGTCGTCGAGACCGTCAAGCGCGTCACCGGCGTCGACTTCCCCGTCGTCGTCGAGGGCCGCCGCGCAGGCGACCCCGCCGAGCTCGTCGCCTCCTCCGAGAAGGCGAAGGACGAACTGGGCTGGAAGCCCGGCCGCGACACCCTCGACCGCATGGTCGCCGACGCCTGGGAGTACTACCAGCATGCCAACGCCTGACCCCAACGCGGCAGAGCTCGCCGCGATCGCCGACGAGGTCTTCCGCACCCAGTACGGCAGTGCTCCCGAAGGGATCTGGGCCGCGCCCGGGCGCGTCAACCTCATCGGTGAGCACACGGACTACAACGAGGGCTTCGTCATGCCCTTCGCGCTTCCGTTCTACGCCGTCGCCGCGGCCGCCAAGTCCGATACCTGGGAGTTCCACTCCACCTACGGGGGCGGCCAGATCGTCCGCGCCGACTCCATCGACGGCGTCGAAGGTTGGGCCGCCTACCTCGCCGGTGTCGCCTGGGCGATGAACGAGTCCGGCTACGAGGTCGGCCCGGCCCGCATCGCGCTGCACTCCGACGTGCCGCACGGCGCGGGCCTGTCGTCGTCGGCCGCGCTCGAATGCGCGACGCTGCTCGCGCTGTCCGGTCTGTACGGCCACGACATCGACCGCACCGAGGCCGCTCGCATCGCGCGCAAGGCCGAGAACGAGTACGTCGGCGCCCCCACCGGCATCCTCGACCAGTCGGCCTCGCTGCTGTGCACCGAAGGCCACGCGATGTTCATGGACTGCCGCGACCTCTCTCGCGAGCAGGTCCCGTTCCGCCTCGCGGACGAGGGCCTGGCCATGCTCGTCATCGACACCGACGCCCCGCACCGGCACGCCGACGGCGAGTACGCCGCCCGACGCGCCGACTGCGAGCAGGCGGCCCGGCTCCTCGACGTCGAGTTCCTGCGCGACGCCCCGGTCGACGCGACCCTGGAGGACGACCGGCTCAACCGGCGCCTGCGGCACATCGTCACCGAGAACCAGCGCGTGCTTGACACCGCCGCCGTGCTCAAGTCCGGCTCGGTCGCCGGGATCGGCGAACTGCTCACCGCCTCGCACGCCTCCATGAGGGACGACTACGAGATCTCCTCGGTCGAGCTCGACTCCGCCGTCGACGCCGCGCTCGGCGCCGGCGCGCTCGGGGCGCGCATGACCGGCGGCGGCTTCGGCGGCTCCGCGATCGCCCTGGTCGAGGCGTCCGCAGCGCCGAAGATCGAGGCGGCGGTCATCGAGGCCGCGGCCGCGGCCTCGCTCCCGACGCCGCGGGTCTTCGTCGCCCGGGCCGCCCAGGGCGCGCACCGCGTGCGCTGACTTGTGACCCACGGGTAAGCCCGGCGGCGGCCTCGGCCTCGCCGGGCTTCTCGCTCTGCGATACTCCGGGCATGGAATTCGTCGATCTGGTCCTGCGCTACCTGCACCTTCTCGGTTTCGCCGCGGTTTTCGGCGGCTGGCTCACCGCCTGGCTCTCGAAGCGGTACAAGTTCAACGCCGCGATGCTGTACGGCATCGCGACCCAGCTCGCCACCGGCGTCGTCCTGTACGGCCTCGCCAGCGCCGAGGGCGACGCGAACCACGCCAAGCTCGGCGTCAAGTTCCTGCTCGCTCTGCTGCTGGCGGTCATGATCGTCGTGCCGTGGTGGAAGCGGCGCGCGAGAGTCGCCGCGGGCCACTTCTGGGCCGTCGGCGGGATGGTCCTCGTTACCGCTGCCGTGGCCGTCTTCTGGCAATAAGCCGCAACCGAGACGAAGTGGCGCTGAAACACCTGCTCGCGGGTGGTCTCAGTCATAGGATGTTTCGGTAACGACTTGATCAAAGTGACTGTCAATCGACGATCCCGGCGGCCATGATTAGGCGCGATGGGATTACCTGAACTGTCGAAGGAGACCAACGATGGCTGTCAAGCCGTACAAGCTCGCCGTGGCCGGCGTCGCCGCCACGGGCCTGTTCACCCTCTCCGCTTGCGGCGAAGCCCCCGAAGAGGACTCCGGCGACAACGCCGAGGCTTCGTTCCTGGCCTGCATGGTCACCGACTCCGGCGGCGTCGATGACAAGTCCTTCAACGAGTCGTCCTGGGCCGGCATGGAGATGGCCGCCGAGGAGAACCCCGACATCGACGTCTCCTTCAAGGAGTCGTCGAACGAGTCCGACTACGACCCGAACCTCCAGGCGTCGGTCGACGACGGCTGCGACTTCGTCGTAGGCGTCGGCGGGCTGATGACCGAGAACGTCAACACCATCGCCGAGGCGAACCCGGACATTCCCTTCGCGACCGTCGACGGCTTCTCGGAGGTCGAGAACGTCTACTCCGTCCAGTTCGACACCGCCCAGTCGGCGTTCCTCGCCGGCTACGCCGCCGCCGCCCAGAGCGAGACCGGCACCGTGGCGACCTGGGGCGGGATGTCGATCCCGCCGGTGACCATCTTCATGGACGGCTTCGCAGGCGGCATCGAGTACTACAACGAGGCCAAGGACGCCGAGGTCGAGCTGCTCGGCTGGGACGCCGAGGCGCAGGACGGATCCTTCACCAACGACTTCGAGAACTCCTCGGCGGGCAAGAGCCTGACCGAGACGTTCATCTCGCAGGGCGCCGACATCGTCTTCCCCGTGGCCGGCCCGGCCGGAACCGGCGCGGTCACCGCCGCCGCCGAGAACGACGACGTCCTGGCGATCTGGGTCGACGTCGACGGCTGCGAGTCCCTCGCCGACCAGTGCTCCACGATCCTGACCAGCGCCGAGAAGAACCTGGCCGTGGCCGTCCAGGACGCCGTCCTGGCCGCCTACGAAGGCGAGACCGGCGGGTCGTATGTGGGCACGCTGGAGAACGACGGCGTCTCGCTCGCCCCGTTCCACGAGTTCGATGAGGCGGTCTCGGACGAGACCAAGGCCGAGCTCGAGGAGATCGAGGCCGGCATCATCGACGGTTCGATCACGGCCGAGTCGCCGTCGTCGCCCGCCGCCTCCTAGTCGGGACCCGAAGGACACCAATTGCGACTCGAACTGAGGGGCCTGACGAAGAAGTTCGGCTCATTCACCGCTGACGACGACATCGACCTCACCGTGGAGCCCGGGCAGATCCACGCGGTTCTCGGCGAGAACGGCGCGGGCAAGTCCACGCTCATGAACATGCTCTACGGCATCCTGAAGCCGACCAGCGGCGAAATCCTGATCGACGGTGAACCAGTGGAGTTCTCCGGTCCCGGCGACGCGATCGCCGCCGGCATCGGCATGGTCCACCAGCACTTCAAACTCGTCGGGCCCTTCAGCGTCGCCGACAACGTCCAGCTCGGTCGAGAGCACACCCGCGGCGCGGGCGTGCTCTCGGCGCGGGCCGCACGCAAGGCGGTGCGGGACGTCTCCGAGCAGTACGGGCTGCGGCTGGACCCCGATGCGGTCTGCGAGGACCTGCCGGTCGGCGTCCAGCAGCGCGTCGAGATCGTCAAGGCCCTCTCGGGGCCGAAGACGGAGCTGCTCATCCTCGACGAGCCGACCGCGGTGCTCACGCCCGCGGAGATCCGCGAGCTGCTCGACATCATGCGCTCGCTCGCCGACGGCGGCACGTCGATCCTGTTCATCAGCCACAAGCTCAAAGAGGTCCAGGCCGTCGCCGACACCGTCACGGTGATCCGGCGCGGCAAGGTCGTGGCCGAGCTTCCCCCGACGGCGTCGGAGACGGAGATGGCCTCGGCGATGGTCGGGCGCGAGGTCGCCCTCACCGTCGAGAAGACCTCCGCCGAACCGGGCGAACCGCGCCTGGAGATCGAGGGGCTCACCTTCGCCGACCGCTCCGGCGTCAAGGTCTTGGACGGGCTGGACCTGACAGTCCGGTCCGGGGAGATCGTCGGTCTGGCCGGTGTCGAAGGCAACGGACAGACCGAGCTGGCCCGCGCGATCCTCGGCCTCGTCCACCCCGACGCGGGCACCATGAAAATCGACGGGCACCGCGTCCACCGCTCCAGCCCGGCGCAGCGCATCGAGCAGGGCCTGGGCTACATTCCCGAAGACCGGGGCCGCGACGGGCTCATCACCGAGTTCACCGTCGCCGAGAACATCATTCTGAACCAGTACCGGGACGAGCCGTACTCGAAGAACGGCGTGGTCGACGCGGCCGCGATTCGCAAGCGGGCGGTCGACTCGATCGCCGAGTTCGACATCCGCACGCAGTCGCCGAACGAGGCGGCGGCCTCGCTGTCGGGCGGCAACCAGCAGAAGGTCATCATCGCCCGCGAGTTCTCCCGGGCCCGGCGGCTCCTCGTCGCCGCGCAGCCGACGAGGGGCGTGGACGTGGGCGCAACCGAGTTCATCCACTCGCGACTGGTCACCGAGCGCGACACCGGCACCGGAGTCCTGCTGATCTCCTCGGAGCTCGACGAGATCTACGCCCTGGCCGACCGCATCGCCGTGATCTACAACGGCCGCATCGTCGGCGAGGTCGCTCCCGACACGCCGCGGGAGGTGATCGGCCGGCTCATGGTCGGCGCCGACATCGAGACCGACACCGAAAGCACCGACGAGGAAGCCAATGGAGGTGACCGTGAGCACTGACACCGCAGCCCCGCCTGCTGAAGAGCCGGAAGCGGGTGAGGCGCCCGAGAAGCGACCGCCGTTCATGGTCCTCTTCGGGCGATACCTGGCCGAGGCGAACTCGGTCATGGTCACCGTCTACTCCCTGCTGCTCGCGTTCGCCATCGGCGCGGTCCTGCTCATCGTCTCCGACGAGAACGTCCGCGGCACCTGGACCTACTTCTTCTCCCGGCCCACCGACGCCCTCGAAGCCTCCTGGAACGTCGTCTCGAACGCCTACATCTCGCTGTTCGAGGGCGCCATCCTCAACTTCAACACCGTCGACCGGTACGGCGCCGGCACCGCCGAGTTCGGCGACCTGCTCCGCCCGATCTCCGAGACCCTCACCTACGCGACCCCGCTCATCTTCACCGGCCTCGCCGTCGGCCTGGCCTTCCGCGCCGGCCTGTTCAACATCGGCGCCCAAGGCCAGCTGATCTTCGGAATGATGGGCGCGCTCGTCATCGGGTTCAGCCTGAACCTGCCCGCTGCGGTGCACATCCCGCTCGCCGTCGCCGCCGGCGCGATCGCGGGCGCCGCCTTCGGCGCCGTCCCCGGCGTACTCAAGGCCACCACCGGCGCGCACGAGGTCATCTCCTCGATCATGCTCAACAACATCGCGGCGCTGTTCCTGGTGTGGGCCATCAGCACCGACTTCCTGCACTCCGAGACCCGATCGGAGCTGGTCACCAGGCCCGTCGAGGACTCGGCGCAGCTGCCGGGACTCCTGTCCTGGCTCGGCCAGAACCTGCGCGTCAACCTCGCACTCGTCATCGGCATCGCCGCCGCCGTGTTCGTGTGGTGGCTGCTGTCGAAGTCGACCTTCGGGTACCGCATCCGCGCGGTCGGCTTCAACCAGCACGCCTCGGCGACCGCCGGCATGAACATCGGCCGCACCTACACCACCACCATGGCGGCCGCGGGCGGCCTGGCGGGCCTGGCCGGCGCAGCCCTCGCGCTCGGCGTCGGCTCCGGCGGCGTCACCACCAACACCGCCCTGGAATACGGCTTCGACGGCATCACCGTCGCCCTGCTCGGCCGCGCCAACCCCGGCGGCATCGTCGCCGCGGCGTTCCTGTTCGGCGCGCTCAAGGCCGGCGCGCTGTCCGCGCAGCCCGAAGTCCCGGTCGACATCTCGACGCTGCTCCAGGCGACCATCGTGCTGTTCATCGCCGCTCCCGCCCTGGTCAAAGCGCTCCTGCGGCTGCGCACCCCGCGCGGCGGCCTGGTCACCCTCGAAGCGAAAGGCTGGTGAGCCGCATGGCAGTGGACACTCAGGCCGACGTCGCCCGCGTCGACGAGACCGCCGACGTCCGCCACCCCGTGACCGGCATCGTCTACGGCGCCATCGGCGTCCTGCTCGCCGCCCTCGCGCTCGCCTTGCTCACCGGCGACCGGGAGACCACGTTCACGCTCGACCGGACACTCACCGACGCGCGCTGGACCCTCCCGACCCGCCCCGCGGTCATCGCCCTGTCGCTGGTCACCGTCGCCTGCGGAGCCTGGATGCTCGTCGGCGTGCGGCGCAGGCTCTACAAGCTCGCCTCGGCGGTCGCCGTCACGGCCATCGTCATCGCCCTCATCTCGTGGGCGGTCTCCCAGCCGGGCCTGGTCTTCCGCGTCGAATCGATCCTCGGCGGCGCGGTGTTCCTGTCGCTGCCGTTCATTTTCGGCGCACTCTCGGGCGTAGTATGCGAGCGCTCCGGCGTCATCAACATCGGCATCGAAGGCCAGTTCCTCATGGGCGCCTTCACCGGCGTCCTGGTCGCCAACATCACCGACAACGTCTACGCGGGCATGCTCGGCGCGATGCTCGCCGGAGCCCTGTCCACGATGCTGCTCGCGATGCTCGCCACCAAGTACCAGGTGAACCAGGTCGTCGTCGGCGTCATCCTCAACCTGCTCGCGCTCGGCTTCACCAGCTTCATGTTCGACCAGCTGAAGAAGACCGCGGGCTACAACTCCGGATACGGCGTGCCCTCGAACGCGCTCGAAGGCATCGGGCTGGGCTTCCTCGCCGACATCCCCGTGATCGGCCCGGTCCTGTTCGCCCAGAACATCTTCGTCTACGTCGCGTTCGCGCTCGTGTTCGCCGTCTGGTTCCTGCTGTTCCGGACCCGCTGGGGCCTGCGCACGCGCTCGGTCGGCGAGCACCCGGCCGCCGCCGACTCCATGGGCGTGAGCGTCAACCGGCTCCGGTACTGGAACGTCACCGCCGCCGGGCTCATCTCCGGCTTCGGCGGCGCGTTCTTCACGCTCGCGAACTCCCTGGCGTTCACCAAGAACATGACCGCCGGGCTCGGCTTCGTCGCCCTCGCGGTCATGATCGTCGGCCGCTGGAACCCCCTCGGCGTCCTCGCCGGGGCGCTCATCTTCGGCTTCGCCAGCCAGATCTCCGAATACCTCGACGCGGCGGGCAACTCGATCGTCCCCGGCCCGTTCCTCCAGATGCTCCCGTACGTCGTCACCCTCGTCGTCGTCGCCGGACTCATCGGCAAGGCCAAGGCGCCCGCCGCCGACGGCGTGCCCTACAACCCCGGGGACGAGTGATGGGCGTCGACTGGGAGTCCCTGCGCGCCGAGGCCCGAGCGGCCATGGAGCGGGCCTACGTCCCCTATTCGCATTACCCCGTCGGCGTCGCCGGCCTGGTCGACGACGGCCGCACCGTCGCCGGCTGCAACGTCGAGAACGCCTCCTACGGGCTGGCCCTGTGCGCCGAGTGCGGCATGGTCTCCCAGCTCGCCGCCACCGGCGGCGGGCGCCTCGTCGCCATCGCCTGCGTCGACGGCGACGGCCGACCCCTCACCCCCTGCGGGCGGTGCCGCCAGCTGCTCTACGAGCACGGCGGCCCCGACTGCCTCGTCGACGCCGAACCCGAACCGACCACCGTCGGAGCCCTGCTCCCAGGCGCGTTCGGACCGGACCACCTGAACAAGTGAGGGCACTACCTATGAAGGACGCGATTTGATCACCGCAGTCGACGTCATCCGGACCAAACGCGACGGAGGCGAGCTGTCGACCGCCCAGATCGACTGGGTCATCGACAACTACACGCGCGGCGAGGTCGCCGACGAGCAGATGTCCGCGCTGGCCATGGCCATCTTCCTCAACGGCGCCGGGCCGCGGGAGATCGCCGACTGGACCGCGGCGATGATCCGCTCGGGGATCACGCTCGACCTGTCCGAAGTCGGGAAGCGGTGCGTCGACAAGCACTCCACCGGCGGCGTCGGCGACAAGATCACCCTGCCGCTCGCGCCGCTCGTAGCCGTCTTCGACGTCGCCGTGCCTCAGCTATCCGGGCGGGGCCTCGGCCACACCGGCGGCACACTCGACAAGCTCGAGTCGATCCCCGGGTTCGACGTGAACCTCTCGGAGGCAGGGGTCGTCAAGCAGCTCAAGGAGGTCGGCGCGGTCGTCTGCGCGGCGACCGGCGACCTCGCTCCGGCGGACAAGAAGCTCTACGCGCTCCGCGACACCACCTCCACGGTGGAGTCCATTCCGCTGATCGCCTCGTCGATCATGAGCAAGAAGATCGCCGAAGGCGCCGACGCGATCGTCCTCGACGTCAAGGTCGGCTCCGGCGCGTTCATGAAGCGGCTCGACCAGGCCAGGGAGCTCGCAGAGACCATGGTGCGTCTCGGCGCCGACCACGGTGTCGACACCCGCGCGCTGCTCACCGACATGAGCGTCCCACTCGGGCGCACCGCCGGGAACGCCCTCGAAGTGCGCGAATCGGTCGAGGTCCTCGCCGGAGGCGGCCCCGCCGACGTCGTCGAACTCACCGTCGCGCTCGCCGCCGAGATGCTCGCCGCCGCAGGACAACCCGACGCCGACCCCGCCGCAGCACTCGCAGACGGCCGCGCGATGGACGCCTGGCGGAAGATGATCACCGCCCAGGGCGGCGACGTCGACGCCGCACTGCCCGTCGCGGCCGAGACCGAGGAGATCACCGCCGAGTCCGACGGGGTCGTGACCGGCATGGACGCCTACGCCGTCGGCGTCGCCGCGTGGCGCCTCGGCGCCGGACGCGCCCGGCAAGGCCAGCCGGTGCAGGCCGGTGCGGGCGTCGAGATCCTCAAGACCGTCGGCGATCCGGTCAAGGCCGGGGAGCCGGTCTTCCGCCTCCACACCGACACCCCCGAGCGGTTCGAAGCGGCCAAGGAGTCCCTGGTAGGCGGCTGGCACGTCGGCGCCGAGTCTGCCGAGCGGGGGCCGATCGTCCTCGACCGCCTGTCCTGAACCGGCTTGCGGCCACGGAGCAGACCGGGCAACGACGTGGGGGAGCTGGAAGGGGGCACGACGGCGAGGCAAGTCGTCGGCGGGCTACCGGGTATCGCCTGAAATCCGGTTGCCCCGCAACGGCATGCGCCGTAAGCTCCGGTCGACTACGGCGATTGGGGATCCATGTCTGGAACACGCGGCGGTGACTGGAAGTACGGCGAGTTGTCGGCGCGGTTCTACGAGCTGGACAAGTCCGTCGGCAAGTCCCTCCACGGCGATGTCGAGTTCTACACCCGACGGCTGGCCGGGGTCAGCGGCGAGGTGCTCGAACCGGCAGCGGGGACCGGCCGGATGCTGATCCCGCTACTCCAGCAGGGGCTCCGGGTCACCGGCTACGACACCTCGGAGTACATGCTCCAGATCTGCCGCGACAACCTGGCCGCGGCCGGCGTCGAAGCGGACGTGTTCATCGCCGACATGGTCGACTACGCCAAGCCCGACGCTTATGAGGCGATCGTCGTGCCCACCGGCTCGATCGTGCTGCTGCCCGATCGAGCGTCGACCGTGACCGCGCTGCGCCGCATGCGCGACAGCCTCAAGCCGGGCGGGCGGTTGTTCGTGGACCTGCCGCCGTCGCAGCACTTCACCGACCCGGGCCCGTTGCGGCACCAGTGGGACGGCGAATCGGAGCTGCTGACCTTGCAGGTCATCCACATCGACAACAACCTGGTGGAGCAGCGGGTCCTGCGGTGGCTGCGCTACGAGCAGTGGCGCGACGGCAGGCTGGTGGACACCCAGCTCCAGCTCAGCACACTGCTCTCGTTCGGCGTCCAGGAGTTCCGGCACCTGATGCTGGAGTCCGGATTCGACGACGTCAGCGTCTCCGGAGACTACGCCGACGACGCCGAACCCGCTGCCGACGCCTCCATCTGGACGTTCGAGGCCGTCCGCTTACCACCGCTACCCGGCTGACGACACAGCGATCAGATCGAAGCGGACGTGGCTCGTGGATTCGCCCGCGTAGATCAACTCTGGCGAGTGCGGCGCCAAGTGAGGATCGCGAGCATTCCACCTACTGCGATGAACGCGAGTCCCACGGCCGCGAAGGTCATCAAAGCTCCGCTGCCGGTGGCGGGCAATCCATCTCCATACCCGTAACCACCGTCAGCGGAATTGTTCCCGCCCGCGCCTGAACCGTTGCCGTCCGAGCCTGAACCGTTCCCGTCCGAGCCACCGGGACCGCCTGGCCCGCCAGGGCCACCGGGACCGCCTGGCCCGCCAGGGCCACCAGGGCCACCAGGGCCACCAGGACCGTCGGTCGGGCCTGTCGGGCCGTCCGTCGGTGGGGCGACCGGTGCACACGCCGGTGCGGTAATCACGTTGGTGTCGAGCGTCACCGAGCCGGTCTGCGCCAATGCGCGGCCTTCCAGGGTCGCACCGGTGTTCATGGTGATCGAAGTGGAGGCCATGATGTTCCCGAGGAACTCAGTACCTGTTCCGAGCGTCGCTGAACTGCCGACCTGCCAGTAGACGTTGCACGGCGAAGCACCGTTGATGAATATGACACTGCTGTTCGATGCGGTGATGAGTGTGGAGTCGATCTGGAAGATGAATACGGCCTCGGGATTTTCTTGGAGGTTGAGAGTCAGCTGACCGGTCAGCTGCGCCGCCCCGATCCTGTAGATGCCGGGCGTCAAGGTCGTGTCGCCCAGTTCCGCGGGCAGGTTGGTGAACGGGGTCCGGCCGGCCGCGTCGTTGTAAGCGGTCGTGAGATCCGACTTCGCCTGGGCGGCTTCCGCATCACCCAGGTGTGTCTCCCCGCCGACGAGGCCGGGAGGAAAACCCGGGGCGGTATTTCCGGGACTGACTCCGAGGCTCTGCTCCATAACGGTAGGACCGGTGTTGGTTACGGTCTCGCCGCCCAATACCGAGTAATCGGCGGCCGTTCCCAATCCAACAGGTCCTTCTTGTGCCTGGGCACCACCTGGGTACGACGCCACCATCGCAGCGACGATGGCTACGGTTGCTGGTATAGCGAGTATTGGCGCGAGGGTTCGCCACCGCAAATTCCGCAGTCCAGCAGTCATTCGATAGCTCCATTTCTGCAATCGGACAAGGTGCTACGCTATCGCCTCAATCGACTTTCTTGACAGCGAGCCATGGATACTCAATCACAGAATTAGGTATAATTCTGTGATTTCATGAGAGCGGCGTGTCTGATTGAGAACTTCTCAATCGGATTGACCCTCTTGGCGGTTGAGGACGGCAGAGGCTCGGGCGATTCGAGTGGACCAACATCAGGTCGGGTTGGCAATTGGATGAGCTCGTCGGATAAGACTTTTTGGGCCGCAAAGAAGTTCAGGTACGTCGGTAAAGTCGAAATGTCGGAGGCAATCTGCTCCCGCAGTCGTTCGAGCTCTTCGCGGAGCTCTGGATCTGGGCCCGCTTACCACCGGACGGAAGGGCGCCAGAGGAATTAATGATTGCGCAGGTCGGATTCAGGTCGCGAACCTCCGATAGGCCTCAGTTCGACCTCGACCGAATCAGCAATAGGGTGGTGGCCTTCTCGCGGGGTGCGTCTCGGAGTCGAGGTCCGAGGGGGTGTGCCTGAGGAGTCCGGCAATGGCCGCAGGGGCGTTGGCGGGAGTGGTGTGGGGTGGATGGTTCTTCTGCGCCAAGGGCGGCGGCGATGACGAGGTAGGAGTCGGGTGGGGCGGGGCCTCCGGAGTTCGGTCCGCTTCGGGCGGGCTTCAGGCGGGGCAGCGATGAGGAGCTGAGTGGGGCCGGGGGTGCCCTGTCGGCCACGGAGGTTGGTCGTGGGGAGCGGGAGCGGGACTCTCGAGGCCGGTTCGGCGGCTTGCGGCGGT
>NZ_JAKZEW010000044.1 GCF_022548875.1 Glycomyces sp. L485 | reverse complement strand
CAACCATCCACCTCGTCATCGCCGCCGCCCTTGGCGCAGAGGAACCATCAGCCCGACACCGCTCCCGCCAACGCCTCCGCTTCCACTGCCGGGCTCCTCAGGCGCAGGCCGCACGGTCGGCATGGGCCCCGGCTGCATACCCACTACCCACTACCCAGTTGCCACTATTTGTCACCTGCGGCTCACCGGATCGTCAGTCCAGCCACCACCACCGCCAGCGTGAGTGCGACCACGATCGCGGTCCCAATCGCCCACGTCTTGACGCGCTGACCCCTCGGCGCATCCTCTGGCCCCCTCCGGTGCGACATCACCGCCTCCTCCCGTTCTGGAGAATCCTGATGCATTTGGGTGCCCTAGCTGCGGAAAATGCCCGAATCCGCTAGGTACTGGCTGACGTAACCGTTTGGAGATGACGCTCTAACGCGCTCGTTCGATGATCGAAACCGTCCCCTTTCGTAGCCATGGCGAGCCGAAGTCACTCAAGAGTGCTTGATAATGATCGACTGCGCCTGAAGTACAAGTAGATCTGCTTGTTTCGAGCTTGAATAAGCATGTTGTAGAGATCGTCAAAAGGAATGCCTGCTCAAGTCCGCTTCATTCGCGCATTTACGCCTGCGCACACGCTCATGCTCACGTAGCGTCCAAGGCACCGGTCCCGGCCGGTGACCCTGCCTGAGACCGACCTGCCCTCGACAGAAGGAGCGACAGTGAGCACAGCAGCCAAGACAGCGGAACCGACGACGGGACTGACGGATCCGCCCACGCGCCACTCGCGCCTGCTCTCGTGGGTCACCGAGGTCGCCGACCTCACCTCCCCCGACCAGGTCGTGTGGTGCGACGGCTCGGACGCCGAATGGGAACGTCTGACCAGTGAACTGGTCGCATTCGGCACGCTTGAGCCCGTCCCGGCCAAACCCGACTCGTTCATCGCGCGCACCGACCCCAGCGACGTCGCCCGGGTCGAGGAGCGCACGTTCATCTGCTCGGGCGACCCCGAGGACGCCGGTCCCACCAACAACTGGACCGCGCCCGACTACATGCGCGAGACCATGACGGATCTGTACCGCGGGTCGATGCGCGGGCGCACCATGTACGTCGTCCCGTTCTGCATGGGCTCCCTCGAAGCCGACAAGCCCATGTTCGGCGTCGAGCTCACCGACTCGGCCTACGTCGCCGCCAGCATGCACATCATGACCCGCATGGGCACCAAGGTCCTCGACAGGATGGGCGTCGACGCCGACTTCGTGCAGTGCCTGCACTCGGTCGGCGCGCCTCTGTCGCCGGGCGAGACCGACGTGCCGTGGCCGTGCAACGAGACCAAGTACATCTCCCACTTCCCGGCCGAGCGCGAGATCTGGTCCTACGGTTCGGGCTACGGCGGCAACTCCCTGCTGGGCAAGAAGTGCTACTCGCTTCGCATCGGCTCGGTGATGGGCCGCGACGAGGGCTGGATGGCCGAGCACATGCTCATCCTGCGACTGACCAGCCCCGGAGGGAAGGTCTACCACGTGACCGGCGCGTTCCCCTCGTCGTGCGGGAAGACGAACCTGGCGATGCTGGAGCCGACGATCCCCGGCTGGAAGGTCGAGACGCTCGGGGACGACATCGCGTGGCTGCGCTTCGGCGAGGACGGACGGCTGTGGGCCTCGAACCCCGAGTACGGGTTCTTCGGTGTCGCGCCCGGCACCGACTACAAGACCAACCCGAACGCGATGCGCACCATCGAGCGGGGCCACACCCTGTTCACCAACGTGGCGCTCACTGAGGACGGCGACGTGTGGTGGGAGGGCATGGGCGAGCCCCCGCAGCGGGCGATCGACTGGCTCGGCCAGGAGTGGACGCCTGATTCGGAGGGCCCCTCGAGCCACCCGAACAGCCGGTTCTGCACGCCGATCAAGCAGTGCCCGGTGCTCGCCGACGAGTACGACGACCCGCGCGGGGTCCCGATCGACGCGATCTTGTTCGGCGGCCGCCGGGCCACCACGGTCCCCCTGGTGACGCAGTCCCGCGACTGGGTCCACGGCGTGTACATGGGCGCGACGCTCTCCAGCGAGACGACCGCCGCCGCGACCGGCAAGGTCGGCGTGGTGCGGCGCGACCCGATGGCGATGCTGCCGTTCATCGGCTACAACGCCGCCGACTACTTCGGGCACTGGATCGAGATGGGCAAGTCGGCCCCGAACGCCTCGCTCATGCCGCAGGTGTTCTACGTGAACTGGTTCCGCCGCGGCGACGACGGCCGGTTCCTGTGGCCGGGCTTCGGGGAGAACTCCCGCGTGCTCAAGTGGGTCGTCGAGCGCCTCGAAGGCGATGCCGACGCGATCGAGACGCCGATCGGGTACACCCCGACGCCCGAGTCGCTCGACGTCTCCGGCCTCGGTCTCGACCCGGACGACCTGAAGGCCGCTCTGGAGGTCGACCGCGATGAGTGGATCGCCGAGATCCCGCTCATCGAGGGCTGGTTCGCCCGGTTCGGCGACAAGCTTCCGACGATGCTGTGGAGCGAGCTGGACGCGTTGAAGAGTCGGCTCGGCCTCGGCTAGGGCAGCGGCGTGACCGCGTGGCCGGTGCGCGAAGCGTACCGGCCTACAATTGGCGTTCGTGGCGATCGCAAACCTGCTTTACCGGATCTACGAACGCCGGCTCCACAGGGAGCTGGCGGGCAAGCCGCTGCCCAAACACATCGGTGTCATGGTCGACGGGAACCGCCGGTGGGCCCGTGACATGGGCCTGACCGACCCCAACGACGGCCACCGCGCCGGCGCGAAGCACATCGAGCGGTTCCTCGGGTGGTGCGACGAGCTCGGCGTCAAGCACGTCACCATCTGGCTCCTGTCCACCGAGAACCTCTCGCGGCCGAAGGAGCAGCTCGATCCGCTGCTCGAGATCATCTGCGAACTCGCCGGAGAGCTGGCCGAGGACACCCAGCCGTGGCAGGTGCGCATGGTCGGGGCGCTCGACCTGCTCCCGCCCGAGCACCAGGCGCGCCTCAAGGGCGCTCAGCAGCGCACCGCGGACAAGCGGGGCGTGCGCGTGAACCTCGCGGTCTGCTACGGCGGGCAGCGGGAGATCGCCGACGCGGTCCGCTCGCTGCTGCTCGAACACGCCTCCGCCGGGCTCAGTCTGGAGCAGGCGGCGGAGGCCGTCGACGCCGAGGCGATCGCCAAGCACCTTTACATGACCGGGCAGCCCGACCCCGACCTGGTGATCCGCACCTCGGGGGAGCAGCGGCTGTCAGGGTTTCTGCTGTGGCAGTCGGCGTACTCCGAGTACTACTTCTGCGACTCGAACTGGCCGGACTTCCGCCGCGTCGACTTCCTTCGAGCCGTCCGCTCCTTCGCGACCCGCAACAGGCGTTACGGCAAGTTAGACGACCGCGACGCCGGCGTCGGACAGCTCCTGGAGCGTCCTCTTCCTGGACTCCTCGGCGACCGCCGCGGTGTAGTCGACCAGGACCGTGGTCTTGAAGCCCTCGCGGGCCGCGTCCAGCGCGGTCGCCCGCACGCAGTGGTCGGTGGCGATGCCGACGACCTCGACCTCGTCCACCTCGCGCTCGCGCAGCCACTCGGCGAGACTCGTCTCGCCGCTCGACCCTTCGAATCCGGAGTAGGCCGCCTCGTAGGCCCCCTTGTCGAACACGGCCTCGGCGAGGGTGTGGTCGAAGTCGGGATGGAAGTCGGATCCGCTCGTGCCGACTACGCAGTGCGCTGGCCAGGAGTCGGTGAAGTCCGGGTCGGCCGAGAAGTGGCCGCCGGGGTCGATGTGCCAGTCGCGGGTCGCCACGACGTGGTCCCACCGCTTCGACTCGTCATTGACCAGCCGCGTCACGGCGCTTGCGACCGCCGCACCGCCGGTGACGGGAAGTGACCCGCCCTCACAGAAATCGTTCTGCACGTCCACCACGATCAATGCCCTGCTCATGATTCAAAGCCTATCGAGGCGGGTGCGTGCGCGTACAGAGGTGGGATCGAAAAAGCCCGGGAACGCTTGGCGTTCCCGGGCTTCCTCATGCCGTTTCAGTGGCCTTTGACTTCCTTGACCAGGTGGCCCCACTTCTCGTCGAAGACGGGGCGTTCCGAGCGGATGCGCGGGAGCCGGTCGAAGTTGCGCAGCGGCGGCGGGCAGCTCGTGGCCCATTCCAGGGAGCCGCCGTAGCCCCACGGGTCGTTCGTCTCGATGATGCGGCCGGTCTTCCAGGACTTGAACAGGTTCCAGATGAACGGCAGGGTCGACAGGCCCAGGATGAACGCGCCGACCGTCGAGATCATGTTCAGGGTCGTGAACCCGTCGTTTTCGAGGTAGTCGGCGTAGCGGCGGGGCATGCCCTCGTTGCCGAGCCAGTGCTGCACGAGGAACGTGGTGTGGAAGCCGATGAAGGTCAGCCAGAAGTGGATCTTCCCGAGCCGCTCGTCGTACATGCGCCCGGCGACCTTCGGGAACCAGAAGTACACGCCGGCGTAGACGGCGAAGACGATGGTGCCGAACAGGACGTAGTGGAAGTGCGCCACCACGAAGTAGGAGTCCGAGACGTGGAAGTCGATCGGCGGGCTCGCCAGGAGCACGCCCGAGAGGCCGCCGAGGAGGAACGTCACCAGGAAGCCGATGCTGAACAGCATCGGCGCCTCGAAGGTGAGCTGGCCCTTCCACATGGTGCCGATCCAGTTGAAGAACTTCACGCCGGTGGGCACGGCGATGAGGAACGTCATCAGCGAGAAGAACGGCAGCATGACCGATCCGGTGGCGTACATGTGGTGGGCCCACACCGCCATCGACAGGCCGGCGATCGCGAGCGTCGCGGCGACGAGGGTCTTGTAGCCGAAGATGGGCTTGCGGCTGAAGACCGGGAAGATCTCGGAGACGATGCCGAAGAACGGCAGCGCGACGATGTAGACCTCGGGGTGGCCGAAGAACCAGAACAGGTGCTGCCACAGGATGGCCCCGCCGGTCTCGGCGTCGAACACGTGGGCGCCGAGCTGGCGGTCGGCGACGACGGCGAGGAGCGCGGCGGCCAGGATCGGGAACACCAGGAGCATGAGCAGGCTCGTGATGAGGATGTTCCATGTGAAGATCGGCATGCGGAACATGAGCATGCCGGGCGCGCGCATCGTCACGATCGTGGTGATCATGTTGACCGCGCCGAGGATGGTGCCCAGACCCGAGATGGTCAGGCCGACGAACCACATGTCGGCGCCGATCCCGGGCGAGTTCACCGCGTTCGACAGCGGCTGGTAGGCGAACCAGCCGAACGCCGCGGCGCCGTCGGGCGTGATGAAGCCGCCGACGGCCAGCGTCGAGCCGAACAGGTACAGCCAGTAAGCGTACGCGTTCAGGCGCGGGAACGCGACGTCGGGCGCGCCGATCTGCAAGGGCACCAGGTAGTTGCCGAAGGCGAACACGATCGGGGTCGCGAACATCAGCAGCATGATGGTGCCGTGCATGGTGAACAGTTGGTTGAACTGCTCAGAGGACACGATCTGCATGCCGGGCTGGAACAGCTCGGCTCGGATCAAGAGGGCGAGGATGCCGCCGATGCCGAAGAAGGCGAACGACGTCACGAAGTACAAGAGGCCGATCTGCTTGGCGTCGGTCGTGCGCAGGGTCCGGGCGAACCAGGAGCCCTTCGGCTCGCGGCGCACCGGCCAGGGACGCGCGACGATGGGCGTTGGTTCGACCTTAGGCTCAACCGTGGTCACCTGTGGGCCTCCAGATTCTCATTCCAGGTAGCGAACGCAGAATAGCCTTTCACGCTGCTCGCGCTGCGGAGGGGGAAGTGCGTAGCGGCGTGGCAGTGCGTGATCGGGCGATGCGATTTCAGTGGTTCTCGCAGGTTGTCGGTGCGGCGGACGGGAGAGGACGGGCGCTTGGGGGCCACCGCCCGGGTGTGGCGGTGGCGACTCGTGAGCAATCTCCTACGATCCGCGCGCGGGCGAATGGGCCGAATGCGGCCCGTTCGCATTCACGTGGCGCACGCTAGGCGCGCGCATCGGGTTCCAGAGCGGCGTACACCCGCTTGACCAGCAGCGCGGTCTCGTAGCCGACCTGGCCGAGATCGCAGCCGGCGTTGGCCAGCACGGCGACCTGGGCGCGGTCGCCGACGGCCATGAGCAGCAGGACGCCCTCGTCCATGTCGATCACCGACTGCCGGATCCGGCCGGCGTTGAGGACCTTCGCCGCGCCCGTGGTCAGGCTGGCGAGTCCGGAGGTGATGGCGGCGAGCTGGTCGGCGCGGTCGGTCGACAGGCCCTGCGATGCCGCGAGGGCGAGTCCGTCGACGGAGACGGTCAGGGCTTCGGACACGTCCGGGACCTTCTCCACGAAGGAGGTCAGGAGCCAGTCGAGTTCACCGACGGTGTTGTCCTTGGTATCCATCTCGCTGCTTTCTACTTTATTAACGCTGTTCGTGTTCCGAGGCCGCTGCTATCCCGGAGGCGAAGCCGGTCAAGCGGTCCCGGATCTCGGCAGGGTCGAGGTCGACGCCACCGGAACCGGGCTTGGCGCCGGGGACCGCTCCTGGAAGGAGCTTGGTTCCCGGTGCCCGCCGCGGTAGTTCCGTGCCGTTCGGACCTCCGGCGGATTCGAGTGCTCTGTTCACCTTCCTGAAGGTAACATCCACTGACTCCGCGCCGGGGCTCGCAGTGACCTCGATCCCCTCGGCGATTCTCACGGATCCGACTGTTTTCCCAGCTACCGGGCGTGGCTCGGGCGTCAAGCCGGCTTTGCGGGGCTTGGGCACGATCGGCTCGGCGGCGCCTTCGGCGGCCGCGGGGGAGCCCGTTCCGGTCATCGGCAGGTTCGCGGCGTGCGCGGAGAGCGCGAGCCGGGCCGAGGAGCCCCGCGAGGAGACCAGGCCGTTCGGCATGTCGGCGTGCGCCGAGGCCGGGATCCGGACCAGCGCGAGCGTGCCCTTGCCCATCGTGGAGTGCAACTGGACGCTGACGGCGTGCTCGGCGGCGAGCCGGCCGACCACGAGCAGGCCCATGGTGGCGGTCAGCTCGGAGTTCAGCTGCGTCGGCTCTGCCAGGCGCCGGTTGATCGCCGACATCTGCTCGGGATTGAGGCCGATGCCGTCGTCGGCGATGGAGATGACGATCTCCGAGCCAGACCGGCGCGAGGTGACGCGGACCTGCTGCGTGGGAGGGGAGTAGGCCGCGGCGTTGTCGAGCAGCTCGGCGAGGATGCGGACGACGTCGCCGGCCGGCTTGGTCTCCAGTCGCGCCGACACCTGGTTCTCGACCAGGACGCGCCCGGCGCCCTCGATCTCGGAGACGGCGTCGCGGATGATCGCCTCGACGTCCGCGGGATGGTTGTAGCGCCGCTGCGGCTCGCCGCCGGCGAGCAGGAGCAGGTTCTCCTCGTTGCGGCGCATGCGCGACAGCAGATGGTAGACGCTCCGCCATTCCTCGGGGATGTCCGAGGCGGACCTGGACTCCTCCACGAGCGATTCCATGACCTGCTGCTGGCGACGGATGAGGCTCTGGCCGCGGCGGGCCAGGGTCTTCATCATCGCCTCCACGTCGATGCGCAGCAGCGCCTGGTTCGCCGTCTGGCGCAGCGCCTGATGGTGCGCCGCGCTGAACGCCTCGGCGAGGCTGTCGAGCTCGTCGGAGTAGCGGGCGTCGGTGGCGATCACCGTCTGCCTCTTAGCGGTCTGGAGCAGCCGGTCGACCTCGTCGGCGTTGGACGCCTGCGAGACTGCCGCGACGGTCTTCGGCAGCGTGTCGTACGCGGCGGTCAGTGTGGCCTCGCGGACCGAGTCGACCCGGAGGCTGATGCGCCTCGCGAGCATCGCCGCGGAGATGATCGCCGTCATCGCGAGCACGAGGATGAGCGCGAACGTCGTCAGCAGCGTCCTGGTCGAGGAGTCGCGCAGGCCGGCGACGTCCCGTTCGAGGATCACCAGCGCATGGTCCTGCGTCAGGTGCAGCGCCTGCACGACCTGGCCCTGGGCCGCCGAGAAGTCCGTGGCCGAGAGCGTCGGAATGTCGCCGTTGAGGTAGATCGACAGCGCCTGGCGCGCCACGATGGCCTCTTCGCCCTGTATCTCCCGCTGGTAGGTGTCGCTGACCTCAGCGGACGCGTTCGCCTGGAAGTCGATGATCTGCCGGTCGTATGAGCCCGAGAGGTAGGCGGCCTCCGCGAGGGCCTCGCGCTCGACCAGGACGGCCTCCTCTGCGGCGAGGAGGGTCAGGTCGGAGGTGACGCGGAACTGGATCTCGGAGGCGAGGCGGCCCGCCTGCATCGCCGAGGCCAGCGAGTCGATCTGGGAGGAGACCTGGGAGTCGTCGACGAGGTTCGGCAGGCGGGCGGCCAGGCTGACGATCTTGTTGGCCATGTCCCGGTAGATCTCGAACGCGCCGACGACCTCGTTGTCGGTGAAGGTCAGCTCGCCGGAGGCGAGCCCGTCCAGACCCGTTCGCGCCGTGTTGAGTTTGGCGACCTGCCGCAGCAGCTCGTCGAGGCTGTTCTCCAGGACAGGGAAGCGGGCGCGCGAGGTCTCGGCGGCCGCGACGAGTTCGACGACCGAGGCGTCGGTCCGGGCGCGCAGAGCCCCGATGTCGATCTCGTCGGCCTCGCCGATCAGGACCGCCTCCAGCAGCGGCGCGCCCTCGCTCTGGTGGCCGTCGAGGGTCGAGGCCAGGGAACCGGCCAGGTCGCCGATCACTTCGGCGTCGGTGGCGTCCTGGTACCCGTCCCACACGTGTACGGTCTGGAACAGCCCCAGCACCAGCATCCCCATCAGCGCGGCGGCGATCGGCAGCATCAGCTGCATCCGGATCGGAAGTCGACTGGTGCGCTGCCGGGCTTTACGGGACATCGGGGGGAGTCCTTTCTGAGGCGACGAACCGCGCTGCGGTGAGGCTTCTGAGCATCTTCGCTTGTAGGGGCACGGGCGGGGCGTGGGCCTCAGCCCACCAGAGGACGCCCCACGGGGTAACGGTACAGCCGGTGCCTGGTGCGGATCGCGAGGGACGTCGCCAACAGCACCGGGCCTAGCCTGCCTCCGTACATCAGCACGATGGACACCACTTTAGAGGGAGTGGACAGCTCTGGGGTGATCCCGGTCGACTGCCCGACGGTCGCGCCGGCGGAGGTGGCCTCGAAGAGGATGTCGTGCAACAGAATGTGAGGCTCGAACATCTGCATGAGAATGGCCCCGGCGGCGATGAACGCGACGTACAGGAGCGCGACGCTCAGCGCCTGCCGGATGACCGAGTCGCTGAGCCGGGTGCGGAAGGCCGAGGCGTCGGGCTCGCCGCGGATCTCGGACCAGATGACCCACAGCAGGACGAAGAACGTCGTCACCTTGATGCCGCCGGCGGTCGAGGCCGCGCCGCCGCCGATGAACATGAGGACCACGCCGACCAGAAGCGAGTGCGTGTGCATCTCGCCGACGGGGATCGTGTTGAACCCGGTCGACCGCAGCATGACGTCCTGGGCGAGCGCCGGCAGGAGCTTCTCGTGCCAGGCGAAGGGGCCGAGCGTGGCCGGGTTCGACCACTCGAAGACCAGGAAGACGAAGAACCCGCCGACGAACAGGATCGTCGTCCCGGTGAGCGTCATCTTCGTGTGCAGGGTCCACTTCCGGTGGCCCCAGTTGCGGCGGGCCAGCTCGAACAGCACGGGCATGCCGAGCCCGCCGATGATCGAGGAGACGATGATCGGCCCCATGATCCAGGCGTCGTTCTCGAAGTCCTCCAGCGAGTTCGAGAACAGGCTGAAGCCGCCGGAGTTGAACGAGCTGATCCCGTGGAACAGGCCCTGCCAGATCGCCTCGAACGTGGTGAAGTCGTACTCGAAATGGAACCGCAGCGCAAGGAGTGCGGAGGTGATGAGCTCGACGGCGAGCATCACCAGGAACGCCCGTAGGACGACGTGCCTGACGTCGCCCATGTTGATCGCGCGGTTGGCCTCGGCCTGGGCGATCAGGCGGGTGCGCATCCCGAGTCGTTTGCTGACGACCAGCCCCATGAACACGGCGCTGGACATGATGCCCAGGCCGCCGATCTGCATCGCGATCATGATGACGGTCTCGCCGAAGAGCGTCCAGTGCGTGGCCGTGTCGAGCGTGACCAGGCCGGTCACGGTCACCGCGGACGTGGCGATGTAGAGCGCGTCGACCGCGCTGGTGCCCTGCGCGGTTCCCTGCGAGACCGGCAGCCACAGGAGCACCGAGGTGATGGCGATGGCCACGCCGAAGCCCAGGGGCACCAGGCGCACGGGGTGGCGGTTGAACCAGCTCAGGAATCGGCGCATCGTCAGGTCGTGGCGGCGAACGCCTCTACCTTTTTGGTGCTGCCCGAGACGATGAGGGTGTCGCCTTCGAGGATGACGGTGTCGGGAGTGGCGTAGGTGAAGTCCTCGCCGGTCTTCTTGACCCCGACGACGGTCACGCCGTACTTCGAGCGCAGCCGCGACTCGCCGAGGGGCTTGGCGATCGCCTCGGCGGGGGCGCGCGTCTTGACGATGGCGAAGCCGTCGTCGAATTCGATGAAGTCCATCATCTTGCCGCTCACGAGGTGAGCCACTCGCTCGCCCATCGCGGCCTCGGGATAGACGACGTGGTGCGCACCGGTGCGGTGCAGGATCTGCCCGTGCTTGGCGTTGATCGCCTTGGCCCAGATCTCGCGGACCCCGGCCTCCTCGCAGGCCAGTACCGTCAGCACACTGGCCTCGATGTCGGTGCCGATGGCGACCACGACGTGGTCGAAGTCCCCGACCCCCAGCTGGCCCAGCACGGTGGAGTCGGTGGAGTCGGCCTGGACGACGTGGGTGAGGGACTCGGAGTAGCGTTGGACGATGTCCTGCCGCTCGTCGAGGGCCAGCACCTCGTGGCCGAGGCGGGTGAGGGAATGGGCGACCGCCGAGCCGAACCGGCCCAGGCCGATGACCGCCACGGCCTCGCCGGGCGGTCCCTCTTCCTTACCGAACAGGTTCATCAGCGCCTTCCCGCGCAGCAATGTGTCGACACGCTGTTAGATTCTGCCACTGACTCCGGGTGACCGCGACACATACCCGTGCGCGTCACGGTCGGCACTGCCCGACTCGACGCGTTCGGCGCGCAATTGGCGTGGTGTCCGAGGCGGCGGGAGCTCCGGCCACAGAGGACGGGAGCCCGCGGGCCCACGAAGAGAGGGGGCGGTCCTAAACCCCTCATGACCGCCCCCTCGAACACCCCTAACACTCTCCAAGGATGGAGGAGATTCCAATTCTACTCTGCTAGGACGGCCCGAAGGAAGTCCTGTGTGCGCACTTCTTGGGGGTTGGAGAAGATCTTGTCGGGGGAGTCCTCCTCGACGATGACGCCCTGATCGAACATCATGACGCGGTTGGAGACGTCCCGGGCGAAACCCATCTCGTGCGTGACGATGAGCATCGTGATGCTCGTGGTGTCCGCGATGTCACGCAGCACCCCGAGCACGTCCGCGACGAGCTCCGGGTCCAGAGCCGAGGTGACCTCGTCGAGCAGCAGGATGTCCGGGTCCATCGCCAGCGCCCTGGCGATCGCCACGCGCTGCTGCTGCCCGCCTGAGAGCTGGCTCGGGTAGTTGTCGATCTTGTCCGACAGCCCAACCAGTTCGAGCAGGTCGCGGGCCTTGGCCTCGGCCTCGTCCTTCGAGCGTTTGAGGGTGTGGACCTGCGACTCGGTGACGTTGCGCAGCACCTTCATGTTCGGGAACAGGTTGAACTGCTGGAACACCATCCCGATCTTCTGGCGGGCCTGCCGCAGATAGCGCTCCGAGGCGACGTGCAGCTTGCCGCCTTTCTCCATGTGCGAGAGCGGCTTGCCCTCGACCCAGATGACCCCGCCGTTCTCGTCGGGGTGCTTGACCGGCGTGACGTGCTCCAAGGTCATCAGGAGCCTGAGGATCGTGGTCTTGCCCGACCCCGACGGTCCGATGAGCGTCACGCGTTCACCGGCGTCGATGTCGAAGCTCAACTCGTTGAGCACCCGCAGATCGCCGAAGGACTTGTTGACCCTGTCGAAGCGGATGATCGGCTCAGGACCATTCCGCTGGCGCTGCTCGTTAGAAGTGGGACTTGGCAAGGCGAATCTCCAATCTCCGCATCGCGACCGCCACCGGATAGGAGGCGGCGAGGAACAGCAGGCCCGCGATGGTGTAGCCCTCGAGTGAACCGGAGTAGTGCAGGCCCTGGTACTCCTGGACCCTCGCGATCATCTCGATGACCCCGATGGCGAAGAGCACCGGTACCTCCTTGAACATCGCGATGATCCAGTTCGCCACCGCGGCGCTCGAGCGGCGCATCATCTGCGGGAGGATCACCGCGAACCAGGTGCGGTGAACCGGCAGGCTCAATGCCGTCGCCGCCTCCCATTGGCCCTGCGGGATCGCTTCGATGCCCGCCCGGTAGGACTCCGAAGTGTAGGAGGCGTAGTGCACCCCCAGGACCGCCGAGCCGACTGCGAAGGCCGTCCACTCAGGGTTGATGTAGAGGCTGGTCGCATACCACACGAGCAGCACCTGAACCAGCAGTGGCGTGTTGCGGACGAACTGCATGACCCCGCTGAGCGGACGCCTGAACCACGTCGGCGCGGTCTGCTCGGCGATGGCGATCAGCAGACCGAGCGCCACCGCGATGATGCCGGCGACCAAGGCGACCTTGAGGACGACCCAGAAGCCCTCCAGCACCATCGGAAAGATTTCGGCGGCGCGTTCATTGCTCCAGCCGTTCACTATCGGTCACCTCCCCGGCGATCGCCGGCTTCGTTCTCGGCCTCGGCACTCGTGTCGGCCCCGATGCCGCCTCCGAGCACCGCAGCGGTCTTCGGGACGGCCTTGGTCTTGATGTCGATGCCGAGACCTCGCTTGGCCCGACGCTCCAGTGCCCGCATCCCGGTCCAGATCAGCCAGGCCAGAACGAAGTAGATGACCAGGATGACGGTGAAGTGGACCAGCGGATTCGCGCCGGGGCGACCGCCCAGGGTCTCGGCCCTGAAGGTGATGTCGCCGATGCCGACCAGCGAGACCAGCGCGCTGGCTTTGAGCAGCATGATCGCGAATGCGCACAGTGAGGGGATCATCTCGGGCCAGGCCTGGGGGATGATGACCAGGCGCATCTTCTGGAAAGTGGAGAAGTTCAGCGCCGTGGCGGCTTCCCACTGCCCCTTCGGCACCGCGCCGATCGCGCCGCGCACGATCTCCGACGAATAGGCGCCGTAGTTCAATGCGAGGGCGATGATGCCGATCATGATCACGTAGTCGAATCTGAATCCGAACAGGATCGGCATCGCAAGTGCGAACCAGAACAGCTGGACCACCACGGACGAACCGCGGATGAACTCGACGACGATCCGCGCCGGCGTCCGCACGATCAGGTGCTTCGAGCTGGTCATCAGACCCAGCCCGAAGGCCACCACCAGTGCGAGCGCCGCCGCGGCCACCGTGACCTGGATGGTTACGAGCAGCGGTCGGCCGTAACCGGGGAGCGAGTCGATGACTCCCGACCAATCCATGACTACTCCGCTACTGGTAATTCCCGCCGCAGAGGTCCTCGGCGGAGAGGTCCTCGGGCGGGAAGTGAAGGTCCACGGTGAAGCCGAACTCGCCGACCAGGCTCAGCCACTGATCCTGGTCGCCCAGGATCTTCGCGATCTCCCCGTTGACCGCGTCGCGGAAGTCGGTGTCCTCCGGACGGAAGACGGCGGCGCCGGCACCGATGATCTCCTCGCCGTTCTCGTCGACCGGGTAGAACCCGTCGGTGGTGTCGAGCTCGTCGTCGGCCTCGGCCTCGAGCTGGAGGTTCATCTGTGTCAGGGCGATCGCGTCGCAGCGGCCGGCCTTGAGCTCGAGGATCAGAGCCTGCAGGTCTTCTTGGACGTTGACGCGGTCCTCGGGAATGCCCAGCTGGTTGGCGTTCTGGTGCTCGGTGGTGCCGTTCATGACGCCGATGACCGCGCTGTCGTGCTCGGCGATCGAGATGATGTCGGACAGGCCCTCCGGGTTCCCGGCGAGCACCAGCAGCGTGTCGGGCATGACGTAGTCGGGTTCGGCGAACGCCACGGCCTGGCAGCGCTCGGGGTTGATGAACATGCCGGCGATGACCATGTCGTGGTTGGCGCCGAGGCCGTCGATGAGGCCGCCCCACTGGGTCTGCTTCCACTCGATCTGGTCGGCGGAGATGCCGAGCTGCTCGAGGATGTAGGAGTGAAGGGCGACCGACTGGCCGGTGGCGTTCCCGTCGTCGTCGGTGAACGCGTAGGGGTTCTCGTCCGCGTAGGCGATGCGGATGGTGCCGCCGTCCTGGGCGCTCTCCAGGAGGCTGCCGCCCCCTTCGTCGTCTCCGCCGGTTGACGAACAGGCGCCGAGCGTCATTGCGGCCGCGCCGCCGGATACGCCGAGCATCAGGTTGCGGCGGTTCAGTTTCAAGTTTTCTGACACGGTGGTCTCCTCCAGAAACGTTCTCGTGTACATTGCCGACCTTATCTGTCTACTGTAAGTTTGTCGACAATCCGATGATCGACGTCAGATAACGAAAGCGTTGTAGAACCGTGTTGTTGCGCGTCACCGCGGCCCGACCTTTGAGGAGACCGTGGTTCAGGGGTGGCGCTAGGATCTGATCAGTACGGACAGAGGGAGAGATGACGGCCGTGTCGGATCGCAGGAGCGGGTTGTCGAGCACCCGTCAGGTGGGGCGACTGGCCCCGGTTCGACGGACGTCGACCGTTGACCTCATCGCCGACTGCATCCGCGACGCGATCCTCGACGGATCGCTCCCTCCCGGCGCGCCCCTGGGCGAGGCCGAACTGGCTTACCAGCTGGGTGTCAGCCGGGGGCCCCTGCGCGAGGCCATGCAGCGGCTCACCGCCGAGGGTCTGCTCGTGATCCCCAAGCGCCGCGGCCTGGCCGTGCGCACGATGACCGCCGACGACGTCCGCGACATCCACTGGCTGCGCACCCGCATCGAGTGCGAGCTGGGGCGCCGCTTCCTGGCCCTGCCGCCCGCCGACCGCAAGCCGGTGCTCAAGGGCCTCGCCGCCGAGGTCAAGCGCATGCAGCGCGCGCTGAAGGCCGACGACGCCCGCGAGCTCGGCGGCGCCTACCTCGACTTCCATCGCCGCATTTCCGTCGCCGGCGGCTCGCCTCGCCTGGCGCGCATGATGGGCACCCTCCTCATCGAGACGCGGCTGTGCACCTTCTCGATGTACGAGCACTTCGAGGTCCACCGCGACCTCGCCGCGGAGCATCTCGCTCTGCTGGACGCGCTGGCCGAGTCCGACGCCGACCGATACTGCGATCTGCTTGCGGCGCACCTCGACGAGGAGGTCCGGCGCCTGCTCGCCGAGCCGGAGGACTCCAAAGAGAGCGAAGACGAGCGCCTCCTCGCCGAAACTCCGGACGGGCCGCAGCCCCTCCACCGCCTCGATCTCCCCGAGGGCCTCTGACCGACCGCCGCCTCCGTTCGGGCGGCCTGACTGCCGCGCAAGCAGAACGGCTTGCGTCGATTTGGCGACTCCCCGCGTTCTGATCCTGGTCTGTTCGTTACGCAATTGATATAAAAAGGACTCCAGTTCCCGGACAGATTTCGAGACGGAGCCCGAATGACCTATCTCCGGCGAATCTCTACAAAGGTGGCAGCGGTCATCGCCGCGACGCTCACCGCCCTCGTTCTCACTCCCGCTTCCGCTCAAGCCCAGACCGTCGAATACGTCGCGCTCGGCGACTCGTACGCGTCCGGAGTGGGCACTCGAAGCTATATCGACGACGGCTCGGGTTGCAGCCGTAGCGCTTACGCCTATCCGAGCCTGCTCGCCGACGACCTCGGCGCCGACTTCACCTTCGCAGCCTGCCAGGGCGCCAATACCACCGACGTCGTCGGCGAGCAGCTCGGCGCCCTGTCCTCGGGCACCGACCTCGTCACTGTCACTGTGGGCGGCAACGACACCGGATGGGCCGCGATCATCCAGCAGTGCGCCTACCCGTATCCGTGGACGTGCGACGCCGAGATCGACGAGGCCGAGCGCTTCATCCAGGAGGACCTGCCCGGACGCCTGCGCGCCGTCTACGACGCCGTCGCCGACGCCGCGCCGAACGCCGAGGTGGTCGTCCTGGGATACCCGCGCCTGTTCAACGGCGAGGAGTGCAACGCCATCACCCGCATCAGCTCCGACGAACAGGCGCAGCTGAACGCCGGCTCCGACCTCCTGGCCGAGACCATCGGCTCGGTCGCCGGCGACTACGGATTCCGCTACATCGACGTCCGCGACCGCTTCGAGGGCCACGCGATCTGCGACGACGCCGAATGGCTCAACGGCCTCTCCTGGCCGATCGCCGAGTCCTACCATCCGAACCGCGAGGGACAGGACGGCGGCTACTTCGCCGCGCTGTCGGCCGACCTGTGAGCCGTGACGACGAAGGCCCCGCCGGTGATCCCGGCGGGGCCTTCTCGATGCGGGGCGCCTAGCCGACCACGGCGGCGGCGGCGTCGTCGCAGATGAGCCAGACGTCGTTCTCCTTGACCAGGTCCAGGCTGAGTTCCTGATCGAGGCTCTGGCTGTAGTCGAAGGACGGCATGGCGACTTCACCGGTCATCGTCACATCGACCACCGCGGTGTCGCCGTCCTCGGAGGATCCGGTGATGTCGTAGTCGACGGTGATCTCCATTTCCTCCATGGCGGCGGCCTCCTCATCGGAGAGGCCGCCCATGCCCATCTCCCCTTCCAAGCCGTCTATCGCCGAGTCGACCTCGGCCTGGGATTCCGAGCACAGGTACGGCTTGACGTCCTCGGCCAGTGTGGCGAGGTCGGAGAACCCGCCGCTTTCGAACGAGCCGGCCATCGTGGACATGTAGTTGTCGACGACCGTCTCGGGGGACTCGCCGGCGGCCGGGGCGTCGCCCGAGACGGAACCGCTGCCGTTCCAAGGCTGCCAGACCACGAGCCCGATCGCACCGATGAGGAGTACGGCGCCGATGGCGATGCCGACGACGAGGCCGGTTCGCTTCGGCGGCTGCTGCGGAGCGAATCCGCCGGGCCCGGGGCCGTACGGAGGTCCACCGGGAGGGCCGGCCGGCGGCTGCTGCCCGTATCCGGGCTGCTGGCCGTACCCAGGCTGCTGACCGTATGGCTGTTGGCCGTACCCCGGCCCGTATCCGGGCTGCTGGCCCGGCTGCTGACCGTAATCGGGTTGCTGGCCGTACCCCGGCTGTTGGCCGTAGCCGGGCTGTTGGCCGTATCCGGGCTGCTGACCGTACCCAGGCTGCTGGCCGTATCCGGGCTGCTGCGGTGAATAGCCTCCGCCGGGCTGCCCCTGGGGCGGTTGCTGGTTCGGGTCGTAGCCCGGATTCTGCGGTGGGTAGGCCATTGTGCGTCCTCAGGTCTCGCTAAGCTGTCGCGCCAGGTTAACACGTGTGGGTGACCGTCACGGGCCGTGCGGAATCGCGGCTACTCGCCGCCTCCTTCTTCCTCGCCGGTGTCGAAGGTCGGGATGTCGTCGCTCTCGGGATTCAGCTGCTTGCGGGCCTCGGACGGGTCCAGGCTCGGGCCCTGCGGGATCAGCGCCCGCATGGTGTCGGGCACGCCGACCGATTCGACGTCGCCGTAGCCGAGCAGCGACTTTGTGGATCCGGTCCTGCCGAAGTCGACGATCCCGTAGCTGTATCCGATGCTGTCGACCAGGTAGGTCATGCCCTGGAGGGTCTGGCCGGGGCTCGACTGCGCCGAGATGAGCGCGGCCGTTCCGGGAGGCAGGACCGTCTGCGCCGTCTGGCCCTCGACATTGGACACGATGTCGCCTTCGGTGC
Source organism: Glycomyces sp. L485 (assembly GCF_022548875.1). Taxonomy (GTDB): domain Bacteria; phylum Actinomycetota; class Actinomycetes; order Mycobacteriales; family Micromonosporaceae; genus Glycomyces. Next base: position 15,079 of record NZ_JAKZEW010000044.1, on the reverse strand, counting down.
TCATGTCGACCGATTCCGCGGCGTCGGTCAGGGTGCCGGGCGCCGTGCTGTAGAGCGCGATCGCGATCTTGGCCTCGTCCGCCGGCAGGTCGGGGTCGAAGACCGCGCACACGGCGGGCCGGTCGGTGTCGACCGTCCACAGTTCGTGGGTGTCGGTCGGGAAGTCGTCGGAGCCGTAGCGGGCCTGCGCGCCCGTCTCGTTCTTCACCGATGTCGAGATCGTGATCGAGTCGGAGCCGTTCGCATCCCGCAGCAGCAGCTCCTGAGTCTCGCTGATCCGGGCGAACTCGTCGCCGAGATCGTCGTCCCGCAGCAGCACGAACAGGTCGCCGCCGGCCTCGTAGGTCTGGCCGTAAGTGAGAACGCCGACGTCCGGGTCCTCCACAGTGGATTCATCGCCGAAGTAGTTCTCCGTCACCGCTTCCAGCGGCGCGCCCGACACGATCGTGCGGAGCATGTCCTCGTTCAAGGGGATCGCGTCGTCGCGCCGCAGGTTCAGCACGGTCAGGACCTGCTCGTCCGTGACCGGGTACTTGCGGTCGTTCCACAGCAGGTACAGGTCGGGCGCCTCGTCGTCGGGGACGGCGGTCTCGGCCAGCAGCCACTGGTCGTCGCCGAGCCACTCGGGCTCGGGGAGGTCCTCGACCACCAGCTGCGTCAGCATGTGGCTGGGCTTGCTGCGGACCTCCCTGCCCATCGAGCAGGCGTTCCAGTTCTCGTGCTGCAGCAGGCTCTCGGCGTCGGGCGGCGAGGGCGGGGCGCCGTCGATGCCGATGAGGAAGCCCCGCGGGTAGCCCACCAGCGACTCAGGCTTCAGGTTCTGCACCGGCGGGTCGCCCCGGTAGGGGGTCTGCGGATCGAGCAGCAGCAGCGCCGAGGTGAAGTTCGCGACCGGCCATAGCTTCGGGGCCTCGCCCTGCTCCTCGGCGTCGGGCGCCCACGTGTACACGTAGATCGCGTTGGTGCCCTTCTCGATGATGATGTTGCCGACCTCGGGCCGCTGGTTGCCCTTGTTCAGCAGCGCCGCGATAGCGAATCCGCCGAAGACCAGGATCATGATCATCACCGACGCGAAGATGGAGACGCCGATGCGCCGCAGCGGGCGCTCGACCGAGTCGGGGTTCGCCAGGACCAGCGCTTGGTTCATCCGCGAGGTGATGAAGCGGTGGGCGTCCACCTGCTCGCGGCGGGAGCGCATCTGCGGCATCGAAGTTCGCCTCTCTCGGAAACGGCTCGGGGGAAGGAGACTAGCCGCGCATCGCCAGCGCGAAGACGTACAGGTTGCAGAGCCAGCCGGCCAGCGGCAGGATCGACACGATCAGGAGCGCCTCGCAGATGTCGAGCAGGCGGCCCCAGGTCGGCGCGATCTTCTTGCCCGCCACGGCCAGGCCGTACACCATCGCGATGACCGTCAAGAGCGTCAGAGCGCCGAGGATCGCGACCAGGCGCACGAGGGTGCCGCCGTCGATGAAGATCGCCGCCAGCACCACGGCGAGACCGCCCATGCCGGAGGCGAGCATGACGATGCGGGCCGGGCGGTCCTCGATCGTGCGCGAGCGGCTCAGCAGGATCAGCGCGATGGCGGTGGCGAGGATGATGCCGGGGACGGTGCCCGAGAACGCCAGCGCGATCGCGGAGACGAGGCCGACGACCGCCGCGAAGGCGTACAGCGCCTCCAGGTAGTTCCCGGCGTGCTCGGAGAGCTTGAGGATCCGCTTGCCGTCGACGGTCTCGGCGTCGCCAGCCTTGAGCTCCTCGGTGGTGGCCGGCAGCTGCGGGGTGGGCACCATCGCCATGGACAGCGACAGCCGCGGGGCGGCCGGCAGGATCGCCAGCGCCAGGGGCGCGGCGATCGCCGCGCCGGTGGCGGCCGTGGCCGGATAGTTCGGGGTGTCGATGAGCATCATGAACGCCACCGCGATGGCGAGCACGATCGCGCCGAGGATAGAGGTGATGAACACCGGCGCCGATGCCATGTCTCCCACCGCGACCATCCCCAGGACGCTGAACAGCAGGATCGCCGAGGCGGCGATCATGACGTGCGGGGCCGCGAGCTCGGAGACCGAGCTGCCGCCGGCGGCGATGAGCAGGCCGCCGACCGCGGCGTAGAAGACGGCGGTGACGCCGAAGTAGGTGGCCGCGCGCGAGTCGCCGACCGCGCGGGACAGCAGTGCAGAGGCTCCGATGAGGACGGCCGCGACGCCGAGGGCCACGATAGCGCCGGGCAGCTGGGGCGGGCCGGTGAACAGGACCGCGATCGCGCCGCCCGCCAGAGCGGCGGTGCCGACGCCGACGGCGAAGCGCTTGGTCGCCTTGTGGTCCCAGCGGTTGCCGCGCTGCTCGGTGGCGGTGGCGACGGCGTCGATGACGTCGTCGAACACGATCTCGGGCTTGGCGGCGTCGGCTGGGTTGAGATACAACATCTCGCCGTCGTTGATCGACAGCTGCGAGCAGGAGTGCCCGGTGTCGAGCGGTTCGTCGCCGAGTCTGGACAGGATCCAGCCGCCGTTGTCGCCGGCTTCGTCTATGTAGTACTCGCCGGCCTGGTGCAGGATCGTCGGCAGCAGATCGGACAGGGGGACGTCTGAGGGCAACGCGAGGTCGATCCTGGTCCGAGGACTGACGATCGTCACCCTGCTGAGGGTGGCCGACTTGGTGCTCACCGCACGAACCTCCGGGTCGGGTCGAATTTGGGGGACTTGTTCAGGATAAGGCCCGCGTGCAAGCAGGCAACGGCGCCCAGTGGCGATGCGGTTCTACCCTGTCAGTGCGATACTCGACAGAGCGCACTTGAATCTTTTATACGGCAACGCTGATTTACGGCTCGCAAGCAGCGCCGTGGTAGGCGCATCCCCCGGTGAGTACAAGGACCCATTGTGACGACCAAACTGTTCCGAAGGCCGCCGCGTAAACGCGGTCCGCAGGCTCCGCGCGGCGACATCCTGCTCGAGTCGCCTCCGGACATGCCCGACCCGCAGCCGAAGTCCATCGGCCAGTACCTCATGGTCCTGCCGATGCTCGCCATGGCGGCCGGGATGACGCTCATGATGATGCGGCGCGGCGGGGCCGCCGGTGACGGCGGCATCGACCCGCTCATGATGGCCATCGGCGCCATGATGGGCATCGGCATGATCGGGGTGATGGCCACCAACCTCTCTTCGAACCGCGGCCAGAAGAAGGCCGAGTTCAACGCCGTGCGGCGCGATTACATGCGCTATCTCAACCAGGTGCGGCGCCGGGCCCGGAAGGGCGCGGAGCGGCAGTGGCGGGCGGCGCGCTGGCGCCATCCCGATCCCAGGGCACTGTGGTCGCTGGTGGGTTCGCGGCGGATGTGGGAGCGGCGCGCGAAGGACGACGACTCGCTCGACATCAGGGTCGGTGTCGGCAAGCAGCGCATGACGATGAAGTTGGTGCCGCCGGAGACGAAACCGGTCGAGGACCTGGAGCCGATGACGTCGATGGCGTTGCGCCGCTTCGTGGCCGCGCACTCGAATGTGATCGACATCCCGCGTTCGATGAAGTACACCGAGGCCGGTCGCATGGTCCTGCGCGGGGAGCGGGCCCTGGTGATGGACAGTCTGCGGGCGCAGCTGTGCCAGCTCGCGGTCCTGCACTCTCCCGACGACGTCCTGGTAGCGGTCGTCGCCGACGCCGAGCGGATGCCCGAGTGGCACTGGATGAAGTGGCTGCCGCACCTCCAGCATCCGTCCGAAGAAGACGGTGCCGGTCCGGTCCGCATGTTCTACCACTCGACCGGCCACCTCGAGGCCGCGCTGCGCGATCAGCTGTCGAGCCGCGGCGGATGGTCGCCCGGCGCCACGGCCGGGGAGGGCGAGTCCCACCTGGTGATCGTCCTCGACGGCGGCGAGGTCGACCCGACGGGCATCGTCGCCGCCGACGGCATGGCCGGCGTGACGGTGTTCGACTTCTCCGGCTACCTGCCGCGCAAGCCCGGGCCGCACATCAAGCTGCTCGACATCGTCGAGGAGGAGATCCGCACCGACCAGGCCGGCCGCCGCCGCGTCCTGGGCAGGCCCGACCGGCTGTCGTACAGCCAGGCCGAGGGCATCGCCCGCTCCTTGAGCCCGTGGCGGCTGACGCTCAGGGGCGCAGGGGGCTCCACCGAGTCCGGCGACGAGGACGCCTCGCCGATGGCGAACCCGTCCGGGCTGCCGGAGATGCTCGGCTTCAACGACGCCGCGGCGCTGGACCCGGCCGTCCACTGGCGCGAGAAGCCGGTCAAGGACTACCTGAAGGTCCCCGTCGGGCCGGGTCCCGACGGCGCGGTCGTCGACATCGACTTCAAGGAGGCCGCTGTCGGCGGCATGGGCCCGCACGGCCTGCTCATCGGCGCCACCGGTTCCGGTAAGTCTGAGGTGCTGCGCACCATCGTCGGCTCCCTGATCGCCACGCACTCCTCCGAGGAGCTCAACTTCATCCTCGTCGACTTCAAGGGCGGCGCGACGTTCGCCTCGCTCGACGAGCTGCCGCACGTCAGCGCGGTCATCACGAACCTCGCCGACGAGATCGAACTGGTCGACCGCATGCAGGACGCCCTCGAAGGCGAGCTGGTGCGGCGACAGGAGGAGCTGCGCCGCGCCGGCAACTTCACCAACCGGTGGGAGTACGAGAAGGCCCGCGCCGCGGGTCAGCCGCTCGACCCGATGCCGACGCTGCTCATCATCGCCGACGAGTTCTCCGAGATGCTCGTCGCCAAGCCCGAGTTCATCAACCTGTTCCTGCAGATCGGACGCATCGGCCGCTCCATCGGCGTGCACATGCTCCTCGCCTCGCAGCGCCTGGAGGAAGGCAAGCTCAAGGGCCTGGACACCTTCCTGTCCTACCGGGTCGCGCTGCGCACCTTCTCCGCGCAGGAGTCCCGCACGGTCATCGGCTCCGGCGCGGCCTACGAGCTGCCGCAGCAGCCGGGCCACGGCTACCTCCAGGTCGGCACCGAGGACCTGGTGCGCTTCCGCGCCGCCTACGTCGGCGGCACCTACAAGCCGCCGAAACGGGTCGCCTCCCGCGCCGAGCGCATCGCCGCCGTGCAGCACAAGGTGCAGCGGTTCCTGCCCAGCCGCGTCGAGCTGCCGCCCGAGCCCGAGCCCGAGGACGAGCCCGAAGAAGTGCTCCCCCAGACGGAGGCCGACGAGGAGAACGAGAAGCTCTCCGAGCTCGAAGTCATGGTCAACAACTGCCTCGGCATGGGCCGCCCGGCCCACCAGGTCTGGCTGCCGCCGCTGGAGGACCCGCCGACGCTCGACCAGCTGCTGCCGCCGTTGGAGGTCGACCCGCAGCGTGGGCTGACTCCGAAGGGCTTCGCGCTCAACGGGAAGCTCAACGCCGTGCTCGGCGACGAGGACCGGCCGTTCGAGCAGAAGCGCAGCCCGTTCATCGTCGACCTCTCCGGCGCGCAGGGCACCGTGGCGATCGCCGGCGGGGCCCAGTCCGGCAAGTCCACGATGCTCAGGACGCTCATCGGCTCGCTCGCGCTGACGCACACGCCGCGCGAAGTCCAGTTCTACTGCCTCGACTTCGGCGGCGGCACGCTCCGCGGCATCGAGGACCTCCCGCACGTGGCCGGCGTGTTCGGCCGCCGCGAGGAGGAGGGGGTGCGGCGCACGATCCAGGAGGTCATGTCCATCCTGGACGAGCGCGAGGCGTTCTTCACCGCGAACAAGATCGACGGCATGGGCTCCTACCGCCGCATGAAGGAGCAGGGCCGGTTCCAGGACGACCCCTACGGGGACGTCTTCCTCGTCATCGACAACTGGATGACGCTCAGGGAGGACTACGAGCCGTTCGTCGACCAGATCAAGGCGATCGGCAACCGCGGCCTGTCCTACGGCGTCCACGTCATGGTCACCTGCACCCGCTGGGGCGACATCCGCATGAACATGCGCGACATGTTCGGCCTCAAGCTGGAGCTGAAGCTCTCGGACAACATGGAGTCCGAGATCGACCGCAAGAAGGCCGCGAACGTCCCGAAGAACCGCCCCGGACGCGGCCTGTCGCTACAGAAGCTCCACTTCCTGGCGGGCGTGCCGCGCATCGACTCGATCCGGGACGGCGACGACCTCGCGCCCGGAGTGGAGGACTTCGTCAAGAAGGTCAAGCAGGCCTGGCGCGGCGCCCCGTGCCCGCCGGTGCGGCTCCTGCCTCGCCAGCTGCACGTCACCGACTTCCTCCAGGCCGTCGACCGGTCCAAGCCGGGCATCCCGATCGGCCTCAACGAGGCCGGACTCAAGCCCGTATACCTGGACTTCCAGGCCGAACCGCACCTGCTCGTCCTCGGCGACTCCGAATGCGGGAAGACGAACCTGCTGCGGCACATCGCCAAGCAGATCCAGTCGACCTACTCGCCGAAAGAGGCCAAGGTCATCATGGCCGACTACCGGCGAGGCATGCTGGAGGAGATCTCGAAGCCGACGCTGCTGGACTACGCGATGTCGGGAAAGCAGTTCGAGGCGGCCTGCAAGAACCTGAAGGGGCCCATCGAGAAGCGCCTGCCCGGCGACGACGTCTCGCCCGCGGCGCTGCGGGACCGCTCGTGGTGGACCGGCCCTGACCTGTACCTCATCGTCGACGACTACGAGATGGTCGCGACCAGGCAGAACCCGATGCAGCAGCTCGCCGAGCTCATCCCGCAGGGCCGCGACATCGGCTTCCACATCATCATCGCCCGCCGCTGCACCGGCGCCGGTCGATCCATGATGGACCCTGTGATGGGCCAGATCAAGCAGCTCGAATCCCCCGGCCTGCTCATGAGCGGACGCAAGGAGGAAGGCGCGATCTTCGGGAAGCTGCGGCCCAGCCCGCAGCCGGCCGGCCGCGGCACCCTGGTGCGCCGCAAGGACGGCGATCAGCTCATCCAGACGACGCTGCTCCCGCCGAACGGCAGCGCCTAGCGGCGACGTGCACGGCCGCCGACGCCCGCCATCCCACGGCAGTCGGCGGCCGTCACCATGTCCGTCCCCGAAACCACCACCAGGAGACCGATGGGCACGCCCCGCCCGAGAGCCCCGAAGCGGATCCAGGCGATCCGCCTCCTCCTGCTCGTCCAGGCCGTGCTCGTGGCGGCGCTGTGGCTGTGGGTCTGGCGGGGGCTGCAGGGCTACGCGTGGACCGGCGGCGGGGTGGAGACGAACCTGTTCGAACGGGGCATGTCGTACCTGGTAGTGCTGGCCCCGACGATCCCGGTGAACGTCCTCGCCGTCATCTGGCTCGGCCGGGGCGGCAGGCGCGCGCAGCTGTATCTGGCGGGCGCGGGCGTCCTCGTCGCCGTCCAGCAGATCCTCCTGCTCATGCCGGTCGACCCCGGCCGGTCGACGGCGGCAGGACTGATCTTCGCGATGGCCGTGGGACCGGTCGCGTTCGCCGGCCTGGCGCTGGCGGTGACGGGCGAGTCGAAGCGATGGCTCGGCCGCGAGCATCCGGCGTCGTGGGCGACGGCCGAGAGCCTGGTCTGGGCGGTGGCCGCGATCTTCACCATCGGGGTGACCTTTTCGATGGGCGAGTGGGTGGAGGCCTCGACCGAGACCGGCCCGCCCGTGGGGGAGCACGACGAATCCGACGCGTGGCCTCGGATGGAGGAGGCCGTGACCGGCAGCGCGGTGAGTCTCGACGGCTTCCCCGGCTTCGAGCGCCGCACGGTCGAGGTGACGCCGTGCGGGTACCGGACCGAGGCGGGGCTGCGGACCTACCGGTACTGGATCACCTACGAGTTCGCCGACTTCACCGAAGCGGACGCCTACCTCGCAGCGGTGCGGGAGTCGTGGGGCGCCCCGTACTACGAGGTCCTCTACGACGGCACCACCATTGAGGGCGACGTGACGATCACCGCCCACCGCGACGACGAACTGATGCTGTTCCTGACCATGGGCGAGGCGGCCTCCTTCGAAGTCCAGAGCGGGTGCCTGGAACGCGTGGACGCCCACGTCGACTGCCTGGAGGCCCAAGGCGGCGTGATGCCCGAGCGCGACTCGGTCGAGGGACTCGTCTGCGCGCGCGAGGACTGAGCCGCCTGGAAGGGTTTCCAAGGCGGAGAGACTTGAACTGAGACAGCCGAGGGGTTCCCTGCGTCGTGTCGAAGTGACAGCATGGGGTCATGAGCAGGCGACGGGAGCGAAGGCGGAGCGAGCGGATCGAGCAGCTCGCGGCCGCGAGGCGCGACCCGGGCCAGGTCGAGGAGCTCGTCGCGATGATGCGCCCGCACATGGCCGCGATCGGCGACGACCTCGCCACCGTGAACGACCCGTTCGAAGCCGAACTCGCCGGAGGCGCGATCCTGGGGCTGCTGGCCGGCCTGGAGCAATTCGACTCCGACCGCGCCGCCGTGCGTCTGGTGGAAGACGTGGCGCTGCAGGGCGACACCAGCGCCCGCGCGCTGCTCGTCTTCATGGGCCTCGGCCCGGACCGGAACCTGGCGAGCCTGGCCCGCCAGGCGGACGCGGTCCTGGACGCGGCCGGCGTGCAGGACCCGGTATGGGCCGACAAACTCTTCCAACCGGTGGAGCCGACCCGGTTCACGAGGATCACCGTCCCGGGCGACCGGATGGAGGCGTGGCTGCTCGTTCTGTTCCGCCGCTCAGACGAAGAGCACGGCTTCCTGGTCGGCATCGACTACACCGACTGCGGCGCGATCTCCATGCTCGACCCGGTCCCGCCGAGCCACGTCCGCGACCTCGTCGAACGCATCGAGGCGGGCGAACTGCTCGACGACATCCCCACGGTCGCCGAAGACCTCGACGAGGAGCAGGGACGCGTCTTCCTCGACGGGGCGATCGGGGCGACCCTCGACCACTGGGCGGAAGAGGACGACGAGACCGAGGACGATCTGGACGCGGACCTGCTGCCGGGCAGGATCATCCTGCTGGGCCGAAGACTCAACGAGGCCGGCATGGTCGGCGACCCGCCGGTGCACGGCGCGCACGTCCCGATCAACGCCGAGACCTCGATCAAAGATCTCCTCCGAATGCCACTGCCCCCCAAGACGATCCAGGACACCCCGCCGATCCTCCAACTCAGAGCGGAGCTCGACCAGTCCGAGCCCGAGATATGGCGCCGCCTGGAAGTCCCCGCCGACTCGTCCCTGGCGGACCTCCACGGCATACTCCAAGCGGCCTTCGGCTGGTCGGGGGCCCACTCGCACTGCTTCGTGACCCCGTTCGGCGAATACAGCGCCACCGCGGCGCTCACCTGCGAGAACGAAGCGGACGTGGCTCTGGGGCAGGTCCTGCCCGCGGCCGGGGACGACATCACCTACCTTTACGACTTCACCGACAACTGGGACCACACGATCACGGTCGAAGCGGTGCACCCCAGAGATCCCGAGGCTTCCTACCCGCTCTGCACGGCGGGAGCCGAGGCGGCGCCGCCTGAGGACGCCGGGGGCATCGAGGCGTGGCAGCACCTGCGGGAGGCCCTTGCGGACACCGCGCACCCCGACCACCGCCAGCTCGTCGGCGAGAACACCGAGGAAGACCTGGAACCGTTCGACCCCACCGCGATCAACGCCCGCCTGAGGGGCGCCCCGACCCGCGACTCGTGACCGTCAGTCTGATCTCTCGATTCGGCGTCCGGCGACGACGCAACAGGTCAGCAGCCCGATGGCGATGATGCCCAGTCCGACGACGACGGCGGACCAGGTCTCCCATGAAGTCGGGTATCTCGGATTCGGGTGAGGCACAGTCGACGAGCCAATGGGGACGTGATGGCAGGTCGTCGACGGCTGGGGCTCGCGAGGCTGGGGGCGGTCCGGTATCTTGTGGTGCAGAGCGGACACCGCTGTATCGACTCGCGCACAGAAGGGTCCATCCCCATGGCGACACCTCCCGGCTTGGCACCTCCAGAGCAAAGCCTGACCAGCAAGGGTCTTGGCGCCCGCGCCCGAGTCGCCGCCGGGGCTTGCGCGACTGCCGCGGCTGTCGCTGCAGTGGTCGCGATGGCACCGAGCGCCGCGCTGGCGCAGGACGAGACGTTGACGGACGCGAACGCCTGGGCGATCGAACAGGTCCAGGCCCCCGCCGCCTGGGAGAGTACGAGAGGCGAGGGCATCACCGTCGCGGTCATGGACAGCGGTATTGCACGGCATCCGTTCTTTGAAGACAAGGATGTCCTGCCCGGGCGTTCAGTCTTTACAGGTGAGGAAGACGCCTGGAACGATGCCAACGGCCACGGCACTCACGTGGCGGCTGGGGTTCTTTATGTGGCACCAGAAGCGACCATTTTGCCCGTGAGGATGGACACAAATGCAGATGTAGAATTCGGTGGGGCTCTCGGTGATGCGGAGTACGCGGATATTCGATGGGCTGTGGACAATGGCGCAGATATTCTCGTGATGCCTTGGGGAATCACCGGTGAAGGATCCGATGAGGAGCTGCGAGAGTCACTGCAGTATGTAATCGATAAAGGTGCTGTGATCGTAGCTGCAGCGGGTAATAATCCGAATATTGATGTCACACATCCAGCTTCCATCGAAGGCGTGGTAGCGGTAAGCGGCACCGACACGAATGGCAATGCATGGTTTGGAAATACAACTGGTCCTGAGGTAGTAGTCGCGGCGCCTGCCGACGAAATGACGCATCCTAAGCCGCAGGTGACCGTTCTGGGGGAATCGGAGCTATATGAGTCTGGAATCGGCGGCACGTCAGTTGGATCAGGAATCGTTGGGGGAGTGGCTGCTCTGACATGGGCTGCAAACCCTGACCTTGATGCAAGCAATGTTATCAACCGCTTGGTCCAGACCGCCGGGGATGGGAGTGGCAGTAATCGAACGGAAGTGATGGGCTTCGGTCTGGTGAATGCGGATCGGGCGGTTCATGCGGATGGCATCGAGGCAGTCGACGAGAACCCACTTGGATATCCAATGGGTGAAGCCGGTGCAAGTGGCGCCAGCCCCGAAGGGGACGGCGAAGATGCCACAGAGGCTGCAGACGCAGAGCCTTCCCCCGCTGAAGGTTCGAAGACAGCAGCCGAAGCGCCCGAATCCGGTCTTTCGGCGATTATCGTCATTGCGGCCGCTGTGGTCTTGATCGGCGCGGCGATTACCGTATGGCTGGTGCTTCGAGGCCGCAGCCGCAAGCAAGGGCCTCCTGGCTCAGGTCAAACAGGAGCATTCGGTCCCGAGGGAGGACCAGCTTATGGAGGTTTCTCACAGCCGGGGCCAAGTCAACCACATTCTGGCCCGTCAACCTCGACACCACAGGGTTATGGCGGCCCGCCTAGCGGCCATCATCAGCCGTATGGTCCTTCTGCTGGGGCAGGTGAGCCCAACCCGCCTTGGGGTCCTGGCCATGTAGATGAGCGTCGATAGCCTAGGTTCAACGAGGCGTGACGGCGAAGTTCGGCGCTTCCAGATTGGAAGCTCACCCTCCCACAGGACATTGCAGAACGTTTGAGGGGCGGACGGCAAATGCCGTCCGCCCCTCAAACGTTATCGAGTCTGGCACTCAGTCGTCGAGTTCTTCATCTGAAGTTCGATTGTCACCCCAGTTGATGTCGTCTTCCTTGAGCCAGGTCTGGCGCGTGGTCTCTTCTTCATCATCATCGTCGTAGTAGCCGGATCGGGTTCCGCCTCGAGGCCCCATCCCGCGGTTCATGCCACGACCCGTACCGCGGCCGGACGAGTTCGAGCCTGTTCCACGTCCGCCTCCGGAACCGCGGGTGTTCGAGGGATTGGCAGACCGGTTCGCGCCGCTTCTCGCGGGGCTGTTGTTCGCGCCAGTACCACGCCCGGGAGCCGGGCTCGCAGTGCTTCCCCTTGCGGGCCCGAAGAGCCCCGTGCCGGCCGCCGAAAGACTCGCTCCTCCACCGGCCCCACCAGTGCTAACCGCGGTGCCATAGCTGCCCCCTATTGGTGCCGTTCCGCCGCTGGCGAGACCACCGCCGGTGGTGATGTCGGAGTCAACGTCGGTGTACGAGCCAGGTACCCAGTCTTCTACTGGGTCCAGATCAGCGGAGTCCGTAGTGCTCAATCCACTTCTGTTGTCGGAGGAGGAATCAGAGCCAGGGGGGCCAGCGAGGGAGCCAGCAGAGTTCAGTCCGTTGTTACCGAACACTCCACCGGTTGGAGGTTGGTATGTGGTGTTGCCCGGCATGTCACTTGGAGGAGGAGGCGGAGGATCCTCCCAGGCATCCTTCGCATCCGCATATACGTCCCCGAGATTCGCCACGATCTCAGCCATGTACTCGTGACGATCATCGAGGTACTTCTGGTACTGCTGCCGATATTGCGGTTCTTTGGTGTTGTAGTCGGCATCCGTCTCCTGGATCCCCTGACTCTCAAGCCACTCTTCGTAGTTCTCAGTCGAGCTCGGATAGAGGTCACCACTTTGAGCGTCAGCCTTCGCAGTCTCGAGAGCCTGGGCGAGTGCGGGAATTCTCCTATCCGCTGCCTGCTTCATGCCGTCTTCGGCCTCAAGGCTGTACTGTTCGATGACCAGCATGCGGTTCTCGAATTCCTCGGCAGCCTTCCCAGTCCACTGGGTGCGAAGAGAAAGCACGTGGGAGCCCATCTCCTCCCGAGCTGCTTGGAGGCCGCTCGCGGCGGAGCTCCAGACGGTGCCTGCCGCCTCAACGCTCCAAGAATCACCCTCGAAGAGCATGCCCCAGAGCTCTTCGTGGGTATAGGTACTCAGGTAGTAGGTCTTTCCCTTGCCTTTGCCTTCAGCCATGGTGAGCTCCTTCCTCGGGGCTTGGGCGGTGAACGGGTCGACTAGGAAGTGGCACCGGGGTCCTGGTCGGCGGGTTCGTTCAGCCCGTCTTCCTCGTTCTGCTGCTGGACCTCGGTGACGTCGTTCTCCGTGAGCCCGCCGCCGCTCGTGTCGAACTCGTTGCTCACGTTCTCGACATCGGCGGAGACGTTGCCGTCGGCGTTGAGATAGCCTTCCTTGATCTCCTCGCTGATGACTCGGCCGGTGTCCAGGCCGTGGTAGATCCGATCGAGCTGCTCTGCGCGACTCGGGTAGAAAGTCTCCTTGTAGACTTGCTGCAGTTCAAGCGCGTCGTCGAAGCCGCCGAACTTGAGTGTGGTGGTGTCGACCTGTTCGAACATGCCCGGGTTGAACACCCCCGGGTAGGCGCCCTCGCGGGGCCGGGTCACCTGACCGCCCGTCACCATGCTGCGGTAGATGTTGAGATCGTCCAGGGTGACACCCATGCCTCCGATGAACTCTTCGAAGGACTCCTCGGTCATTTGGAACCGCTGGCCGCTCGAGTCGGTAACCGTGTAGGTGCCGTCTCGGTTTTGGACTGCACCACCAGCCATGTCCGCGGGAAGCAAATTCATCACCTCAGGGAATGTTCAGATTCGGTCAGGGGAGACCGGTAGAGCCGCTCGATGCATCACGACGGGCACGACCGCTCACCTTGTGTTGAGACAAGCATACCGAGGCTGCGCAAGCTGGACAGACCTGGCAGTCGAGCGTGGCACGAACGGGGGATGCTGCGCCACAAGCGTCCGCGAGTCGACGAGACTGCTGGCACAAACGTCTACGAGTCGAAGTACAAGCGGCCAACGCGACGGTGCGGTTCAGCCCTCGGCCCAGCGATCGAAGGCCGGGCCCAAAGGTAAGCCAGGTCGATCATGGCCTTCACTTCCTGTCCAGCTTGGATTCGATCAATTCATAGAGAGCGGGCAGATACTCTTCAGCCATGTATTCGGCCATCGAATCCGCTGTCATGAGGCAGTCATCGTTCGCGGTGGTTTCGCAATCGGCGCGCATGGCGCCATCCGGTTTGAAACTCAGCAGTACTGACACCACATAGAAGTCTCCCTGCACCACGGCAAGCGCCTCCTTGCGTTGTGCGGAGCGTTGTGTTGGTGTTTCGTAGGCTCCTACCTGTCCCTGGACCCAAGGTGATCCGTTGTCGAGTTCGATCAATTCGTCTGGCTCGGTTCCATGTCCGTTTTCGATAATCGACCGGACTGCATCGCCGTACTGCTCAGACGCGGCGATGTTCGTCTGACGGGGATCTATGAAATAGACGAGCTGACCGCCGCCGTTATCCGGGAACTCGAAATCGGACCAGCAATCCCTCCGAGGGCCTTCAGTGACCCCGTCTCCAGAACCCGTACGTGTGACCGTGGCTTCGAATTGAGTGATGATGGAGGCAGGGACGACTGTGTCACATAGGTCATCTAGTTTCATCATCTTGTCAGCGAGGTCTGCGAAGTCGATTTCGACAGCGGTATCCGTGGTGGGGTCGGCGGTACTTGGCGAACTGCTGGGCTCTTCCGTGCCTTCATCGCGGGTGCAGCTCGCTGTAAGCACGAGCGCGGTGGCTACTGTGATGACGAAGGTGAGTTTCCGCACGATGCTCCTACCCGAAATATCCGGTGCCCGGCACAAGATCCGGTGATCCGATATCTATCTTGTCGCGATTCAGCCGATCTTGAAGAATTCCCTTGTACTCGGTGCGAGCAGTCTTGGCGCTTTCGAGTGCATTGCTTGCCCCGTTGATGAGGTCGGAGACGACTTCTGCGACCGAGGAGCGTTCGGGAATGGTGTTGACCTGCGGGTCGATAACGTACTCGACTTCGGCGTACCCGGCGATCGAGCCTGCGATTCCGATCACTCCAATAACAACGGCTGAAGTGCCTGCAGCGAGCACTCCGAGGAATCCGATGACGATCCCGCTGGCCGCGATCGTCTTGATACCGCTCTCGGTGAGTAGTGAGGTGTGCGAGAGCTCGCTGATCTTTTCGGCACCGGCGCGGAGAACGTCGGCCAGCGAGTAATGGAGAGCGACCTGGATCCCGAGGTCGACATCTGCCGCCTCGTGGAGGTTAAGCGCCATCTCGATGTGAATGATGACAGCGTTGCCGACATGTTCGCCGTACTGTTCCTCGTAGCGGTCGGCGTCGGCGCCTTCCCAGGTGTCGCAGAGCCCCTTGATGTCGGTGATCGTAGTTGAGGAATGTTCCGCTTCCAGTGCGGTGAAAGTCTCATAGAGCTTGTTGTGCTCGGCAGCGGTGAAGGCAAGTTTGGGGAGGTCGATGTCGGCGAACGCGTCTGAGTATGCACCTCGAAGCTTCTCAACCAGATCACTGGCAGGGCTTGATCAAGTTCCGTGAGGG
>NZ_JAKZEW010000056.1 GCF_022548875.1 Glycomyces sp. L485 | reverse complement strand
TTGGAGTCCATCAGAGACGTTGCAGCCCTGAATAACTCAGGCCGGTACTTCGGGATCAGGTCGTAGCCGTTCAGCAACGCCAGATTGTCATGGCGGCAAGCGATGTCGTGAACCATGTTGAACAGATCTACCACAGCGTTCCGGCAGTGCGCGCGCCTATTTCGGGCGGCACAACCGCTACAAGGCCCCGCTAAACTTCAGCATCGTTGGCGCCGAGGCGCGAGCTGCCTGCCTCCCGAGACGCCGAAGGTGTAGCGTCGCGCCATGACCGATGGGCGCTGGAAGCCGCAGGACGAAGCTGAACTCCGTCGCGGCATCGAGGAAGGGCTGCTCGACGAAGGCCACTACTTCGAGGTCAAACGCGAGATCGGCGATACCGATGGCAAGCGCCGCAGCATCGCCAAGGCGTTGGCTTCGCTGGCGGTTGACGGCGGCGACCTAGTTATCGGGCTTGAGGAGAACAAGCTGGCCCGCACCTGGGATCCGCGCCCAATTGACCTTGCCGAGCAAGCTGAACGGGTCGAACAGATCGCCGCCAACCTCATCGACCCGCCGCTGCCGCTGCGCATCCGAGAGATCTCTACCACCGGCGACTCCACTCGCGGCTACCTGTATGTCGAGGTCACCGCCTCACATCACGCGCCGCACATGGTCGCTGGCGTCTACTACGTCCGCGGTGAGAAGACCGCTAGGCGCTTGGCCGATGCCGAAGTTCGGCGCCTTCACTCCATGCACCACGACCTGCTCGAACGCACCGAGCAGCTGCTCGACACCGAAATCGCCCGCGACCCAGTGGCGGACAATGTCCGCGCCCGCGCGCATCTCTTCCTGGTCGCGCAGCCGGTCGACCCCGAGCGCCGCCGGGCCCGCACCGTGATTCATGACTCCGCCACCATTCTCGGCATGATCAACGGCGTCGAGGATCAACTGTCCCCCGATCTTCGTGGGTACGACCCGTCTCCGTCGCACGCGTCGGCGAACTCGACCCGCGATCGCGGCGTCGCCCGCTGCTCGGACCGGTTGCGCCGGGCCCGCCGGTGCGCCGACCATAGTCCCGAGATCGAAGAGCGCCTTATTGATATCGAATGGCGCGAGGATGGCGGCATACGGTGCTATCTCGGCGGCCTGACCCGCGAAATCGACCGCGGCTACATCGACCCGCAAGAGCAGATCCTCGAAGGACTGGCACTCGCCTATTGCACCCGCCTGGTCTATTGGAGCGTCGCCTTTGCGAACGCCAGCGATTACCGGGGATCGTGGCTGCTGGGAATGGCCGCCGACCGGCTTCGCGGCCTCCAGGTTGCACCCGGCCGCCGCCTGCACGATCTACCGGCCTACGACGTCGACCAGTACCGTGAAGTCACCGTTGCGAACTACCTAGACATGCGTGACCGTCCCGGCGACATTGTCGAAGACATCGTCGGACGGTGGCTCAGGGCGTTGCGCGTCCACGGCGATTGGGAGCTGTTCCTCACCGAGTCGGGTGCCGTGACCCGCACTGAGCCTTGACCGCACGAACCGGTTCGACCATCCCGTCCTCATCCAGAGGCGCCGCAGCCCAGAATGGTCCCATGAACTTCACAAAACCTCTCATCGTATGTTCGAGCAGCATCTTCCATCTTCTACATCACGAGCTTTACCTGGCCCGACGCCGACGACTGGCTAGAATCCACCCGCGCTGAATCCCGCGCCGCCGCCTTCACGACCTGCCTCCACACCACCGGCCCCCTCACGGGGCCCATGTGATCGCCTGTGACCGGCTGTGTAGGGCCGTGATCGGCCCCTGGGGTCGATGCTCAAGCTGGTGTCTGTTCTGGACTAGACCTGTTCGGTGGACTGCCCTCGTTGCTCGCGGCCGGTATCGTCATGGCATGGTGACGGCCCCCTTCGTCTACTTCTTGCCCGACCGCTGCGCTGCTGTGAGCGCGGGGGTGATCCGTTGCCGAAGTCGGGTGCCCGGGCTTGACGGACCAATACCAGTCAGCTGTGAGGCATCGGTGGTGTTGCTGTGATCGAGTTCAGCGCGCTTGCCGCACCGGCGGCGAAGTCCCTTGCCCAGCAGTTGACCCGTGGTGTGGTCGCGGGTCGCGGTCGGCAGCGGTTGCGGGTCGGCAAAGACTCCTCGGACCTGCAGAAGGCACTGATCGCGATCGTCAAGGACGGCGTCGATGATGCCGCTCAAGAGCTGTTCGACGACCCCGAAGAACAGGAGAGCTTCCGCCGCGGGTTGATCGACCAGGACCGGGAGTCGTGGCCGTTGGTCAACGGTACCTATCCGGGGGATCTGGTCGCCGTGGCCTGCGAGTGGGTGGCGCCGCTGCTGGCCGAGGTCGACGAAGGCGGCCGTCTTCCGGCCGTCCGGACCGATCATCCGTGGGTGGAGGCGGTGTCGGCCGCGATCATGGGGCGATTGCAGCATTGGGCGTTGCGCGGCGACACCGCCGTCACGCCCATGTGGCAGGCGTTCCTGACCGAGACCGAGGCAGCCGAGGTCTTCGACGCGAGCAAGATCCCTCCGCGGTTGGAGGAACTGCGTGGGGAGTCGCTGTTCGACATTCTCCAGTTCAAGTACCGTACGGTGCGATTCGTGACCGGAGGACTCCACGATCGCGAAGCGGCAGCAACGATCACCTGGGCCCGGGACGGTGAGGGGCATCCGGGGATCGCGGTCGGATTGATTACCGGTGGAGCCGGGACCGGTAAATCGCGCCTGGCCGCCGAAGTCTGCGACCGCCTGGTCGATTTGGCACCGGAGTGGCAGGCCGGATTCGCAGACTACGCAGCGCTCCCTGAAGCGGGGCTGCCGCAGCGGCCGATGCTGCTGGTGTGCGACTACCCCGAACGCCACCCCGATCGGGTCGGCGACTTCCTGGCCCGACTGTGGCGACACCATCGCGAAGGCCGGTTGACGGTGCCGGTACGGGTGCTGCTGGTCTCGCGCCACCGGGAAACGTGGTGGGCGCCTGTGCGAGCCCGGTGCCGGAATCTCGACCAGCTCATCGATTGCCATATCGACCTGGATCCTGGTCAGCTCGATGCCGATGAGCTGGACCGGCACGCGGAACAGGCGTTTGCCGACTTCTGCGATGGTTTCGGTATCCCCAACGTCTGGCGTCAGGCCCGCAATGTAAGACACGCCGGAGCCGATCGGCCGCTGCTGGTCCACATCGCCGCTTTGCTGGGTGCGAACGAGCTTGCCCACCGCGTCCCTACGGCTGTCGATACGGCGTGGGAAGCCCCGAGCGGGGACGAGGCGCTGCTGGAGGATCTGATCGCTGTCGAGGTCGACCGACTGGGGCGTTTGCGGGTCGATGGTGCGGCCGATCGGTCCTTGGTGTTCGGCGGTGCGGCTGCGGTGCGGCAGGCGTTGTGCGTGACGACGCTGACTGCGCCAGCCCGGTGCGACCTGCCCGATCTCCTGGCCTGTGCCGAAGCATTCGGCCCCAACGGGACCGAGAACCGCGTGCAGGTGGCCGATGCGCTGCTCGACGCCTTTCCTGCCGCCGTGGCCGGCCAGCTGGGCGACCGGTCGCTGAGCTCGATCGTGCCGGTCGAGCCGGACTTGGTCGCCGCGCACCTGCTGGCGCGCACGCCGGGCCGCTCGGAGTTGGTCAAAAGCCTGATCACCTCGGAGACGATTGCGCGGCGGCCGGCCTATCATGCGCAGCTGGTCGGCGCGCTTGCCCTGGCCGCAGAGGACTATGGTGCGGTGGGCAGCGACCTGAAGGAGCATCTGGCCTCCTCACTGGCGGCGTTGACCGGCGCTGGCGAGATGACGGCCGCTCCCTTGGCAACGCTGCTAGAAGAGCGACTGATAGCTTTGGTCAAGGCCGCGGTAGCACAGGCCGCCGAGCAGGACCTGGCCGCCGCCCGTCAGCTCGCCCTTGCCCTCGCCCTGCCTGACCACCGCGACCGGACCGCCATAGACGAAGCCGCCGCCGACGCCATCGCTACGGGACTAGTCCGTTTCCCGCACCCGGGATTGGCCGGATTGGGCACCGCCCTCGCGACACGAGCACTCGCTTACCACGAACGCCATCCGCATCCCCCTGACCTCGCTGATGCGCACAGCTCCCTAGGCCTCTGGATGAGCGACAACGGTCAACGTTCCGAGGCTCTCCTCCATGCCGAGCGGGCGGTAACCCTGTACGAGGACTTGGCGGACCGAGCCCGCGATGCGTACCTTGGCGGTCTGGCATTGTCGGTAGGCAACCTCGCCAACAGCTTGGGCGACGTGGGTCGGTGGGCCGAGGGTCTGGCAGCGTCGGAGCGGTCAGTGGCGCTTTATCGTGAGCTGATCGAGATTGATCGGCCTGAACACCTGTTTGGCCTGGCAACCTCGGTGGCGAATCTCACGAATCGGCTAGCTGCCGCGGGGCGATGGGAGCAGGCGGTGGATGCGGGGCAGGATGCGGTGGCGTATTGCGAAGCCTTGGTTGAAAGCAACCGGGTCGCGCATCTAGGTCACCTTGCGGGTGCGGTCAACAATCTCGCGAACTGCCTGGCCAGAGTGGGTCGTTGGGCAGAAGGTCTCGCAGCGTCGAAATGGGCGGTCACCCTGGGTGAGGAGTTGGTCGATTCAGACCGCGCCGCGCACCTGCCAGACTTGGCGACGTCGGTCGGCGGCCTCGCAAACCGGTTGGCCGAAGTGGGAAGTCGCGCAGATGCTTTGGAAGCAGCTAAGCGAGCAACAGAGTTTTGGAAGGAGTTGGTCGAGGATAATCGCCCAGCCCACCTCGCTGACCTTGCTCGATCGGTCCACAACCTTTCCAACTATCTCGCGGTCGCGGGTCGACTCGATGAAGCACTAGCCATTGCCGAGCAAGCAGTGACGATGCGTGAAGAGTTGGCTGACTCCAACCGTGCCGCGCACCTGCCCAACCTTGCAAGTTCAGTCGCAAATCTCGCAGTCCGCCTGGCAGGGGCGAAAAGACAGGGCGACGCGCTGGCTGCTGGTGAGCGAGCGGTCGCACTATTCGAAGAATCGGTCGAAAGTAACCGTGCCGCCTACCTGGCCGACCTGGCAGGTTCAATTGGGAATCTCGCTGTCGACCTAGCAAGGGCAGGCCGTGCCGACGAGGCACTCGACGCAACCAAGCGAGCGGTCAAATATTATGAGGAGTTGGCCGACGCCAACCGCGTCGCGTACTTGCCTCGTCTGGCAGGCTCGCTCAACAACCTGTCCAACCGCCTAGTCGAAGCGGGGCGACGGGATGAGGCGCTGGCGGCAGCAGAGCGGTCGGTAGTTCTTTATGAGGAAGTAGTTGAATGCAACCGCGCTGCACACCTGCCCGACCTGGCTCGGTCGCTATGGACCGTCGCACGAGTCTTGTTGGAACTAGAAATTGATCCCGCTTGCGCCCTGGATTTCTGTAATCGCGCCATCGAACTTTACCGGGAGTTGACCGAGACAGAGCCAGAAGCTTTCTCCGATTATCTCTCTGCGGTAACAGCCTTCCAGCAAGAAGCTATGGGCCATGACGGCGATCGCGAACTTAAAAGGCGCGCTTAGTTCAACTCTTAGCAGGTTTCTGAATTTTCAAACCCGAGTCTTTGAAACCTTTCAAGTGATCAGCTATCTCCTTCACCGAGGTCCCGATATCACTAATCGTTTTTCCTGATGCACTCAAATACACCATAGAAGCCAAATCAAGCTGATACGACAGGGAACTAGAGTCACCTTTATGTCCCAAGAAGGTGATCTCGACCCTGATCCGAGCGTACCTGTTTGTCTCTATAAAGGCCTTTGGCAGACCCAGAAAACGTTCCAAGAAAGCGCCCGGCGGAAGCGATGCAACTTTCCACTCAGCAATAACCTCTTGGTAGCGAAGACCAGGGTCTGGAACCAGAGGCGAGTCGAATTTCACGCAGACACTGGTTGCGACTGTAGGACCATCGTTTCGAAGATACAGCACCAACATCTGTTTTGAGTGGCTCGACAGCCTCACATCAGCATATATGTAAGGTTGCATTTGCTCCCGATGGCTCTCCCTTGAGTGGCGGACCGCCCTACCTGCAAACCATGCCGCCGCCGCGGCAGCGAACGCAGATAGAAATCCGGCAAGAACTAGTACGGCAGCGGAAGTTCGTTGTGTCACTGTCAGTGAGGGATGTTCTGGATTCCAACTGGTTGGGACGCAACGGGTTCCAGAGAAGGTGGGTGCGACTGCCGTTCCATCATGTCGTTGTGACGCAACAAAACACAACGGCAGTCGCTGCCGTCAGGATAGCCCGTGAGGTGACCGCCGATCTTCTGGCATCGGTCGCCGACCTGTTCGCCCGGGTAGAGCCCCGCCGCCACGCCACCGCGGTGGTGACCGGCCTCCAAACCCAGCTGGAGACGAAGAACTGCTGGTCGCTCGCTCAGAATGCGGGCCATGACGACCCGTGGCGACTCCAGCACTTCTTCAACGACGCGAAATGGGACGAAGACGCGCTGCGCGAGCGGGGTGCTGCCGCAGCCTGGGAACAACACCTTGCGCACCGGCCCGAACGCGTCCTCGTCTTCGACGAGACAGGCGATCTGAAGAAGGGCGAGCACACCCTCGGGGTGCAACGCCAGTACACCGGGACCGCCGGACGGATCGAGAACGCGCAGGTCACCGTCTACGCCGCCTGGGCCACCGGGACCGAACGGGTCCTGGTCGACTACGAGGTCTACCTCCCCAAGTCCTGGACCGACGACCCCGAGCGACTTGATCGGGCGGGGGTGCCCGCCGGCCTGCCGTTCCGCACCAAGATCGAACAGGCCTCGGCCATCCTGGCCCGCCGCATCGCGGCCGGGCAGGTCCCCACGGCGCTCGCCGGTGACGCTGTCTACGGCCGATCCGGGCCGCTCCGCGCCCAGGCCGAGGCTGCCGGAATCGCCTACGTCCTCGAAGTCGGCAAGGACAAACAGGTCAGCGTCCATGCCGAGGTCGAGGCCGAACGCGTCGACGCCCTGGCCGAGTCGATCCCGACCCGCAACTGGTCGAACCGCAGCGCCGGGGCCGGATCGAAAGGGCAACGCGTCTACGCCTGGGGCTACCTCGCCCTCGACTCGACCGGAGCCGACGGCGAACGCGGGCTGCTGGTCCGCTGGAACCGTCGCACCAACGAGTACGCCTACTACCTCACCTACCAGCCCGTCGAAGCGGTCAATCTGGGCCGCCTGATCAGGATTGCCGGACTTCGGTGGCCGGTCGAAACCTGCTTCCAGGACGCCAAGGGCCACTTCGGACTCGATGAGCACCAGATGCGGACCTGGACCTCGGTGCGCCGCTGGATCACGCTGTGTCTCCTCGCTGCGGCCGCGATCGCCATCGCCCACCACCTCGCCCGATCCCAAGGCAGCCGCCTGAGTCTCACCGGCCTCGCCCGACTGCACGGACAGATCATCCGGCCAGCCCACCCGGATGACCACCGCTACTACTGGTCGGAATGGATATGCGACCACAACGAGACCGCCCGGCGATCCCACTACCGCCGCCGCGACGACCACTGTCCGTCATGAAACGAACTTCCGCTGCCGTACTAGAAGTGTTGTTCCGACATCCTCGTCCATCCCACAAGTTTAGGGTTAGGCCTGAAGTCCATGGTCCGGTTTCTGCGGATCCAGCGGGCCCCTCTCCCAGCGCCCCTCCACTCGCCTACATCGATTACCTTCGCTCGCGCATTCAGCATGTTTGACGTCAGCGGACGATGCCTCTCCGTTCTCTCAGCAGTCGAGCGGTTCGAGTCCTGAGGGCACCACTTGTGAACGCTTGTGCCCGCCTGTGACCGCCCGCAGACGGGTATTGTGCGTCGTTCACGTTCGGTTCGCACCGCTTCACGAGTATTTGAGACGCCCGAGGTGCATACGGCTGGTGTCTACACCAAAGGGTCAGGGCTCCTCAACCTCGTTGGGCAGCGTCGATCTCGTCGGCAAGGTCGGCTATCTGTTTGAGGATCGACGTCGGCGGTGCGTCGAGGTCGAGGGGGTATCGGATGATATTGATCGGTGAGTTCTGGATTTGCAGTCGCTTGGGGCCGGTCGGTCCGTGGGCGTAGACCAGGCATCCGGTCGTGGCCCCGAGCGCCGTGCAGTAGGCGAGGATCTGGAAGTGGTCGGGATTCGTATGGCCCGTGTCTTGGAGTTTGTACTTGGCGTCAACCACGGCGGCTGCGCGGTCGTTTACCAAGTGGACGAGGTCGGCCCGGATTTCGACGTGCCGCTGCTGGTCGAGATGTGCGTTGAGCTGACACTCGGCTCGCCCGGGGAACCGGGCGAGTGCCTCTGCCAGCGCGATCGTGACGAAATCTTCGAAGACTCGGTCCATGGTGACGACGAACGAGGCGACGTTGAGGCCGTCTGGGCGGTTCTCGATGGATTGATGGCGCAGCACGATGTCGGCGATCCGGAGCGCATCGAGATAGTGGGCGTTGAGGCGGGTGGGTATCCAGTGGGGGAAGTTGACCGGTTCGGTGATGACTTGGACACCATCGAGTTCGGCGTCGAGCTGTGCCAGCCCTTTACGGGCCTGCTCGGACAGGCGAGGGACGGTGGCCATACGGTGCAGAGCGGTGCGCAGAAGCCGGTTTTCGGGCGTATCGGAGGTGTACTCGTCGTGGCGGACTTCCAGGGGGAACAGCTGTCCGGGCCGAATGGCGACCTGGTCGGCGAGACGGAGGCGACCGCGCACCAGCGGCAAAGTGGCATCCACGGCCGAGTACGCCTGGATAGGGCCGTGGTTGAGGGCGCGCGCGGTGTAGCGAATCAGGGACTCGGCCAGAGCCGGCCACAGGTCGGCCTCGGGGACGCCCGAAGCGTCGTCGAAGAGGAATCCCGGCTTCTTGGCGTAGCCGATCAGGAACAACAGTCGGGCGATGCTGATCTTGGGTCGGACTTGGACGTCGAGGTCGCCGATGCGAACCGCGCCGACCTTGCCGGTGGGGAGCAAACGCCACCGCCCGCCGGTATCTGGCTCAACCCTAACCAGGCCAGTTGCCCGCAACGCCTCGGCCGAGGCCGGAGCGAGTGGGCGCGTCACCGAGGTCTTGTCGAGCTCCCCGAAGACCACAGGATCGATCACGGCGCCGAAGACTCCGGGTCTGCGGGGGCGGTGTCGTCTCCGGTGGCCTCAGCCGCCTGCCGGATGGTGTCGAGGCCGAATTGCTGGTGTACTTGGGCGCGGCTGAGGCGGCCGTAGAAGTGTTCTTCGAGCAGTGGCAGCAGATCATGCTCCCATACCTGCGCGAGGCCCTCATCATCCTCGGCTTCGGAGTCCATGAGGTAGGAGGGGCCGATTTTGACGTCGCGGTCGGTCTCAGGGATGGCCTCGTTGAGGGCGCGCAGTAGCGCGGGACGCGGATCGTTCTCGATTCGACCGGGCCACTGGGAGAGCAGGTCGCGCACTGGCGGTTCGTCGGGGTGCATCTCGACGAAGGCGAACCGTCGCCGCATCGCCGCGTCGACCCGGGCGATGGATCGGTCGGCGGTGTTCATGGTGCCGATGATGTAGACGTTGGGCGGCAGTGAGAATGACTCCTCGGGCGAGTATTGCAGGCGGATTGAGTGGTCGCGGTATTCGAGCAAGAAGTACAACTCGCCGAACACCTTGGCTAGGTTCGCACGATTGAACTCGTCGATGACCAGCACATATGGGCGGTGGGGGTCGGAGCGAGCCTGACCGACCAACGTGCGCAACGGCCCGGGGGTGAGGACGAATCCCACCGAGCCGTCGGCGGCTTTATCGGGCCGGAAACCCTCGAAGAAGTCCTCGTAGGAGTACGAGGGGTGGAACTGGACCAGCCGGACCGCGTCCGGTGAAGTGAGGTGCTCGGCGAGTGCTTGGGCCAGATACGTCTTGCCGGTGCCCGGCGGCCCGTACAGCACAATTTGGCGGCGGCGCTGGACGAGCGCCACCTGTCGGTCCAGCCAGGCAGTCTCAAGGTGCACTCGCTGCGAGAGTGCCTCAAGGGCCTCGGGCGTGCGAGGATCGGCGGTCTGGGTCTCGGCTGAAGTGTCGTCGGTGGTCTCGGATTCCACGCTCAACAGCTGTGCGAGGCCGTCGAGTTCACCGGTAACGTCGATGACGTTGCCCGGACGTTCGAACTGTGTTCGAAGCGTCCGGGGTAGCGTGGCTAGCTCGATTGGTTTGGACGTCAGCCACCCGACTTCGCGTCGCAGCTCGGTCCTGGGCTCTGCCAAATAGGATGCCGGGCCCTTCACTGTGCCCGCTGAGAGTTGGTCATGGAATATGGTCACGACCAAGTCTTCGGGCCGCATCATCGTCCAGAAGGCGTGCACTTCGGCGGTCAGAGCGGCCTGCTGGGCAGCGTCGAGATGGCCGTATTCGTTCTCGACCACGCGACGGATGGTCGCACGGTCCGCATCTGGAGAGAGTCCACCGAAGTGTGCCCCCGGTACCGAAACGCTGCCCTCACCGGTCCAGCGTCGTGCTTCGGTGTCACTTGCCGGGGTAAGACGGATCAGCCAGGCTCGCCGTTCCCCGCTCGGACGAGTCGAAGCCCGCCATTCGTCGACGAACGGGGGCTTGTAGAAGTCGATCTGGCCGCCGTGCTTGCGTTGCAGGCTCACCGTGATCGCCAGAAGGTCTCGGTCGAGATCGTCGATAGCGTGGCCGCCAGGCAATTCGCTGGCGTATGCGGTGGCGATCTTGCGCTTGTGCTCCATGTTGATGATAGGCAGAAAGTGGTCAGGGAACCCCAGGTAGAGCAGTGCCTCGGTCAGGGAGGCCATCGCGCCGCCCTCGCGCACCCAGTCACGCCACCGCCAGGGGTCGTCTGGGATCTGACGGTCCCATGCCGGGGTCGTTCGAGTACGGGTCTGCAGCAGTTCCACTGCATCGGCCAGCCACTTCCACAACATTGTGTGCGCGCCGGTCCCGCCGTTCCACGAGCGCTGCTCGAACGCCGCCGTGACCTTGTTGGGCAGGTCAACTGGCTGGCGCATCCAGCTGAGAACCGTCTTGATGCGCGAGGCCTTGTTCTCCGGTTTGAGGTTGGCCAATGGGAGCGCCTGCAACGTCAGCAGCTCGGCGGTGAGCAGGATAGCCTCGTCCGAGGCGTCGGCGAGCTGACGCTTGAGCTTTTCGAGAAACTTGTCGCTGCTCTCGTCGGGTTGCTGGTTGTAGCACCGATACAGCTCATCGACGCTGTAGGAGTCCCAGGCCCGGACTGTGGGGGCGAAGAGCGATGCGCCGTCGCGAATCCCGTTGTCGATGAGGGCCCGTCCGATCGTGCGGACGTCGGCATCATCGCGCGCCGGGATCAGGAAATCAGTGCTCGAAGGGGAAGTCACTGGCCAACCTTCCGATGTTGGTCTGGGAACAGGGAGTCGACAGAGTCTATGGAACCGCGTGCAATGTGTACCGAATCGATCTGTTCTTCATGGTAGGACGAGGCAAACTGCCTGGAAGAGTAGGTCTGCACAGCTCGGCGCTATGCGATCTGGCCCGTATCGCGAGCATGTCTGACCAGGCGCTTGACGCTCCGGACGCTGATTCCGTACTCGACCGCGAGGTCCTTCTGCAGCACACCCTCGTTGTACGCCTTGACAATGGCCTCACGCTGTTCGATACTGAGGCGTCGCTTGAGAGCACGCGGAGTCACCACCTCAGCGCGCGTGGGCGGAAAGTCCTCGCCATCACGCGCCCACCATGAGAGGCCAGAAATCCGCCCGCGCGGCTCAATTGGAGCCGCAAGGCGATACAGCGCGGCGTCTACCTGCGATGATGGGTTCGAATAAGCATGCAGTACCTCCACTTGTGAATGCTTTTGCCCGACTGTGACTGGCTGTGACCGGTCGCAGGCGGGTACATTGCCGCCGCAGATTTCGCCGCCACCGAGGCCCTCGACTGGAGCCAGATCGCCATCGGCACTACCGCCGTGGGACCTGGGCCAGATCGATCAAGATATGACACCGATGCCGAGGGCTGCCACCAGCAGCACCAAGACCCGGATGGCCGCTGTGAAATCGGCGCCCCACGTCATCACCTGCCGGGTTGGTGTCGACCGCGCGGGCGCGGCCTACGGGACAGCGACCTCGACTCCGTCGGAGAAGGCTGAGTCGTGTAGCTCCAGCCGCACGAGTTCGGTGTCCTTGGGTACGTCGAAGACCAAGGTCCCGGTCACCGAGTTGCCCGGATTGATCTCGGTGAACCAGGTCTCAGGATTCTCCACTGCACCGGTGAGACTTTCATCGGCCGCATACTCGTGGTCCTGGTCGTCGAACGCCTTCTGATCCAGCACGCTCAACGTCCTGGGCTCGTCACCGACATTTTCGACCGTGAGCGTCACCATGCAGAACTGCCCCTGCGCGGTCTCCGTCAGCGGCTCCTCTCCGATCTCTGTATCGCCGCACTCCATCGAATCGACGGTGAACTCAAACTGCCCGTCCCGGCCCGTCGTGGACAGCTCTTCCGGGTCGGCGCCGGTGTCACCGTCGCCGTCATCGCCTCCCCCGCCGCACGCGATCGCGAGCAAAGCCGCGATACTCGCAAAGATCACCCATTTGGTCCTCATTGCACCACCTTTGTCCGGAATACCGACTGACTGAGTTCATGGTAATAACGGTTCTGCCTGGTCAAGGTTGTATTGGAGAAGCAGGTCGAAATGACCCCTGCGGCTGATTCGATGAGAAAGACCACCGCGGCAAAAGATTCAGCGAGACGGACCCTCACCACGGACCAGTTCGGTAAGATGCCGACACCCACGGCCGTCCGAGCAGGCCGGTTGAAGTGAGACAAACACAGAAGCCGGCCGACGCTCCGCACTGCCAGCGAGACTTCGCAACCTGCATCGCCGACCGCGGTGGCTATTACATCCTCCATCTGAAAGCCAACCAGGAGGAACGTCCGGGGCATCCCAGGGCGGTACGGCTGGACTGTCGGCACAGGAGCTTCGGCCCACACTCACTTGAGGACTCGGTATCGCAGGTGGACGGCCCGCTCGGAGTCGACCGTCTCGATCCGCTCCAGGGGATCGGCCCGCCCAGATGGGCGAACAGCGGGGTGCCGTCGCCGAGGATCACCGGGGCCACATGCAGATGCAATTCATCGATCACGCCGGAGTTCAGCCCTTGCTGGATGATGCTCGCACCGCCCATCACGTGCACTTTTTTCGCTCCAACTGCGCGCTTCGCCTGCGTTACCGCCGCCTCCACCCCTTCGGTGACGAACGTGAAGGTGGTTTCCCCCTTGGTAATAGTCGCTTCGGCCCGGTGTGTCACGACAAACACCGGCATCCCGTAGAAGCCGGTCTCACCCCAGCCGCTCGCGTCTTCGAAGATTTTTCGGCTGGTGACGACCGCCCCCGCCGGGTCGAAGAGGTTCCAGGCCATGACCTTGTCCGAGTCGTCGCCCCAAATCGATCTCCTGCTCCTGCTCGCGTACGCGTTTGCGCAGCTCGCGGTGCTCGGCGGCGACCTCTGGGGGCAGCTGGGGCCGGGCGTCGGTCTCGGGCGTGGGCACGGTGACATTCTTGCGGGCCTCAAACTCGCCGATTGGAGTCGCTTCCCGGGCGGCTCGGACCAGGCGCTTGACACTGCGGACGCTTATGCCATACCGTCCTGCCAAGACCTGCTGTGGAGTGCCATCGAAGAAGGCCGCGACGCTCCTTCAATGCCCGTCGCCGGTTTCCTGGCATGCTGTTGTCACTCGCAGACCTCAGATCACCCGTAACACAAGAACAACGCCAGAAACTAGGCAAAATAGTACTAGAGCACCTCAGGAGTCAGTCGGCAGGTTCATGAAAGAAAGTCGGTCACGTCCGGGAATGCCTGGGCGAAATGCAACTCGGAGCGGATCAGCTCCAGGAGTCGGCCCGTCCAGTTGCCTCCGGCTTCAGGACCGGACCCCCAGTGCGCCGAACCGTAGTGCAGGTACTGGATTTTGGCGTCGCCGGTGCCCAGGAGGATCGCGGCGATATCGGGATGCTGCTGGAACTTCAAACGCATCAGAGAGGCCATGACGGCAGTACGGACGCGATGCCAGTCGGGCGTGCGTGCTGTTGATGCGGCGGCTATGCGCTGCGCCATCCAGACGTTCGGTGCCTGCCTGATCGCTTCCCGCTCAGGGTCGTCACTCAAGCTCAACGCCCAATACGCATGGTCGACCGAGGGGAAGATTCCGCAGCTGAGTCGCAGCGGTGCCGGGTAGTTGTTGTTCAACCGTTCCAGGGGCTCCGCGCCAGTCCAATCGTGGCGCTGGCGCTGCCCGATCACCAGGGTGGGCGCAGGTGTCGGCGGTTCGTCGGACAACAGCGGCCTGGAGGGTCGCCCATTTCGACTCCACGGCCGCCGCTGCTCGAAGTAGTCGATCGTCCATTGCAGTTCAGGACCGAGTTCGTCTGTGTCTTTCCACCCGATGCGGTCGATGCCGCACAGTGCCCGGAGAGGGAAGTCCTTGGAGTCCATGTCGCCTAGGACGCTTCGCTGGTGATGCGTTGGCACGGCAAGGTAGGCCTTGCGGAGCGCGTCCAGATCGGCTTTGCTGCGAGTCTCCAAGTACTGGTCGATCGCGATGAGGCACCGTTCACGGGAGTCCGGCCGTTCGTTGAGCTCGTCGATGAGGTCTACGACTTCAGCGAGCAAGTCGTCGGGCGTGACGTGGGAGGTCGGCTCCTCGAACTGCCAGGCGGCCAGGTCGTGAGCTGATGCTCGGGCGCCATGCTCGGGCTCGAGCGAGACCCAACCGGTAATCAACTTGTCCGTCAAGCCTTCGAGATCGAGCACGCCCCAGCAGTCGATAACGCCGTCGGCGTAGATGAACAGGTCGGTGAGAAAGTAAGTGCCGCCGTTCTTGATGAAGATCGGCCGCCAGGTCCCTTCGATCCGGACGCCATCGACCATCCGGTAGGTGCGACGCCGGATCACCGGGCACCTCCTGCGAGCGTGGCTTGCCGCAGCGCGGTCTCGCACTCGGTGCCCTCAAAAACGAAGGGCCCCAATGTACTCAAGCCCCAGGGCTTGCGGTGGCCGTTGCGAAGATTCTGCCAGGCGATGTGCTCATGTGTGGCCTCGACCCGGAAACCAGGGCCGGCAGCCGCCTGCCCCTCCTCGCTCAAAGCGGGGATGTCCGCGACTGGGGCCGGGACGAGCGTGAATTCTATGCTGTTCATCGCCGCAATCGTAGGCGTCGGCCGCAGGCCCGGTCGAACACGTTTCATCTCTTACGCCGTCGGCATTCGCGAAGAGCAGCTGTCGAATCCGCGCCGTATTCCACAATTCGTTGGAATATTGTATCACTGAGGCGGGCTGTCACTTCCCGCTGAAGGAGGACCGTGACCGCCCCGTGGCGGAGCCCGGAAAGAAAGCGTCGCTGTTCGACCAGCTCGCGGTCGGCAAGGTGCTCGGCAACGGCAAGCACCTCGAACTGCTCGACCTGGTCACGGTCAGCCGACAATGCATCCAACAGGTCACCGGCAGGGCGAGAGTTGATCTCCAGTGGATTCGTGACCCGTCCGACCTGACCGGGTTAGAGTCCGAGAAAGGGGGAAGACATGTCGGATCGTAAGCAGGAACGCGGAGCGGTCGTCGTCGACTTCGACGAATCGCGGTCATCGCTGAGAGCGCTGGAGCGGCCGCTGAGGCAGGCCGAGTCCACCGGTTCGAGGCTCGTGGCGGTCCGAGCCCGGCAGGCGCTGTGAGAGTCCGTCCCCCGCAGCCGGTCGACGCGCTTGACGCCGATGGCCAGATCGTCCGCATCCGCCCGATCGTCCCGGACGATCTCGACGCGCTGATCGTCATGCACGAGAGCTGCACAGCCTCGGACCTGCGTCATCGGTACTTCGCGAGCGGCCGTGGCGCTATCGCCGTCGAAGCGGGCCGTCTCATCGGCCTGAACGAGACCGGCGACGGTCTCGCCGTCACGGTTGAAGACGACGGCCTCCTGCTCGGCGCGGCCTCCTTCACCTTCCTCCCCGAGCATCCCGGACGGGCCGAGTTCGGGATCCTCGTCGTCCCCGACCACCAGCACCGCGGCCTGGGGACGCTCATGCTCGAGCACCTCGCTCTGGCCGCGGCCGCCGCGGGAGTCCAGGAGCTGTCCGGTCAGGTGCTGGCCGGGAACTTCCAGATGCTGCGCCTGGCGAAGCGCCTCGTGCCCGGAATCCCGATGTCGTATCGGGCTGGAGTGGTCGACCTCGTTCTCACGACCGAATTCGACGACGTTCTCGCCGAGGAGGTGGCCGAACGTGAGCGTGCTTCCGAGCGCATGTCCCTGCAGCCTTTGCTCGATCCCGCCTCGGTCGCCGTAGTCGGTGCCAGCCGCTCCGGCCAAGGCATCGGCTCCGAAGTGCTCCGCTCGATAATCTCGGGCGGATTCACCGGCCCGGTCTACCCGATCCACCCCGAGGAGTCCGAACTGGCAGGGCTTCGGGCATGGTCCTCGCTCGCCGATGTTCCCGAATCGGTCGATCTCGTCATCGTGGCCGTCCCCGCGCCCGCCGTTTCGGCGGTGCTCATGCAGGCGGGCGAAGCCGGGGCGCGCTCTGCGGTCGTCCTGTCATCCGGGTTCGCCGAAATCGGCAACATAGCGGCACAGCAGGACCTGGTGCGCATCGCACGCACCCACGACATGCGCCTGGTCGGCCCCAACTGCATCGGCATCATCAACACCGACCGCTCCGTACGGCTTCAGGCCAGCTTCGCGTTCGAGCCCCCCGTCCACGGCGGCCTGAGCCTGGCCTCTCAGTCCGGTGCCGTCGGCATCGCAGCCCTCGCCCACGCCACTCGCACCGGGCTGGGTGTGCACTCTTTCGTCTCCCTCGGGAACAAAGCGGACGTCTCGGGCAACGACCTGCTCGCGTACTGGTACGACGACCCTGGCTGCAAGGCCGTCGCCCTCTACCTCGAGTCCTTCGGGAACCCTCGCAAGTTCGCGCGCCTCGCCCGGGCAGTGGCCCGCCGCAAGCCGGTCCTGGCCGTCAAAGGCGGCCGCAGCGAGCCGGGGCGACGCGCGGGGCTCTCGCACACTGCCGCCGCAGCCACCTCGGAAGTCGCGGTCGAAAGCCTCTTCGCTCAGTCCGGCGTCATCCGCACCGACACCCTGGAACAGCTGCTCGACACCGTCCGCGTCCTGATCGATCAGCCCTTGCCGCGCGGCGGCCGCCTCGGCGTGGTCGGCAACGCCGGGGGCGTCGGCGTCCTGGCGGCCGACGCCGCCGAGGCCGCCGGGCTCGACGTCCCGGGACTGAGCGGCGACGCCCGCAGGCGCCTCTCCGAGGCCGTTCCCGAGGTGGCCGCCGCCGACAACCCGGTCGATCTCGGGGCGGCGGCGAGTCCCGGCGCCTTCGCCGACGCACTCGCCTGCCTCGGCGCGTCCCACGAGACCGACGCCCTTCTGGCGGTGTTCGCCGTGACCGGCGCCAGCGACGTCCAAGGAAACCTGGCCGCCATCGCCCGCGCTCTCGACGCCATTCCAGGCACTCCTGCCGCGGTCGTCGTCATGGGCGCAGCCGATGCTCCGTCCACCTTGGGCGCAAGACGGATCCCGGTGTTCGGCTTCCCTGAGACCGCCGTCGCCGCACAGGGCCGGGCCGCGG
Organism: Glycomyces sp. L485; assembly: GCF_022548875.1. GTDB lineage: Bacteria > Actinomycetota > Actinomycetes > Mycobacteriales > Micromonosporaceae > Glycomyces. The sequence goes on along the minus strand of NZ_JAKZEW010000056.1, from coordinate 3,043 downwards.
CATACGCCCGGTGGCGGACCCGACCCCTCGGCAAGCGGCCCGAGGTTCCCGGGATCGACCGCGCCGGGGCCCGCGCGATCATCGAGCGGCTGCTCAGCGCCGGCCATGAGTGGCAGACGGCGGCCGAGGCCGCCTCGATCCTCGAGTGCTATGGCATCCCGCTCGCGCCGACAGTGGCCGCAAGTTCCCAGCAGCAGGCCGTCGCCGCCGCCCGCACCTTGGGATATCCGGTGGCGGTCAAGGCTGATGCCCCCCATCTTGTCCACAAGGCCGGCGCCGGAGCCGTCCTCCTCGGTCTGCGGGGCGCCCGCGAGGTGCGGGCCGGTTTCAGACAGGTCGCGGCGGCTGTCAAAGGCTACGAGCGGGCCACGGTTGTGGTGCAGCCGATGCTCGACGCCGACGTAGAACTGTCCGCGGGCATCGTCCACGATCCTCTGTTCGGCTCGCTCGTCATGCTCGGGCTCGGCGGTACCGCCACCGACATCTTGGGCGACAAGCAGTTCCGGTTGCTGCCGCTGACCGACACCGACGCTGAGTCAATGTGGCGCTCCCTCAAGGCCGCGGATCTGCTCACCGGATACCGCGGATCCCAACCGGTCGACCTGGACTCCTTGAACGATCTGCTCACCCGACTCGGCCGCCTCGCCGAAGATCGTCCCGAGGTCGCCGAGCTCGACCTGAACCCGATCATGTCCACCCGCCACGGGCTTCAAGCGGCCGACGTCAAGCTACGGCTGGCCCGGATCGGCGATGAACCCGATCCGATCGCCCGGCGACTGCGCTGACCGGTACGGGGCGGCCAAGGCGCCGCCGGAGGCGCGACCGCCGCGTCCAACGGCCGGCGGCGCGGCCAAGGCGGTCGTGCCGGTCTACCAGCGAAGCGCTCCCCCGCTGCCTCGCTGTCATCGGGTGCGGGCGCAGGTTCCACAGGTTCCAGAGCCACGCCTCGGGCCAGGCCCGTGAGCGCGGGAGTCTTCGTTGTTCGACGGACCGGCATGCTGCTGCCTCGCTACTCCCCGGCGGCCCTGACCACCACGACAGGGCAGACCGCGTGGTGGACGCAATGCTGGGTGACCGAGCCGAGCAACGCGCCCGTGAACCCACCGTGGCCTCTGTTGCCCATGACCATCAGGTCCGCTGCCTTGGCCGCTTCGATGAGGACCTCGGCGGGGTGGCCCCTGGCGACTCTCTGCGACACCTCCACCTGCTTTCGCCCGGTCGTGGCCTCCCCAATGGCCTGGGCCAGCTTCGCCTCGGCCACCTCGGTCTCCTCGGCGATTTCGCTGCCGGGGTACACGGGCACCTTCGCGCCCCAAGTGCTCGGCAGTTCCCAGGCGTAGACCGCCTGAACGCTCGCGCCGGTCAGTTCGGCCTGGTCCAGTGCCCATTCGAGGGCCCGGATCGAGGACGGCGAACCGTCGACACCCACCACGATGCGTCCGTGTCCTTCTTCACGTGACATCTGTGCTCCCATCAGCTGGTTCTCGACCTCAGTCTCTCCTCAATCCCGCAGTGAAGGGGCGGATTGGCGTCCTCACCTCGCCAGCATTCGTCGCCGACGCGGTACATCCGCCGTACGGCGTCAAGGTGCCGACCAGGTCGGCTCCACTCGGAACGACGAGCAGTCTTCCTTGCGGCGAGCTGCCGGAGCTGCTCGATGCTTGATCGGGAGTCCGCTCACTGATCGGGTGCGGCAAGGTGACGACCCCGCCGCGACGTCACAGGGTCGCGAGGTAGGCCTCCAGGGCGGCGGCGTAGGCGACCGGGTCCTCGTTCCAGGAGGCGGTGTGGCCGGAGGCGGTCGTGACGACCGTGGTCCGGTCGGGCGGCAGGAGCTCGGCGAATTCGAGCGTCGCGGTGTGGTCGACGGTCTCGTCGGCGGTGTCGATGAACAGCAGCATGGGCATGTCGAATTCTTCAGCGAAGTTCCGCTGGTCCAGGTCGTCGAGGTCAATGTCGGCGCGCAGCTCGATGATCCGTTTGGCGGTCCAGGTGATCGGGGGGATGACGTCCCGGTCGTCGGCCTGCATGTCGAGCGTCGAGTTCCAGTCCATGACCGGTGAGTCGAGGACCATGGCCTTGACCGCGTCGGTATCGGCGAGCTTGCGGGCGGCCGTCGAGGCGGTCGCCCCGCCCATGGACCAGCCGTGCAGGATGACGTCGTCCGCGCCGTTCGCGAGCGCGTACTCGACGGCGTCGACGACGTCGTCGCTCTCGTGCTCGCCGAGGCTGTGGCGTCCGTTGGGCGCGTCGGGCGCGCCTTCGTCATTGCGGTAGGTGACCGCCAAGACGGGGTAGCCGAGCATGTCGTAGGTCTCGACGGCGCGGAGGGTCTCGCCGGGCGAAGCGTTGCGGCCGTGGACGGTGATGACCCAGGTGCTCTGATCCCCGGGGAGGTACCAGGCGGGCGCGTCGCCGAGCTCGGTCGGCACGTCGACGGTCTCGTATTCGAGCCCGAGCGCGGACGAGGGGTCGTCGCGGTACGTCCATTTGTCGACGCGGACGACCGTGCCCGCGGCGAGCTCTCCGAAGAGCACGCCGTGGAGCGACCGGGTGACGGTCTCGTCGTCGGATGCGACGACGTCTCCGAGAACGGCCTGGCCGTCCTCCCACTCCAGTCCCCAGGTGCCGGCCTTCTCGGTGTCCTCCTCGCGGGGGAGGGTCACTGTGTCCTCGTCGACGGCCTGGACGGTGAGCGAGTATTCGTCGGGGCTGTGGTCGACGTCGATGACCTCGCCGGAGAAGTACCAGCCGGCACCGCCGAGCGCACCGAGGGCCAGTACGAGGATTATCCCGAGAGCGATGAGGGACAGGCGCAGCCAGCGGCGTTTGCGGGCCGGAGCGTCGGTTTTGGCCGTTGTCGTCACGATGGGTCCTCGGAGATCGAAGGGGCTGACCGCTCGATCTTAATGCGGTTGCGGAGGTCCGCCGCGTGGTCGGCGGCGCCCGGCCCCTCGAGTGCCCAAAGGCCGGGCTCCGCCGCGTCGGTAGGTCAGTTCTGTGCCATCACCCGTGCGATCCGGATCGAGTTGCTGTCGGTCCC